>NZ_JBDQQO010000004.1:0-435632 GCF_039888655.1 Gorillibacterium sp. CAU 1737
CTCATCCGAAGAATCAGATAAACTCCGCTCGACTTGCATGTATTAGGCACGCCGCCAGCGTTCGTCCTGAGCCAGGATCAAACTCTCCATAAAAGTTTATAGATCGTTTCATTTAAGCTCATTACTTAACACTTGCGTGTTTGTTTGTGCGTCTTTCGAACCGAAGTTCGAATTCTGCGTCCTTACCACTCGTTGTTCAGTTTTCAAAGGACCATTTTCTTTCGTCGCTTTCTTGCGGCGACCTTTATAATATATCACAGGTCTAGGCGAGAAAGCAAGTCTTTTTTAAATCTTTTTTTTCGCTCTTCGTTTCCATCACTTCTCGTAGAAAAGCGCTTGTCCCGAAGGCAGATGCTAACTATAGCACGCGCCTCCGGGACATGTCAAAGTTAATATTTGGTTTTGTAAAGAAAGCAATTACCCCGCAACAACCTCTTTAATATAATACTGCCGCTCTTGAGCCAGATTGACGATTAAGTCGCCGATCTTCACCATGGGCCGGGTTGGATTGGCACGATCCGTAAAGATGATCTCTCCGATCCGTCCATCGCTGATCTTCACCAGCGTCCCGGTGCTGAACTGTGTCATCTTCTCAATAAAGGTGCGAACGAACGTCGGCTCCAGCTTGCCGAAGGATTCCTGGTGGAGGTCATCGAGTACCTGGTATGGCGAATCCGCACGCTTGTACGCCCGGTTGCTGGTCATCGCATGGAAGACATCCGTGATGGCCACGAGCTTCGCGTAAGGGTGGATCTTGTCCCCCTTCACGTGCATGGGGTATCCGCTGCCGTCCTCCCGTTCATGATGCTGCAGAGCCGTAAGCTTGACCCCTTCGTTAATGGCAGGGACATTCTTCAGGAGCATATAACCGTATGTAGGGTGCTTTTGGATCTCCTCGCGCTCGGCCGGAGTAAGCGACGCTTTCTTTTCCAAAATCAACGGGTCAATCCGAATGTTCCCGATGTCATGCAAAAGGCCTGCCAGCGCGACCGGAACCAAATCCTTCTCCGGAAACCCATGCCACTTGGCGAGCAAGTAAGAACTCAGGGCAACGTAAATGCTGTTATTGTACAAATAGTCCTCATCACGGACAGCTTCAGGGTCGCAGAGCAGCGGGTGGTATTCCTCCGCCGTATCCAACAAAGCGATGAGCTGGTTGCGAATATCGAGAATGGGGAGCGGCTGGGCAGCGGCCGGCAGCGGAAAGGCTTTGCGCAGCAAGCTTCTCATCTGCTTAAAGGCCAATTGGAAATCAGGCTTACCTTGAAGGAAAGGAACCACTTCATCTTCTTCTGCTGCTTGAGCAGCCTTCTCGGATTCATTTGGCTCATAAATGAGAACCGACGGAATCAGAAAGGCCTCCAGAATCTCTCTATCCGTCTCGGTGAGCGCCCTGCCCTTTTCGAACAACAGCGTTCCCCGGCGGGTAATCACATGTTCCGACAGCCTGTTTCCCGGCTTCAAGTGGGCAACGCCTACATTTTGCACGAAAACACCCCTTTTTTACTTCTCATAAAAATAAATGTATAGAACTAGATGTCAAGCAAGTCTTCCCCTCCACCGGACGGCACCTTCTAGCGAGGTCTGCCAGCATTCGGGTTTGAAGACACGCTCTCATTGTAAAACAAAAGGAAGGGGGAGAAAACCCCCTTCCCATCTAGCATCAGGACAATTCAGGTCCTGTTTCTTCTTCTTGTCCTTCGTCCGTGTCCTCGCTCTTTTCCACGCGCGAAACGGTTCCCACTTCGTCATCATCCTTGATGTTGATCAGGCGCACCCCTTGCGTGTTCCGCCCCATCAGGTTGATGCCGTCCATGCTCATCCGGATGATCGTGCCCTGGGTGGTAATGATCATGAGGTCCTCGTCATCCTTCACGACGTTCAGGCCCACCACCGGCCCGTTCTTGGCGGTGATGTTCAGCGTCTTGATCCCCTTACCGCCGCGAGATTGAACACGGTAATCGGTCATCGGCGTCCGTTTGCCGAAGCCGTTGGTCGTGACGATCAGCACGCTGTCATCGTCATTGACGACGTCCATCGAGATGACGGCATCGTCCTCGCCGATGCTGATGCCTTTCACGCCCGTTGCGGCCCGGCCCATTGACCGAACGTCCTGCTCAGGGAAGCGGATCGACATGCCCTGCTTCGTTCCCATGATGATTTCCTGCTTCCCGTCCGTCAGCTTAACGCCGACCAGGCGATCTTCCTCCCGCAGGTGAACGGCGATCAAGCCGCCCTTGCGGATATAACGGTAGTCGCTGAGCGGGGTCTTCTTGACGATCCCTTCCCGGGTCGCAAAGAACAGGTAGCTCTCCTGCTCATCGTCGGGGATCGGGATGACCGCCGATATCTTCTCGCCCTGCTCAATCTGCAGCAGGTTGATGATCGGCGTCCCTCGAGCAGTCCGGCTCATCACCGGAATTTCATACGCCTTCAACCGGTACGCCTTCCCCTTGTCCGTGAAGAACATGAGGTATTGGTGCGTGTTGGAGACGAAGAGATGCTCAACGAAGTCGTCTTCCTTCGTGTCCATGCCGATGACGCCGCGGCCGCCGCGCTTCTGAGCGCGATAGGTGTTCACCGGCAGGCGCTTCACGTACCCGGTATGACTCAGCGTAACGATGACATCTTCCTGCGGAATGAGGTCTTCGTCCAGGATAGAGTCGTCTCCGATAGTAATCTCGCTTCGACGCTCATCATTGTACTTGGCCCGAATTTCGCTGAGCTCTTCCAGGATGATGTCGATGACAAGGCCCTCGTCGCCGAGAATAGCCTTGAATTCCGCGATGCGCTCCATGAGCTCGGCATATTCAGCCTCCAGCTTGTCACGTTCCAAGCCGGTAAGGCGAGCAAGCCGCATGTCCAGAATGGCTTGGGCTTGATCATAGCTGAGCTGGAAGCGGGTCATCAAGCCTTCGCGGGCAATCTCCGTAGTCGGAGAGGTGCGAATCAGTTGAATGACCTCATCCAGATGGTCGAGCGCAATGCGCAGACCGAGCAGGATGTGAGCGCGGGCTTCCGCCTTCTTAAGCTCGAATGCGGTACGCCGGCGGATGACTTCCTTCTGGTGCTCCATGTAGTAGTGGAGCATTTCCTTGATATTCAATACCCGCGGCTGCTTGTTAACGAGCGCCAGCAGGATAATCCCGAAGTTCGACTGCATCGCCGTATGCTTGTACAGGTTGTTCAAGACGACGCTCGGGTTCACGTCACGACGAAGCTCGATGACGATCCGCATCCCATTGCGGTCGGATTCATCGCGAAGATCGGTGATGCCGTCAATTCGCTTGTCGCGAACCAATTCCGCGATATTGGAGATGAGGCGAGCCTTGATCACCTGATAAGGCAGCTCGTTCACGATAATTCGAGCCTTGCCGTTATGCTCTTCGATCTCGGCGCGAGCCCTCATGGTTACGGAGCCGCGACCGGTCGTATAGGCTTGCTTAATCCCTTCCCGCCCAAGAATAAAGCCCGCGGTTGGGAAGTCCGGCCCTTTGATGTACTGCATTAACTCCAGGGGAGTAATGTCTGGATTCTCGACCAGCGCCTTCAACCCGTCGATGACTTCGCCCAGGTTATGCGGTGGAATGTTCGTGGCCATGCCGACCGCGATCCCCGAAGAACCATTGACAAGCAGATTGGGAAAGCGGGAGGGAAGAACATCCGGCTCCACCTCTTCGCCGTCATAGTTGGGGTTGAAATCGACGGTCTCCTTATTCAGGTCCCGCAGAAGCTCCATCGCGATCTTGGATAGACGGGCTTCCGTGTACCGCATGGCCGCCGCGGAGTCACCGTCGATCGAGCCGAAGTTGCCGTGCCCGTCAACAAGCGGGTAGCGAAGAGCAAAATCCTGCGCCAGGCGAACCATCGTCTCGTACACGGCAGAATCGCCGTGAGGATGGTATTTCCCGATGACGTCGCCAACGATTCTCGCGCTTTTTTTGTGCGGCTTATCCGGGGACATCCCCTGCTCAGACATGGCGTACAGGATGCGCCGATGCACCGGCTTCAGTCCGTCTCGGACATCGGGAAGGGCGCGCTGTACGATGATGCTCATCGCGTATTCCATGAAGGACTCGCGCATTTCCGAGCCGATGTCCCTTTCCGTAATTTGCGGATGCAAGTCTTCCGCCATGTTGGTATACCCTCCTCAGGTAAAAAGAAACGAAGCCAACTCTCCCGTCTCCGGAACAGCGAGGCGCAGCGTTTCTATGGATTTGAAAACGTAATGAACCAATGAAAACCAGCTTCCGCTTGCAGAATAACGCACGGGGGGTCCCGGTATCGGGACCCTGCCGCATATGCTCTACACCATAGCTGTAAGGGAATATTAAAAGTCGAGATTCTTCACAGTCTTGGCATGCTCCTGAATAAAGTCGCGACGAGGCTCAACATCGTCCCCCATCAGCGTATCAAACAGGCGGTCTGCTTCGATGGCATCCCGGATGCTAACCTGCATCATGGAGCGGGTACCCGGATCCATCGTCGTGTCCCACAACTGGTCGGGGTTCATTTCCCCAAGTCCTTTATAGCGCTGAACGGCAACCTTGGACTCCGCCCCGAATTCCGCCATAATCTTATCCCGCTGCGCGTCGTTGTAAGCGTAGCGGATGACCTTGTTGCGCTCCAGCTTGTAGAGAGGCGGTTGCGCAATGTAGATATAGCCGGCTTCGATCAGCTTGCGCATATACCGGTAGAAGAACGTCAGCATCAGCGTCCGAATGTGCGCTCCGTCGACGTCGGCGTCGGTCATGATGATGACTTTGTGGTAGCGGGCCTTCGTGATATCGAAGTCTTCTCCGATCCCCGTGCCGATCGCGGTGATCATGGCGCGAATTTCGGCATTGGAGAGGATGCGGTCAAGACGAGCCTTCTCCACGTTAAGGATTTTACCGCGAAGCGGAAGGATCGCCTGGAAGTGACGATCACGTCCCTGCTTGGCAGAGCCGCCCGCCGAGTCACCTTCGACGATAAACATCTCGCTGATTTCCGCGTCGCGTGACGAGCAGTCTGCCAGCTTCCCGGGAAGGGAGCTGACCTCCAGCGCGCTCTTGCGGCGCGTAAGCTCGCGAGCCTTGCGGGCCGCTTCCCGGGCGCGGGAAGCCTGAATGCCCTTCTCGACAATGCGCCGGGCAATCGCAGGATGCTCGACCAGGAAGGTATCGAGCTTCTCGGCGAACATCGATTCCACGATGCCGCGCACTTCGCTGTTCCCGAGCTTCGTCTTCGTCTGTCCTTCAAACTGCGGCTCGGGGACTTTGACCGAGATGATCGCGGTCATGCCCTCACGAACGTCTTCGCCGCTCAGGTTGCCGTCGCTGTCCTTCAGAACGCCGATGCGGCGAGCGTAATCATTCAGAATCCGCGTGAGCGCGCCCTTGAAGCCGGACTCATGCGTACCGCCTTCATGGGTGTGAATGTTATTGCAGAACGAGTAGATGTTCTCGTTGTAGCTGTTGTTGTATTGCAGCGAGATTTCGACCTGAATCCCATCCTTGCCCCCGCTTACATAGATGGCGGGGTGCAGCGGCTCGCGATTCTGGTTGAGGCTCTCGACGAAGGATACGATGCCGCCTTCGTACATGTACGAGTGGCTGACATCCGTCCGCTCGTCCATCAAGTTGATCTCGATGCCTTTGTTCAGGTAGGCCAGTTCCCGAAGACGGGACTGCAGCACCTCGTATTCATACTCGGTCGTCTCCTGGAAAACCTCTGCGTCCGGCTTGAAGGTAATGCTCGTACCGGTTTCTTCGGATTCTCCAATGACCTTCACATCGTAGAGCGGAATGCCGCGTTCGTATTCCTGCTGATAAAGTTTGCCGCCTTGGCGGACTTGCGCCGTCAAATGCTCAGATAGCGCGTTGACGACGGAAATCCCGACGCCGTGGAGACCGCCGGACACTTTGTAGCCGGAGTCCTCGCCACCGAATTTGCCGCCTGCGTGCAAGACCGTCAGCACGACCTCCAACGCGGATTTTTGCATCTTTTCCTGCACGCCGACCGGGATCCCCCGGCCATTGTCCGTTACGGTGATGCTGTTGTCCTTGTGGATGGTGACATCGATCTTGTCGCATACGCCGGCCAGCGCTTCGTCGATACTGTTGTCGACAATTTCCCAGACCAGGTGGTGCAACCCTCTGGAGCTGGTGGAGCCGATATACATGCCGGGGCGCTTGCGAACCGCCTCAAGCCCTTCCAGCACCTGAATCTTACTTGCGTCATAAGACGAATTGGATGGAGCGCTCATTGCACGTTCACCTTCTTTTTCTATCGAGTGATGGCTTTTCTCTTCCGGGTTAAGGTTCAGCAGTCGGGCCTTCGCTTCATCCGTTCACGGAGAGGCTGACGGCCCTTTTCTTGAGGGTAGCCGATGAGATCGGGGAATAATACACTTTATCTACGGTCACGACGAGGGACTTGCATTCTTCCTCGCCGATGATCTCGATTTTCTTGTCTTTGGCTGCTTCGAGTACAAACTGCTTTGAGATTTTTGAATTCTTCTCAATGGACAGGTCAAAGATAGCGATGAGCTCCGACGAACGGATGATGCGTTCACCGCCTAAATGGATATACACGCGAGCATCCTCCTTTGCCTACTCCCAGAATAAAAAAGCAACGCCTAAAGACAGCCGGACACGCTCCGAAGCGTCTTCTCAAACCGGGGTCTGCGCTTGCGTGGGAGCCCCGTTGAAAACACGCTGCTTCTAGCGGTCCATCTCGAAGCCGCCATTCTTTACACGATAAACAGCGGCATCGCGCAAACGCGACGTATCGAGGCTCTCGGTGCCCGTCGTCGTGATGAACGTCTGCACCTTGTCCTGAAACGTCTCGATCAATTGCGTCTGCCGATTCCGGTCAAGCTCGGACAGAACGTCATCGAGAAGCAGGATCGGATATTCGCCCGCCTCTTCCCGAATGAGCTCGAGCTCGGCCAGCTTCAGGGACAAGGCTGTCGTTCGCTGCTGCCCCTGGGAGCCGAAGATGTGCGCCTCTTTGCCGTTTATAGAAAAGACCATGTCGTCCCGATGCGGTCCGATCAAGGTCGTTCCCCTGCGCAAATCCTGATTTCTCACCTTGTTTAACTGTACCATAAAGTTGTCAAATAGAATAGTTTCTTCTTGTTCCGCCCCGGCAAAAGAAGGCTTGTACTGGATATGCAGAGCCTCTTGTCCCGCCGTAATTCCCGCGTGAATCCGCTCTGCCCATCCTTGCAGCTTCTCTATAAAGCTTTGACGTTTTTTCATGATTTTAGTACCGTGCCGGGCAAGCTGCTCATCCCAGATGGAGAGGAGGGTTTCGTCCACGCCCTTGCCGAAATCCGCCTGCTTCAGAAAGTTGTTCCGCTGGGTGAGCACCTTTTGGTATTGCATCGATTCGTAGAGGTAAGAGGGGAACACCTGACCGATCTCCATATCGAGAAAACGCCGCCGGATTCCCGGGGCGCCCTTGACGATTTCGAGATCCTCCGGCGCAAACATGACGACGTTGAAGGAGCCGATGAATTCACTTAATCGCCTCTGCTCAAGGCCGTTCACCCGGGCCTTCTTGCCCTGCTTGGACAAGGAGAGGGAGAGGTTGACGGCGCCGTACTTCTTGTCCACCTCTCCCTGAATCATCGCTTCGTCCTGATTCCAGCCAATCAACTCCCGGTCCTGATGGGTTCGATGGGATTTGGTGAGGGCGAGCACGTAGATCGCCTCGAGCAGATTCGTTTTCCCCTGGGCGTTCTGGCCGACGAACAGGTTGACGCCTGAATTTACCTCGAGCGTGAGCTGCTCGTAGTTCCGGTAATGGGAAAGCGCAAGCTTTTTGAGGAACATGGTCAGCCTTTCCTCTCGATCGTAAACTCCCCGAAGCCGGCTACGCGAATCACGTCTCCCGCTACCAGCTTCCGTCCCCGCCGATTCTCCGCTTCGCCATTTACGCGAATCTCCGTTTCTTCCAGGAAGGCTTTGGCATGCCCTCCCGAGGAGATGCAATCGGTCAGCTTCAACATCTGGCCGAGCTGAATGTAATCCGTGTGGATCTCTACGGTTTTCATAACCACCCTCGCTTCGTTAATTCGTCGTTCGATACGGCAGGATCAGCTGCAGCACCTTCGTTTCGCCGAGCGGCTCGATAATGATCGGGCTCATGGCGCCAGTAAAGCCAAGGCGAATTGCCTCGCTGTCGATGACGCGGAGCGCGTCGAGCATGTACTTGGAGTTGAACGAAATCTTGAGCAGCTGGCCGGTCATGCTTTCGACCGGAATCATCTCGGTGACCTTGCCAATTTCGCTGGAGCTGGAGGAGATCTCCAAGGTTTGGTCCTCGTTCATGACCAGCTTAACGATATTGGTCTTCTCTTCACGGGAAAGCAAATACGCGCGGTCGATCGCTTCCGTCAGCAGCTTGCCGCTAACCACGATCTCCGTTTGGAATTGGTTCGGAATCAGCTTCGAAGTGTCTGGATAAGTTCCTTCCAGCAGGCGGCTGTAGAACAGCAGATTGTCCATACGGAACAAGACTTGGTTATCGGACACGACGATGTCCGTCAGCGAATGATCGTCCGGAATCACCTTGGATAATTCATTAAGCGTCTTCCCGGAAATGACCACGCCGCGGAAGTATTGCTCGGTGGAGGCGTCGAGCGGCGTCTCCCGCTGGGCGAGCCGGTGACGGTCGCAGGAGATAAACTTCAGTCCTTGCTCATCCAAGCTCCACAGTACACCGGTGAGGATGGGCGTCGCTTCGCTTGTGGAGACCGCATAGGACGTTTGCCGAATCATCGTTTTGAGCAGGTCTCCGGGAACCGAGACGATCTTTCGCTCTTCAATAACCGGAAGCTGTGGGTATTCTTCCGGATCGAGTCCGACGAGCTGTACTTCCGAGCCGCCGGAACGGATTGTCGCTTGAAAGGGAGGGCGAATCTCGATTTCGATTTCGTTCGAAGGGAGCTTTTTGATGATTTCGCCGAAAAATTTCGCCGGAAGCACGACGCTGCCCTCTTGTTCGACACGGATGATCGTGTGCCCGTCTTTTTCCACAGGGATAAAGGATTGAATGGTGATGTCGGCATCGCTTGCCGTCAGCCGAACTCCTTCTTCCGTGGTATCGAATTTAATCCCGCTCAGGATCGGGATCGGGGTACGGCTCGTAATCGCTTTGGATACATGACCGATGGATTCGTTCAAGTGTTCTTTCGATATGGACAATTTCACGGGGAAGACCTCCGGTTCTGAATTCGCAGCCTGGAGCATAGGCTGTTAAAGAGTGCGTGTTCCATCACGCTTTTATTACTAAATAGTCTTTAAAAGAAAGATAGAATTCGTAGTAGGGGCCCTGAATATGTGGATATGTGAGCAAAAGCCATGCGACGACTGGATATCCACATGTGAATAGAATGTGCATAGGCGGATTGTGTATCCACAAAAAAGGACAAGCTTACAGCCCGGACTGTTTGATCTTCTCGGTAATGTTCTGAAGCACGCGAGCAAGCTCCTGATCCTCTTGAAGGCTCACGGAAATCTTCTCGTGGGCATGAATGACCGTGGTGTGGTCGCGTCCGCCGAAGGCTTCTCCAATCTTGGGAAGCGAGTAATCGGTCAGCTCGCGGGAAAGGTACATCGCGACTTGGCGAGGGAAGGCAACGGCCTTCGTCCGTTTACGCGCCTTAAAGTCCTCCATGCGGAGGCCGTAAAATTCGCCGACCTTCTGCTGAATGTCCTGAATGGTGATCACGCGCGGCCGGCTGGATGGAATGATGTCCTTCAGCGCATCGGCGGCAAGAGCCACCGTGACGTCTTCGTTCATCATCGACGAATAAGCAACGACGCGAATGAGCGCGCCCTCCAGCTCGCGAATGTTGGTATCGATCTGATTGGCGATATAGACCATCGCCTCATTGGGAATGTCGAGGTTCTCGGAGCGCGCCTTCTTGCGGAGAATCGCGATCCGCGTCTCCAGATCAGGCGGCTGGATATCGGTGATGAGGCCCCATTCGAAGCGCGAACGAAGCCGCTCTTCCAACGTGGGAATCTCCTTGGGCGGTCGGTCGCTGGAGATGATAATCTGCTTGCGTTCCTCCTGCAGGGCATTGAAGGTGTGGAAGAACTCCTCCTGCGTCTGCTCCTTACCAGCCAAGAACTGAATGTCGTCAATGAGCAGGACATCGATGCTCCGGTACTTGTTGCGGAAGCTCTCGCCGCGGTTGTCACGGATGGCATTGATAAACTCGTTCGTAAACTTTTCGCTGGAAATATAGAGCACCTTCGCGGCCGGATTGTGCTGCAGCACGTAATGGCCGATCGCGTGCATCAAGTGGGTTTTGCCGAGTCCTACTCCACCATATAGAAACAGCGGGTTGTAGGAGTTAGCCGGATCCTCCGCAACCGCAAGCGAAGCGGCATGCGCGAACCGGTTGCCCGACCCGATGACGAAGGTATCGAACAAATACCGGGGATTGAGCATGCTGGCAAAGCCCTCCTCGCTCTGAGCGGGAGGTTTTGCCGCAGGCGGCGCCGGGATTGCGGCCTGCGCGGCGGCAAGCGTCTGTGCTTCTTCTTCCAGCACAAACTGCACCTCAACCTGCATACCCAGCGCTTCGTACACGGTCTTGCTGATCAATTGCGTATATCGGGATTCCAGCCACTCCCGAGCAAAGTTATTGGGGGCGGCAATGACGAGCAGCCGGTCCGTGAAGACGCTCGCCTTCGTCGACTTGAGCCACGTGTCGAAGCTGGGCTTGCTCACACGATTCTGGATGGCGGAGAGCACCTGCTGCCACAGGTCGTTGACATGACGATCCACTACGAAATTCACTCCTTTAAACAATCGAAGGCCGCAACCAGCTGATGGGCATGGAGAAAAAAAGCGCTCCTGGTGACCGGAGAGCGTGCATTCGACACAAACTCCGACAGGAACGACGCAAACGGCTCTTGTCCGACAGAAGAACGGGACATGAGCCGTTAAACTAAGATGAAGGTTATTCACATCATAACCAGGTTGTGAGTAAAGATAAGAACGTCAAAACATAATTGTTAACAGACTTATCCACAAGCTGTGAATAATTATTGAGGATTTCGCGTGCTATCCACAAGCCAAAGTAATAATAATATAGCAAACAAAGCCTTCTGTTTCAACGAATTTTATCTTTTATCCACAAATCCTATAGGTTGTGGGCGAATGTTGTGCACAGTACTACATATTGTGAATAATTTGTTCGTAAATCGACATTCTGTGCAAAACTCAGCAAAAAGTTGTGCACAAGCCCGTTCGAAAAGATGGGGAAAGCGATGAATGAAGGTTGGGGATAACTTGAAAGGGCGAAAAGGGAGCTTCCTTGGATGTGGATGAATGGTTCCGAATTTGTCCTGCTGGGAGGGCCCTTTCTTCTGTTGACTTTGGGCACGGGAAATGGTTTAATGGGAAAAGGTATTTTTCAGGATGGAATCCTCAGGAGGTGCAAAATAGATGAAACCGACTTTCCAACCGAATACGCGGAAGCGCAGTAAGGTACATGGCTTCCGTAAACGGATGAGCACGAAGAACGGTCGCAAGGTTCTGGCGGCTCGCCGGCTGAAAGGCAGAAAGCAACTGTCCGCATAACCGGAAGACCACGAGCGTGGTCTTTTTTCTTTTTCCGGGGTCTGTGCGATTATATTTTCGAAGGAAGACGTCAAAGCTGTAAGAGCGAGTTTTCATTATAGAGGGAAAAAAGCATTAACTTGTGAAAGCACGCTATTGCGAGTAACGGCGGGAAGGAGTTCCTCGTGCAAAAAGAGCATCGCCTTGCCAGACGGGAAGACTTCAACCGGGTTTACCGGAGGGGGAAGTCAGCCGCCAATCTGCAATTTGTTGTATACTATTTGCCGCAAAAGGAAGCGGGACCATTTCGTCTCGGCGTGTCCGTCAGCAAGAAGCTGGGGAATGCCGTGGTTCGGAACAGCATCCGCCGAAGGATGAAGGAGATCATTCGGCTGGCTCAGGATGAGCTGCAGCCGGGACTCGATCTCGTCATCATCGCACGCAAGCCGGTAGCCGAAATGGAGTATGAAGAGATGCGCAAAAGCCTCAACCACGTCATGAAACGAGCAGGCGTTCTGAAGGAGAAAAAACGGAACCCGAAAGACGCTCGTCCGTAGACGTATAGGAAGGAGGTTTTTCGCTCGATTTGTGCTGGAGCGAGCTTGTTTATTTGTTTCTATAGATATGTTATATTTGGGTTTGAATATGCAACAGATCATGGCTTCGGGAGGAACTCTTTTGGTACGACGTTTGTATAAGCTGTGGCCGCTGGCCTTGCTCTTGCTTTTGGCCGGTTGTTCGACAACGACTAAGGATGGCGGTATTCGCTTGATCGATCCCAAGAACGGGATTTGGGACCGTTTTTTTGTAGGCCCGCTGTCGGAATTTCTTAAATTTATTGCCGATATCACCGGAGGCGCTTACGGGATCTCGATCCTGATCGTCACCATTATCGTTCGTTTCCTCGTTCTTCCCTTGACGCTCAAGCAGCAGAAGAGCAGCAAGGCGATGCAAGCCCTCCAACCGGAGTTGGCCAAGATCAAGGAAAAATATAAGGACGAGCCGCAAAAGCAGCAAGAAGAAACGATGAAGCTGTTCACCTCGAACAACGTCAATCCCATGGCGGGCTGCTTCCCGATCTTCATCCAGATGCCGGTTTTGATTGCCCTTTACCATGCGATCTTCCGTACGCCGGAAATCCGTGCGCACGAATTCCTTTGGCTGCAGTTGGGTACGCCGGACCCCTGGGTTCTGCCGATCATCGCCGCGCTGACCACGTTCCTCCAGCAAAAGCTGATGCCGAAGCAACAGATGCAGCAAATGGGTGCCATGCAGACCATCATGCTCATCTTCCCGGTCATGATCTTCTTCATGTCCAGAAGCTTCCCGGCCGCACTCCCGCTTTACTGGATTTACTCGAATATCTTCACGATCATTCAAAACTTCTTCATTTACCGGGATAAAGGGACTACGCCTATCGTAGTCACCGCAACGGAAACCACGTCTCCTGCAAAGAAGAAGAGCGGTTCAAACAACAGCAAGAATGGCAAATCCGCGAAGAAACCATCTAAATAATAGGGGTGGTCCCGATATTATGAAGAAGGCCGTATTTACGGGGAGAACGATTGAGGAAGCCGTCAAGAACGGACTCCAGGAGTGGAACCTGCCAGCTGAACGGGCAAAGGTAACCGTACTTGAGCAGCCAAGCAAGGGGCTGTTCGGCCTGATCGGCGTGAAGGAAGCAAAGGTGGAGCTGGAGAAAATTCCAGACCCCATTGAGGAAGCCGAGCTTTTCCTCGCTGAGGTGTTCCGCACAATGGAGCTGGACGTCTCCATTGAACGAACCGAAGGCGAGGAAGGCACGCTTCTCAACCTGTCCGGACCGGAGCTTGGCATTCTCATCGGTCGCAGAGGGCAGACGCTGGACGCCCTCCAATACCTGACGAACATCGTGGGGAACCGGTACTCGAATGCCCATCTTCGCATCGTGCTGGATGCCGAGAATTTCCGCGAGCGGCGAAGAAAAACGCTTGAGGATCTCGCGCGGCGGCTGGCACAGCGGGTCATCAAGACCCGCAAGGAGGTCGTGCTGGAGCCGATGCCTCCGCAGGAGCGGAAGATCATCCACGCCTACCTGCAAAGCTACTCCGGGGTAAAGACGTTCAGCAAAGGCGACGAGCCGAATCGTCGGATTATCATCGCTCTGCGTACCCCGTAATCGGTTGCAATCATGATCGGGACATCCCGGTGAATCATCTGTAAAGAGACGAGGCGCAATGACTTGGAAGCTTTTCAACCAGTCATTGCTCCTTTTTTTAGGTAAATGGACAACCAACCAACAGCAGAACAACAGAATGGCGGTGGATTTATCATGATGGAGGATACGATAGCCGCGATCTCTACTCCGCTTGGAGAGGGAGGGATCGCGGTTATCCGCGTAAGCGGCCCTGATGCGGTGGAGCATGCCGGGAAGCTGTTCCGGCCGGCGGGGAAGCTGGAGAAGGCGGATAGCCATACCGTCCATTACGGACGGATAGCCGATCCGGCGACCGGTGAGACGGTGGAGGAAGTGCTGGTCACGGTGATGCTTGCTCCGCGTTCTTTTACGATGGAGAATGTAGTGGAGATCGGCTGCCACGGCGGTCTCGTCTCGGTCAAGCGGGTGCTGGACCTGCTGCTTGCCGGGGGAGTTCGTCTCGCCGAACCGGGAGAATTCACAAAACGAGCCTTCTTGAACGGACGGATCGACCTTACCCAGGCGGAGGCGGTCATCGATGTCATTCGAGCCAAATCGGATAAAGCTCACAAGGTCGCGCTCAAACAGGTCGAAGGTTCCTTATCCCGCAAGGTGAAGCAGCTTCGTCAGCAGCTCGTCGAGGCGATGGCTCATCTGGAGGTAAACATCGACTACCCGGAGCATGATGTGGAAGAATTGACCACTGCGTTCATACAGGAGAAAGGGACGGATGGCATTCAGCAAGTCGAGGCGCTGTTGAAGTCCGCTCAGGAAGGCAAGTTGATTCGAGAAGGCATTACGACGGCGATCGTCGGGCGGCCGAATGTGGGCAAATCCTCTCTCCTGAACGCCCTTGCGCAGGAGAATCGGGCGATCGTAACGGAGATCCCGGGGACAACTAGAGATGTCATTGAGGAATATGTTACGATGAACGGGATTCCGCTCAAGCTGCTCGATACGGCGGGCATTCGGGAAACCGATGATGTCGTGGAGCGCATCGGGGTGGAGCGCTCTCGCGGCGCGTTGGAAGAAGCGGATTTGATCTTGTTTGTGATCAATGCGAGCGAGGCTCTGCATGAAGATGAGGTTCGTCTCTTGGAGGAGCTTCATTCGCGGGCAACACTCGTCGTCTTGAACAAGACGGACCTTCCGGAGCAGGTGGACCGCGAGCAGATTGCTCGGTGGTACCCAACCGAACGGGTCATCCGCATGTCCGTGCAGCAGGAAGAGGGGCTCGATCGGCTGGGACAAGCGATCGCAGACCTGTTCTTCCAAGGAGATGTGGAAGGAACGGACTTTACCTATGTAAGCAATGTACGGCACATTCAGCTTCTTCGCCAAGCGAAGGATGCTCTGCAGGATGCAGTGGGAGCCGCTGATCTGCAGGTGCCGATCGATATGATTCAGATTGATTTCCGCCGGGCATGGGAATACCTTGGCGAGGTCGTCGGCGATCAGATGGCCGATTCGCTCGTCGATCAGATTTTCTCTCAATTTTGTCTCGGCAAGTAAAAAGGGGGGTCCAACAATGGCCTATGATGCTGGCGAATATGAGGTGATCGTCATCGGGGCGGGGCACGCCGGATGCGAAGCGGCGCTTGCGGCGGCTCGGATGGGCTGCCAAACGCTCCTGCTCACGATCAACCTGGACATGGTGGCCTTTATGCCCTGCAACCCATCGGTTGGCGGGCCAGCCAAAGGGCATGTCGTGCGGGAAATCGATGCCCTGGGCGGTGAGATGGGACGCAACATCGACAAGACCTACATCCAAATGCGGATGCTCAATACGGGGAAGGGGCCGGCTGTCCATGCACTGAGGGCACAAGCCGATAAGTTCCTCTATCAGCAGGAAATGAAGGAAACCATCGAGAAACAGGCGCATTTGACGCTGCGGCAAGGGATGGCGGAGGATCTGATCGTTGAGGATGGTGTGGTACGCGGGGTCGTGACGAAGACCGGCGCCCGGTACTACGCAAAAGCAGTTGTCGTCACCACCGGCACCTACTTGCGCGGCAAAGTCATCATGGGGGAATTGATGTATGAGAGCGGGCCGAATAACCAACAGCCGTCGGTGAAGCTATCGCAATCATTGAAAGACCTTGGGCTGGACCTGGTTCGGTTCAAAACAGGCACTCCACCCCGTGTGCACAAAGACACCATCGACTTCAGCAAAACGGAGATTCAACCCGGGGACGAACAACCGAAGTTTTTCTCCTATGAAACAACGGAGCCGGTGCCGAATCAGCTCCCGTGCTGGCTGACGTATACCTCGGGGGACACGCATGAGGTCATCAGCTCCAATCTCCACCGCGCTCCGATGTTCACCGGCCAAATTGAAGGAACCGGTCCTCGCTACTGTCCTTCCATTGAAGACAAGATTGTTCGGTTTGCGGATAAGCCGAAGCATCAGATCTTCCTGGAGCCGGAAGGCCGCAACACAGCAGAGTATTACGTGCAAGGCTTGTCTACAAGCATGCCGGAAGATGTACAGCTGCAGATCCTGCGATCCATTCCCGGGCTCGAAAAGGTTGAAATGATGCGGACGGGCTATGCCATCGAGTACGACGCCGTAGTTCCGACGCAGCTTTTGCCGACGCTGGAGACCAAGATGGTGAACGGCTTGTTCACCGCTGGTCAGATCAATGGGACTTCCGGATATGAGGAAGCGGCCGGTCAAGGCATCATGGCCGGAATCAACGCGGCCCGCAAGGTTCAGGGCAAGGAGCCGGTTATTCTTGACCGCTCGCAAGGGTACATCGGCGTATTGATCGATGATCTCGTCACCAAGGGGACGAATGAGCCGTACCGCCTGTTGACCTCCCGGGCGGAGTATCGCCTCCTGCTTCGGCATGACAACGCCGACCAACGGCTGACGCCGATCGGGTATGAGATCGGATTGATCTCGCAAAGCCGGTATGACCTCTTCCTGCACAAGCAGGCGATGGTAGCGGCGGAGATTGCTCGGCTGAAGGAGGTTCGCATTCGTCCGGACGCCGAAACGGCTGCGAAGCTGGAGGAATTCGGAACGTCGCCGATCACTCAGGCCATCGACGGAATCTCGCTTCTGCGACGGCCGGAAGTGTCTTATGAACAGCTTAGCCAATTGGCTCCATCACCTGAGGAACTGAATGAGGAGATGAAGGAGCAGGTTGAGATTCAGCTCAAGTACGCCGGCTACATCGAGAAGCAGCTGGCTCAGGTAGAGAGGCTGAAGAAGATGGAGACGAAGAGGATTCCCGAGGATATCCGCTATGCGGAAATTCACGGACTCGCTTCGGAAGCGAAACAAAAGCTGGACGCCATTCGGCCGGTCTCGGTCGGACAAGCTTCTCGTATCGCGGGCGTAACCCCGGCAGACATCTCGATTCTCTTGATCCATCTGGAGCACTATAACCGAGTGAAGGCGGCACGAACCGAATGACCGAAGTGCATATCGATCGAAACGATCCTGTCATCAGATCCTTTACGAAGCTCCTGGATGAGCGGGGCATTGCACTCAGCGACCGGCAACTGGAGCAATTCGAGCTGTACTACCGCGAGCTGGTGGAATGGAACGAGAAAATGAACCTGACCGGCATTACCGAGCGGGAAGCGGTCTACATCAAGCATTTCTACGATTCGCTGTCCCTTGCGTTCTTCCAGGATATGAGTCAGGTCGAGAGTCTTGCGGATATCGGCTCCGGAGCGGGTTTTCCGGGCATACCGCTTAAGATCGCCTTTCCCCACCTTAAACTAACCATTGTCGATTCCCTGAACAAGCGCATTGGATTCCTCCGTCATTTGGGGGAAACGCTCGGATTAGCGGACATTCAGCTTGTTCACGGGCGAGCGGAGGATATTGCCCGGACTCCTGAGCATCGGGATCACTACGATGCGGTAACCGCTCGTGCTGTAGCACGGCTCGCGGTCTTGAATGAGCTCTGCCTTCCCTTTGTGAAGGTGAATGGCTGGTTCACGGCAATGAAGGGAGCGGCGGGGGAAGAGGAAGTGAAGGAATCGACCCGTTCGATTCGCGAGCTGGGGGCAGAGCTTGCTCACCTGCATGCCTTCCAGCTTCCGATGGAGGAAGGGAACCGTTATATGGTGGTTTTGACCAAGAAAAAATCGACCCCAAAGGCTTACCCGCGAAAAGCAGGTGTCCCCTTGAAAGCACCTCTTTCCTAAAAATGAATGCCTAGAGATTGGTAATGTTTCACGTGGAACACCTCCATGCGGCGAAAATGTTCCCTCGCTTTAGGGAGGAATTGACAGCCTCCGTGGAGAATTGATACGGAGAACCACTAAGGGATTCTGCAAGGCCCCCATCCATCGTACGGCTTGAATGCAATCCTACAGAATGCGATGCAGGGAGGGGAGGAAGAACCCGTTACCTTGCGGCCGACTGTTGGACCTGCGGTCTTTGAAAATCCTCTTAATGTAGACGAGTAGGTGATTGTGCCCGATGAAAGAGCATCTGTCCAAGCTGTTTGGCCTCGGCGAGCGCAGTTCTGCCGATGAAGTCAAGCAGATCCCGATCGGCGACATCGTGCCGAGTCCCTATCAACCCAGAACGATCTTCGATGAAGACCGGATCGACGAGTTGTGCCAGACCATTAAGACACATGGCGTGATCCAGCCAATCGTCGTCCGTGTCCGCAACGGCAGCTTCGAGATTATCGCCGGCGAAAGGCGGTTCCGGGCGGTACGCAAGCTCGGCCTCGATTCGATTCCGGCGATCATTCGGGAGTTCAACGATTCCCAGGCGGCATCGATCGCTCTTATTGAGAACCTCCAGCGAGAAGGCCTGACGGCTCTGGAAGAAGCATTGGCTTACCAGCAATTGATGGAAATGCATCAGCTTACGCAGGAGAGCTTGGCCCAACGGCTCGGGAAGAGCCAATCCACAATCGCCAACAAGATTCGGTTGCTGCAGTTGCCCGATACCGTCAAACAGGCTCTGGCTGAACGGAAGATTACGGAACGGCATGCTCGTGCTCTATTATCCTTGGATAATGAAGAATTGCAATTAAAAGTATTAAGCGATATTATTACTAAAGAGTTGAATGTCAAGCAGACGGAGGCTCGAATTGCCTTCTATAAAGAGGCTTCCAAGCTGAAGAAGAGCAAGCGCGTCTCTTATACGAAGGACGTCCGTTTAGCACTCAACACCATTCGTCAATCGATCGATATGATCTCCAATACGGGGATGAAGGTCGATACGAAGGAGCAAAATTACGACGACCGCTATGAAATTATCATTACCATCCCGAAAAAATAGAATAGAAAGAAAGCCGTTCCTCATGGCAGACTTGTCCGGCTTCAACAGCCGAACCAGGCAGCCGTTTTTCTTTCTTTGCCGCTTTTTTCGAGGGAAGGGAACAAATGTGCGTTGCACCATGCCGCTCGGACACTTCTAGCGTGTGTTTATAGACCTGATATTTGGCCTAGGTCGAATGAAATTTCCTGATTCTCGGCCACGAATGGCTAGTCTCCAGGCGGATCAACACCTGCTTTTTGGCCGTTTCATGTATGCAAACACGCTCCTAGCAGCAGAACATCACGAGACTTCACAACGAGCTCATGCGCCTCTAGCTCCGGAATGCCTTAACCAGGGCAGCTCGGAAGAGAGCGATCATGTTCGGGTCAGGAAGGATAAAAGCAGTTGGAACCATCGTTCATGGAGAAAAATCAACCCGCAGGCAGGCGAAACAGAGGAAAGGGATTTACCTTGCCTCTGATGGAAGAAGAGTCCACCATCACAGAAGAACCGCCTGATTTCGGTATTTCAAATACTGAGGTGAACGCGTTGTCCAAGATCATTGCTGTGACGAATCAAAAAGGCGGAGTCGGGAAAACCACAACTTCAGTCAACCTGGGTGCGTCGCTGGCCTATCTCGGCAAGAAGGTTCTGTTGGTGGATATCGATCCCCAGGGAAACACAACCAGCGGTATCGGCATCAATAAGGCTGACGTGAACAACTGTATCTATGACGTGTTGATCAATGATGTTCATCCCAAAGACGCGATCATGGAGACAGCCATTCCCAACCTGAAGATCATCCCCGCAACCATTCAGCTCGCTGGAGCCGAAATTGAGCTGGTTTCTACTATTTCTCGTGAAGTACGACTGAAAAAGTCGCTCCAGCTCATCAAGCATCTGTTCGATTATATCCTGATTGATTGTCCCCCTTCGCTTGGTATTTTGACGGTTAACTCGCTGACGGCGGCCGATTCGGTCATCATCCCGATTCAATGCGAATACTACGCCCTCGAAGGACTCAGCCAATTGCTCAACACCGTTCGGCTCGTTCAGAAGCACCTGAACACCGGCCTTCAAATTGAAGGAGTTCTTCTCACCATGTTCGATGCCCGTACCAATCTGGGTATTCAGGTCATCGAGGAAGTGAAGAAGTATTTTCAGCAGAAGGTCTATCAAACGATCATTCCGCGCAATGTGCGCTTAAGCGAAGCTCCCAGCCATGGGCAGTCGATCATCACCTATGACCCTCGTTCCAAGGGGGCCGAAGTATACATGGAACTTGCCAAGGAAGTGATTCAGTATGAATAAACGATTGGGCAGAGGGCTCGACGCCTTGATTCCTTCCTTGAATATTAATGAGGATGACAAGGTCGTAGAGATTCCACTCTCACAGCTCCGCGCCAATCCTTATCAACCGCGAAAAACCTTCAACGAGGAGACCATCAAGGAGCTGTCGATCTCGATCAAGGAGCACGGAGTCATCCAGCCGATCATCGTCCGCAGCGTGCTTCGCGGATATGAAATCATTGCCGGGGAACGCCGGTTCCGCGCTGCTCAAATGAGCGGCCTGGAGACCATTCCAGCCGTTGTCAAAAACTTCACGGATAGACAAGTGATGGAAATCGCCTTGATCGAAAACATTCAGCGCGAAGACCTGAATGCGATCGAGTTGGCCATCGCTTACCAATCATTGATGGATTCCCTGCAATTGACGCAGGAAGAGCTCTCGTTAAAGGTTGGGAAAAGCCGCTCTCATGTAGCCAATTTCTTGAGATTGCTCCAGCTTCCCGAAGAAATCAAACAACATGTTTCACGTGGAACATTATCGATGGGGCATGCCCGTGCGATTGCAGGGGTGAAGAGTGATAAGCTCAAGAAGCAGCTGGCTGAAGTATGCATCCGGGAACAATGGAGCGTGCGCGAGCTGGAGGAAGCGATCAAGAAGCAAGAGGAACGGAAGGAAAAGGACAAAGAACCCGTTAGACGGGTGAAAGCCAATCCGTTCATTGTTCAAGCGGAAGAGACGCTTCGTGAACAGTTCCACACCACCGTCAAGATCAAGCATGGAAAGCAACGCGGGAAAATTGAGTTTTCCTATTACTCGGAAGATGATCTGCAGCGCCTGCTGGACATGCTGCAAGGATCGCCGTCATAACCGGATTGGCAATAAGAGACTGCGACAGAATAAGTACCGCTAATTTGCTGACCATGCTCCAAAAAACCGTGGAGCTTTTGTTAGCAGAACGAGTGCTAATTTCCTCACAGACCCTAAGCATACCGGCGTGATTCCTTGGCGAATCTTCAAACCACTCGAATGGCCCTAACGTCGGAAAAGGATAACCGGAGCGTGGTCTTCTGGAACCCTGGGAAAAGAGCCGATGGATGGAGTTCAACCCTGTTTGCAATTCTGATGGATGATGATTGGCAGGTGTAAGCCGCCTCCATCCAAACAAATGCTGAAAAGCTTTGTTTGGATGGAGGCGGGCTGCCGAACAAGTCCACCAATGGGATTCATACTGTGGTTCAGCCGAATGAGCAGGAGGAGAATCGCGCAAGGGGTCCGGGTATGCTTCTTTTGTTTCTGTTTCATCATCGGGACGGATGCGTAAAAAGAGGGAGGAACTCAGATGGAACCGGTATACTTCGATTGGGCCGCATCTTCCTGGCCGAAGCCTCCCGAAGTGGTTCGAGCGGTGACAGAACTGCTGGCAGGAAATGGTGCTAACCCGGGTAGAGGAGGGCACCGTCTGGCAATGGCCGCATCGCGATCGATCTATGAGTGTCGTGTAGAGCTGGCGACTTTATTCGGAGTGAAGAAGGCGACGGATATCGCCCTGTTGTCCAATGCAACCGAGGCACTCAATCTGGCGATAAAGGGGTTTCTTCGCCCCGGTGATCACGTGATCGCCACGGAGCTTGAACACAACTCCGTGCGGCGTCCGCTGGAATGGGCCCGACAGCATCGGCAGGTGGAGGTTACGTATGTAGGGGCTTCACCGGAGGGAGTACTGGATCTGAAGGCGGCCGCTGCGGCGTTCCGGCCAACTACCCGATTGTTCGTAGTGAGTCATGCCTCTAATCTGCTAGGCAGTGTAGCGCCGCTTGCTGCGATTGCTGAGCTGTGCCAGAAGCATCAAGTGAAGCTGCTTGTGGACGCGGCCCAAACGGCAGGAAGCTTCTCCATTGAGGTAGAGAAGCAGGGGATCGATATGCTGGCTTTCCCTGGGCATAAGGGATTGCTTGGCCCTCAAGGGACAGGAGGCCTTTACATCCACCCGGATATCGAGCTGGAGCCAATCCTGCAGGGCGGAACGGGCAATAACTCGGAGGACATCCAGCAGCCGACGGTGCGTCCGGAACGGTATGAAGCGGGGACGCGGAATACACCGGGGATTGCTGGATTGAGGGAGGGCGTGCGATTCATTCGAGCGAAAGGAGTTCACTCGATTCGAATGGAGGAACAAGCCCGAATCACCCAATTGCATGAAGGGCTCGCAGCGATCCCAGGGATTCGTTGCTTGGGGCCAAGGGTAGGCGAAGAAAGGGCTTCGCTGATTTCCTTCATAAAAGAGGGAGAAGATCCAGCGGTGACGGCTCACCGTCTGGATCGGGAATATGGGATTGCGGTGCGGGCAGGCTATCATTGCAGTCCGCTTGGGCATCAGACGGCCGGAACGTTGGAGAGCGGGGCTGTGAGGGCGAGCGTCGGGTACGCGACTACGAATGAACAGGTGGAGTATCTGCTGGATTCGGTTCGCCGGATGGCCGCTTGCCCGTAGGTTGAACAGAGAACAGAGGAGATGGAGCATCCATGGGAGTCGACGGGGAGACGCTGGGGCAGGCGGAGTTGTTTTTTGCGCTTGGGCTGGGCATGATCGTGATATCGTTCGTTTTGTTTTTGATTACGTGGATTCGGCTTCGCCGCATGAATAAGCGGTACAAGACGATGCTGAACGGAAAATCAGGGGCAGACTATGAAGAGCTGCTCATCGATGTGCAGGAGAGAGTGAAGACGTGGAGCCAGGCTACGGAGGCTAACGCAGCATCGCTCCGAGAGCTGAAGGAGCTGTTGAAGGCTCACAAAACAAAGGTGGAGATGGTACGGTATTCCGCGTTCGATCAGCACGGAACCGACCTCAGCTTTTCCATGGCCATCCTGAACGATTATCGGGACGGGGTCGTGTTGACGGGGATCCACAGCCGGGAGCAGACCTTCATGTATGCAAAACCCTTAACCAAGGGAGAATCGACTTACGCTTTGTCTCCTGAGGAGAAAAAGGTCATTGAGCTGGCAGCAGGCTCAACCGGCAAATGAGGAACAAGAAAAAGGGGCTTGCCTTCCCGCCGCTGGCGGTGGAGACAAGCCCTCGCTGCCTGGAGGGAGATGCCTGAAGACAACCTCCAGAAGCAGCTATTCACTGCCGGGGGAAGCTTGCTCCCGGTAGAGGGTGGACGAGAACAGCGCGATTCGCCCGCAATTGATGAGCGAAATGTAGATCGCCTTGGCGATGAGCTCCGCCAGGTCCATGACCAGACTGAGCCGGGTGTTCTGGAGCACGAAGTATTCCATGAAGCCGCCGACATTGACGATCCCGGTGATATGCATCTCGCCTACGGCGGGAAGCTCCTTGTTCACGCCTGCTCCCGGCTTCAAGGGACCGGGGCAAAGCTTAACGCTGCCGATATGAGCCACTTGACCGAGACAGGCATCAATGCCGATAATAAAGGGATTGTGGTGGTCTTGATAAATTCCGGCAAGGGTATCGCTCAGGTTCATGGCGTGAACAGGCTGATCCAGGGTTCCGTAGAGGAAAATGTCGGAGAAGCTGTACCGGCGAAGCCGAGAGCCAACTAACGGGCCCAAGGAGTCACCTGTGGATCGGTCCGTGCCGACACAGACGAAGACGACGGGACGGTCAGCCGGGATGGAGCGGATGCAGGCAGAGAGGTGATCCGCCACCTGCTCGGCGGCATGATGCTCGTCTTTTGACAGGAGGACGGGGGCGAATGAGAAAGGGATTGTGGCTTCCGGTTCGAGCTTCATAGAATTCCTCCGACTTGTTTTGTTTTTACTATTATATGAAGGTCTTGGTAGTTTTATACGCAGGGAGAGAGAAAGCCAATGCTCTTGATCGCATTCGATTCCACCCAGCAGGCGCTTCGAACGGAGATGCTGCTCGATTACGCAGAGATTGAGAGTGATACCCAGCCGACACCCAAGAGCATTACAGCCGGCTGCGCGCTGTCCATCGGCTTCCCCGAGGAGGACTTCGCGAAGGTGAAGGAGATTCTTGTAGCGGAAGAAGTTGAGATTCGAGGCGTTTTCCGCCAAGAGGCAGATGGGTATGTCCAGGTACTTTAAAGGTATGAAGAGTGGATGAACGGCCAAGTCTATGAAAGGGGGAGAGGCCCATGGTGACGGCGGTTTTGGTAGATAGCTTGGAGGAAGCCGGATCCTTCCTGGATAAGACCTTCGCTTTCTTTCTAAATCCCGATATGTGGTGGGGAGTGCTCATGACCTTGCTGAAGGTCGGCCTCATTCTCATCGCAGCCAAGGTGATTAACCGGTTTTCTCGGGCGGCGATTTCGCGAATGGTCGTCGAGCGGGAATCGGGAAGAATTCGAATCAATGCCCGGCGTTCGAAAACGATAGGGGTTTTGGTGGAGAACGTGGTGACGTATGTCGTCAACTTCATCGCGATTTTGCTCATCCTGAGTCAATTCAACTTTAACCTAGGGCCTCTTCTCGCAGGGGCAGGGGTTGTCGGGTTGGCGATCGGGTTTGGAGCGCAGAGCATTGTAAAAGATATTATCACGGGGTTCTTCATCATCTTCGAGGACCAATTCGCGGTGGGTGATGTTATCCAGACGGGAACCTATCGCGGCTCGGTGGAATCGATCGGCCTCCGGGTAACGACGATCCGAAGCTGGACGGGAGAGATTCACATCTTGCCCAACAGCACCATACTAGCGGTAACCAATTACTCCATGAGCCATTCCATCTCCGTCGTCGACCTGTCCTTTCCCTATACGGAGGACGTGGACAAAGCGATCGAGGGTCTTCGACCCCTGCTCCATCAGCTGTACGAGGCCAATCCGAATGTGGTCAGCGAGCCGATCGTACACGGCATTCAATCGTTAGGAGAGAGTCAAGCGGCTGTGCGGATCAGCCTCGAGTGTCTCCCTGGGACCCGGCAGGATGTTGTCCGAGAATTGAACCAGGAGCTCGAGCGCAAGTGGAGGGCGCAAGAGCTGCCGAAGATCGTTGGGGCGGTCTACCAGCCGGAAGAGAAGGGGTGAGGAGATGGAGCGAAAGCAGTTTCAGTTGGGCGATGTGGTGATGATGAAGAAGCCCCATCCGTGCGGAGTCAATGAGATGGAGATCATCCGGATGGGGATGGACATCCGGGTTCGCTGCACGGGGTGCAAGCACAGCGTGCTCATCCCGCGTGCGAAGTTTGAGAGCAAGATGAAGAAGGTCCTCCGTTCGAACCCGGCGCTCGCGGCTGAGGAGCAGGAACGGCGGGCGGCCGAGCACCAGCCGGGAGAAGAATGAAGGGGGATAGAGGCTGCCTGCTTTAAAGAGAAGCGGGCAGCCTCGAGTCCTCGAAGATCCAGGAAACAAGTGTTGCAAGAAAGGAACGCGCTGTGGTACAATAACGTTCGTGTCATCTATATGGAGAGGTACCCAAGAGGCCCAAGGGGGCTGACTCGAAATCAGCTAGGCGTGTCAAAGCGTGCGTGGGTTCGAATCCCACCCTCTCCGCTCGCGAAGAACGTGAAAGTCTTCTACCGCTAATCGGTGGGAGGCTTTTTGTTTATGTACCGATGAACACAGGACAACCTAAGCTTGAGGCATTGAAGGAGGAACAGGACCATGGAGCGGGAAGAGCAAAACCGTTCGGCTTGGAACAGCGGGACCTACGCCGCTTGGCTGGAGCGCTTCGGAACTCCGCAGGAGGCGGCGGCGAAGATCGTTCAGGACCCGGCCAAGCGAATCGGAACGGTGCTGAAGGAGATGGGGGAGCCGCTGGAAGGCAAACGGATCGCCAATCTCATGGGCTCAAACGGTAACAAGGCGGTAGCGCTCGCTCTGCTTGGAGCAGAAGCGACGGTCATCGACTTTTCCGAAGGCAACGAGCGGTATGCGCTGCAGCTGGCGGAAGCGGCAGGTGTGCCCCTGCGATATGTAGTAGCGGATGTGTTGAATCTCCCGGAGGAGGAATTCGTGAAGCCCTATGACGTCGTGTATATGGAATTCGGAATTCTTCACTACTTCACCGATCTCGCTCCTTTGTTTGCTACCGTGCACCGGCTGCTGAAGCCGCAAGGGGTCTTCGTGCTCCAGGACTTCCATCCGGTGTCGACCAAGCTGATCTCCTCGCGCGGCACGACGGCCAATATTCGCAAACACAAGGTGACGGGCGATTACTTTGACTCGGAACTGGAGGTCAAGGAAGCGGCGTTCGCAAAATTCCTGCCTGAAAGTGCCCGTACGGGTGAGGTTCCCACGGTTCACCTGCGCAACTGGACGCTGGGGGAGATCGTCACCGGTGTGGCGCAGGCCGAACTTGTCATTCGCCGCCTGGAGGAGCTCCCTAATCAGTCCTCGGATGTATTTGATCGAGGCATTCCCAAGACCTTCACCCTCATTGCGGAGCGGCGGGAGAGAAGCGTCCAGTGATGGAACATCACCTCAGATGAAGATCCGCAAGCTTGTCCGTAAAAAGCTCAAAGCCCCGGCGCTTAGCCAGGGCTTTTTTTGGAGTCCGCTGGGTCAGGACCGATAAGTCTTGCCTCTTGCTATTATCGATCCGCGTGCTCGGAGTTGCGGTGCTTGCGCGTCCATTTGCGGTTGTGATTGGATGGCTCGGGGAATTCTTCTCCCGCCTCCAATTGAACCGTTTGCGGGTTCTGAATGCCCATGATCCGGTCATTCTCCCCGATCTCGATATAGGTGCCGGTATTCGGTGCTTTCTCGCCTGCTCGGAATTCGGACTTTTCGCCCATGAAGTCACCTCCCCTGTCTCAATAGCCTGTGCAGAGGAGCGTTCTTCCATGAGAGCGCATGATCTGGATATCGAAGGAAAGCGCAGGCAAGGAAAAAAGGTTTCTTGTGTTTGATTCGGCAAAATGGTATAGTCAGAAAGTGCGAGTTTCTTTAATAGCATCTCGCTCCTTGCTCCTTTGGCATCTTCGGGTGCCCATTTGTCCATGAAGGAGCCGCCAAGTCCATAAGGAGGTGAATTGTCAATGCGCAAGTACGAAGTGATGTACATCGTTCGTCCCGACGTGGAAGAACAAGCATTCCAAGCTACGGTGGAAAAATTCCAAGCCATCATTAACAACGGTGGTGAAGTAACGAAGAGTGATGTCATGGGAAAACGTCGTCTCGCTTACGAGATCAAGAAATTCCGTGATGGCTTCTACGTCCTCGTGAACTTCAACGCAACCCCTGCGGTTGTTGCTGAGCTGGAGCGCGTCATGAAGATCTCTGACGAAATTATTCGTTACCTGATCGTCAACGACGTTGCTTAAGACAAGCCCCACTGTTTTTATTGCCGTTAACGGCGGTTAGGAGGATTTCCGATGTTAAATCGCGTGATTCTGATCGGAAGATTGACCCGTGACCCCGAGCTGCGTTACACGCCAGCCGGTGTCGCCGTGACCCAATTTACCCTGGCGGTGGATCGTCCCTTCACCAACCAACAGAAGGAACGAGAAGCTGACTTTATCCCGGTTGTCACCTGGAGGCAGCTGGCGGAGACCTGCGCAAACTACTTGCGCAAAGGCCGTCTGTGTGCCGTCGAGGGCCGCATTCAAGTGCGGAACTATGACAACAACGAGGGCCGCAAGGTGTATGTTACCGAAGTGGTAGCCGACAACGTGCGCTTCCTGGAATCCGCAAACCGCGAAGGCGGCGGGCGGAGCGAAGGGACTGGGGGTTACCGGGAAGAACCGGCCGGCAACCGCTACGGCGGTGGAGGACGGGATCATCAAGACCCCTTCGCAGACGACGGCAAGCCGATTGATATATCGGATGATGATTTGCCATTTTAAACCGGAAGGAATGAATAAGGATGAGCATCAACAAACGCGATGGCGAAGAGCGCGGCGAGCGTAAGTTTGGCGGCCGTAAGGGCCGTAACAAGCGCCGTAAAGTGTGCTACTTCACCGTTAACAAGATTAAACATATCGATTACAAGGATACCGACACGCTCCGCAAGTTCATCAGCGAGCGCGGCAAGATTCTGCCCCGTCGTGTAACCGGTACGTCCGCGAAGTACCAACGCATGCTGACGACCGCGATCAAGCGTTCCCGTCAAATCGCTCTGCTTCCGTACACCACCGAGTAAGATCGGATCTATTCGCAGTCGGGCCATGCCCGGCTGCTTTTCTTTTTGTGAGGTGCAGCCGTTTTCCTTTGCCTTCCAATGCTGGGGGCGGGCGTTCCTATCCTCCCGCGGGATTGTTATGCTATAATGAAGGGTAAGTCTAAGCCAAGAGAGGTTGAGTGAAACCGGGTGAACCGAAAGCTTCCGAGCCTGCGGATGCCGCTCTTGTGGAGTGTCATCCATTTTCTTCTTTTGTTTTCCCTGATCGTGCCCGGAATCAATTTCGTCACGATTCACGTGATGATGGGCTTGCTTCTGTATCTGTATATGAAGCTCGAGGTAAAGTGGTTTGTTCCCCTCTATGGAGCGAATCTGCTTGTCGTTTTGCTTATTGCCGGGTGGAAGCTGGGCGTCCTGCTCCTCTTGTTCCCGCTTATTTTCCTTCCCGGCGCGATTGTGATGGGGATTCTCTACAAGCGGAAATGGTCGGCGTTCCGAACCGTTGCAGCCGGTGCTTTCACGCTGGTTGCTGAGATGCTGCTCGCTCTTGTTTCGGTTCGGCTGACGGGCTATGATCCCTTTCAGCTCATGAAGGATGCGATGCTCGACAGCCTGTCCGTGCTGCCGCAGGAAATGGTCAACAAGTCCGCTCTCGATGCGGCCTTTTATACGATTCAGATGGTTTCGCCCATCCTGATGCTGGGGATCGGCTTCTATTATGCGCTGATCACCCACGGCCTGTCCCGGCTTGCCTTTGGCAAGAAGGACGGAACGATGCCGGCACTGCCGCCGATGAGCCGCTGGCGGGTTCCGCGGATTACCGCTGTCTATTTTATCGCGGTGATGGTTCTGAGCATGTTTGTGAATCAAACGAACGGCTCCATTCTGGCCATGGTCGTGTTGAATCTCCTGCCGCTTTTGTCCGTGCTGCTCTGCATTCAGGCGCTGTCGTTCCTTGCCTTTCTCGGACAAAAGTACAAGTGGCCGCGGGCGATTCCGTGGATCGCGCTCGCCCTGATCGTGATCTGGAATGCCGGTATGTACATCGCGGTCTTCATCGGAATGCTCGACCTGATGTTCTCCTTGAAGGAAAGACTGACAGACAAACCATGACAAGCGGAGGCGTACTGCAATGCCGAAGACACTGCTGAAACGCTGGCACGGCCGCCATATGATCGTGGCGCTCGCCGGACTGGTTCTGCTGTCGCTCGTGTTGATCCGCTTTGACTGGCGGCTCGCGGCAGCAGGATTCGTCCTGACGGCGAGCCTTGCCGTCTATACGATACAAGCAGAGAAGGCCTTCCGCCGGGAGTTGAACCGCTATGCGGCCACCTTGTCCCAACGGATCAAAAAGGCGGGCAGCGTGGTCCTGCAGGAGATGCCCATCGGGATCATCCTCTATGACGAGGAGAAGCGGATCGAATGGCACAACCCGTTCGTCGGCCAGATTCTCGGCAAGGAGTCGGTGATCGGCGAGCCGCTGGGTGAGGTCATCCCGGCCATGAAGAAGAAGGACAAGGATTCCTTGTCCGAATTCCTGCTCGACGGGAAGCTCTACCAAGGGCTGCTTCGCGAGAGCGAGCGGCTGATCTTCCTCCGCAACATCACGGAGCAGGCAGAATTGCGCCAGCGCTACGAGGATGAGAAGCTGGCCATCGGCATCGTGCTGCTCGACAACCTGGATGAAGCGACGCAGGGGATGGACGACCAGACCCGCAGCATTCTGCTGGCCAAGGTTACGAGCGTCATGAACGAATGGGCGCAGCAGAACGGCATCTACCTGCGCCGGCTGTCGTCTGAGCGGCACCTCGTGCTGCTGAACCAGCGCTCGCTCCAGGATCTGGAGCAGGACCGGTTCAGCTTGCTCGACGATGTCCGCGACATGACCGCCGATCAGAAGGTACCGATCACGCTTAGCGTGGGCGTGGCGTCCGGCTCGGGAAGTATTACCGAGCTGGGGCAGATGGCCCAGTCGAGCCTCGACATGGCGCTCGGCCGCGGCGGGGATCAGGTGGCGGTGCGGGTTGGAGACCGCACGGCGTTCTACGGCGGCCGAACGAACGCGGTCGAGAAGCGGACGCGGGTCCGTGCCCGCGTGATCGCCCATGCGCTCCGCGACCTGATCAAGGAGAGCGACAACGTCGTCATCATGGGCCACAAGCTGCCGGACCTCGATTCCATCGGGGCCGCGATCGGGGTCTTGAAGGCGGTCCAGGCGCACAAGAAGGAAGGCTTCATCATCATCGATCAGGTAGGACCATCTATTCAATTGCTGATGAATGAGCTGCAGGAAGAGCATCAAGCCAGCCGGTTCCTCACGCCGGAGCAGGCCACGCAGATTACGACGGAGCGGACGCTTGCGGTCGTGGTGGATACGCACAAGGCGTCGATGGTGTCGGAGCCGCGGGTGCTGAACCAGACCGACCGCGTTGTCGTCATCGACCATCATCGGCGCGGGGAGGATTACCTCCAGGACGCGATGCTCATCTACATGGAGCCGTACGCTTCCTCCACCTGTGAGCTGGTGACGGAGCTCCTGCAGTACATCCATGAGCGGCTGACGCTGGGAACGCTGGAAGCGACCGCGCTGCTCGCCGGGATGATGATGGATACCAAAAATTTCAGCCTGCGTACCGGCTCGCGAACGTTTGATGCCGCGTCCTATCTGCGGAGAAGCGGAGCGGACCTCGGCATGATTCAGCAGTGGCAGAAGGAAGACCTGCACACGTATGTCGCCAAAGCCGACATTATCAAGCACGCCGAGATTTTGTATGACAAGATCGCCATCGCGGCGGCCGAAAAGGGCAAGCGGCACAATCAAGTGCTGTTTGCGCAGGTGGCCGACACGCTGCTCAATATGTCCGGCATCATTGGTTCTTTTGTAATCGGGGAGCGTACGGACGGTCTGATTGGCATCAGTGCCCGCTCAACGGGCGATATCAACGTTCAACTCGTTATGGAGCAGATGGGCGGAGGCGGGCATCTGTCCAACGCCGCCACCCAGATTGAAGGGGACATCGAGGAAGTCACCAAGCGGTTGAAAGCAATCATTGCCAAAATGATGATGGAAGAGGGGATCTCAGAATGAAGGTCATCTTTTTGAAGGACGTAAAAGGGCAAGGCAAGAAGGGCGAAGTGAAGGAAGTCTCGGAAGGCTACGCCAAGAACTTCCTCTTTAAGCAAGGCACGGCCAAACCGGCTACGGACGGCAACATCAAGACGCTTGATCTGCAGAAGCAAGCCGAAGTGAAGAAGAAGGAACGCGAGAAGGACGACGCCAAGGCGCTTGCCGCTCGTCTCGGAGAGCTCTCGCTTACGTTCAAACATAAAGTCGGAGAAGGCGGCCGCCTGTTCGGCTCCATCACGACGAAGCAAATTGCGGAAGAGCTGGAGAAGGTCCACAAGATCACCATCGACAAGCGCAAGATGGTGCTGGACGATCCGATCCGCACGCTCGGCACGACGGACATTCCGGTGAAGCTGTATCCGGAAGTCACGGGAACCTTGAAGGTTCATGTGACGGAGGAGTAAGCGAAGCATGGAAGGAGAACAACTGCTGCTTGAGCGGATCCCGCCCCAGAACCTGGAGGCGGAGCAGGCTGTGCTCGGCGCCATCCTCCTCGATGGGGAAGCGCTGATCACGGCGATGGAGCGGCTGTCGGGCGATGATTTCTATCGGACGAGCCACCGCTTCATCTTCGAGGGGATGATCGCCCTCGCCGAAGGCGACGAGCCGGTCGACCTCGTCACGCTGACCGCCAAGCTGCAGACGCGGGGGCAGCTGGAAGAGGTCGGCGGCGTCGAATACTTGTCGGAGCTCGCTAACGCGGTTCCGACCGCCGCGAACATCGACTACTACGCCCAGATCGTCGAAGAGAAATCGATGATCCGGCGGCTGATTCGCGCGGCCACCCAGATTGTCACCAACGGATACGCGAGCGAGGAGGATGTCGGCGGTCTCTTGAGCGAGGCCGAAGCCCGCATCCTCGAAATCTCGAACCGCCGGGGCGGCAACGGGTTCATTCCGATTCGAGACGTCCTCATGGACGTCTTCGAAAAGGTCGAGTTCCTGGCCCAGAACAAGGGCGGCACGACCGGCATCGCGTCCGGGTTCCGCGACCTGGACAAGATGACCTCCGGCTTCCAGCGCTCCGACCTCATCATCGTAGCCGCCCGTCCTTCCGTCGGGAAGACGGCGTTCGCGCTCAACATTGCCCAGAACGTCGGCGTGCGCGAGAAGGAGACCGTCGCCATCTTCAGTTTGGAAATGGGCGCGGCCCAGCTCGTTCAGCGGATGATCTGCGCCGAGGCGAACGTCGATGCGACACGGCTGCGGACGGGCTTCCTGGAAGCGGACGATTGGGAGAAGATGACGATGGCGATTGGCTCGCTGTCCGAAGCCAACATCTACATCGACGACTCTCCTTCGGTCACCGTGAGCGACATTCGCGCCAAGTGCCGCCGCCTCAAGAAAGAGCGCGGCCTCGGCATGATCCTGATCGATTACCTCCAGCTGATTCAAGGACGGGGCAAGAGCGGCGAGAACCGCCAGCAGGAGGTCTCCGAGATCTCCCGGACGCTGAAGCAGATCGCGCGGGAGCTGGAAGTTCCCGTCATCGCGCTGTCTCAGCTGAGCCGCGGCGTCGAGCAGCGGCAGGACAAGCGTCCGATGATGTCGGACTTGCGGGAATCGGGGTCGATCGAGCAGGACGCCGATATCGTCGCGTTCTTGTACCGGGACGACTACTACAACCAGGAGTCGGAGAAGAAGAACATCATCGAAATCATCATCGCCAAGCAGCGGAACGGCCCGGTCGGGACGGTCGAGCTGGCGTTTCTCAAAAACTACAACAAGTTCGTCAGCCTCGATCGCAGCCAACAACAGGCGAGCGCAGCAGGATGACGAGAAACAGGCCGCCCCTCTGTCATCGGTGATGATGGTTGGGGCGGCCTGTTTAGTATGCCAGGGGAAGATGCTGTTCTTCGCTTGTCACCGCAAGATGATCTTCTTCGGGTAAGGCTCGCGCTGCGCGATGTTCCACATCTTATCGATGTAAGCGGTCGTGTAGGCCTGTTCCAATCGGTGGTAGAGGGAGCTGGCCTTGTCGGTCAATCGGTACCCGCTCTCCGTGCGTTCGAGCAGCCCGAGGAGCCGGGCCAGACGCAGCTCCAGGCCGAACATGTCATCCAGCCGCTTGCCGGTGATTCCAGCAAAGCTCTGGTCATCCAGCCTCAGGCCGTATGCGCCCCAGAAGAGAGAATAGACGGCTCGTTGGCGTTCGGTGAAGTCGAGCGTTAGAGCGGTAGGCAGCTTATCGGTGGACAAGGCTTCTATGTAGTCCTTTACGGAGAAGGTGTTGACCTTGAAGGAGGTTTGCAGCAGCGTAGCCGCACTTGGACCAAAGCCGAGGAAGTAATCTCGGGTTACGGAGGAGTAAGGGGCGGTTCCCTTGCGGGCGAAGGTCCAGACCGAGGTTCGCTCAAGCCCCAGTTGATCCGCTGCGGCGGTCAGGGCGCGGAGGCGTTCTTTCTTGCGTCGGTGGGATTCGGGAGGCCGAGGGTTGTTCGCATACGAGAAATCGATGAAGGGATACGTGGACACCTGCGTCGCTCCTGCGGCAAAAGCCGTCTCCAGGTCGCGGAGCAGGCTGTCCTCGGTCTGCCCCGGCAGGGCGAAGATGAGGTCCACGTCGATGACCTCGAACCTGAAGCTCCGCACCAGGCGCAGTTTTTCCTCAAGGTTCCGTCCTGATCTTCCAATGGTGCGAAGGCAGCCCTCGTCAAAGGATTGAATGCCGACGCTGACCATGGTGATCCCGGCTTGCCTGAGCGTTTCTAGCGTTTCCGGAGTGATGTCGTCAGGGTGGAGCTCCAAGCCAATTCCTTGCTCGATGACGAAGTAGCGATTCAGTCGTTCGATGATGGCACCGATGGATTTTGCAAGCAAGGCCGGAGTTCCCCCGCCGAAGTACAAGGAGGTTACCGGCTTGCGAGAGGGCAGCGACTGGCCGATGGAGTCAATCTCCCTCAGCAGGGCTTCCACATAGCGAGAGCTCTGCTCCTTGTCATACAGCTCCTTATAGTAAGGACAGAAGCGGCATAGGGAACGGCAAAAAGGGATGTGCACGTAGAGACCAAGCGGCGCAAGCTCTGCAAATTCGAGGCGAGGGGCTTGCTTGCCTTCAAAGACGAAGGGAGCAAATGAACGCGTAAGGGCTATGCGGATGAGGGATGTCAGCATAAACCGATCACTCCTTAGGGGGCAGCATGGTTTAATGGTGCAGCTTAGGGTGCAGCATGGGTTAAATGTACTTTAGATAGGTGAACAGCATATCCGTGATCACCCGGGGATTGCCGCTAAACACCAGTGAGTATTCGGCAGCGAAAAAGTAACCGCAGTTGTCGCACAGCCCCGGCACCTCCGAGCAGCGCCCGCAAAGAAAGCGAGTGCCGTTCTCGGACACGAGGCATTGCCTGCAGGGGGTCTTGAACCGATTCTCGGCGATGTAGGGAAAAGCGGAGCGCAGGTTGAAGATGGGATAGCCTTGATCCATCAGGGCTTCGATTCGGCGGAGGCAGTCGGTCTTCTGGGCGACATCGAGCTGCAACGCCTGCGTATCGGGGTAAGGGGTGTGGAAGTTGAAGGAGATGGCGCGGATGTTCGGATGGGACTTGGCTATGTCGGCGACGGCTTCAATCTCTTCCTGGTTGATTTGGTTGATGGCCATGTAGAGGCAAATGTTGTTGCTCGGGGCAGCGTCGATATTTTGCAGAATGAGGTCAAAGGTGTCACCGCGAATGGCGTTGTGGAGCTCGCGCGAGCCGTCCAGGCTGAGCAGGAGCAAGTCGGCCTCCGGCAATTCCAACGGATAGGTGCCGTTGGTGACGACATTGACGATGGGATACCCCATCTGCTTCGCTTCTCGCACGAGATCGCGCAGCGTTCGGCCGTTGTCCTTCCATAGGAAGGTCTCTCCGCCGCAGAAAAAGAGGATGCGAATCCCTTCGTCATACAAGCGCTGCATCTCGTCCCGAATGCTCTCATACGAATGAATGACCCCGGTGACGTTATTCACCGAGCAGTGCTTGCAGTGCAGATTGCAGGCATCGGTTACGATGATCGTGGCAAGAATCGGCTTTGTCCGCCTGAACAGAATGGTGGACAGGCCAAACAGCGAAAAGCTCAATAGGGTGGAGAGCTTCATGCCGTTACCTCCGGTCTGTACCCGGGGACAGGAGCTCGCCCAGGCGGACTTTTACCGTTTCGTAGTCAAAGGAAGAGCAGATGCGGCGGTTGCTGCTATCAAGAAGGCGGAAGTGTTGGGAGATCATGTTCTTTTGGATTTTGAAATCGCCGTCCTTCTCCACGTCGGTCCACCACACCTTGCCGCCCATCGTCTTGGGGTATTGGCGTTCCGTTGCGCCGAAGGCAAGGGCCATGACAATATCGACTGGCGGACCGCCGAAGCTCATGCCGAGAATCTCACTCTGGCCGAAAAGGCTGCACAGGGCAACGGCGCCCATCCAGCCCAGCGACGAACGCCCCTTTTCAATCTGCACCAGCGTCTTTTTGGATACCCCGAGGAGCTCGGCCATCTTGTCCTGGGAATAGCCGTACTCGGTACGGACGAGCTTGACCTTCTCGTCGATACGCTGGATGAACTCTTCTTGGGTCATAGTAGCAGCACTCCTTTATGGTGTAAAACTACACCAAAAGGGAAATAACGTCAATCAATATTTTATTTAGTGTAATGAGTGGAGGGCCTGCTGGTATACGAACAATAATAATTGCGAATAGCTGGATTGTTCGGCTTTTCAAATTGACTTTGCTTAGGGCGGCTGGTACACTGGTAATGCCGCTTTGCTGCGTCAAGGAAGCGCATGGTCTTGCCGTGCGCGCGTTGCTGCGCGAAGAGCGCCGGATGCTTTCCGGAACAGGAGAAGCGGAAGGCCGCAAGCGGCTAATTTCGGCGCGCCCGTGCGCGTCTAACGGGGGAATGTTCATGCCAACCGTAGTTGTAGTGGGAACCCAGTGGGGAGACGAAGGAAAGGGCAAGATTACCGATTTCTTGGCGGAATCGGCCGAAGTCGTCGCTCGCTACCAAGGCGGCAATAACGCCGGGCACACCATCCTGATTGAGAATAAAAAATACAAATTAACTCTGGTCCCGTCCGGGATCTTCTATAACGACAAGCTGTGCGTCATCGGAAATGGAACCGTCATCAACCCGGGTGCGCTGATCGACGAGATCGCCTACATCCAGGAGAACGGCTTCTCGACCGCGAATCTCCGCATCAGCGACCGTGCACACGTCATCATGCCGTATCACCTCGTGCTCGACAAGCTGGAGGAAGAGCGCAAGGGCGAAAACAAGATCGGCACCACCGGCAAGGGCATCGGCCCCTGCTACATGGACAAGGCGGCACGCAGCGGCATTCGCATGGCCGACCTGATGAACGCGAAGGAATTTGAGCGGAAGCTCCGCCACAACGTGAAGGAAAAGAATTCGCTCATCGAGCAAGTCTACGGAGGCCAAGGACTCGATGTCGAAGAGATTCTGACCACCTACCTGGGCTATGCCGAGAAGCTGCGCGCCTTCGTTACAGACACGTCGGTCGTTCTGAATGATCGCATCGATGAAGGCAAGCGCGTGCTGTTTGAAGGGGCACAAGGGGTCATGCTGGACATCGACCACGGCACCTACCCGTTCGTGACGTCCTCGAACCCGTCCGCCGGTGCGGTCTGCATCGGGTCCGGAGTGGGTCCAACAAAGATTAACCAGATCATCGGCGTAGCCAAGGCGTACACCACCCGCGTCGGCGACGGGCCGTTCCCGACCGAGCTGCACAACGAGATCGGCGACCTTATCCGCGAGACCGGCCATGAATACGGCACGGTCACCGGACGCCCGCGCCGCGTCGGCTGGTTCGACAGCGTCGTCGTCCGCCACGCCCGCCGCGTGAGCGGCATCACCGGGCTTTCGCTCAATTCGCTCGACGTGCTGACCGGGCTCGAAACGGTCAAGATCTGCACCAGCTATCGCTACCGGGGAGAGGTCATCGAGCACTACCCGGCAAGCCTGGAGATGCTGAACGAATGTGAAGCCGTCTACGAGGAGCTGCCGGGCTGGAGCGAGGACATCACAAATGTCCGCTCCCTCGACGAGCTGCCGGAGAACACGCGCCGTTACGTTCACCGCGTGTCCGAGCTGACCGGTATCCCGATTTCGATCTTCTCGGTTGGCCGCAACCGTGAACAGACCAATCAAGTTCGCCCGATTTACGTATAAGCGCATCTAATTAGAAGCAAGAAAGAAGCACTCGAATTTCGCTTTCAAACGCTGTGAGCCCGAGACGATCGGGACACAGCGTTTTTTATCTTGACAAGGGAATCATTGGAATCTATATTATATCTATAAATGATATATCTTAAATGGATATATCCAATAAGGATATAAAAGTAACTCTGAAAAAGGAGGGATTTGGTTGTCGAGAAGCAGCAGCTATGAGCTGGAGCAGTTAACCGACCCGGCCTACTACATTCTGATTTCGCTCCTGACGCCGCGGCATGGCTACGGGATCATGAAGTACATCTCCGAGCTGACCGAAGACGAGGTTACCGTTGGGCCAGCCACCTTGTACACGATCATCAAGAAGCTGGAAAAGGCGGGCTACCTGACGCTGAACGAGGATGAGGAGGAACGGCGGAAAACCTACTCGTTGACTGGTAAGGGCCGAACCATGATCGAGAACGAAATGGAGCGAAGGGCGCGCATGGCCGACCACGGCCGCAAGGCGATCCGCCAAGAGAGGGAGGACGACAGCATATGAAGAACAAAGAGAAGCGGTATCTCCCATCCTCGGGGCTTGCCTTCGCAGAGGAAACCATCATGAGCAGGCTGAGCAAGCTGGCGGAAGAGGGTTGGCTGCTGGATTCGTTCGCGCCTCTCGGCTTCTGGCTGAAGCGCGGGGAGCCGCAAAGGCTGATCTATTCTCTGGACATGAGAGACGTTACCGAAGATGAACGTAGGGATTATTACGATACCTTCTGGTCGGGAGGGTGGACCCCGGTCTGTTCTACGGGAAATATCCACATTTTTGCGGCGGCGGCAGGCACTCCTCCGATCTACTCGGATCGGGAGACCCACCGGGAAAAGTACATTCCGATGACCCGATGGGTCGGATGGGTAGCACTCGTATCCATTCTGTTATTTGGCGGGGTGCTCACATCGGAGCTGATATTGATGAGCGGCGCTGAACCCTTGCTGAATAAGGATAGTTGGGCTTTTAAGGTGGGCTTAGGTCTTCAAGGTCTAACCCTCATGATCGGCGTGCCGTGCTTGATGATGTATGTCGCGTACAGATGGCGCTTGTGGAAGAATCGGTAGACGGAGCCATTGCTAGAATTTTTGCAAAGCGGGTTATATCGAGCCCAGGGTGGTCAATACTGGGGAGAGACCTCTTTGGTCGCCTATCACTCGGGAGAACCCTCCCGAAAGGAGCGAATGGCGATGACCCGACTTTTGCAAAAGCTAGCCAAGCTCATTCTCGGCACCCTGCTCATCTGCGGCCTTACTCTCACGGTAACCTACTTGACCATCCAAACCTATGTGAACAAGCTGCTCGCCAGCTATCATATCGAAGTGCCGAAGGCCGGGTTCGCCGATCTGTTTGGCGGTGCGGATAAGCAAGCGGCGACGGCTCCGCCGAATCCGCCAAGCCCAAGCGTCAGTCCCGAGCCCACGGCCGCTACGAATGGTACGAATGCGTCCCCGTCTCCCTCGCCGGACAAAGACCGTGTGCAAGCGATGGGGACAGAGGGGGAGACCGGACTTGGAGCACTCGCGATGACTTCGCAGGAGCTGACCGCCTTGAAGGAAAAGATGAGCGAGGCGGATAAACAAGCCATCATGGCGCTCCTCATCAAAATCCCCGAAGGCAAGCTTCAGGCGCTAACCGCACTTCTGGATGACGGCTTGACGGAAGCGGAGCTGGCACAGCTGGCCAAGGAAGCGGAGCAAGAGCTCTCTCCGGAAGACTACAGCCGGTTAAAGGAGCTGCTCACCCGATCCACGCAGGCGCAATAGAAGACGAAGGCCATGGTTTCTCGGTGACGAGGAGGCATGGCTTTTTTGCTATCGTAGTTTCCCGACCTGGAGGGAGCGCCTGCAAAGGGGATATATGCCAACGGGAGAGGGAAAACTTCTCACAATTGCCATAACATCTTCAAACAAATATGAATGTTCAAACAATTCGTGAGCGTTTCGGTTGAAAGAATCTTGGTAGGTGTGATAAATTAGACTAAGCTTTCAGGGATATGCCATTATGCATGGGACATCCCTGTTTGTGTCCTACTAAGGGCACATCCTGCCGCTGATATTCGTCGAACAATGTCGAAGATGAATGGAACTACGGAACTTTTACCGAAGATTCCGGTGCAAGGGTACCCGATGGGGGCCGGAATGTTCCAGCGGACAACCGATTCAAGAGGAGAGAGTCATGACAGCTTTCAAGAGCATGGATTGGTTCCGACGACTGCTCTCTCGTGATGAGCGGGCGAAGAAGAACCAAGATCAAGGCTTGACTGCCACGGCACAACAGAACGAAGAACCGACAGCTGAGGCCGCCAAGGCCCCTCATAAAGGAAGAGAGCAGGCTTCGAAGAAGGCCGCCGCTCCCGCTTCCTCCCCAAAACCGAATAAGCAACAAGCGAAAACCGCTTCCGCCCATACCAACAAGAAATCGAACAAGAATGCAGCTGCTTCCTCTAAAGGCAAGAATGGCAAAGCCGGCTCGAAGAGCAAGGCTTCTAAACCTATGCTTGCCCCTGGTGTGAAGCCTGCGGCCAAGGACCGTGGACCGGGCAAGGTTGCCGAAGCGTCCGCTACCAGCGCCAAGCTGACGGGGCCGAAGCGCATTGCGGCCGAGGCGAAGCCCGAAGTGGAATCGCCGGTCGTGCAGGAGCCGGCTGTAGCCCTTACGCCGCTGGCGGAGGAACCCATTGCGGTGGCGGAGCACGTTGCCCCTCAAGCTCAAGCGGAGGGAGCCGCGAACGGGAAGCCGAAGCTGATGCCGCTTCCGCTGAATGCCGCAAACCGAAGCCGCTCGCGCCGCAACAAGATCATCTCGGCAAGCGTGGTGGCCGGAGTGCTTCTGCTGGTCGGAGCGATCACCATCGGCGGCAATCATTATGTCAAAGCCAATACGTATGAAGTGTACCATGTTTATATGAATGACAAGGAAGTCGGCGTCGTCAGTGATCCCGACGTGGTGGACCGCTTCAAGCTGTCCGAATACCGCAAGCTGGCGGAACAATATCCCGAAACCCAAATGGTCTTGAATACGGAAGGCATCACCGTTGTCGCTGAAAAGGCTTTCAAGCCGGTTGTGGATGATCCGGGCACCCTGGCGAAGCTGTCGCCGATGCTGGAGAGTCATGCGGTAGGCGTCGAGCTGGTTATCGACGGCAAGAAGGTAGGCGTTCTGAAGAACGAGGCGGAAGTGCAAAGCATCCTGAAGTCGATCAAGACCGACTACGTCCCGGATCTGGATAAGGCCCAGTCCAAGGTGGCGATGCTGTCCGCTCCGGCAGAGACGGCAGCTCCGGGCAAGAACGTCGTGGAGAAGGTCGAGTTTGTCGAGAAAGTCGAGACCAACACCGTCGATACCGAGCCGGGAAGCTTCAGTGATCCGGCCAAGCTGCTCCAAACGTTGAAGACAGGGGATGTTCGTCCCCGCCTCTATAAAGTGGTAAGCGGCGATACACTCGGCGCGATCGCACTCAAGTTTGATATCACCACCAAGGACATTCAGGAGAAGAATCCTGACCTCAAGGGTGACTTCATTCGGGAAGGTCAGGAGTTGAACCTGACGGTCCTGCAGCCCGCGGTCACCGTCCGCACCGTCGAACAGGTGGTCGAGACGGAAGCCATTGCCTTCGGCACCGAGATCATCCGCGACCCGAACCTCAAGGACGGCATCGTGCAGAAGATCAGCGAGGGCAAGGAAGGCAAGAAGAAGGTTACCTTCGAGCTCACCAAGGAGAATGGGGAGGTCGTCAAGGAAGACCTCATCAAGGAAGAAGTGCTCGTCGATCCGGTGAAGGCCGTCGTGAAGCGGGGAACGAAGGTTATCCGCGGAGAGGGCACCGGCAACTTCGCCTGGCCGGTCATCGGCGCTTCGCTCAGCAGCGGCTTTGGCTATCGCTGGGGCAAGCTGCACAAGGGCATTGACCTGACGTCCGGCAACAAGAACATTCTCGCCTCCGACAATGGAGTTGTAGAGAGTGCAGGCTACCGCTACGATTATGGCAACTACGTTCTCATTAACCATAAAAACGGCTACAAAACCATGTATGGTCATTTGAGCAAGATCAGCGTTTCCCAAGGTCAGATCGTCGAAAAGGGCGAGAAGATCGGGTACATGGGAAGCACAGGCGACTCCACAGGCGTCCATCTGCATTTTGAAGTCATCGTCAGCGGCAATGTCACGAACCCGCTTCGCTTCTTGAACCGGTAAGCGCACGCCCAGACGACTCCCATCCGCAAAGAGCTGTTTCATCGGCCGTTAAGGGCCGGTGGAGCGGCTTTTTTTCTTGTCCTGCGGCCATCTGCCCCATCCTCTGGTCCGGGGCGGGGCCTGACCAATTATGGTACAATGGAAGATACAGAAGACTGAGCGGCTCATCAACTCTGCCGAATAACCATTCGATAGTTACAAGGTGAGAGATGAGCGGCCTGAGGGACGGAGGGATGCAGATGCAAGGAAAGATTCTTGTCGTCGACGATGAACAACCCATTGCGGATATTTTAAAATTCAATCTCGAAAAAGAGGGCTACGAGGTCATCTGTGCCTACGATGGAGTGCGTGCGGTGGAGCTGGCACTTAATGAGGACCCGGATCTGATCTTGCTCGATCTCATGCTGCCGCTCAAGGACGGGATGGATGCGTGCCGAGAGATTCGAGCACGCTCCAACACACCGATCATCATGCTGACGGCGAAGGATTCGGAGATCGACAAGGTGCTGGGCCTGGAGATGGGCGCGGATGATTACGTGACGAAGCCGTTCGGCAATCGCGAGCTTCTGGCGCGCGTGAAGGCGCATCTGCGTCGGCAGACGAACAATCAGCAGCCGGCTGCTCGTACGGAGCCTGCTCCGGCGCAGGAGGGCCTGCGCGTGCACAAGCTGCTGATCGACAGCGACACTTACGTGGTCTATAAGGATGGAGCGCCGCTTGACCTGACGCACCGGGAGTTCGAACTGATGCAATACCTCGCGAAGAACGTCGGGCGCGTCATGACCCGCGAGCATCTCCTGCAGGCGGTGTGGGGCTACGATTATTTCGGAGACGTGAGGACGGTAGACGTAACGATCCGGCGCCTGCGTGAGAAGATCGAGGATGACCCGAGTCAGCCCTCTTATATCACCACGCGCCGAGGGCTCGGCTACATGCTCCGCAACCCGGCTTTGAGCGGAGGCCTCTGAGGATGAAGGGCACCCGCTTTTTCCGCACGATCCAGATGAAGATGAGCATCATCTACGTGCTCTTGATCCTGTTCGCCATGCAGCTGATCGGCGTCTATTTCATGCAAGTGATGGAGAGGTCCTCCCTCAAGAGCTTCTCCAACTCGCTGGAATACGAAGCCTCACTGCTCGCGACCTTCGCTGCGGAGAAGCTTCCTGAGGGGGCTCGCGAAGGCGGGCAGACCCAAGAGGAGATCCTGAAGGCGTACGACGACCTGAAGGACATCGCCAAATTTTCCAGTGCCGATACGCTGCAGATCGTCGATGCCGACGGCAATATCGTCAGTACAAGCGATCAGAATGCAGCGGCGGTGCTCGGGCACAAGAACAATAACATCCTCATCAGCCGCGCGCTCCAGAACACGAAGGACAACGAGCAGACGCTGATGGATGACATGGGCAATCGTATCAAGGTGCTGGCCGTGCCGGTGGTGAAGGACGGGAAGGTGCTGGGGGCCGTCTACATCAAAAAGTCGATGAAGGAGACCTACGCCACCATCCGCCGCATCAACGGCATTTTCCTGTCGGGGACGATCATCGCGCTGGCGCTGACGGGTCTCGTCGGTGTCTTCCTGTCGCATACGATCACGAGCCCGATCAAGGAAATCACCCGGCAGGTGACGTCCGTCGCCGAGGGGCGGCTCCAGCAAAGGGTACGCATCCAGGGGGAGGACGAGATCGGGCAGCTCGGCCGCGCCTTCAACTACATGACCGAGCGGCTGCACGAGGCGCTCTCCGCCAATGAGGAGGAGAAGGAGAAGCTGGCCTCCATCCTCAGCAACATGAGCGACGGCGTAATCGCCACAGACGAGCAGGGCCGCATCATCCTGCTCAACCATCGAGCCGCCGGGATGCTCGGAACCGACGCGCAGAAAGCGGAGGGCCGCCTGGTCACGGAGCTGGTGCCGCTGCCCGAGGGCTGGCACGGCGAAGAGGCCCAGGACGTGGAGAAGCGGACGGTCATGGAACTGGCGCTTGCGGGTGATCAGGAGACGCGACAGGTGAATGTCGCGCTGACCCCGATTCACCGCCGCGAGATCGGCATCACCGGCACGGTGCTCGTCTTCCAGGACGTCACCGAGCAGGTGGAGATGGAGCGCTCGCGCCGGGAGTTCGTCGCGAACGTATCGCACGAGCTGCGCACGCCGCTGACGACGATGAAGAGCTACCTGGAGGCGCTGGAGGACGGCGCGCTGGATGAGCCGGAGCTGGCGAGGCGCTTCCTTGACGTGACCCGCAACGAGACGGAGCGGATGATCCGGCTGGTCACCGACCTGCTCAACCTGTCCCGCTTCGACTCGAAGCAGGCGCAGATCATGAAGACGGAGACAGCCATCCCCGAGATGCTGGAAGAGGTAGCAGACCGCTTCTCCTTCCAGTTCAAGCAAAAGGGGATTGCCATTCGACTGGAGATCGGCGACGTTCGTCCCGCTCTCCTCGACCGGGACAAGATCGATCAGGTGTTGGACAACCTCGTGTCCAACGCCGTGAAATACACGCCGGACAACGGCGAAATCACCCTCTCCTGCGCGGATCGTGCCGGGGAGGCGGTGGAAGTGTCGGTTCGGGATAACGGAATCGGCATTCCGAAGAAGGACCTGGATCACATCTTTGAGCGCTTCTACCGGGTGGACAAGGCACGTTCCCGCAACATGGGCGGCACCGGCCTCGGCCTCGCCATTGCCCGGGAAATTGTTCGGGCGCACGGCGGAGCCATTGAGCTTGAATCGGAATACAACCACTACACGAAGGTGACGTTTACCGTTCCGTACGGGGAAGGAAGGGAACCGGCATGAAGGAACGGCTGAAGACACTTCTCCTGGGCCTGCTCGTGGCGGCGAGCCTCGTGCAGAGCTATGTTCTGGCGTATGGGCGGCCGAAGCTCGACCTGCTCGCGCCGACGAATTACGTTCCCTCTGAGCTTGGCGGAACCCAGGCCGAGATGAAGGACGTCCTGTACCCCTATCAGATCGTGCTGCATCTCGGGGAGCAGCGGCACAGCGTGCTGACGCCCTTTTCCCCGCAGCAGCAGTTTTATAAGATGGTCTACCGGGATTTCCTCCAGAAGCGCCGCTTCGAGAGCCTTCGCAAGCTGACGCCGGAAAACCTGAGCGACCTCAGCTTCAGCTCCATGCGCAGCGAAAGCGAGGGCATTGAGGTGCGGTTCCGGGAGGCCCTGCCGCTGAAGGCACTCCAGCGCATCCTCGACATCAAGGTGGATGGAGACGCCCTCGACATTCGCGTTCAACAGATCCTCATTCACGCCAACAGCGGCTCCGGAGAGCCGGAGGCGTACTTTTTCACCGATGATCCGACCTCCGTCTATGCGGCCCGTACCGATATGGACATCAGCGAGGTGCGGAAGAACGTGGCGTTCGGCCAGTACCTGACGCCGTATCAGCCCGCCTATGCCGGGTACTACCTGCCGGAGAAGCCGGTGCCCGTGGTCGGCTATACGGTGAGCTATGAGCAATTCACGGCGGACGAGCTGAAGCGAAGCCTATTCGTCGATCCTAATATCGTGAAGAACCTGCAGGAAAAGGACGGCTCGCAAATCTACACCGACGCCAAGCGGGGACTTCAACTGCAGAATGAGAAGCATTGGCTCATCTTCACCGATCCGGTCACGGGACCCTCGGGAAGCCGTGATGATTCTGCCGGCGATCTCGACGCGACCATCCAGTTCGTCAATCAGCACGGGGGCTGGAACGGCACCTTCCTGATTGAGCGGATGGACCGTTCCGAGAGCGGGGAGCCGAGCAAGCTGGTGTTCCGCCAGTACCGCGATTTCCTGCCTATCCTGGGCGGAGCGGAAGAGGATGTCGGCGCGATCAAGGCCGAGCTGGTACAAGGGGCGGTTGCGAACTTTGAGCGCTCCTTAATCAAGCTGAATACCGTGCCCGAAAAACGCACAGAGATGGAGCTGCCGGGCGGCGAGACGCTGTGGAAGCTGCTCCAGACGAGCAAGCATGCCGGTAACATCCGGGATGTTTTCCCAGCGTATTCGGCTACTGTTACGGATAAGAGCGTGGAGCTCATCCCCCGTTGGGCGGTCGAGCTTCGGGACGGAACCTATGACTTTCTCTAAGGGAGGTGCGAATGAATGGATTGGGGACGCGCCAAGTCGGTGCTGATCGTGTCGTTTTTGCTGCTGAACATCGTGCTTGGCTTTCAGCTCTACAACAGCCGCTGGGACAAAACGGCTTCACAGAACACCGCGGTCATCCGCGAGGAGACCTTGAAGCTGCTCGACAGCCGGAACATTCGCATCGCCGTGAAGAAGGTGCCGAAGGATACGCCGAAGCTTCGAGCGGTCTATTCCCGGGAGAAGATCAACCATGACGATCCAGTGAAGGTGGAGTCGCCGTTCAACGCCTCGACGCTGCTTCGCAACTCTCCGAGCGAGAAGGCGATGGAGGAGGCGGGCATCGAGAATCCGGGCGCCTATGAGAGCGACGCGGCCACGAGTGTAAAAGGGGAAAAGCGGGTCTACTATCAGATGGTAGACGACCTGCCGCTGTTCGACGTTTCCCTTGTTTTGGCGGAGGAAAACGGCAAAATTACGGGTTACAAACAAGCGTACGTTGAAGTACAATCAGGAGTGGACGTCCAGGAGCAGGAGGTCATCTCCGCTTATACGGCGCTCCGAAGCTTGGCCGAGAATACCCAGGAAACCAATTATTCCATTGTGGATATCCAGCTTGGATACCACGGACAGAAGTTTAATACCGAAACCCAATACATGCTGCCGAGCTGGCGCATCATGCGGGATAACGGCGATATCTATTACGTACAAGCCTATACCGGTGCAGTCGAACAGCCGTCCGAGAAGGACGAGTAAAGGGAAATTGATAAGTGGAACGAGCAGAGCGAATAGAAGCACGGAGAGAATAGTTGGAGCTGGAGGAGCGATAGCGTTCGCCTTTGGTTTGGAAAACCAACAGCGACCGGAAGCCCAACGTTTCTCGCAGTGCGAGCGTTCAGACGATCGAAAGCGTTCCACTTATTATAGAAACGAAGGGGTACAGCATGGGACTACGATTTACGATCTTGTCGAGCGGCTCGACGGGGAATGCAACGGTGGTGGACAACGGGGAAACGAAGGTACTCCTTGACGCCGGCTTCAGCGGCAAGAAGCTGGAGCAGCTTCTGACCGAACGGGGCATGTCCTTCGCGGATCTGGACGCGGTGCTCGTCACGCACGAGCACTCCGACCATATCAAGGGGCTCGGTGCGATTGCACGCAAGCACAAGCTGCCGGTCTATGCCAACGAGAAGACCTGGGAGGAGCTCGACCGCCTGTGCGGCGCGATTCCCGAGGAGAACCGTCAGGTGCTGGATACCGGCGGGGCTGTCGACTTCGGGACGCTGAAGGTGGAATCTTTCGGCATTTCACACGATGCGGCCGAGCCGGTGGCCTACAATTTCTACAGCGGGGAAGAGAAGCTCAGCGTGGCGACGGACCTCGGCTACTTAAGCGGCAAGGTCAAGGAGAGCGTAGAGGACGCCGATGTGCTCGTGCTCGAATCGAACCACGACGTCGGCATGCTGCGAATGGGAAGCTACCCGTGGAACATCAAGCGGCGCATCCTGAGCGACATCGGACACTTGTCCAACGAAGCGGCAGGCGAGGGGCTGTGCGAACTCGTCAGCGGCAAAACAAAACGGGTCTATTTGGCTCACCTGAGCCGTAATCATAATCTGACGGATTTGGCCCGGATGACCGTGGGCAATATCCTGGAGGAGAACGGGGTCTTTGAGAATCTGCCCGTGAAGCTCAAAGACACCTATTTCGACCGTCCGACCGAATGGGATCGGCTGGAGGAAGAGTAAGAGAATCGCGAGTGGGTAATAGAATAGAATGACCATCAAGCAGATGCATAGGGATGATCTGCAGGAGAACGGAAACCCCGTGGTTCCTGGGTGAATGGCTCGGTTACCTGTTCAAGCGCTTCAAACGCTATTGTCTGAATCTATAACGGCGGAAGCGGCCTTCGCATGCGCCGCAAGACCGCTCTGCGTCAGATCGTGCTGTTCCAGACGCGAGGCGCGTAAGGCGATCTCCTCGGGGGTGCAGATGCCTTTTTCCATGAGGAGCTCGGTCAAGGCGCTCACCAACAAAAGGGCGCGGTAGTGCTGCTCCTTGAGATCGGCGAGTTGTCCGGCCCAATTCACTTGTTCCCATGCGTTCATGGGGCATTCTCCTTTTCTAGCAATCTTGTTAGTTTAAGTGTAGTCAACGCGAGGGGAAAAGATTCCTCTTTTCCGATAAAAAGAGAGTCATCCCGGTAGGAGGGGACCGCTGTGGGACTGTTTGAAGACGAATTTTACAGCACCAAGCCAAGTCGAAGGAGTGCGCGTGTACGCCAATCGGGGCGTCATCCGTATCGCGGACTGGCGCTAATGGTAGCGGCCGCACTGATCGTCGGCAGCGGAACCACTCTCCTGGTGACCCGACAGCTTGCTCCAAAGTCGTCTCCGCTCGTCATCACCGAGGCGAACAACCCCCGTCCAACCGCAACCCCGGATCCCGATTCCGACCCGGTGGTGGAGGCGGTCAGCCGTGTGCAAACGGCGGTCGTCAGCGTCATTACGACAGACGTGAAGGAAGACCTGGTTCAGAACGGGGGAATGGGCTCCGGGGTGATCTTCAAGAAGGAAGACGGCAAGGCGCTCGTGGTCACGAACAACCATGTCATCGAAACGGGGAACACCTATGAGGTGGTCCTTGCGGACGGAACCCACCGGGAGGCCAAGTTGGTGGGAAGCGATGCGTATACCGATCTTGCGGTTCTCTCGATGAAGGATGACGGGATCAAGACCGTAGCCGAGTTCGGCGATTCGGATAAGCTGCGGGTCGGGGAGACGGCCATTGCCATCGGAAACCCGCTCGGGCTGTCATTCTCTCATACGATCACGAAGGGCATCATCAGCTCCAAGCAGCAGACGATTCCGGTCTACCTCGGGCAAAACGGCGACGTGCGCTGGGAGATGGAGGTCATTCAGACCGACGCTCCGATCAACCACGGCAACAGCGGCGGGGCGCTCATCAACCTCAAGGGACAGGTCATCGGCATCAACAGCATGAAGATCTCCGACACCGGCGTCGAAGGCCTCGGCTTCGCCATCCCGGCGAACAGCGCCAAGCCGGTGCTGGATACCCTCGTGAAGGAGGGCAAGATCAAGCGGCCGAAGATGGGGATTTATTCGGAGGACCTGCAGCCGTTTACCATTGATTTTGATGTGCTGAAGCTTCCCAAGAGCGTGACCAAGGGTGTCGTTGTGACCGATGTTGCCGATCCGGCCAAGTCCGCGGGCCTCGTCGCCAAGGATGTGATCGTGCAGCTCGACCAGCAGGAGATCGACTCGACGATGGAGCTTCGCAAGTACTTGTTCTACAAGAAGAAGATCGGCGACAAGCTGGACGTAACCTTTTACCGGGAAGGGAAGAAGGAGAAGGTGACGCTCACGCTGAGCGAGCTGGATTAACAGGGAATACTGGCAAAAGAACCCGCTTCGCGGTATGCTAGAGGAAAATGATAAGGAAAGACAGGGAACGTACAGCATGGAGGCAGACAAAGGTATGTATGTGGTATGCAAGGAGCATGTGGAGCTGGCGATCGACCGGTTCCTGGATGAATTTGAGGATGCGCCCGACGTGGTGAACCTCGCGGATACGAAGTTTGCCGCTTGGGACCCACCCCCTCAGTGTGAGGAAAAAGGCTGCACACAGCACGCGGAATTTCTCGTGGTGTGATCCGACCCTTCTATCCGTTCTTGTGATCCGCGGGCAGCATCCGTATCCGGCCGACTATGCGACCGATGCGGATGCTGTTTGGTTTATTTTCCCTTTCCCTACCGGTTGAGGTAAGATGGAGAGGACAAACTTGAGGAAGACGGAGATTCCCAATGGAGCAAAAGCGATGCAGCACCTGCGGCCAGGAACGGCCGCTGTCTGAATTCAAGCGCCGCAGCGGCAAGACCGGCGCATCGGGTCGACGCGGCATGTGCCGGAGCTGCCGGACGGCGAAGGAAGCCCTGCCGCCGGGAGAGTCGGCGGTGCGCGGACCGGAGCCGAGAGAAGCGGCGGCAAATAGATCGACGCCCGCGGGTAAGGCTACGGGCGCGCCGCACGGTTCGGCGGGTGCCGAGGGGGTTGGTCCCGCCGAGGGTACTCCTGGCGGCGGGGCCAAGAAGAAGCGCCGCCGGGGCAAACGCAGGCGGCGCATCGGGCCAGCCGCGGTGCCGAACGAGCGGCTGGAGGAAGGAACCGCTGCCGGAGGAAGCAGCGGGCGGCGGGACGGCGCTTCGGCGGCGGCTAGTGCGGGGCCGCAAGAAGCTGTGTCCGCCGAGGACAGCCGTCTGGAGCGAATGCAGGAGAGCAGCGCGGCCGTCGAAGCCGAGCGCTCGGAGCGGGCGTTGGTGAGCGGCGCAAGCGCAGCAGCCAAGCCGGGGCGTCGCCGCCGACGCCGCAAAGGCGCCTCCGCTGCGCAGCCGGAGCAAGCACCGGCGGGTGCGGCGGAGCGCGAGGGCATGGCGCCTGCGGAGGCGGAGCCCCGCGCGAGCGTGAGCGCCAGCGGCGAGGGCCGCCCGCGCAGCGGGGAGCTGCCGGAGGGCGCGACGCTGCTGCCGCCGGACAAGCCGAAGAAGCGGCGCCGCAAACGCCGCCGCGGGCGCAAGCCCGGCGCGCCAGCGAGCGTGTCCGGCAGCGGAGATACCGCGCAGGCGCCCGACCGCGACGGCGGGGCGGCGGTTGAGCCGCAGCCAGCGGCAACGGGTACGGCGTCGGTGAAGGCCGGACGCCGCAAGGCAAAGGCGCCTGCGCCAACAGCCGCGAGCCTCGGCGCAACAGAAGCCCCCGCGGCTCCTGCCACGGCCGACGCCCCCGCTGGGCCCGAAGCGCCGCCGCCGTCTGCGGCAGAGTCAGCGTCGGCGTCCGCGCCGAAGAAGCGCAAGCGCCCACGCCGCCGCAAGAAGCCGGGCGGAGCGCCGCTCACGAGCGCGAGCGTCCTCGCGGAAGCGCCGCCCGAGCCGCGAGGCAAGATAGAGCCGCCGTTCCGCAAGACGCGGCCCACCGGCGGCAAGCTCGACATCCACGACCCGGCGGCGCTGCGTCCCACACGGGCGGGTATCATCCGCATGCGCGGCCGCACGGACAAAGGGCGCGGCTGGTACCAGGAGGTTGACCTGGAGATGGCGGCCACGCTCGTGCGCGAGCACGCGGCGGTGCTGGTTAATCCGCACACGATCCGGCGCTTGTACAGCAACAAGGACTTTCGCCGGTACATTTTGACGCGGGATCATTATACGTGTTACTTCTGCGGGGAGTATGGCGACACCATCGACCATCTCGTTCCCCGGGCGAAGGGCGGGCACAGCACGCCGGACAACTGCGTCTGCGCCTGCAGCCTGTGCAACCGCTTCAAGGCGGACAAGGACGTCGACGTTTTCCTACGATCAAGAAGATAGTACGAAGATAGGCAGGAAAGGAATCGTTCCCAGTGAAGGAAAAGCTCGAACGGTATGCGATCTTTCGCCTGCTCGCGGCCCTGTTTCGGACCCGAGCGGTGCGGTTCATCATCCCGGTGGCCGTGATCGCCCTCGTCTATATAGAAGGCTCGCATGAGCTGAAGCAGATTCATATTGGACAAACCATGCGCCAGCTGAGGGAAATGCCCAAGCCTGCGGTGCTGTTGATTCTCGCAACGGCCCTCCTGTCGGTGGCGGTCATGAGCGGGTATGACTTTCTCATCCGGCATCATTTTCGCCTGAAGGTGAGTGCGCGCACGACCTTCCGCTATTCCTGGATCTCCAATACGTTCAACAACATCCTCGGCTTTGCCGGCCTCACCGGGGCCGGGGTGCGCACCCTGCTCTACAAGCGAAGCGGCGTCCCTGCGGCGAAAATGGGGCAGGCCGTCCTCTTTCTCTCCCCGATGGTCATCACAGGCCTTTCGATTCTGTCTTGGACGGTGGTGGCGGGGATCTTCCCGGCGTGGGAGCTGTTTGCCGTTCACAAATGGCTGGAGGTGGCTGTCTACGGCGTGGGGCTGTACCTCGTGTTCTTCGTCGGGGTTCAGCGCTCGGCCCTCTTCGCAAAATGGTTCAACCGCGGCGGTGAACGGATTCCCTTCGTGACGGTCGGGGCCTCGCTCGGGGCTTCGTTCCTTGAATGGAGCTTCGCGGCGACGACGTTCTGGCTGATCAGCCGGGAGCTGCTCGGGCCGGTGTCTTTTTCCGAGACGGTTGGGCTGTACATCGTCGCGGCAGTAGCGGGCATCCTCAGTATGGCTCCGGGCGGGCTCGGCGCGTTTGACCTGACCGTGCTCATGGGGCTTCAGATCATGCATCATTCCTCGGATGAGGCGATGGCGGTGCTGGTCATGTTCCGGCTGTTCTATTACATCGTTCCGTGGCTGATCGGGCTTTTGCTCGTGGCGGTGGACTTTGCCTCCAAGGGGCTGGCGGGAACCGGTCCCGAACCGGAGTTTTTAAGCGAGTCTTCTAGTGGGGAAACCGAATGCCCTGCTGTGAAAAAGGGAGCTGTCCCCGCACCCGCTTCCGCCTCTTCCTGCGCCTCCGCAACTGCATCCACTTCCGAAGGGAGCGGCATCCTGAATGCCTGGCAGCGCTTCTGGCGGTGGCCGGGGCAGTACGGCTTTCTGACGGACTTCGGCGCGTGGGCGCTCGGCAAGCTGGTGCTGATCGGCGGCCTGATGCTTCTGTTGTCTGCGGCTACTCCGGCTCTGCTTCATCGGCTGCGTTTTACCGAGCGGCTGCTGTCGCTGCCTCTCATGCAGCTCTCGCACCTGCTGACCGTGCTGATCGGTTTCCTCCTGGTGCTGCTGTCGCGGGGCATCTCGCTCAGGGTCCGCCGCGCTTACCAGCTCACGACGCTCCTGCTCTGGGCGGGAGCGGTGTTCAGCTTCACGAAGGCATTCGACTTCGAGGAAGCGATCTTCCTGCTCATCGTGGCGTTCATGCTGTGGATCTCGCGGGACCGCTTCTACCGGGAGAGCGCGCCGGTGACCGGCCGTCTGCTCGGCTTCTGGTTCCTCATGACCACGCTGATCGCGCTCAGCTATTACCTGCTCGGCAGTCACATGCTGGACGGCTTCTTCAAGCACCTGCCGATGAAGCCGCGCAACCGCGTGGTGCACGACATGCTCACTCCGCACGATTACGCGATCACGGCGGCGTTGGGGCTAGCAGGCGCGTGGTTCCTGATCACGATCATGCTGCTGCTTCGCCCCTATCGGCAGTTGAAGCTCGGGGCAAGCCCTGAGGAGTTAGACCAGCTAACCCTTTTCCTGCAAAAGACGCCGGGAAGCTACCTCACCCACATGCTGTACTCCGGCGACAAAGGGCTCTACTGGGCCAAGGACGGCCGCGTTCTGTTCGGTTACGCGAAGTCGCGCGACAAGCTGGTCGTGCTGGGCGACCCGCTCGGCCCTCGCGAGCTGATCGCGGACGCCATCGTCGAGTTCCAGCAGTATGCGGACAAGTATGCGCTGACGGTGGTCTTCTACCAGGTAGGCGAAGACTACCTGTCGATCTACCACGACAGCGGCTACCGCTTCTTCAAGCTGGGTGAGGAGGCGCTCGTGAACCTGGAGGCCTTCACCCTGAGCGGGAAGCGCAACACCGACCTGCGAACGGTAAACAACCGCTTCGAGCGGGAGGGCTACACGTTCGAGGTGCTGACCCCTCCACACACGGCGGAGCTGCTGCAGGAGCTGAACGCCATCTCGACGGAATGGCTCGACGGCAAGAAGGAAATGGGCTTCTCGCTCGGCTGGTTCGACGAGACCTACCTCCAGCGCGCTCCGCTTGCGGTCATTCGCTCGGCGAACGGGCAGGCGCTGGCCTTCGTCTCGCTCGCCCCGGTGTATGACCGCGGCCGGACGATGTCCATCGACCTGATGCGGCACCGAAAGGACGTGCCGAACGGCACGATGGACTGGATGTTCCTGCGCCTGCTCCTGTGGTGCAAGGAGCAGGGCTGCGCCCGCTTCAACCTCGGCAACGCGCCGCTTGCGAGCGTCGGCCAGAACAAACGTGCGATGCGCGAGGAACGGCTTGCGAGCCTCGTCTTCCGCTACGGCGGCCGCTGGTACGGCTTCCAGGGCTTGCGCCGCTACAAGGCGAAGTTCTCGCCGGAGTGGGAGCCGCGCTTCCTCGCCTACCCGGTCTCGGCGGTGCTGCCGCTGCTCACGGTGGACCTCGTCCGCCTCGTGAACCGGCGGATGAAGACGGGCGGATAAGCTAGGGCGGCGGCAGCGCCGGGGACGATCCGGATGGACGGGTCGGGCTTCGGGGCGAGCCGCCTTTTTGGCATGGGGCAGGATAAGGGGGAGGTCGGCCGCCCACGCAAAAAAGCCCCATCACCCGAAGGCGTGGGGCTGCAAGGATCAAGAGGGCTTGGAGACTGCAACGAAATAAGTACCGCTAAATTGCTGACAAAACTCCCAGAACCGTGGAGCTTTTGTCAGCAAAAGCGGATCCTAATTTCCTCGCAGCTCCTAGCTGCGAGCTTTAAAGATCCCGAACGGACGGCCCACCGGCAGGAAGACCTTGCCGAAGTGCGTGTTCAGCACGGCCGCTCCGCAGCCGTACAGCGACAACAGGGCGATGCCCAGCTCGGCGAAAGCCGCGAGCTTGTGGAACGCTTCCGGCGCGCCGAAGGCGTCAAAGGTGAGACCGATGAAGAGCAGGTCAATGAGCACGAAGATGAAGAACAGCACCTTGTGCGTCTCCATGGCGCCGATCGTCATGAACAGCGTGAAGACGAGGTAACCGGCGAAGGCGAAGCCAAGCTGCTTGCCATCTACTGCGCCTGCCAGCTCAGAGCCGAAGACGCCCATCTTGACCATCCAGCTCGTTGCAGTAGCGAACCAGAAGAAGGCATACGCCCCGAAGGCGGTCATGCCGAAGGTGTTGTTGTGCTTGGCATCGTGGATGCAGGCAAACAGTTGGGCGAATGCGCCCAGGAAGATTGCCCACGGGATGACCAGGCTGAGCCCGTCCGTAAGGCCGAGCTTCTGCGACGAAGCCACCAGGGTCACAATCGCCAGACCGAAGAGGCCGATTGCGCTGGGGTCCGCCGTGACAATCTTGACTTGCGTGGAACTTGGGTTATGCATGATGGTCTCAGTGCCCTCCATTAATGTGCAGAACCTAACGTCTGCAGTGCCAGGATACATACTGAGCTATTGTACCTGAACGCGGTGCTTTGGCATAGTGAAAATGTCGCCGATTCTCAAAGAAATTTGACGAAACGATGCTGGCCCCCATACAGCAGGAAACTAGAGGAGAAGAGACATGTTCATACAGATCATCGGTGTCGGCAAATTGAAGGAAAAATACCTCGTCCAAGGCATCGCCGAATACGCCAAACGGCTCGGGCCGTACATCAAGTTCCAGATCATCGAGGTGCCCGATGAGAAAGCCCCCGACACGCTCAGCGACGCCGAAGTGGAGATCGTCAAGGATCGCGAGGGCGAGCGCATCCTCGCCCAGGTGAAGCCCGATGCCCATGTCATCGCCCTCACGCTGGACGGCAAGCTCTGGAGCTCCGAAGAGCTCGCAGCCGAGCTCGACCGCCTCGCCACCTACGGCTCCAGCCACGTGGTGTTTGTCATTGGCGGCAGCCACGGCATCGCGGATGCCGTTCTTCGCCGCGCCCAGCAGAAGCTGTGCTTCGGCCGAATGACCCTGCCGCATCAGTTAATGCGGCTCGTGCTGACGGAGCAGGTGTACCGGGCGGTGAAGATTATTCGCGGTGAACCGTATCATAAATGACGGCAAGTTTTGTTTGACTATGGGTTGTTTTGGAAATAAAATTGGTATAGTCAATGATTGGGGGCTGGGAGAATGCCTTTTATTGAACAGATAATAATTAAAAATTATAAGCTACTTCAGAACGTAACACTTACGGATTTACAACCAATTAACGTAGTCCTAGGACCAAATGGAACTGGAAAATCTACATTATTTGACGTTTTTGGCTTTTTGGCCGAGTGCTTGCAATCTAATGTCAGAAAAGCATTAGAATCCAGGGGTCGATTTCATGAAGTTAGATCTAGAAATTCCGACGGCCCGATTTCATTTACAATAAAGTATAGAGAAGCTGACTATGTAAATCGTTTAAACTCTACGCCTATCACATATCACATCTCAATCGATGAGAAAAATGGACGACCGTATGTATCTCATGAGTATCTGCATTGGCGGAGAGGAAAGCAATATGGTTCTCCATATAAATTCCTTGATATAAAAAACGGAGAGGGTATGGTGATTACTGGGGAAAATCCTGAAGAGGGCGATGAACGGCACAGTATTAAGATGGATAGCCCTGACATTCTTGCGATAAAATCACTAGGTCAACTTGCAGAACATCCTAGGGTAGCAAGCCTTAGGAGATTTATCGAAGGATGGTTCCTATCCTACTTTATTCCTGATAAAGCTAGGCAGATCCCAGAGTCAGGCGTGGCAGAACATCTATCTAGGACTGGGGACAACTTAGCGAATGTTGTCCAGTATCTTAGTGAGGAACACCCAGATACATTTGAACAGGTATTAGCAAGGGTCGCTGATCGGATACCAGGATTGCAAACTATTAATTCAGAGCGCACAGTAGATGGGCGTTTAGTTCTGCAATTTAAGGACGGACCATTCAGAGATCCATTTCTAGCTAAGCATGTTTCGGATGGTACTCTAAAAATGTTTGCATACCTCATTTTACTATATGACCCTACCCCTCCACCTTTACTTTGTGTTGAAGAACCTGAGAATGGACTTCATCCTAGGTTACTAAGTATCTTAGCTGAAGAGTTTCGGGCTCACGCAAGAGGAGGTACCGAGGGCATAGGAACCCAGGTTTTTGTATCCTCTCATTCACCCTATTTCATTGATGCACTGAAACCAGAAGAATTATGGATAATGAGTAGAAATGAGAAAGGATATTCTACTATAATTAGGGCAGATAAAATAAGCCACATTCCCGAATTCATTGCTGAGGGTGCATCATTGGGCAATTTATGGTATGAGGGGTACTTTGGAAGGGGTAATGGTTAGTGCATTTAGAGATCCTGGTTGAAGAACCATCTATGAAATCTGCACTGGACGTTATCATACCGAAGATAATTGGGGATGGACATGACTTCGATATTCATGTTTTCCGTGGAAAGCAAGATCTCATGTCTAAACTTGATCAAAGATTGCGCGCATATGCTAAAATAAGGACTCCTGAGTGGGATTTTCGTATAGTCGTTTTAGTAGATGAGGATAGGCAAGATTGTTCTGATTTAAAGCAAACTATGGTTGCTAAAGCAGAACTTAGTGGTGTTGGCGACATAACTCTTAACAGAATTGTTGTTGAGGAATTGGAAGCGTGGTTTTTTGGTGACATACCGGCTTTACGCGCAGTATATCCTAAGGTGCCAGAAACTATTGGTGAACAGATTCGATTTAGGAACCCCGATCAAATCCCTGGAGGAACACATGAAGCACTTGATAGGGTACTACAACAAAACGGATATCGCATAGGACTTATTAAAACAGAAGCGGCTGCAAACATATCAAAGCATATGGATCCTTGGAGAAATAAATCAAAGAGTTTTCAGGTATTTAGGGACGGTCTAATAAGAATAATTAATTAGTTATTAGTTAAAGGGCATACCGCTTCCTGCGGTGTGCCCTTTAACTTGCCGTTATAGACAGCGGGGGGAACCGTATCACAAATAGTGGTAAAGCAAGAAATGGAAATAATTGTCGAAGTGTCGCTACTAAGAGAAACTTACGCACTTGAGATGCAGAGTGGTGGATGTGGACAATGGAGAAAATAATGGAGTGAACAGGGGACTTCGTATGACAATCGAAAAGTACGGAAACAACAGAGAACGAATTATAAATGATTTAATGGATTTGATGGTACTGATAGAAGGTGGGGTTGTTGAATTACGCGATTATATTAATACGAATAAATGGCTTAGTTCTAATTACACGTTATCAGACCCTGGAAGAGGAAGCGATAGAAAGGTTATTTCATGGAATGAAACAATCGATCCTTTCTACGTAATGAAGTATCCGGTAACACGGCAGCTGTATCATTTTGTCATGATTGAAGAAGAAGTAGAACCTGATGCGAATAACCTGCCAATTACACAAGTTTCGTGGTTAGACACTCTTGTCTTCTGTAACAAGATATCTAGAATGCTTAACAGAACGGAGTGCTACACAATTACAAATGAAAATGAGAACACAATATATAATAAAGAAGCGAACGGCTTTAGATTACTATCGGACGCTGAATGGCAGTATGCGTGCAAAGCGGGGACCAAGGGGTATCGGTATGAGAGAATCGATAAGATTGCATGGTATAAAGGGAATTCGAACGGATCACCCCAGGAGGTTGGGAAATTGCTCCCTAATCCATGGGGGCTTTATGATATGATCGGGAATGTTTGGGAATGGTGCTGGGATCTCTATGATACTAAACGATATGGGAACTATAGAGTCTTTCGGGGCGGGAGTTGGGCGGAAGTCGAGAACAACTGTGGTTCTACGGTTAGAAGGAAAAGCATGCCTGATTTCAAGATAGATGATCTTGGTTTTAGAATAGCATGCGGAAAGCACGAATAGATTAACGACCTTGCCCCTTCAGCCATCGCAGAGAACCGTATTATAAGTAGGGGCAAGTTCTCTATCTTTTATAAATCACCAGGAGGATAACATGACGGAATTATTAGCTCCAGCAGGAAGTATGGAAGCTTTAAAAGCTGCCATTTCGAATGGTTGTGATGCCATATACTTAGGCATGCAGAAATTTGGTGCACGTGCCTACTCATCTAATTTTGATTTCGAGTCGTTACAAGAGGCGGTTGCGTATGCGCACCTGAGGAACGTTAAAATCTATGTTACCATGAATACCATCGTTTTCGAGAACGAAGTGGAAGAGATGAAAGAGCAGATCCGCCAATTAAATGAAATCGGTGTGGATGGCATTATCGTCCAGGACCTGGCTGCTTTCGATTATATCGTGAAGAACTTTGTTGATCTGGAAGCCCATTGTTCGACTCAAATGGGAATAGACGATGCAGACGGAACTTTATTGTTTAAAGAACTTGGTGCGAAACGAGTGGTTCTGTCCCGTGAGGTTGAGATTGAAAAAGTAAAAGAGATCAAACGAATAGCGGAAATTCCTTTGGAAATTTTCGTTCACGGTGCGTTATGTGTCTCTTATTCGGGAAATTGCCTCATGTCAGGATTACTCGGCTATCGAAGCGGAAATCGCGGAAGATGTGTGGGTTCATGCCGGAAGGAGTATGAACTACTGGATCAGACAACCGGTACATCTTTAGCGAAAAACTATATTCTATCGACGAAGGACTTAAACACAATCGATTATATCGAGGATTTAAGAGAAATCGATTCTTTAAAAATAGAAGGTCGAATGAAAGATCCTACGTATGTGGCGAATGTTGTATCCAAATATCGCATGGCCTTGGATAACCAAATAACCGAAGAAGAGAAAGATAATCTGAAGAAAACCTTCAATCGAACATTCACCAAAGGCTATTTGTTTCACGAAGATAGGAGAAATATTACAAACATCGTAAAGCCGAATAACTTTGGTTATGAAATTGGAACCATCAGCAGGATTGATAAAGATCGGTATGAAATAACCCTTACACGTCCATTAAATCAAAACGATACCATCCGAATCAGTCACAACAAGGAAGATGTTAATTTAGCGGTTGCCAAACTGTACGATAGAGAGGGTCAATTAATCAACAAAGCAGATAAAGTCTGCTATATCAAAATCCAGGAAACGCTGTCTACGGGAGATGTCGTCTATAAAACGAAGGATTATTTCTATTCCAAAGAATTAGAAGCATCACTGGAAAAAGAATTTAAGCGGTTTCCCCTGGATATGAAAGTATATGCATGTCCAGATTCCAAGCTTTTCATCGATGCGGAGGGCTTAGGCTTTCATTATTCCTATGAAAGCGAGGAGATCCTGGGCGAAGCCATGAATAATCCAACAACCAAAGACCAGGTAATCAAGCAATTTTCCAGATTACATGATACGATATTCGAGCTGAACCAGGTCGATTATGAGGAATACCATGCGTTTATTCCGGCTAAACTGTTAAATGCAGCAAGAAGAGAGATTGTACAGGGCTTATATGACGTAAAGCTGAACAGCCAGAAGAAAAGAACCCAGGCTTTGAGAGCAAAAGAAAAAATAAGCTGTGCCCCTGAAAAACCATACCTTACGGCCTCTGTAACGACTAAGGAACAGTATGATGCTTGCGTGAGCTGTGGAATTAAGGAAATCTATTTTGAAAATGTTGTGAGAAGAAATCAAAATGATTATAAGGAAAAAGAAGGGCAGCTGTTAATCGGAGGATATGGTGGAATTTATCACTACCGAGAAACGAATCCGTTTGTTACGGACTATTCGCTAAATGTCGTGAATGCTGCCAGCTGCTATGAATTACACAAATTAGGTGCCAAGCGAGTCACTTTATCTTATGAATTGAATAAGAGCCAAATGGAAGACTTAAGGAGCGCCTATTATGAAGAAAATGACGGCTATCCTTCACTGGAAATGGTTGTGTATGGTAAGGCCCCTTTGATGTTCACCAAATACTGCCCGATGAAAAAAATGAATCAATGCAGAGTTTGCGAAACGAAGAGCTATGCGTTAAAAGATGAGAACGGAACGTTCCCTATCCTTTCCCATGAGGATTGTACAACGACTATCCTGAATGGGAAGACGCTTAATCTTCTAGATGAGCTGCAAAGCATCAAAGGAATCGAGGCATTCCGATTAAGCTTTACCGTTGAATCACAAGAGCAGGTTGTGAACGTTATTCAGCAGGCCTTAGGCAAGTTAGAGGGCTCCATGAATCATGCCGTCTTCAATCAGGAAACCGACACAAGAGGACATTTTCATAAAGAGATTTTGTAGGCATAATCGTCACCACTATCGTTTTAAGAGAGGCAACCCTATGATAAAAATGGATCACTTATCCTTCTCGTTTCCGCAAAAAGAGCTCTATAAGGACATTTCATTTACGCTTGAAGAAGGGCAGCATTGCGCTTTTATCGGAACAAGCGGCAGCGGAAAAAGTACACTGATCGATATCCTAATCGATCCCGAAAGGTATTTATTCGATGGCAAGCTGGAGATCGACCCGACCTGCAAAATCGGGTATGTCAGTCAGTTCTTGCAAGTAGACAAGCCAGAAGAAACAACCGTTTTTGACTATATCGCGGAAACCTATATGAGGATACAAGGTGAGATCACATCCATCTATGCTGAAATGGAAACCGCTTCGGACATGGATGCGCTACTGGAAAAGCTTCAATTGGCTTTGGACGCATTCGCTGCAATAGGCGGCGATGATTTTGAAAGCAGCCTGAAGAAGAAACTAAATCTGGCAAACCTCATGAAGCTTAAAGATCGTAAGGTCTCCGATCTGAGCGGCGGGGAATTCAAGCTTATTCAAGTAATCAAGGAAATGCTTACCCGTCCGGACTTGATCATCATGGACGAACCGGATGTGTTTTTAGACTTTGAGAACCTAAACGCGCTTAGACAATTGATTAATGCCCACAAGGGAATGCTGCTGGTCGTTACGCACAACCGCTATTTGTTGAATCATTGCTTCAACAAAATCATACACCTTGAAAACAAGGAGATCCAAGAGTTTGACGGGCGATATATCGAGTATAGATTCTCATTGCTTCAGACCAAAATTGAGCTGCAAGAGCTCGCAATTGCGGACGAAGAAGAAATCGAGCGAAACGAGAACATCATCAATCATCTTAGAGTGATCGCGACTAATAATTCAGAAGCAGCCAGAGGCAGAGCGTTAAAAGCCAGAGTCAGCTTTCAAGAAAGATTGGAAGCGCGTAGAATCAAAGCGCCGTTTGTTGAGATTAAGCAGCCGGATATTACGTTTGGTATGGATCATGAAATGGAAGACACCGCGGTTGTAAGCGTCCATGATTATAGCGTTGCCTTCCATGAGCTGCTTTTAGAAAATGTTACCTTTGAGATTCGATCCACAGATAAAGTAGCCATTATCGGTCCAAACGGTACCGGGAAAACAACTTTGCTCCGAGAAATCTATAAAAACCATCATGAGGCCATCGAAATAAAGGCTGATGCGAAAGTCGCTTATTTGTCCCAGCTTCATGGCGAAACGCTAAACGAATCCAATACCATCATGGATGAATTCATCGATGCCGGGTTTAAAACGTATGACGAGATCCGAGCGTATCTGGCCAACTATGATTTTGAAGGAGAAATCCTGGATCAAAAGATTGCATCTTTGTCCGGTGGAGAAAAAAACATGCTTCAGTTGGCCAAAGTATCTGCCAGCAAGGCAAACCTCCTGCTTCTTGACGAACCGACAAGCCATTTGGATATCTATGCACAGATCGCACTGGAGAAGGCCATCGAAGACTATAAAGGTGCGATTCTGATGGTTTCCCATGATTTCTATTCGGTCGTAAACGGTATGGATTATGTGTTAATCATTGACGATAAGAAGATTAGAAAAATGAGCATGCGAAAATTTAGAAAGATGATTTATGCGAGTCACTTTAATCGAGACTATTTGGAAACGGAACAAAAGAAAAAGTCGGTTGAACTGAAAATAGAGTTAGCTTTAAAAGATAAGAATTTTGAAATTGCCAAAGGATTGGCCGATGAGCTGGGAGAGATCATTAAGCTGCTTTAAAGGACGGGACAGAGTTCGAAATGTACGGTGTGAAAGACGGCCTCAACTATATCGTCAATGAAAGCCATCCCAAAAGGGGTGGCTTAAAAACTTGCTGTTACAGACATTCGGAGAAAGTCTGGTTATTTGTCCAAAGATAGAATTCAAAAAGAATTACTTTGCATTTGAACTTCTTTAGGATCTTTCAGCAAAGTGATTATCTAAAAACGATGCTTCATTATAACCAAAAATAGCGGTGTGAGGGTTATGCCTCTACATCGCCATTTTCGGTTCTTGGTATAATCCCATCTCTTATAGAGGCGGGCGAATCTCCTTGGAGTAGGTCGCCCGGATGTATGCGTGAAAGGTGGCCTCTGAAAGCGGCACAGGCACAGTAAATCCAAAGTTTAATCTTCGTACATGGCGGCAATAGGATTTAGCTTTTTTGCAATGATACGGGGAACCGTACCACAAATAGTGGTAAAGCAGAAAGTGGAGTTGAAGGTGGAAGCGGCGATGCTCAACTTGCGAATAAGAACGTAAATGTTCCACACACGTGGAGTGCCTAATATTGATGGTTCGAAATGAGAAATGACAGTACTGCTCAATTATATATTGAAGGAGACTTTTGCCGTGTGAAAAGTCTCCTTTACCATTTTTCTAGTAAAATGGTATTAATTATTATGTCGATATGCTAAGATGATTGGAGGATATTGTAAGAATTTGTTGGCTGACAGAGACAGCATGTCTCCAGCCAGAAGTGTTCCTGCAACTGTTCGTTGATCCTGTGGCTTTGCTTCTAATTGGAGTGTTGTCACTGGTTCTATACGTCAGTCGTAAAGTAGTTGCTGTTCAAGCTAAGGGGGGGATGCTGATGAATCTCAGGCATCTGATAGCGTCTCTCTTGGAGACCACGTGGGCTACAGTGGTCAGCGCAACAGCGGGGACACTTCTGTCTCTGTGAGCCAATAACAGCTGCAGACAATCGAGTTATGCAGAGTGGTAAGCAAAAGATATGCGAGAAATCATTGCGAGCATGGCGAGACACATTTAAATAAAATCAAATTAAGGTGGTGATGTCATGTACAGACTGAAAAAGTGTGCTCTATGTGATACAGAGACCAACTTGGAGTTGAGCCACATCGTTCCGAAATTGGTTATGCGGACGCTTAAGAAAACCGCCGTAGGAAACATCAGGAGTTCTCAGAATCCAAATATCCCTGTCCAGGATAGTGAAAAGCACTATATGCTCTGTGGGAGCTGTGAGGATTTATTTAGCGAAAAAGAGACGTACTTTGCGAACACTCTCTTTCACTCATATATAAAAAAGGAAAAGGAGAAATTTGATTACGACAGCAAGCTTTTCTATTTCCTCACATCCTTGAGCTGAAGAAGCCTTTACCTAGATCTGATCGACTTCACTGAAAACAATGTGGTTGGAATTGATGCCTTGGAGCACTTAATATCTTGTGAAAAGATTATGAAAGATTATCTGCTTTACAGCCGGGACAATATCGAAGCCATCGAACATCACATATTTTTCTTTGATGTGATAAGGGAAATCATAGGCAATACAGAGATGATCGAGTTAAGACCACATGCAACATTCCACAGGGGCATAATCAGCTATACCTTTTGCTTCGAAGATGATGGCACATATGGAACCATTACGAACATGATGGGTATCGTAGTCATTACCCTTTATAAAAAAGGGAGTCAGGAAAAGTGGGAAAGGACTCAAATATTAAACGGTATTGGCAGTATTGAAGCAAAAGACCAGCGAATAACCAGTGTAGTCGGAAACGAATTTTCGGATATTCTAAAGAGAGCTCAGTCTGCATCGAATTACACAAGTGAAAAGCAGAAAAGGAAAATTGTTGAGAACCTAAAAAATAAGGCAGACAAAATAAAAGACTATCCTGTATTTTTAGACTGGTTGAACGACCGTGAGTTTAATAAGAAGTCGTAAAGCGATGCCGTTCAATCTAAGAAGGGAATGCTGGTGAATCAAAGGCTACCGATAGCTTCTCGCTTGTAGACCACACGGGATAAAGCAGGAAGATTTCTGTCACCAAATTTTTGACGCGACAAGGCTAGTTTTTTCTAGGCTCGTAGATCAGATTATATTGGGGGGGGGAGGTACCTTAGTAGCTGTTTATATTACCACTTTAGAAACAAGAAAGAAACAAAGGGAATCTGAGAGCAACCTAGAAAAAGATAGGGAAGCTCAACGCACGTTCAACAGAAAAAAACTCATTGACGATGTTGCAGTAATTGTAGCTGAGTTTATAACAGATATCTCAGCATACTATTATGCTAGTCGTCATAAGACTGACGGGAATAGAAGCATCTCTATGAAATGCAATATTTACTTCAGATAAAACTAAGTATAATACCAAGCTCTAAAATCCTATTAGACCAAATTAATAAGGTTTATGAGAAGGATAGCTGTTGCGGTATCGAACCCAAAGCTTTTGGTGATGAAATAGTAAAGATAATAAAAAAACTTGGAGGAATTTTCGGATAACTACTTAACTAAGGGCAATTAGCCTTGTGATTCGACAACATATTTTCCGTCGACTGCTATCGTGATGATGAGGATGGTCGAAAAATGCTTGCATATCTGTAGCCAGCCAAACCATCAATCCAGTGCCACAGAAAATTTGTTGTGAAATACTCAAACAATTTAAATTTGAAAGTTGGAGTGATTTAAATGGGAAGTAATTGGGAAGTGGACAGTAGAAAACTAATTTCAAGCTCAAAATGTGCATGTGGGCAAGGAAAAGTAGACCGATATGAGGTTGAGTTATCGCATACAAAAGTAATACGTTCAAGGACTGAATATGAAACTGAAGTTGATTGTCGAAATTCGGAATGTCCATCCAAATAAGTTGAACAAACTTTCTCTCAAATTCCTATTAGGATCATTCTTGAGGATTGGAACAGCATCTCCAGCCCCACCGCTGCAGATGCTGTTTTCATTCCATGAAATACAACTAAAACGATAATAATAAATTGAATTGCGTCCAAAAAGAAGCTAACATACACAAAACTTCCAATGAGGCGTCCCCTTAACAGCCGCTATCTTATACTAGGTAGGGAAGGTTGTTGTTTCTTTAAAGTATGGTTTATTCCCACGAAGGGACTAATATTAAGTATATCCAACCGATTTGATATAGCTGGCGATAGACTTATCAACGATATCATCGCGTCTGCTTATAGCATTCATCCAATGATTTCGTTCATCTTTACTAAGTATTTGACTTGAATAAATTATTGCTCTCCTATCCCAAGGACCTACTTGATCGATATGATCTTTATGTTCTCTTACCCACGGGATTTTTTTTTGAGTAATTGCATGTATTCCTTGCTCGCGTAATGAACCACGAAGTACAAACTGTGTCAGTATATTGGATCTTCTCGTGAATTTTGTTGAGGCTAGATAATTACGTAACCAATACCCAATATGTGGCAGGTCCTTGGTAGCCGCACTAGTGACAATGCTCTCTATTAGTGGTTGGTTGTATTCGAACATTTTATCGGATGTTACTGAATCTAAATATAAGATTACATCCCTTATCACTGGAGTAAAAAAATCGAAATTAATCAGAACCTGATTTAGTATTGCTCGGCTTTTCAGATATTTAGACCGACGTAGGATATGACGTGATAGACCAAGATCCAATCTTTCAAAGCTGATTATCATATCGAGAAATGATTGGAATGCCTTTCCTTGCGCTTTAATTCTGCTCTGAGGAGGTAAAGTGTCGATAGATTGAGTCATTTCAATAAAACCATAATCATCTGAAACTGCTAAGTTCAATTCTCTAATTGCATTATGTATCTCAGTTTTTTCAAGTTCGTGGGGATCGTCGATATACTTTGCGACATATTCATCAGAATTCAATATTTTAGTCTTTGAGCTAGACAAGATTAATCGATGATTAGAGTAAAGATATGACGTTAAATCATGCAAAACCGTATTTAGGATATTTTTATCGTCAGAAAAAATTCTAATATCATCAACATAGCGGATATAAGGTAGGTCTTTACCTATGATATATTCGTCAATATCAATCATCAATGCCTCAGCCATTACAATACTTGATGAGGGTCCTACAGGTATTCCACGTGATACTTGGTTAGTAAGCTCCATCATAAAATTTTCAATGAGCTTGGATATTTCGTCAAGTCCATTATCACAAGATTGAATAGCATTTTGTAACCTATGATGATAGATTTGATTATAGAAATCGGTTATATCAGTAACCAAAACATAATTGTTTGCTCCTGCATATTCCACGCTTTTGTTTTTAAACTTTTCATACCCTACTTCATTATCAAATAACTCTCCATTCTCGTTTACTTTAATCCTGTAGGAAAATACTACATCATCAGAAGTATTGATTCTCCTAGACTCGATATATTCTGCAACTTCCCTTGTCATGGCCGCATAAATGATAGAGTCTAGGGGATCTAACTGGTGAACCATTCTATAACCACCAGAATGTTTAGGAGTCGGGTAAATAAGAGGACGTTTTACTAAAGAGATCAGGTCACCTAAGCTTCGTTCAGATAAATGATGCGATACTTCACCCCAATTTGACCAAATGGCCTTAAACTCAAACGGTTTTACGTAGAAATCAGAATCATAAAATCTATTAATATGGTTTTTTGCCCATTCTAAAGAGCCTTTTGATAGTTGCATCTTGCTCCACCCCAGTGATCTATAACTTATCGCAAGGATAGTGTAGGTTATTTCTATACATTTTACAAATATTGATATTAGTAAACTTGACCTTACAGACAGCGAGGTGAGTTTTATCATATGGCGGGGGAAATTTTGTAAATGGATTGCTTTGCCAATTTTAGGTCTCTTGGCATCCGATACGGATGTCTTTTTACTTGCCAAAACAGACGGAGTCTTTCTGAAATGGTTGATTAAAATTCTATGAATAGTCTTTGAATACAGAGTAAGACAATACTCTAGTTCGGAAAATAGTGGTAGAATTGTAGAAAAGCTAAAATCAAGGAGAGAATTTCTTATGGGTACATCCAAAAGGAAATCATCTGAGAAAATCAAAAAGCTATTATTAGAAGGAGATCGCCAAGATATTCAAAAAGTTATTCCACAGGTAACTTCGGAGGTTCTTACCAATAAACGAATTACTAAAGAATTAGAAAAAGATCAGCTGAGAGTATTGATAAAAACAGCGGTTGGAAGTATCGGTGGTCTTCGAGCAGGTGGCTTTGGAGGGTTTATCTATGAGGAAGTACTGGGAGATCCTTTAACCCTAACTCAATGTATTGAAAAGATTTTAGAACTAGCAGAGGGCGAATTTGAGGGTGAGTTCTCTGAACTTTTATTACAAGCATTTAGAATGGCTTTGGCATGGACTATTAATGAGGAAAAAGAGATCAATCAATTTTTGATCGAATTTTGCTCTAACTTAATTTTCCTTATCGTTCAAGAAGAAGCCATCGAAGCTATCAGTGACATATATATTGAAGTGAGCCATGAACAAATTAATGGGTTAATAAAAAGACAAGCAAAGAGAATTGTAAACGAAGAGCTGGCAGCCACAATTAATGAATATATGCAGCAGAGATTGTCGTTAAAAGAGCTAGTTTCTACAATCGTTGAACGTGCAGAAAAAGTAGAGTTCGGGGAGTTTTAATAATGGCATATGACTTTATTGGAGTTTTCCATGCCCAACCATACGAAATTCTATTAGGTGACGTTATAACTCATAGTTTTGAAACAGATTTCGATTGTAGATTGCTAGACCTTGTTGATGTCATGGCTACTATTTTCTGTAACGATATAACCACTGAACGAATAATTAACCAACGTCGAAAATTTGATATTGTAGTGCCCGTTGCTAATCCGGATATATGGGAAGAAGCTAGAGAAACTTTAAAAGAATTGCTGTTGTTTGTAAGCAAAGATCATTTAAATATTAAATTTACAAAGCAAGATAAACGGTTGATAATCAACAATTTGCCATTACGCTTTGGAGGTTTCCATAATGTGTCATTGCTCTCAGGGGGCTTGGATTCATTTTGTGGTGCATATCGAAATATTGAGTCAGGGTTGAAAAGTATCTACTGTGGATACAAATTGAATACGTTTGAGCAAGGAAAACAAGATAGTATTAAAGAGTTTGTCACAAGAAGACATACTGATTCACTATTATACTTTTTTAAAAAGCTGGATATCGAGAAAAAGGAGCCCACACAAGCAACACGATCTTTGCTTTTTTTAACACTAGCAAGCGTAGTAGCTTATGCAAATAATGTGGAAAATGTTTATATATACGAAAACGGTATACTGTCCCTGAATCCTGTGAAAAACGGTCGTTTCACTACAAAAACTACACATCCTAGAACTATAATGTTATATAATAGATTGCTTTCCATTTTGGAAATAAAGATAAAGGTATGGAATCCTTTTCAGTTTGAAACAAAGGGACAAATCCTTGCTAGACTTAGCAAGGATTTTAAGAATAAGATTGTTGATACACATACTTGTTCAATGTCGCGCCAAAATCGTTATATTCATGAGAAGAAGAAGCAGTGCGGATTTTGCGTTCCCTGTATTTTGCGAAAGATTTCATTAGCTTCGTACGACAATGAAAAATATGATGTTGAATACGAAGTAAGTTATGAGGGTAAGCTAAGGCATATCAGCGATAATTACCAAATTTCGGAGTATAAATCATCAGTTGAGTATTTCAAAGCATTTAAAGCAGATATTGACTCAGGAGATATTTATCACTTACTTGGTTTAAAAGAAGGATACTATAAAGAGATTGACTTCCTTCAAAAAACTGATCAAATGCTTCGGGAATTCAGTAAAGAAGTTGAAAGGTATTTGAGAAAGTATGACATATATTGACTTTCACGTGCATATTGATCATTATCCCAAACCTGTGGAGATAGCAAATCAATATGAAAAGAATAAGATATATGCGCTGTTTGTTACCAATTTGCCAGAGCTATTTGAGAAACACTCGATTAGCTTTAAAAACTATAAATATGTTAGGCTAGCCATTGGATATCATCCTGAATTGACAGGAGAGTTTCCTTTCAAAAGAGATCTGTTTGATAGGTTAGTGGGTTCAACAAATTACATTGGTGAAGTTGGAATAGACTTATCCCGAGGAAACAAGTTCACTAAGAATGAGCAATTAGATAACTTCTCTTTTATTACTCAAGAAAAATATAACAAGGGGAAAATTTATTCAATCCATTCGAAAGATGCTGAGGATGAGGTTATTGAGATTTTAATACAAAATAAAGTGGAGCAAGCGGTCTTCCATTGGTATTCTGGAAAGGTTTCTACACTTGAGAAGATAGTAAATAATAACTATATGTTTTCAGTAAACTACGGTATGAAAAAATCAAAAAAAGGACAAAGAGTATTAAGTCAAATTCCTAATGATTTACTACTTTTTGAAACGGACGGGCCATTTGTTAGGTTTAACAGCCAATTAACAACTCCGTTGCTGATTCCTGAAATCTATAGCCTCTTTGAGAATGAATATACTAACTTCAAAGAAACTGTGATGAAGAACTTTAAACGGATGCTGATTATGAGAGAACTAGAAGATCTCAAACACTCAAAATGATCATCATCGCCGCCAAAAATCTGAAGGAGGAGTTGTCGAAGTTACTCAAACCTCCTCCGGTCCTTCCACTCCTCAATCTCACGAGGATCAACATCCAAAATCTCGCAGATATGCAGGGCGATGTTCACCGTCGGAGAAGTAATTCCATGTTCGATGTTTTGATAATGCTTCAGCGATATATTTACAGTGCGACTGACCTGCTCCTGGGTCAGTCCTTTTTGCGTTCGAGCTTCGCTTAACTTTTTCAAGGGAAACACATCCTTTCTGTGCTCCCTTTATCGTAGGCAATTGGTGAAAAATCATCCTCGAAGTATACTTGGCGAATTATAGTGCACATTGTATAATGGGAAACAATTACATAATCAAGTTCAGCATGAGAAGTTCAGATATACAATCCCAACAAAACACCCATTACAAGGAGGAAACCCGCATGACACGGACCTATGACGTGTACGAAAAGCTGGTGGACGAGGAAGACGAGCTGCTGGCGAGGATCAAGCTGTGCGAAGGCTGCCAATGGTCGGTCTTGGAGTATGTCAGTCGGCAGGGGGAGCTGGGGAAAGCGATCGGGGAGGAGATCGTCACGAACATTCATCAGATCGAGCAGGACCTGCGGACCGAGCTGCTGCATCTGCGCCTGGAGAAGGGCTTCCTGGCGGAAGCGATGAAGACAGAAGACCCCCGTATCCTGGATGAACATGAGACAGAAAGTGGGGTTGATCATTAAGCAGGGCATCGACATCCTCTGGAGAAAGCAGGATTGACTCGCCCCATGTAGAAAGGGAATAGTAACAGGATAATCAAGTTGCCCATGTACATAAATAACGCAAACTACGAAAATGGAGGTTTCACAGATGACCATTACGGTCCAGAATGTGATCGATCGCCTAATTGAACCCGTTGGCCCTTTCGAAGAGACGGTTGATCGATTGAAGAGCGGGCGCCTCGATGCAGAAGTTCGCAAAGTGGCGGTTGTCTTCATGGCGACGTATGCCGTCATTCAGCAAGCGGTGGAATCGGATGTCGATCTGATCATCACGCATGAGCCGACTTACTATACCCACTCGGATGAAGGGGGATGGCTACCCGGGGGTACCGTCTATGAGCGGAAGCGGAAGCTCATCGAGGAGTCGGGAATTTCGATCTTTCGCCTGCACGATTATATCCATAGCTACAAGCCGGACGGGATTCAGATCGGCATGCTCAAGAAGCTGGAATGGGAAGCCTACGCCAATCCAGAGGATTTGGGTCTCCTTACGCTGCCCCTTGATGAGCAGCACACCGTCCGTACCCTGGTGACTCATCTGAAAAACAAGCTCGGTGTCGACAGCATGACGGTGGTCGGGGATCTGGACATGCCCGTTCGGCAGTTCGGACTGCTGCCCGGTGCGGCTGGCGGGCCTTGGCATATCCAATACTTCGAGAGCCGAAACCTGGATCTCTTAATCGTTGGCGAGACGAATGAGTGGGAGACGAACGAGTATGTAAGAGATGCCGTGGATATGGGACTTCCCAAGGCATTGATTATCACAGGACACCAGAGCAGCGAGGAGGCCGGGATGCTGACCGTGGTGGAGCTGCTGCAGGAAGCATTCCCCGAGCTTCAAGTGGACTTTATCGTGAGCCCTCCCGCTACAAAGAGAGTGTAAGGACTTATCGACGAATATTCCGTCTCCTCGATCCCATGGGCCGCCTATATGGCGGCCTATCTGATTTTGGGTAAAGGAATGGAATAAGGGGGGACGGGCTTGAAGTATCTCAAGGACATCCAGGAGCCGGGAATGGGGACCTGGTATTTTGAAATCGACGATGACGGTGTTGCTCATCGGCAGTTGGTCTATCAGGAGGACGGCTCATGCCTCCCCTCGAATCGGAAGCACGCGTTCCATCCCTTCATGCTGGCCGAACATCCGTTGGATGTGCAGGAACCTTATTACCACGTAATAAGTCAGGCGGAATTCGAGGAGCTTTGGCACGAGCAGCTGCAACACGGGATCGAAGACTGGTATCGAACCAAGCGGCTGTTTCCTGTCGGGACGCAAGTGGAAGGGGAGATCGAAGCCTTTTTCCCACAAGGGACGCTGATTGCCTTACGAGCACCTCAGGCCATAGGGATAACCGACACATCCGCCTTGAAATCCAAAACCTCTACGGAATGGATGTACCCCCGCTATCGAGTGACCGCCGAAGTGTCGGGCTATGATGAGGTCAATCAGTGGGTCGTGCTTACCGAAGCCGAAGGGATAGGAAGCCCGTATGAAGAAGCGGAACCACGTGGAACGAAGCGAAAGGAAAAGGGGAGTTGAACCCTTCGTTGCTTCGTGATATGGGACCGTAAGGAGGAGGCTTATGAGAACGGGATTTCGCGAAGGCGATATCTTCATCATTCCCATGAACGATGGGCGATCTGCCGTATGCCAGGTGGTGTGCGCGCTGAAGGGCCGTTTCAAAAAGGCGTTTTCGTTCGGTGTCATTCGCTTGACGTCGGATGAAACCGATTTGAGCGATGGCGACTTTCTTCAGTATCGGTTTGGAAACCGGCAAAGCAGCGTCATCTTCACCTCGCCGGAAAAGCTGCAGAACGGAACGTGGAGGGTAGTAGGAAACATTCCCTTGACTCCCGAGAAGGAGGAGCGACAGGTATTCCAGTGCGCGGGGCATTTGTACCGTGGAGACGAGTACATTCGGAACCTTACTCCAGATGAATATGCCTCGTTCGAAACGTTAGGCGTGGCTGGCTACGAGCTGGTACAGATGCATCTGATAAAGATGGAGCCGTGACCATTGGCGGAGGGAAAGAGAGAGTCAAGCCGACAACGTGCCCCGGTAGTCAGCCGGTGCGCGTTGTTTTCGTTTTGCTTGCACGGGAGCTGGAGGGCTGCAAATTATTATAAGTGTTTTCTACATACTGCTTGCCTGCAAATACTGGTAAACTACTTGTATATTTGTGCTAAAGGTAGGGGAATTATGAAGGGAACGATCGAGAGTGAAGTATGCCGGTTTGTTTCGTTGATATCTACGGACGCGGCGAATTATGTACAGAGCGGCTTTGCCAATCATGCGGTAACCCTGGTTCACTATGAAGATTCACCTCGTAGCCAGGGGGCTTTTTGTGTGGTGGAGAATGAGGATTGCATCATCGCGTATGCCGTCTTTTCTAGGTATCACCATGACGAAGCCCTGATCACGCTTATGGCGAACAGCCTGCAACGGCATTTAAGTCCAAGTGAAACAAGGGAAGTATGCTTTAACGTATATGGGCGGAATACGGAAATCATTCAGCTGGCCCAAAGCCTTGGGTTCGCGACCGATATGGAGGGCTTTCATCTTCAGTACGATTTCGCGAAGGAAGTGGAGCTGCCGGAGATCACTCCGCTTGTGGAAAAGGGCTTTTCCCCCGACAGGCTGGAGGAATTCCTTCACCTCTTCGACAAAGCCTATTACCCGTTGAAGGTCGAAAACGGTTGGAGCACCGAACCATCACCAAAAGATCAATTCTTACAGTCCATGCTTAGTTACGCAGCGGATGATCGGGTGAGGTCTTTTTGGATCGAGGATACCTTGATTGGGGCCTACGTGATAGCGGGTGAGTATATTCGAGATTTTGTTATCCTACCAGACTATCAGAATCAAGGGTATGGAAGCCGGATGCTGAACCATTGCATTCATCGAATGGCAAACACCATGGGGATGAAAAGGATATTCCTGCGTGTGGCCAAATCAAATAGCGGGGCCAAACGATTCTACGAACGAAATCATTTTGTAGAGCGGTCTCATTTCGCGGAGCATACCTTCGTTTCAAAGTAATATCGAACAAATCGATTGTAAGAAAGGGCCGTCCTGCGAAGGAATGGCCTTACGTAATGGAGGGATTAGATTGAATCAACTATTTCCGCTCGAAGTATCGGTACTCTCTTCCGATGCTCTGAGTACGCATCTTTCAAACGAATACTTTTCTCGTACTCAGCTAAAATGCCGATTGTTTTCCAGGGGGTTGCATGACGTCTATAAAATATGGGCAGGCGATCAAACGTACTTCTACAAGGTCTACCGTCAAGGCGTTCGAAGCAAGGCAGAAATTCAATCGGAGCTTGATTTGCTTCTCCATCTGAAGGCAGCCGACCTTGCTGTGAATCTACCCGTTGGGAAACACGATGGTACATATATTTCGGAATTTCATACTGCGAACGGAGTAAGATATGGCGTGCTGTATACGTCAGTCGGGATGCGCGAGTTCAGCCATATCGAAGAAACGCCTGAGTCGAACGAGAAATTGGGCGCCTACATCGCTTCTGTTCATACCGCCTGGGATCGTTGTGATGCTGCCCTAAATCGATGGGACTTGGATGCAAGCACCTTCCTTGACCGCTCTCTGGAAGCCGCGCGGCAATTCTCCGAGGTTCACGACTTTGATCTGGACTTCCTGGAAGAGGTTGGGAAGCAGGTAAAGAACAAGTTGAAAGGGCTTCCAACCGAAACGCCTCAATTTGGCATCTGCCACGGCGACTTCTATAGCGGCAATGTGCGGGTTGATGCGGAGCATAACCCCATCTTGATTGATTTTGACTTTTGCGGGAAGGGGTGGCGCGCCTATGATATCTCCATGTACGCCTATCCCTTTGGCATGGGAAGTGACGTAGCCAATTTCCCGCAAAGGGAACGTCGGAAAGAACAGTTCCTGAATGGCTACAACAAGGTGAGGGCCATGAGCGAAGCGGAGGTTGACTCCATCGCGCTCTTTATCCCGTTTAGACGGATCTTCAATATTGGCACATTGTACATCACGTATCTGACCAATACATGGGGACATTCTACCGTGACCTGGAATGTCGACAGTGATGTGGACATGCTCAAAAAGTGGGTCGATTTGAACCCTATCTTTTCATAGTGGCCTCATCATAGATTCATGAACAGAGAGCTGGGGAGGTTGAGCATGGTGAACGATCAGAATGTAGAGCGTTCGTTACATAAAATGCTGCAAGAGTACATAGAAAACGAACCGTTTACAGGGTTAGCTGTCGGAATAGTGAAGGACAACAAGATTCTGTTTACCGGTGAATATGGGGTTTCCCATGTAGGTACAGGTGATCCTATTACAAGCAGCACCTTATTTCACCAAGCTTCGGTCTCGAAGACCTTCGTTGCTACGGCCATCATGCAATTGGTTGAGCAAGGAGAAATAGATTTGGATTCGCCGGTAACCGAGTATCTTCCGTATTTTGCGATGGAGGACGAGCGGTTTCGTGAGCTTACCGTAAGGCAGCTTATGAACCATACCTCCGGTATGCCGGATGAAGAAGATTACGCATGGGACCGACCTGAGTACGACGAGCAAAGCCTGGAAAGATACGTAAAAGGAATCAGTCGGCACAAGCTGCTTAGCCAGCCGGGGGAAACGTTTGCCTATAGCAACATCGGATACGAAATTTTGGGTGATGTGATTGCAAAGGTTAGCAGAATGAGCTTCGAAGAATACATGACGAAGAATATTCTTGGGCCTATTGGAATGCAGTCAAGTTCGTTTCTGAAGCAGGAGATCGAAGCCCACCTTGCCACTCCCCATGTGCTGGGAACTTCCAATGGGTATGGTGGGGAGATCAGTAGTGTTTTTCCCTACAACAGGGCTCATGGCCCCAGCTCCACCCTGTATACCAATGCGGAAGATATGTGCCGCTATATGCTGACGCATCTAAACCGGGGTATGGCGGGGAACGGGTACCCCTTACTGCAGTCAAACAGTTATCTTGAAATGTGGAAACCGCATGCGCTAACGGGATACGGGGAAGATCATGCACAGGTTGGACTGGGATGGTTTCTTGGAGAATACAAGGGGGCCCGCATCCTTTCCCACTCAGGCTGGGATACCGGCTTTTTGAGCAATCTGATCCTCCTTCCTGATGAAGACATCGCGATATCCATTATGACCAATTGCGACTACGTGTGGCTGGGAAGTGTGTACTATCCGATCCTTGATCGATTGCTTGGATTGGACGTTTCCCATATCAAGCGATCCATTGCTCATACGATTGCAGCCGTGGCTGTGTCTGGTGGAGTAGAGAAAGCGATGGTGGAGTATGACCGGATCAATAGGGTGAGCCAAGATGATTACTATTTGATGGAGTTTGAATTCATGCGAATCACCGAAGCATTACTATGGGGCGGGCATAAGGACGAGGCTGTCCGTATTCTGACCTGTGCCTCTGAAATCCTGCCGGAAAGCGGCTCAATTTCTAGCAGATTACTGGAATACGAGGCAATGGCGTAACGGTTTTTCCTGCCAAGAAGGGGTAGATTTGTCGAGCGAGGATCAATACTAACCTGTTTGCCGAGTCTTCTGGATCGCGGATGATCGCCGAAGCGGAGAGACAGGGGAAAGAGCTCGGGTGTACCTTTGCCCATACGTGCACCTTTTCCTATCAGGCTCCAGAGTTTTATCAATGTAGGCTGTCAATAAAGGTACATCGCTCATGGAGTGATGTACCTTTGCTTTATTTCGTCAAACAAAACCAATCCAATGTCTGGTAAAATATTGAGACAAACATCCATATATCGACAAAATAGGCTTCTCCTTTTCGTCTTATCTGTAAGATGCTTTCCAACGAAATACACTATGGGATGGAGTGGCGCGTTTGAAGTGGCTCCGAATTCTTTTTCCGGAAGTTCAGTTGCTGGATTTTATTCAACAGAAGGGCTTTATTCAGACAAAAAGTAGCAGACTGAAGAAGACCTCATCCACTGGTTCGATGGGTCTGCCTGCGAACCACTCTTCGCTCGCCCCGTCCGTCGGATTTTCAGCGGCTGTTCCCTCGGCGTTGAATCCCGCATCCGGAGAAGCGATGAAGGAGGTCTTCCAGGATGTTAAGCGCGGTGTAAAGTCAGCAACCCTGCAGCAGACCGCTGGCCGGATCGATCCCCTTTTCAGTGAAGTTCTCCAGAGCTTAAAGAATCGAATTCATGACCAAAGTGAGTTTCTGGATCAACTTATTATTCCCTACAAGAAAGCCATTCTGGAGCAGGATAACACGAAGGTTCAGTCCACGATTCTCCTCTCTGGCTTGCCGGGAACCGGAAAGAAGAGCTCCTTGGCCATGCTGATCGCCCTCTTGTATGACAAACGATTGATCGGCTACAAGGATGTGTGTCTCATCGACCTGGAGCGATACACCCCGCAAGAAATTCGAACGAACTTCCTTACGGATTTGTCCGCTGCCTTTGCCGACGGATGGGGTACCGTATGTTTTACAGGGGTTGAACGGGCAGACTCGGACTATATCTCCTTCTTGACGCAGTTATTTGAAGAGGGATGGTTCCGAACGCCTGAAGGGCAGACGGTCAACGCGATCAATTACCATCTGATCATCTTGTATGACCAGCAGTTGGATGTTACCGTGCTGCCTCCAGCTCTATTGAAGCATATTGAATATTTTGCTCAGACTGAAGCCCTGTCCATGGATACATTAGGGGTCGTGGCTCAGGAACAGTGGGCCAAGTATGCCCCTCGGCTCCAGCAGCAAACAGGGGTGTCCGTCATACCCGATGAGAGGTTTTTTCATGAGCTGGCACAGCGCGGTATGGACTCAAAAGCTTTTGGCCAGGACATGGAAGAGGGGGTAGAGAACTCGATCTATGGCTGTATTTTGGACCTGCGAGCACGGGGCGTTATCGAGAAGGGAGACACCTTTGTTCTCTCGGAAGAGAATCACTTGTTTGTTCTCGTGAGCGGGAATGAAAAGGTTGTTCTTATGGGAAAACAGACGGCACATAAAGAAACCATTGAGGACGTATTGGCTGAACTTACCCAACTTACGGGACTTGGGTCTGTGAAGACAGCCATCCACGAATTGATCGAGACGGTACATGCGGGGACCAAGCGGAGACTCGTTGGCCAAAAAACGGCACCGATGGCCCTTCATATGATATTTTCCGGCAACCCCGGAACAGGGAAAACAACCGTTGCACGCTTGATAGCGCGGATCTTTACATCTCTTGGGCTTTTGTCTGAGGGCCAACTGATCGAAGTCACCCGACAGGATCTAGTCGGTCAATATGTCGGTTCAACAGCGCCCAAAACAATGCAGAAACTAAAAGAAGCCATTGGCGGGGTATTGTTTATCGATGAAGCCTATACCCTTTCTCGGGGAAATGATCCGTTTGGTCAAGAAGCACTCGACACGCTTGTAAAAGGCATGGAAGACAATCGCGGCAATCTTGTTGTCGTTGTTGCCGGTTATACAAAAGAGATGGAGGAGTTCATTCGGTCAAATCCGGGATTTAAATCACGGTTTCCGTTCGTTCTCGATTTCGAAGACTACACCCCGGCAGAACTGCTCTCCATTCTCCAGGGGATTTGTAAGCAAAATGACTTTTCGCTTGACCCCCATACAATTGAACCGCTCATGGCCCTGTTTGAAAAAAGGCAAATTCCCGGCAAGAACGATAGCGGGAATGGCCGGCTGGTGCGCAATCTATTTGAGCAGGCGGTTCGCAAGCAGTCTTCCCGATTAAACAGCGGCTTGGCGGAAGATGGGGAATGGAGGATTTTACGAAGCCCCGATTTCGGTCTTGATGAGAAGAAGCCTTTTGATTTGGAGGAGCGACTCCTTCCTATTGTAGGTGTTGAGCCGCCCAAAGTGCTGCTGCGGGATCTGAAAACACAGCTTGAAGCGGATCTTCTTCGCAAAGTAGCCGGCGTAAAGGTGGACACGTCTCAAAGCCTCAACATGATTTTCCTCGGAAATCCGGGAACGGGGAAAACAACCTTTGCCCGGGTTGCGGCAGACATGCTGAAAGCGATGGGTATTCTTAAACAAGGGCAATTCATAGAGGTAGATCGTTCCGCATTAGTATCGGAGTATGTAGGAAAGACAGCTCCAAAAACAACTCAAGTGGTGGAGTCGGCACTTGGAGGCGTCCTGTTTATTGACGAGGCCTACAGCCTGATTGACCATGCAGGCCCCGGAAAAGAAGCGATCGATACCTTGGTTCGGTTAATTGAGCTTCATAAGGATAATCTGGTCGTCATCTTGGCCGGCTACACAGAAGAAATGAAAGACTTTATGAGGACGAATCCCGGCCTTGCGTCACGGTTCCCAAACGTAATCGAATTCCCGGACTATAACGGGCATGAGCTTTTGAAAATAACGGAAATTTTGGCAAAGCAAAAGGGCTTCTCCCTAAACCCGGCTGTTGGGCCGAGACTCGCGGATTGGTTTGAACACACACAAGTAGCGGGCAAGCGGGATAACGGAAATGGGCGGCTTGCGCGAAACGTGTTGGAGAAAGCCATTCGGAATCAGTCTGTACGCATCGTAGAGCAGGCCGTAAAAAATGAAGAGCAGATGACTACCCTCTTATGTGAAGATTTTGAGCTTGAAGAGGGCAGCAAGCAGCATGCCTCTGCATTAGGGGAACTGGAATCGATTGTTGGTCTGTCTGCGGTCAAAGCCTTTGTGACAAGTCTGTTTGCGCAAATCAATATTACTCAGCAGCGGAAGTCCCTCGGCCTCCCCGTCCAGGAGGGTCAAACGCTCCATATGATCTTTAAGGGCAACCCGGGTACAGGCAAGACAACGGTGGCCAGATTGATTGCGAAGCAGCTTAAGGAGCTCGGAATACTAAAAAGAGATACGGTCATCGAAGTAGACCGGTCCGGCCTTGTGGCGGGCTATGTAGGCCAGACCGCCCTAAAGGTGAAGCAAGTGGTGGAGGATGCGCTGGGCGGCGTACTCTTCATTGACGAGGCGTATGCACTCGCTCAAGGGGGAGAGACCGACTTTGGCCGCGAGGCCATCGACACCTTGGTCAAAGCCATGGACGATTACCGGGATCGGCTCATCGTGATTCTCGCCGGGTATGACGAGGACATGGAGAGCTTCCTGGAGGTGAACCCGGGGCTGCGATCGCGATTCCCGAATGTTCTTCAATTCGAAGACTATTCTCCTGACGAGCTTATGCAGATAGCGCACGGGATGCTGCAGACTTTGGGTTATCGCCCAAGCAGAGAGGCGTTGGAGATCATGACGAGCAAGTTTCATGAAGTTTCGGGCCGACGAGATGCTGGAAACGGGCGGTTTGTGCGGAATTATTGTGAACGGGCTATACGTAACCAGGCCCTGCGTCTATCGAATTCCCGGGAGCTGAGTGTTGAGGTGCTAACGACTTTACTTCCGGAAGACTTGGAGGAGTAACGATGGGTAGAATAATAGGCTTCCTGGTTTCGATTCCTCTGTTTGCTTTGTACCCGTTTGTGGCGTTATTCGTTCTCATTGCCCCCGTCATGTGCCTCGTGGATGAATGGCGTATGATCTCTAGCGGAGCACCTCTGGTGATCATGCCTTTGGCGATAACCGGCCTGTTCGGGCTCTACTTGTTTATGACGGTGAGGTGGAACCGCATGAGGGTTCTCTATGAGAAGGTACCCGTGTTACTGCCCACACTCCAGATCGCCTATGTCATGCTAGTCGTCACGAACGTGGGGGAAGTCGTCCTTCGGGCGTGGGCTGACGAGGAGGCCCTCCCCAAGTCGGTTGCGATTCTTCTCGCGGTCCTCCTATTGGTGCTGGGGCGGGCTTACCTATCGTACTGGTACGCGAAGTATCCCATTAGTTCCAAGGTAAGGAGAGAAGGGCTATGGAAAAGGTAAACCGTAGATTATCAGGTGATGGGAGTAACAACCGAGCGGATGAGCAGGATGACGTGGCGGAACGTTATGAGGACGCCGCCGGTCTCTTCGATGCCGGAAATCCAGAGAGACCTCCCCGCCAAGAGATCGTTCCAGGAGAGAGCAGGCTTCGTCTCGGGATTGGGCTGCTGGCTGCAATGGCACTTGTGGCAGGCTTGTTCGTGCTTGATCCGAAGCCTGCTCCACTCGACCATCAAGTGAACAATCGGACGCTTGCGGGCGACACCCCTCTCGTGGGGGAGGAGCAGCAGGTGACGCTAAAACCGCGTGATTTTGCAGTAGAAGGCCTGAGTTCGGGAGGACAAGCGAGAATGCTGCTTTGGAACCTGAAAGAGAAGAGGGGGGATGTCGTGACGGTGCTGGTCGATGGGCAGCCGATTCACGCCGCCTTTGTACTGGGCACAAATCCAGTTGCTTTTTCAGTTCCCGTTCCAAGTGTTGTCACGATTCGGGGGGATGAGAGCCCAAACGGTATAGTTCCGTACGGAGTGAAGTTTCCCAATAACAAAATGGTGATCTATAACGTGGTGACCCAAGGAAGCATGAATCAATATACGCTCGTTCCCCTTCCCTAATGAATGAAACTCAAGAAGAACGGTCGAGAACACCCTTCCCCCCGAATGCTATTCTTCAGAGGAAAGGAGGTTCATCCCCATGGAATCAGCAAGAAGCATTCAAGCCGTCCTCGATTACATCGAGGATCAGATCGAGGAGCCGGTGGACAGCGATGGTTTGGCGGAGCGGGCGGCCTTTTCCAAGTCGCAATTCTTCAAGTGGTTCACCCATTACACCGGGCAGACGCCGATGAACTACGTCATGCGTCGGAAGCTGCATGTGGCGTCCCGGCGCCTGCTGGGAGCGGAGGAGAGCATCGTCGAGCTGGCTTACCGCTACGGGTTCGAATCGCATGAAGGATTCAGCCGAGCCTTCAAGCGCACTTACGGCGTGACGCCCCAGAGCTACCGCAAGCGCGGCTACACGTTCCAGGAGATGAGGAAGGCCTCCATTCGAGATGGATTCGAAAGGGGAGACCGAAGGGTGGACGTGCAGGTGGTAAACAAGCCGACCTTGTATCTGCTCGGAATCGAGCGGTTTATCGGGATGGGAGAAGGACAGAGGAGCTTCACGCAAGTATGGGATGAGTATTTCCAGGGTTGGGAGCGTCTCTTTGGACAGGTGAGCAACCGGGTGCGACCGGAGGAAGAGGAAGACGTAGCGCTCAGCCTGAATGATGCGGACGGCACGCTCCGGTATTTCGTCGGCTTCGAGGTGGAGGGGCTGGAGCAGGTGCCGGAGGGAGCCGTCGGGATCGAGATTCCGCCGCTGCTCTATGCGAAGGCCACCCACAAGGGGCCGATTGCGGAGACGCTGGGGGAAACGATCAGGTACGTGTATGGGGAGTGGTTCGAGAGCCAGACGTTTCTGACCGCTCACTTGCCCGATACGCCCTTTGCCGTGATGGAGGTGTATGACCAGCGCAGCACCGTCACCCCGCCGGAGATGGACATCTTCATTCCGATCCGGCGGCCGACCGAGAATCGGATCATCGAATTGCCCTCCCGCGAAGCGGTCCATTACCGCGCCGTAGGCGATGACCTCGGGAAGCTGAAATATGAGGCGATGGATGCCATACTGAATTGGGTGGAGCGAAACGGCTTGGCGAATGGGCCGCAGGTGAAGCTGGGCGTCCGGTACGGGGAGACGGAGGAGCAGGAGTCGTTCTGCGAGGTGTCCTTCGATCTTACCGATGTGCCGACAGGCTGGGCCGAGACGGAGAAGGTCAAGAGGAAGACGTACAGCGGCGGGACCTATGCGGTGTCTCCGGGGGTTCATCACTTTCTGGAGAAGGACTGGCGGGCTTTCATCCGCTGGATCGAACAGAAGAGCGACTACCGTCCCTGCTGGGAAGGCTTCGAGGAGTTTCACATCCAGGACGGCCGGGTGGGCTTCTACACGGAGCTGCGCTTTTATCAGTTGGTCGAGCGGAAACCGAGCAGCGTGTGATTCAGGCCAGGAAGGTTGCTGCCATTATGAGAATTGTGGATACCTATAACGAAATACAAGCTGCCTTTTTACAGAAGGAATGGAGCCTGTCTCGCTGGAGAGAATACGCAGATTCCATTTCCACTTCGGTTAGAGAAAAAGTAGAAGATGATGCAAAAGACTATGATTTTGCTAGTCAGGTTGCCCCCGTTATTCAGTCTGCTCTTTCTAATCGATCAAAATTAGAGGAAACACACGAATCCTTTCTACTGGCCACGCAGCAACTTAACGATCGATTTTTCAACGTTTTTCAATGCGAGGTTGAGGTCGATATTGTCCTGTATTTAGGCCTATGCAACGGCGCGGGGTGGGCTACTTCTATAGACGGAAGAATGACGGTCCTGCTGGGCATGGAGAAAATCATAGAGCTAGACTGGTGTGATGCGCGGAGTATGGCATCCCTCCTCTATCACGAAGTAACCCATATCTGGCACGATGCTGTCAGGAATGAATGCCTGAACATCGATAGACAAAGCGATAAATCCATATGGCAGCTGTACCGGGAAGGGGTTGCCATGTATGGGGAGCAGCTGCTTTGCAACGATCTTTCTTACTATCATCAAGATGATGGGGAATGGCTAAGCTGGTGCATCAAGAACAAAGATGCTCTATTTCAGGAGTACAGGCGTAGGGTTGAAGAGAATGAAAGCACGCAGGATTTCTTTGGCGATTGGTGTACCTATCAAGGGCATTCCGATGTTGGCTATTACCTTGGCTGTGAGTTTATAAAGCACCTCCTGCCTAAGTATTCCCTAACGGAGATAGCGAAGTTAACGATTGATGCGCTTACGAAAGAATGGAGCGATTACGAATAAGCCTGAAGTACACCGCTCATGGGGCGGTGTACTTCCTTGCGCTGTGAATCGGTTGATCGAAGTTAGCAAGGGGAAGGCCCAATCAGCCTACCCCGTCACTTTCGAGCAAGGAATAGAAGTCGTCGCGGTCATCATTATTGAAGGTGCCCAGCGTCCGTACCTTCACATATTCATGCCCGCCGTACAGGTCGATCTCCTCGCCATGCTGATTGAAGAGCGCGATAAGGTGACCCTCTGCATTCAACTCCATGTACCCGTTGGCATTCGCCTCAGGCTCTCCTCCATAGAAGAGCGTGTATCGGATCTTGATTACTCGGTGCATGCGGACCCTCCTTTCGAATTGGCTTTGATGTTATACAGCATTCCCTATATAATGTCAACTCGTCGCTCCTGACTGTTGATTGCGCTTACATTGCAGCGTTAGAATGAAGTTGTAGGGGGAGACCCCGGCTGTTGATTATATTCAAGGAGTGGGTTCAAATGGATCACAAAGCCGCGGAGCGAGCCGCAGTTGAAGCACCAGAAGGAACTCAGATTCTCTATGGAGAGTTTGCGGAAAGAGGAGCGTACTACTCCTGTACCTACCATCCGGACGTTGTCTATGCCAAGTATGGCGATGTCGAGAGAAGGCTTCAAATTATCCAGCCCTGCCGCAGTGATTATCGGTTCCCGCTGGTTATCTTTGTCCAAGGCTCGGCCTGGAGAAAACAGAACTTGTACGCGGCGATCCCCAACCTCTCCCACGTGGCGGCGAAGGGCTATGTCATTGCCAGCGTGGAGATTCGGGACACGGATATCGCTCCTTTTCCCGCGGCGCTGGAGGATGTAAAATGCGCGATTCGCTACATGCGTGCGCATGCAGAGGAGTATGGCGTTGATCCGCGAAGGGTGGCGGTGTGGGGGGATTCCTCAGGCGGGCACCTGGCGCTGATGACCGGGCTCACCATGGGCGATTACGCCAACGACCTGTACCCGGACCAGTCGGATGAGGTGAGTGCCGTTGTCGATTATTACGGAGTGGCCGACCTGCTGACCTTGGGACGGTATAACGACATCCTGGATCACGATGCCGCCGATTCACCGGAGGGCTTGTTTATCGGAGGCCCGGTGCCGGAGCATGTGGAGCTGGCGAAGAAGGCCAGCCCGCTTCATCAGGAGCTGGACAAGCCGCTTCCGCCGTTTCTTCTCATCCATGGGGATCGGGATACCGTCGTCCATGTCAACCAGAGCATCGAGATGTACAAGGCGCTCAAAGCCCATGAGCAGAGAGTGCTGTTCTATAAGGTTGTTGGCGCGGATCATGGGATCGGGATTTGGAATCCTCAGGTGTTGGACATTACGGAAAAGTTTTTGTCGGCCTGCCTTCAACGGCCGTTTCTGAATGCGCCCCCGGTGCAGCATGAGCTTGACCAGGAAGTGAGTACGAATCCATGAGGGAGGAACGCTTCACGCAAGAACGGGGAGGAACCGCGATGGAGTGGGAAGAAGCCTTGACGGTTCACGTCACCATCGGGCATACGTCCGAGCTTCGGAATTCTGACGGTGATTCGGTCGTCATGATTTCCTTTGGCGGCCGGGCGACCGGGAAGTATTTCGAAGGTGACGTGCTGGAGAGCGGAGTCGATACGCAGATCATCGGGGCGTCGGGCGGGCACCACAGCCTGTCGGCCCGGTATATGCTTCGGGGACAGGACTACACTGGACAGGACTGTGAGCTGTATATCGAAAACAACGGGAGAGTTCCCAGGCATTCAGAGGGACCGTTGTTTCGGACGACTCCCAGGGTGATCACGAATAGCCGGGCTCTGTCTTTCCTGAACGACGCTCTTCTGGCCGGGGAAGGCATCCCAACCGAGTCTGGAGTCGATATCAAAATTTATCGGGCTTTGTGAACGGAGGAGAGCAATCGTCATGAAGGATATTGCAAGCGAGCTTCAAACCTTGTGCCACGCTCTTCGACTGGGCGAACTCATCGGGGAGCCAGAGGCGGTCTCAGGAGGCCTTATCCATAAGCTGTATGCCATTACAACCTCCAAAGGAAAATACGCCGTGAAGGTGCTAAATCCTCAAATCATGGAGAGACCGACGGCAAAGCAAAACGTTATCCGTTCCGAACAAATAGCCAGCAGGGCGGCCGATGTGGTTTCAGCCCTCCCCGCGATAAGGGTGGAGGGCCGGTTCCTTCATGAAGGGAATAACGCGTTCTACCTCGTGTTCGATTGGGTGGACGGGATCAGTCTGAAACCGAGTGAGGTTACGGTAAGGCATTGCGAAGAAATGGGCGCGCTTTTGGCTGATCTTCATCAGACGGACTTTTCTGGGTTGGCCATGGACAAGGAAGAGGCCTCACAGGAATCGACAATCGACTGGACGTTCTATCTGCAAAGAGGCCGGGAGGCCCGTTTCGTTTGGGTAACCCAGCTGCAGGATGCCATGGAGAAGTTGTATGAATGGAACGCGCTGGCGAATCATTCCGCAAGCTTGCTTGAGGCAGATCGAGTGTTCAGTCACCGTGATCTAGAGCCCAAGAACGTCATGTGGACCGCGGATGGCCCCGTTATCATCGACTGGGAGTCCGCCGGCTCAATCCATCCCCTGCAGGATCTGACGGAGACTGCCTTTTACTGGTCGCGGGAGGATGGCGGGACGATCGACAAGGACAGGTTCCTGGCATTCCTTCAAGGATACCAACGGAAAATCGGCCCTTTGGCGGCCGATTGGAATGTGGTCCTGGCAACCGGATTTCGTGGCCGATTGGCTTGGCTTGAGTACAGCTTGAACCGGTCTCTATTTATCGAATGCTCAGATGCAGAAGAACAGCAGCTGGGAACGGAGCAAGTGATCGGGACCTTGTACGATCTTATAGGGTATGCAGCTAGAAGCGCCGAGCTGGAGACGTGGCTGAATGAGCTTCAACGAAGTACTCATTGAAAAAGACCGCCTGCGGGCGGTCTTTTTGCTGGGACACTTACTGAAACTTCAGAGAGGTAAACAGGAGAGTATCCGCTCGGGCCGGGCGGGTTTCCCCCGCATAACGCAGCGTTACCATAACGATCCGTTCTCCGCCAGCAACAATCCCCTCGTAATACTCGCTTGTTTCACCGGAGGAGGAAGTCGTCGTCTTATTGACGAATCCATACTCCCCGAACAGAGACGAGTATTCAAAATCATACTTGTCATCATCATAGTCGGAGAAGGCGAGATGGTCCGAGTTGGCCTTAGCCTTGATTTCAATCGTGAACGAGTCCCCCAAGAGGTCATTCTCCCGGGCTTCTCTCGTGATGTTCATTTCATTGTCCAATTCAAGCTTGCCGGTAACGGCTGTACAGCCATCGTAAAGGAAGCGGACCACCTTATCCTCGTATTGCGTTTCTACGCTGCATTGCGCCTCGTTTCGCTCATTCTGTTCCTGCTCCTGTTGGGCTTGCTCAAGCTTCTTTTGCTCCTCCTCTTGCTCGGCCTGGAGGCTTGCATCGAGCGCGGCTTGTGCGGCCTCTTCCTGCTTCTGTTTCTCCAGCTCCTTGTCCTGCTCGGCAAGCCGGGTCTTGATTTGCGACAGGTAGGGGTCAAGTTGGTCCTTGGCCACCCACAGGTGCTTATTCTCTAAGGCTTTGGGCAGCTCCGTATAGACGGATACGACCTTGATGCCTTCCTTGGCCACCCGTTCGACGAAAATCTGGAAGGCTGCTTCTGCGGGATCGTTAAGAAGATAGATGCCTTTGTCGATTGTTTCCGGCTTGATATGAACATCAATGTTACCCAAGGATTCGTCGAAGGAATAAGTGAAGTCCTCCAACTGGTACCCGTACAGGTAGTTGATGAGAGGCTTCACTTGCTCGGAATAAAACGCGTCGATGGTTCGCCATTCGGAATCACCGTAATGGGTCGCGTCCAGAATGGTAGAGGATAAGTTCTGGGTTAGCCCCTTGCCCTTGAGATAGTCCCAGAAGGCGGTGTACTCTTCGATATGGGTAAGGTCTTTGTCATTTTCCTGGTTGTAGGCGAGAATGTCGCCAAGGAACGCTTTGGCCACGGTGATGCTTTCCGTCTCCCCGACGACCGTTCGTTTCACGTCTTTGGGGTCCTTTTTCGAACAACCCGTTATCATCACTACCAAAATGATCAATCCGCAGAAAAGGAAATAGCTTGTTTTCCTCATGTTTGCCCTCCATGGTGATAGAACGAATTCGCTTCCTCGAAGAACGTCGTTCTCTTTGCCTTCGATGGAAGTCTTCTTTCCACGATTCGACAATCAACGAGCATTTCCTGTTTCCTTAAGAAAACAGTCTGCGAGCTGGATGGTATACTGGAAGCAAAATCATGGATGAGCAAGCTAGCACTTTCGTGCACCGATTGCACGGCAGGAGAGAGCGCAAACCCTTATCGTAGGAGGAGAAAGGAGGAGAGGGAATGGATTGGGTTTCAAGAATGAATGCGGCGATCGACTATATCGAGGACCACCTGACCGAGGACATCGCATACCCCGAGGTAGCCAAAGCAGCCTGCTGCTCGGCGTATCATTTTCAGCGCATGTTCTCTTTTCTCACGGATGTCTCCTTGTCCGAGTACATTCGGCGGCGGCGGCTCACCTTGGCGGCCTTCGATCTTCAGGGCAGCGAAGAGAAGGTCATCGACGTGGCCCTCCGGTACGGGTACGAATCGCCTGAGGCGTTTGCGCGGGCTTTCCTAAATCTTCACGGGGTCACCCCGAGTGCCGCACGCAAAGCCGGAACGAGCCTGAAAACCTTCCCCCGCCTGTCCTTTCAACTCTCGATTAAAGGGGTTGTGGAAATGAACTACCGGATGGAAGAAGTTGGATCGTTTCATGTAGTCGGCATCAAGCACAGCGTCAAGACGGAAAAGGCCTTCGAACAGGTGCCGGAGCTGTGGCGCAGAGCAGGGGAGACGGGTGTGTTTGAGCGGCTTTTGGAGGTCCGTAAGGCAGATCACAAGATTAGTGGAATTCTGGGCATTTGTGCGAATGGAGAGTTTGGGGAGAAGGAAGAGTTCGACTACATCCTCGCGGTTACCTCCGAATCATCTCCCCCGGAGGGGCTGGTGAAGCTGGACTTCCCGGAGGCGACCTGGGCGGTGTTCGATGCCCCGGGAGCTCCCGATGCGCTTCAGGAGATCTGGAGGCGGCTCTACACCGAGTGGGTCCCGGCCTCCTCCTATGAGCTCGCTCCATGGCCCGCCATCGAATGCTACCTGCCGGTGGAGGAGAACCGGAATGAGCTCTGGGTACCGGTGATCCGCAAGCAGTAGAGAACAGCGTGACGAGGAACGTTCGGACAAATCAGAGCACGCACGCACAGGAAGGCACAAATCCGTTCCTTTACACTTAGGATCAGAAAGGAGATGAGAACGAGTGGAGACGCTTGAGTTGTTACGAAAGGCCATTGATTACGTGGAAGATCACCTCCAGGAGACGATTGAGATAGAGGATATCGCGCGAACCGCCATGTCCTCGAAGTATCATTTTCAGAGGCTGTTTCACGCTTTGATGGGGTTCACTGTGACCGAATACATTCGGAATCGCCGACTTACGCTCGCCGCAGAGGAACTGGCTGGTACGGACCGGAAGGTCATCGATATCGCCCTCGCCTATGGATATGAGAGCCCGGAGGCATTCGCCAAAGCCTTCCAGCGGATGCATGGGGTAACCCCGCTTGCCGCGAGAAGGATGAATGTGCCACTCAAAGCGTTTCCCCGCATCTCCTTTCAAATTCAGATTAAAGGGGGAACGGAAATGAATTATCGTTTGGTGGAGGAAAAGGCTTCAACCGCAGTAGGAAAGGCGGTCGTCATCAAGAAAGATCCGTTTACAGAGGTCGCGGCCTTCGTAGAGGAGATCTGGAAGGACGGCACGCACGATCGGATTAACGAGACGGTGAATCGGCCGGCTGGCTCGCTGTTGAACGGGTACTTCTTCGACTTTGCCGAGGATGGCACGAGGCACTATCTGATGGGAACGGAACTGCCGGAGGGGACCGAAGTGCCGGCAGACTTCACGACCCTTCAGGTTCCTCAGCAAGCCTATGCGGTGTTTGAAGGACGTGAGACGTTCCCGGAGGATGTGGAGATCGGCTTGGGCATTCAGGAGGTATGGAAGCGGATCTATTCCGAGTGGTTCCCCTCCTCCCAGTTCGAACAGGTGGAAGGGCCTTCGATGGAGAAGTATCGTTGGGTGAATGAGCAGCAATCGGAGGCAGCATTTGAGGTATGGATTCCGGTTACGAGAAAAGCATGAGGATGGAAGACAGCCCCCTCCGCCGTTCAAGCGGAAGGGGCTGTTTGCTACACCTAGACGATCATGTCCCCGATTCCGGTTCTTTCGATGTCGGACTTCATCGTATACAGTGATTTAAACTTCGTGTAGTGATCGGCCCAGATTAAGATGTCCTCACTCGTCACGAATTGATCAACCGCCCCGGATAGCTCCATCTGCTTCAGCTCCTCCGGGAGGGAGTCCAGCAAAGCTGTTTCCAGGTTTCGATAGGAATAGGATTGCATCCCTCTTGCGTAAGCGGGAGGAGGCAGAAGCGTAATCGGTTCGGTTAAGCCCAACCGGTTGTGTTCGTGGATGATTTGGTGAAGAACGTCCTCAATCAGCTCAACAGCTCTTGGAACATGCCTCTCCCATAAAGCTTCTTCAAGAAGCTTGCTCAACTGGTCGGCCGCGGGGCTAATCCCGGAGAGCTCCCGTGAGATCCACTTATAGGTGCCGGGACGGTACCGTCGGTGGTAGAGAAAGATGAGGTGCACGGCCTTCTCGACGATCCGGTTGATGGCCATTCGGGCGGATAAGGATTCGCCCCTCTGATCCGCAAGCTTGGCCACCGAGAGAAGGCCGAAGCCACCCCAGGCCTCCTTCAGCTTGAATCGCCAGATCTCATCGGGTAGGTAGGCTAGAGTTTGACGCACCTGCGAGATGTCGCCAACGGGATCGGTAAAAATCCTCCCTCGTGTCCACTCCATTAGTTTCTGCTCCGGAATGACAAGCCAGTCCAAGGTGGAAGGAGGGAAGGCATGTACCCCCAACTGAATCCGCATATGCCGGTGAACCGTGGTGATGGCGACATGGTGCAGATTGACAGTGCCGTTGTAGGGAATGAGAACCTCTTGATTGTCATCCAATGAAAACCGAACAGGATATCCTTTGAAGGAAAACGGCAACTCCTCATAAAGCGCTTCATTCAGGGGAGCGGCGTACTCCTCATAATCGGACTCCTGCAGCCAAAGATGGCAGCGGGCTCCCCACTCGTGATCCCGCGAAAGTGCATCATCGTGGCCAAGAACATCGGAGCCATAGCCGATCAGTCCTGCCGCATGTCGTTCCAGCAAGGAAGGAAACCGCCTCTCGATGATGGGCCGAACAAGCTCCCAATAAAAAGCCTCACTACCGTCTAGTCCCTTCATAAACAAGCTAACCCCATTCGGTGATGGATGCGCATCCTTCTGTTATTCCCGGTGTTATCAGGATACCAATTCTGGGGAAAATGACTAGACTGTTATTTTGACTTCTGGTATCATTTAGATTGAAGTCTTGGTGAAAATCCAGACTCCTTACCGTCTGACGCGAAACACCATTTACTGCTGAGCCTAAGCCTCTTTCATCCCAGGATGAAAGAGGCTTTTTGTATGATGCCCGATTTTCGTTTCGAAGCTGCGAACGTGGACAACTTGTGTAAAATTAATAAAGAATTTAAAACAGGCACATGACCCGTTTATATTTGTGTTTTACATTGAGGAAAGCTAGTGACGACAGGAGGGTGACGATCGTGCAGATGCTTACGAATTACCCGCTCATCTCCGCTTTGATTTCGATGATCTTGGCTCAAGCCATCAAGGTTCCCCTAAATCTTATCGCGTGCAAATCGTGGATGCCCTCACGGGCCTTCAGCACGGGAGGGATGCCCAGCTCGCATTCCGCGGCTACCGCCTCTCTGGCAACCTCAGTGGGCCTTGTTGACGGATTCGGCTCTTCACTCTTCGCCATTGCTGCTGTCGTATGTGTGGTCACCATGTATGACGCTGCGGGAATCCGGCGGCATGCCGGAATTCATGCGGCCTTGCTGAATCGGATCACCCATCATCTCTCGGAGACATCGAAAGGCAAGCCGCCGGAACCCCTGTTGAAGGAGCTTCTGGGGCATCGGCCTTTGGAGGTATTAGCTGGATTGGCACTGGGGATCGCCTCCAGCTGCGCTTTATACGATCTGAATTAATGGTTATTTCATGTGCTTTTCAACCAAAACTACACATTTCGACCTTCTCATCTATAGTATACTGAGGAAAACCGAGCTTTTCGGAGAAAACCATGCGCCCTTGCCTTCAGCGATCTGAATTCGCGGGTTTCAGGCTAAAATGGGAACAAAACGGAGAGGAGTCATTACGATGACACAAACGTTAAAATCGAAGGTAGCCCTTGTAACCGGAGGGGCACGGGGAATCGGCAAAGCAACGGCGATTGCACTGGCTAAGGAAGGCGTAGCCGTCGGGCTGCTTGCAAGATCGGAAGCAACCTTGAAGGAGGTAGCGGCCGAGATCGAAGGGCTGGGCGTGAAAGCAGCCTATGCAGCCGTTGACATTTCCTCAAGAGAGCAAGCAGAGGCTGCTGTCGCCAAATTGAAGGAGGAGCTGGGAGCCGCCGATATTCTCATTAACTGCGCGGGCACCGCTACGTTCGGCACGGTTCTCGAGATGGACCCGGACGAATGGAAGGGCATGATCGACACCAACCTGATGGGCACTTACTATGTAACGCGTGCCGTCCTCCCGCAATTGATCGAAAAAAACAGCGGGGATATCATTACGATCGCTTCCACAAACGGATTGAACGGGGCCGCGACCTCAAGCGCGTACAGTGCATCGAAATTCGCCGTGATCGGCTTCACCGAATCCCTGGCTCAAGAAGTACGCCGCAACAACATTCGGGTGTCCACGCTAACCCCGAGCACGGTTGCAACCGATATGGCACAGGACTTGAAGCTGATCAAGGAAAACGACGAGTCGAAGTTCATTCAACCCGAGGATCTGGCGGAGTTCATCGTAGATCAATTGAAATTGAATCCGCGCGTGTACATAAAAACAGCAAGCTTTATCGCAACAAACCCGTTCTGACCATTCGATAGGCGGGCGGACCAGGCAATCATTCCACTAGAGGATGGTATTCATGAAGTATTCTGTTGGCAGAAGTTCAAAGCTCGACATCAAGGAGGCGGTGGCAGAGGCCACGCGAGGGCTCTCTTCCCCGAAGCTCCTTTTGTTTTTCTCGGCGGTACCGCAATTTGAGAAGGCGAACGAAGAGATCAAGGAGAATTTTCCAGACAGCGTCCTTCTCGGGTCCACGACCTTCGCGGGCTTTTGCAAGGAGGGAGCCTTCAAGGACAGCTTGCTTGTCCTGGGCATCGAGGAAGGGATCGAGTGCTACGCCGATGTATTGGAGGATGCGGATCGGTATCCCCTGAAGCATGTGAACCGCGTCCAGCAATGCCTGAACCATTTTGACGATACGACGAACACGGTGTGCTTCGAGATTTCCACGGCGCTCATAAGCTGTGAGGAATTGGTCCTGTCCACGTTGAATTCCGTCCTTGAAGAGAGGGGGATTCCCCTGTTCGGCGGATCGGCAGGAGACCTCGGGAAGGCAGAGCAAACGATGATTGCCTTGAACGGCACCGTGTATCGGAATGCCTGCGCCTTTGTCTTGATCAAGAACCTGGGGGGCAAGGTTCGGTTTTATCGTGAAAATATTTACAAGCCTACTGTCCATTCTTTCACGGCTACGAAGGTGGATGAGCGGAACCGGATTGTTCACGAATACGACAATCGGCCAGCCGCCCAGGTAGTAGCCGAAGCATTGAATACCAAGGTAGAAGGGCTTTCGAGGTTTCTGGACAGCTATCCGATGGGCAGGGTGATCGGAAATGACATGTATATCACGGCTAACCAGATGGTTACGGAAAACCAGGGAATGGCCTATCACGCCAAGGTATACAACAACTCGCACATGGTCCTCCTGGAGCCGGACGATTACAAGTCGGTTATCCATGCCACAATTGCAGAGGTCAAGAAGGATATTCCCCGGCCCTCTCTGGCCATTATGGTGAATTGCTTGGCCCGGTCCATGCTGTTTGAAGGGGATGGCTACCTGAATGATTTTGCCAAGGAGATGAGTGCGGCCCTGGGGAATTATGTTGGGTTTGCCGGATACGGAGAGCAGCTGGGGCAGCAGCATTTTAACCAAACGATGGTCTTGGCTGTATTTGAATAGTAGAGGCGGGTAGACCGATGAAATGGTTTAAATCCACAACGAACAGGGTCGAAACAGACCAAGCGGCGGCTGCCATAGCGCCTGCGGCTCCGCAGAACCCCGAACCGGCAACGGCTAGCGACGAAGAAGTGTTATACGGCGTTATGCACATTGAGAAGAAGTTCGGGCAATTCATGAATGAAGAGGTTCTCGTCACCCAATCCATCCACGACATCGGGACGACCTACTCCCAGATCAAAGGGATTCAAGACATGATGATGAACCTGGACGCCAACTTCAAGCCATTCCGGCAATATGTTCAGAATATCGACGGGGTGATGAACCAGACCGAGACGGCGGTTCAACGGGCGGATGAGAAGATGGGCGTCTTGTCGGAAAAGCTGGACGGAACGTGCGGCGAGCTGCACTCGATCACCGAAGCGTTCCAGGTGCTGGAGGAGAACTTCAAGCAAATCAAGGACATGTCCGCCGGCATTACCGAGATCGCAAGCAGCACGAACCTGCTGGCACTGAATGCTTCGATCGAGGCCGCGCGCGCAGGGGAGGCTGGGAAGGGATTCGCGGTGGTAGCCGAGGAGATCCGAAAGCTGTCCACCTCTACGGCCAAGCTGGTTACGGGCATTGATGACAGCGTCAAGATGCTCTATCACAGCATGGACTCCCTGAAAGGAAGCATTCACCAAACCACCGCAACCATTGAAGACAATTATCAATACGCCCAAAATGTCCAGCAGGATTTCCGCGAGGTTGCCGACTGCACCCTGGAAGCGAAGAGCTTCAGCGGTCAGATCATTACGGGGATTGAACGAACAAGCGCCGAGATCAACGACGCAGCATCGGGCGTGGGGTCGGTTACGGAGCTGGTTACCTCGCTTGGCGATAAGCTGGAGGGGTTGAACCTGAGGTTGAGCAAACGGTCGATTATCATCGGTAGCATCACGGACTTTCTGCAGCAGATCGAGAATCTGTTGACTGACACGGTGGGCCGCAAAGCGCGCAAGCAGTAAGAGCATGAACCCAACGGATGGAGCGAATTCACGGGGGACCTTGCGGTCTCTCTGATTCGTTCCTGTTTTTTTTGTCTCTCGAAGAGAAGGCGCGAGATTTGAATCGTTGGAACTGGCTAACGACTGCTGGCGTATGATAAGATATGGCTAATTTACCGTCTGATTGTGTCGAATGATAAAGGAGTAGACTTGTGAGCTCACCAGCAGGGTTTGACCTCTATTTATTCCTCCTCTTGTTTGCCTTGTTTGTTTATGTATTTGCAACGGTTCGGATTACCAACTTACATAAGGTGTACTTCCTGTTCCATTTCTTTATGATGATCTGGCCGCTGTGCCAGTTCGCTACCGATTTCACACGAGATCCGCAGCTGCAGCTTGTTTACGTGACGTTGTCCTTTGTTTCCTTCCCCCTGTTGGCCAGCGGGTGGCTTCTTCTCACCATCTTTCTTACCGGGAATGCGAGTAAGCTTCGGTGGCGAAACCTCGCCTATCTATTTACGCCCGCTCTGCTTGCTGCAGCAGGGGTGCTTCTGAATCCGTCGAACCGCTTCGTCAATCCGCTGGAAGGCGGGTACATCGAACGGGGCTACGGCTCTTGGTTCTGGGCAATGAGCGCGATTCTCGTAGGCTACTTTGTGGCCTCTCTGTTCTTTTTGTTCCGGGCCTTGAAGTCGCCGAAGACCTTGGCTACGACGAAGAAGCAGGTGAAGATTACCCTGTGGGGCATCTTCGTGCTGGCCGCCTTCGCCAGCGTGGATCTTCTTCTGAACGTCGTGCTGAGCGAGTGGCTGCCGATCATTCCCGGGCTGACTTCTCTCGGGATTTTGGTGTCCGACCTCTTTTTCGTCTTTGTGATCAAGCGGTACAACGTGTTCGAGCTCGTGTCCATCGCCCATGAGGACGTGATCAACACCATTCCTTATGGAATGCTTGTTCTGGACGAGAATGAGTCCATTGTAGAGGTTAACGAGGCGCTGCGATTCTTCCTGGATGGAAGCGTGGGGGATTCCTTCGATATTGAGAAGTTCCTCGCGGGCGTTCGGGTGGAAGGCAGCACCAAGGAGTTTTTGGAGCGGTATAGGCAAAAGGAAAACTCCCTGTCGCAGGTGGAAATCACCGTTCAGCGAGAGGTCCTGCGGCATTTTATCCTGCAGGCTTCCCCCATTCGTGATGCTTATCGTGTACCCATCGGGCATATCATTACGTTTCAGGATGTTTCCCAGGAGCGCCATCTGGTTCAGGAGTTATCCAAAGCCAATCAGAAGCTGGAGGAAATGGCCCTCACGGACAGCTTGACGGACTGCTACAACCGCCGCTATCTGACGGAGCAGCTGACCCGGGAGGTCAGCGTGAACCTGCAACGGCGAACGCCGTTCTCGCTCATTCTCTTCGATATTGATTTCTTTAAAGCCATCAACGACCAGTATGGGCATGTGATCGGGGATGTGGTCCTCTACCACACCGCTCAGACCGTGAAGCAATCCATTCGCAGCACTGATGTGCTGGCTCGTTACGGAGGAGAGGAGTTCCTCATCTACCTGCCGCATACGGACCGCCTGTTGGCGGAGCAGATCGCGGAGCGGGTGAGGAGCTTGGTGGCCGCCCATCACATTCGGGTTGGAAGCGGCGGCGATCCGGTGTCCGTTACCGTCAGCATCGGGGGACTGTCGATTGAGGACTTTGAACAGGAGCAGGCGGGGGGCCCCTCGGAGGGCGCGCTGGTCCAGCTCTTGGCGAGGGTCGACAAGGCGCTCTATCAAGCCAAGGAAAAGGGGCGCAACCGCGTCGAATTTGTAGGCAAAGCCTCTTAAGCAGATAGAGCGAGAAGAGGTCTATGTGGGGAACCGTTCATGGAAAGGCCGTCCGGCAGCGGGCGGCCTTTCCAGCTTCCAAGCGTTCGAGAGTTTTGCAACCTACAGTTGCAGGACCGATCTATGGAACGTCCTCCCGTTCAACCTCCTGTCGATACCGCTCATAGGAATGATCTGCTAGTCTTACTCTGTAGAGGTTGAACGAGAGAAATGCTGAGAGGCACGGCGAGATCGATGGAATCGGGAGGAAAGATGGATGCTGGACAACAAAAAGATTGGCCGACACATTCAATGGCTCCGCAAGGAGGCAGGCTGGACGCAGGTGGAGCTTTCGGAACGGCTGGGGATCAGCCATCAGGCGGTCTCCAAGTGGGAGAACGGAGAGTCCCTCCCCGATCTGGAGGTGCTGCTGCAGCTGGCCAGAGCCTTCGGCCTTTCGGTTGAGGAGCTGCTGCTGGCGGACACCGGCTCTGCGGCTCAGAAGGAGGCTGCCCCACTCCACTCGTCAGGTAAAGTTGATGGGGACCTGCTGTGGGCGGAAGTATTGAACGTCATCCGAGAGAAGCTCAGTCCCCCTAGTTACGATACATGGTTCAAGGAAACCACCGGAACCGTTGATGGCGATACCCTGGTGGTCACGTGCCCCAATCGGTTTTCGGCGGAATGGGTATTCAGCCGATACTCGTTCCTGATTGAGCAAGCGCTTGATGAAGTACAGGGGACATCGAATACCAAGCTTCGCTTTCAATCCTTAGCAAATGACGACTCGGTCCCCACGGGCAGGTCGGAGCGAGCGGAGTTGAGTTTGGAGGATTTTTGAGTCAGAGGGTTCGGAATAGTCCTTGCAATTGCCGCGGCGTCAAGTGCTACTCTACTTTTAGAGCGCTCTGAAAGGGGATTTGAAGTGAATCGATCGATTGCCATCAACAAGCTGTCGGAACAGCTGGGGCTGACGAGCCGCACCTTACGACATTGGGAAGCCGAAGGGTTGTTCACGAGTGAGCGAGATGCATCCTCGGGGTGGAGAATGTACGACGGCCATGCCCTCTCCTGCATCCGGGTTACCGCACTCTTGAGAAAGATGGATATTCCGCTTAAGGACATCAAAGAGGTCCTTGCTGCCGCAGCTCTCCCTTCGTTAACCGCCGTTGTGGAAAAGAGAATGGCGGAGCTGCAGGCAGAGAAAGCAGACCTGCATCTTTTTCAAGAGCAGCTGGAGCAAGCTCTGGCATTCCTTCGGACACAAGGAACGGATTCTTCCTTGCTTGCAGACGAAATCCTGACAAAGATGGAGGACTTGTTTATGCAAAGTGTACGAGAAAGCCGCATGTTCAAAATCATCAGCCTTCCGCCCATGAGGGTCGCTTATCATACTGCGGTAGGGGTCTCGCCGGAAGACGAAGCCATCGCTCCCGTGCTCGAGTGGGTGAAGGCCTCGAATTTGATAAGTACCGCGCGTCTATTAGGCGGCAATGTGAAGCCGTTGCCAAGCCGCCCGGGTGCCCCGTACGGCTATGGGATGTGTGTGACCATCCCGGACGGTGTCCCCGTTCCCGATCACCTGAAGGAAATGGTATTGCCTGGCGGTCTTTTCGCGATGCTGGAGGCGGGGGACGATGTTCCCTCTTCGTGGAATACCCTAACAGCCGCACTGTCCAAGGACAGCAGCTACCAAACGGATCGGTCGCGGCTGTGTTTCGAAGAGCACATACGCAACGACCAACCCGAGGGGGGCGGGAATGCGTATCATCTGACCCTGCTGCAGCCGGTAAAAGAAAGGTAGGACGCGGGTAGAAAGGTTAGAAAAGACAGGGGTCTTCCATGCTCTCGGCGGAAAATCGAAGCCCGATTCCCTAATCGGGAATGGTATACTGACAAAAATACCGGTTCTCTCTCAGGCGATGCTGAGGTCTTCTGCCATTGGCGGAGAGAAGGGACTGGGCTTCGTGAGGAGGAGTACGCCGTGACGAGGAAGAGAATGGACTGGGAGGCCGGGAGCTGGCTGAATGCGCCGCTGGCTGCCCGAAGAGAAGGGGGATCCTTGAAGGTTGCACCCGAAAAGGGAAGGGATTTCTGGAAGAAGACCCTGTACGGATTTGAGTTTGAGGATGGAGCCGCTCTGCTTGCGGAGTGGGACCCTGAAACGGCCGTCGAGGTAACGTTCCAACTCTCGTCCTTTACCGAATTGTATGATCAGGCCGGTATCCTGTTGTACCATGGGCCGGCACAATGGATCAAAACGGGGATCGAGATCAATGACGGCATCCCCCAGCTCTCTGCGGTGGTAACCGATGGTTACTCCGACTGGTCGCTTGCGGCCGTACCGGAATGGGTGGGGGAGGAAGTGACCCTTCGCGCCTCCATCCTGAAGGATGCGGTAATCCTTCGGGCTCGGACCGCTCATCATGCATGGCGCACGATTCGGGTGGCTCGGTTTCCCTACGCGGCGGGAAATCAAGCGGGTCCTTTCGCGTGCGCGCCAACCCGGGAAGGCTTCGAGGTTACCTTCTCTCGCTGGGATTTCACGGAACGGGATGAAGACCTGCACACCGATCCACCGACGGAGTAGAGGGGGCGGGGAAGCGTCCGCATTTCAATCAGACTGGAGGAGTTATCATTCGGTTAGGAAGGAAAATTATGGTGATCATTCCAATCAGTATTCTATTTCTAGCCTTTACTTTCGTTCTCTTGTCCACAAGGAAGGAAGTAATTGATACATCTCTAACGATGTATGATATAAACGGGATTTACGTGAACCAACATATGAAGGGACAGACGGATACACAAGGTCGTGACTTTAAGATCAAGATTCAACTAACGAAGAAGAACCCTGTACTTAGTAATCCACGTTTTGAAGGTAGCATTACCATAAATAATGTTGAGTATGTCTTTGATCATGCTTCAGAAGGTGTATCGAATGAGAGACAACTATTGATCTTCAGAAATAAGATCGGAACATCTCTTCTACACTTCGATGAGGTACTGATGTATACTACAAAGGATTTTTCAACCATGATACTTGTAAATCCAGACTTTGTTCTTTCGGGACCAAGTGATTCTGTCGAGGATGCAATAAAAAAGTATCAGTCCATTAATCTTACTGTTGAATAAGAGCAAAGCTCCAGCAATTAACAAGAACTTTAGTAGATCGTTTTTCAGAAATGGGCTATTTAGATGCTGGAAAGCCATTTGGTAATTTTAAAAAAGATGGTGTCCCATAAGTCATCGAAGACGACTGAGGGGCACCATCTTTCTGCATGGAGAGAGAAGCACCGGAACGTTACGTAGTCGCAGCATTCTGAACATGATAGCGGCCTTTGGGCACCACCATAGGGGAGCCTGAGATGGGGTCGGCAATCACGGAGCAATCGAGACCGAAGATGTCCTTCACCAAGGTGCTTGTGACCACCTCTGACGGTGTGCCTTCCGCGACCAGTTTCCCTTTTTGCAGGGCAAAGATGTGGTCGGCATAACGTGCAGACAGGTTGATATCGTGAAGCACCATGACGATCGTCGTGCCGTGCTTTCGGTTGAGGTCGGTGAGCAGATCCAGAATTTCGACCTGATAGGTAATATCCAGGAAGGTGGTCGGTTCGTCGAGAAACAGAATGTCGGTTTGCTGCGCCAGGGCCATCGCAATCCATACGCGCTGGCGCTGACCGCCGGACAGCTCGTCAATGTTGTGATTCGCGAACTCGGTGATGTCCATGATCCGCATCGCTTCGGCAACCGCCTCGTAATCCTTTTTGGACCAGGTGCTGAACAAGGATTGATGCGGGAAGCGCCCGCGCCCAACCAAGTCTGCGACCGATATCCCTTCCGGAACGATAGGCGATTGCGGCAGCAGACCCACCACCCGCGCGAACTGCTTCGGCGGTATTTTGCCGATGGGCTTTCCGTCGATGGTGATTTTGCCGGAGGTCGGCTTGATCAGCCGGGCCAGCGTCTTCAGCAGCGTCGACTTGCCGCAGCCGTTCGCTCCGATGATGACGCTGATTTGGCCGTCCGGGATCACGAGATCAATTCCATGGATAACCGTCTTCTGATCGTAACCCGCTACGAGCTGCTCCGCCTGAAATTGATGTGTCGGTCTCATTATAAAACTCCCTTTCGGTTCATTCGGATCAGCAGGAAGATCAGATACGGCGCTCCGAGAATCCCCGTCATGATGCCCACCGGGAAGCGGTACTGGAACGCAAATTGTCCGACCAGATCAGCCGCCAACACCAAATTCACACCGACAAGCCCAGCCGGAATGACGTTCGAGAAGCCCACTCCGACGAGTCTCTTCGCAATCGGTCCCGAAAGGAAGGAGGTGAAGGCGATGGGTCCTGTGGTGGCCGTAGCGATTGCGATCATGCAGACGGAGCTCACGATGAGGGCGATCCGGGTTCGGTCGGTGTGGATGCCGAGAGAGGTGGCGGCTTGCTCCCCAAGCTCCAGCAGACTGAGATGCTTCCCGAGCAAGGCCACGACTGGCGTAAAGATCAGCACAGTAATGATCAGTGGAGGCAGCTCATACAGCTGAATGCCGTTCAGGCTGCCCGTGAGCCATCGGATGGCGGCGGGAATGTCCTGCTGTGCCCCAACGAGCAGGAGGTAAGAGATGAGGGCGTCCAGCATGGCTTGAATGCCGATGCCGATCAGGATCAGGCGCCCGATGGAGAACGCTCTACCTCTGGACAGCACATAGATGACGAGGACGGTGGCGAGCCCAGCCGCAACCGATGCGGCCGAGATCGTCGCCCGACTCGAATGGAACACCGTGATGCAGAGGACGGCTGCTACGCTTGACCCCGAGGTGATGCCGATTACATTCGGATTCGCGAGGGGGTTGCGCAGCATCGTCTGGAAGGTGTTCCCGGCTAGGCCGAAGGCAAATCCGGCGAAGAGGCCCGCCAGCATTCTCGGCAAGCGAACGGTGTTTACGGCAAAGCTGACTCCTTTGAGCTCCTCCCCGGAAAGGGCCCGAAGGATATCCCTCACCGGATAGATGGTGTTTCCCAGAAGGAGCATGGCACAGCAGAGGATGAGGGCGAGCACCGTAAGGAGGCAAGTAACCAGCATCCAGCGGCGTTGTCTCTGACGGCGGCCTGCAGCAATATAGGCTATCGAATGAGTTGTCATAAGGAACGCACTTTCGATCTCATCGCAAGGATGATTAATAGCGGAGCTCCGACAAAGGCGGTGACGACCCCGACCTCAAGCTCTCCGGGACTGGCGATGAGTCGGCCGACAACATCGGAGGAGATCAGAATGACGGCTCCCGAGAGAGCAGACATGGGGATGACAAACCGCAGGTCGGGCCCCAAAACAAGGCGCATGAGGTGGGTAGCGAGAAGGCCGACAAACCCGATAGGGCCGGCCAGCGCCGTAGCTGTGCCGCACAGAAGGACACCGGCCAGCGCCGCAATAAGGCGCAGCACGCCTGTTCGAACCCCGAGCCCGGTTGCGACATCGTCTCCGAGCGCGAGCGCATTGAGCGCAGGCGCTGTCAGGAAGGCGATGACGACGCCGACGATCAGAAACGGGGTAAACGTAGCGATAGCGCTCCAGCTTCCTGAGCCGATGCTTCCGACTTGCCAGAAGCGGAATTGGTCCATGACGTAAGCGCGTGGAATCATGACCGCCGAGACCAGGGAAGAGAGAGCAGCACTGATAGCGGCGCCCGCCAATACAAGCTTAATGGGCGTGGCACCGCCACGCCCCATCGAACCGATGCCGAACACAAATATCGCCGTGATCGCCGCCCCGGCCAAGGCCAGCCAGATGTACTCACTGGCTGTATTGATGTTCAGGAAGGCGATTCCGCAAACGACAAACAAGGCGGCGCCGGTATTCACGCCCAGAATGCTCGGGTCCGCAATCGGGTTGCGGGTAACCGATTGCATCAGTGCACCCGAAACGCCGAGCGCCGCACCGCAGAACAACCCGAAGACAGTTCGCGAGATTCGCTTGCGAACGACGTTGGCTCCATAGGAATCGACGTCAGGATGAAACAGCCCGTCGATCAGCTCCGGAACCTTCACCAGCCGGGGGCCAAAGACCAGAGAGGCCACTACGCAAAGCCCGAGCAGCACCAGACCGATCAACAGGATGATCGCGAAGTTCTTCGGAATTTGGGAGTGGGGGGATGTGCGTGTTGAACCCGAGGAAGTACTCATTTGACCTTGTCGGCAGCTCCTCCGATGAGTTTGAGGTAATCATCAATGGTGTACGCGATCGAGAGCGGATTCGGGGTGCCGGCAGCTACAAGGGGCGTGTCGGAGTCGATGAATGCGACGGAGCCTCTTTGGATCGCAGGGATTTTACCAAGCAGGGGATCAGCCTGGATAGTCTTGAGCAGGGCGTCATTGCCATAGCCAATGATCAGATCGGCATCATAGAGAGCTTCCGTATTCTCGACGCTCAGCTCCAGGGAGTATTTCTTCGGGTCCGTGATCAGCTTCGTGATGCTGTCCGGATAAACCATGCCCATCTCAAACAGGAAGGAGACGCGGGAGTCTACGGGCGTATAGATGTGCAGCTTGGAGAAGTCCTTCGCATTGAAGTTGACCCAAACGACTTTCTTGTCTTTGATCTGAGGGTAGTGGCTCAGCTTCTCATTCACCATGTTCTCGGTGTCTTGAATGAGCTTCTCGCCTTCGGCCTTCATGCCCATGCCGGTTGCGTTCATCGTCACTTGCTCACGCCAGGTGGTAGCCCAGGGCGCCGTCGGATAGGGAACGACCGGTGCAATCTTGCTGAGCGTGTTGTAATCTTCCTGGGTAATGCCGGAGTAAGCAGCGAGAATGACATCGGGGTTGGAGTCCGAGATTGCTTCAAAATCAAGGCCGTCGGTGTCCTGGAAGACGTTCGGGTCCTTCACGCCGAGCTCATCGAGCTTTTGCTTGGTCCACGGCAGGAGGCCGCTGCCGTCTTGAACGCCGAAGTTCGCAGCCGAGAAGCCGACCGGAACCACTCCGAGGGCAAGAACCACGTCATGGTTGGCCCATTGAATGGTCGCGACGCGTTCCGGCTTGCTCTTGATAACCGTTTCGCCGAGGGCGTGCTTGATCACAATCGGATATTCTTCGGTGCTGGCGGGGGAAGCAGAAGTTTCCGCGCTGGGGGCTTCGGTGCTGGCCGGGGCACTTTCAGACGGAGACGGAGAAGCGCTGGAGCTGGATTGCTGACTGGAGCATCCAACCAATGCCACGGCAAGGATGGAAGAAAGGAAGAGGGTTGTGAAGGACTTGCGTTTCGTGTTCATGAGAGCACCCTTTCGGTTCTGAGATAGAATCGCTACTTATTTAGAATCATTATTAATAATGATAACGATTCTCATTATCATAAAATATATAGTTGTAGCGAACAGGTTGTCAATGCAAATGGGCATGTTTTCAGAGGAGGAATTGTCATTGACAAAATCTTTACCCGGGATTACGATTGATAAATAAATTTAATAGTTAGCAGCATGCTTTGATTGCTATGGATCACACTATAGCAGGAGCGGCTTCTGGAGAGACCGTGAGGAATCGCGGCGCCGAAGGGTTCACAATCTCAGGCAAAAGGACAGAAGAGTAGTAACGATTTTATTTGTCGTTCTCCATCCCGGAGGAACGGCCGATACGATTTTTATTGCTTTTTGGGACGATGAGATTGGAGAGATCCAATCTCTTTTTGTTGTTCACTGACTTTGTCGCCCCTCGACCCCAGGGAAGATGTTCAATAACAAGGGGGAGTTTGGATTGGCACAGCAAGAGTTAAAGAGGGAGTTAGAGAATCGGCATGTTCAGCTTATCGCCATCGGCGGTACCATCGGGACGGGGTTGTTCTTAGGATCGGGGAAAGCGATCCAGCAGGCGGGACCCTCCATCATCTTTGCTTATCTCATCGTTGGCATCGCGGTCTTTTTCGTGATGAGGGCGCTCGGAGAGCTTCTGTTATCCAAAGCGGGGTATCAATCCTTTACGGATATCGCCGAGGACTATCTGGGGCCGCGCGTCGCGTTCGTCACCGGATGGACCTACTGGTTTTGCTGGATCATGACCGCAATGGCGGATGTAATCGCAGTGGGCATCTACATTCAATATTGGTTCGATATTCCTCAGTGGGTACCGGAGCTGATCTGCCTGATCATTTTGCTTGGACTGAACCTGCTGACGGTCAAAAATTTTGGAGAATTGGAATTCTGGTTTGCTTTGATCAAGGTCGTGACTATTCTCGCCCTGATTGCCATTGGAATTGTCCTGCTGATCATCGGGTTCAAGACGGGAGCTGGAACGGTGTCGGTCACGAACATTTGGAAGCACGGCGGGCTTTTCCCAAACGGGGTATCCGGGTTCCTGCTGTCCTTCCAAATGGTAGTGTTCGCTTTTGTCGGGGTGGAGCTGGTGGGGGTGTCGGCGGCAGAAACCTCCGATCCAGAGAAGAACATTCCGTCGGCCATCAATAAAATTCCGATGCGTATCCTGTTTTTCTATGTAGGGGCCATCGTCGCTTTGCTCTGCATCAATCCCTGGACGGAGCTCAGTCCCGGCGAAAGTCCCTTTGTGAAGACCTTTGCTCTCGTGGGCATTCCGATTGCCGCGGGCATCATCAACTTTGTCGTCCTCACGTCCGCCGCTTCCGCCTGCAACAGCGGGATGTTCTCCACGAGCCGCATCCTCTATAACCTGGGGAAGAAGGATCAGGCGCCTGCGCCTTTTGCCAGGCTCAACAAAAATCACGTGCCCAAGAACGGACTGCTCGTCTCCACGCTCGTCCTGTCGGCGGGCGCCCTCCTCAGCAAGCTGATTCCCGAGCAAGCCTTCGGCATCGTGACGACCATCAGCGCCATCTGCTTCATTTGGGTGTGGGGTGTCGTCCTCGTCAGCCACATTCGCTATAAGAAAACACAGCCTAACCTACAAGCAGCGTCGAAATTCAAGGCGCCCTTCACTCCTTTTGTTAACTACGCTGTTCTTGTTCTTTTTGCAGCGATCCTCGTGATCATGCTGATTGCGGAGGAGACCCGTCCGGCCCTGCTGTTAACCCCCTTGTGGTTTATTCTGTTGTTTGCTTTGTCTTACTCCAATCGGAGGAAGGAAGCGGGTGTTCCGGTACAAGGAAAGGGTTAAAGGGTAATCGAACGATTCGCGCCGATTGTCTCAAATGAAAGCGAAAGCCCCAGCTCCGCCAATAGGCGCGGAACCGGGGCTTTTTGTTGTTGCGCAGGCTATTCGTTTTCCTTGGGGACCAGTTGGAAGATGTCCTCTGATTCGAACGCCTCGATCAGCCGGATCAGCCACTTGTAGTACCGGATGGCCTCGTCGATCTTGACGAGATCGGCCTGGACCTGCCTCTCCAGCTCCTCGTCTCCGGTGTAGGAATCGGCAATCGCCAACAGCTCGGACCGCGACTTGCGAAGGGCTTGCAGGTTGATCTCGGCCGCCTTGCCCCACTTGATCGAGAAGAAGTCGGCGAACGTCTGGTACCAATCGAGCTCGACCTCATACAAGTCCTTGCGCGAGCCCTTTTCCCAGACCTTGTTGACCATCTTGAGGTCCACCAGCGTGCGGACACCGGTGCTCATGCTGGTCTTGCTCATCTCCATGGCTTGTCCCATTGCGTCGAGCGTCATGGGTCTATTCTGAAAAAATAAGAGTCCGTATAGATGGCCCGTGGACGGAGTGATTCCGTACAGCTCCATGTTGTTCCCGATTGCTTCAATAACTCGCTTCCGCGCCTTGAGCAAAGCCAATTCCTGCTCGGGGCTCAGACCGTTACTGCGCTCCATCTTTTTTCACCTAGCCTTCGTATTTTACATCGTAATTGTAAGAAACTATCTCATTAAAGTAAAGATAAAGGATGGGTGGAGAAAAAGAGGATCGAGGAGGATTCGGGAGTTATCTTCGTACAGAAATAACTGTACGTTCTGTAAAAGCAGATAAAAAAGTTGACACTGGATGGATAATGTTTTTACACTTATAGGGATGCAAAACGAAGATCGCAACCGAAAGGAAGGGGTGAACCGGATGGCGATCATTGAAGCAAAGCAAGTCACGAAGGTATTTGGTCCCGATCCGGAATCGATTCTTCGCCTGATGGACGAAGGGTGGACGAAGGAGCGGGTTTACCGCGAGAAGCAGCACACGGTCGGTGTAAACAAGGTCAGTTTCGCCGTTGAACCGGGTGAGATATTCGTTATTATGGGGCTGTCGGGAAGCGGTAAATCGACGCTCGTGAGGCTGTTAAACCGCCTGATCGAGCCAACACGCGGCAGCATTGCCATCCATGGCAAGGATATCGTCAAGATGAACAAGGAAGAGCTGCTGCAGGTGCGCCGCAAGCAGATCAGCATGGTCTTTCAGAAGTTTGCGTTATTCCCGCACCGAACGGTAGCGGAGAACGTGGAATATGGACTTGAAGTGCAGGGAGTCGACAAGGCAACGCGTCGGCAAAAGGCGCTCGACTCGCTTACGCTCGTCGGTCTTGGCGATTGGGCGGACAGCTTGCCCTCTCAGCTGAGCGGCGGCATGCAGCAGCGAGTCGGCCTCGCTCGGGCGCTGGCGAACGACCCGGACATTCTGCTCATGGACGAAGCCTTCAGCGCGCTCGATCCGCTGATTCGCAAGGAGATGCAGGATGAGCTGTTGGAGCTGCAAGAGAAGATGAAGAAGACCATCATCTTTATTACCCATGACCTGGATGAGGCGCTTCGTATCGGAGATCGGATCGCCCTCATGAAGGACGGCAGTGTTGTGCAGATCGGCACGCCGGAAGAGGTCATGATGAATCCGGCAAATGAATATGTCGAGCGGTTCGTCGAGGATGTGGACTTGTCCAAGGTGCTGACGGCCGCTTCGGTCATGCGCCGTCCGGAGACAATTGGACTCGATCGCGGCCCGCGTGTCGCCCTCCAGCTTATGAGGGAGAGCGGTATCTCGAATCTGTTCGTCGTGGACCGGGGCCGCAAGCTGATTGGGGTCATCACAGCGGATGACGCCTCGGCGGCCGTTCGCGAAGGCAAGCGCCTGGAGGACATCGTCATTCGCGACGTCGCCGTGGTGGATAAGGATCGGCTGCTGTACCAGCTGTTTGATATCTGCGGCACCTCCAAGCACCCGGTTGCCGTTGTCGACGACAACGGGCGCCTCATCGGCGTCATCGTCCGGGGAGCGGTGCTCGGTGCCCTTGCCGGGAATCCGGTGCAGAATACGGTGGAGAGCCCGGTATCACCATCCGGCGATTCGGCGGAACCGAATCCTGCCGCGGCCTCCAAGACGGAAACGGAGGTGAGCACGAATGCCTAAGCTGCCATTGGATGAATGGGTGGAGAAGATCGTGGATGCGCTGGAATCGGGCTTGTCGCCCTTGTTCCATGTCATCTCCGTCTGCATTGAAGGCATTGTGAACGGGATCGCGGATGCATTCCACGCCTTGCCCGTGCTCGTCTTCATCGTGCTCGCCGCAGCGCTTGCCTATTACCTCGGCAAGTGGAAGTTCGCGGCGTTTACGGCGATTGGGCTTTTGTTGATCGACAACCTCGGCTACTGGGAGCACACGGTCGATACGCTCGCGCTCGTCTTGACGGCGGCGATTCTCTCGATCGTCATCGGCGTTCCGCTCGGCATCGCCTGCGCTCAGAGTGACCGAGCGCGCGGAGTGATCACGCCGTTGCTGGATTTCATGCAGACGATGCCCGCCTTCGTCTACCTGATCCCGGCCGTCTCGTTCTTCGGCCTCGGCGTAGTGCCCGGCGTCATTGCGTCGGTCATCTTCGCCGTACCGCCGACGATTCGCCTGACGAACCTGGGGATTCGCCAGGTTCCGGGCGATCTGGTGGAGGCGGCGGATGCCTTCGGCTCCACCAGTCGGCAGAAGCTGTTCAAGCTGCAAATCCCGCTGGCGCTCCCGTCCATTATGACCGGGATCAACCAGACGATCATGCTGTCGCTGTCGATGGTCGTCATCGCCTCGATGATCGGCGCGCAAGGAATTGGAGCGGATGTGTACGGTGCCGTCACGCAGGTCAAGACGGGCGAAGGCTTCGAGGCCGGGCTCGCCATCGTCGTGCTGGCGATTGTACTCGACCGCATGACGCAAAATATCGTGAAGAGAAAAAGGAGAGGGTCCGATGTTTAAACACGCATCAAAAGCTGGTCTGTTGATGATTCTAGTCGGTGTGGTGGCGCTGGCTGGCTGCTCCAAGGAGTCCAATGCGAGCGGAGGGATCGGGGGCCAAGTCCGTCACCAGATCATCGGGATTGACCCGGGTGCCGGCCTGACGAAGCAAACGAAGGAAGCAATGGACGAGTACAGCTTGTCCGACTGGAAGCTGGTTGAAGGCTCGGGTGCCGCGATGGCCGCTGCCTTGGAGAAGGCATACAAGAACGAGAAGCCGATCATCGTGACCGGCTGGACGCCGCACTGGATGTTCGCCAAGTACAAGCTGAAATACCTGGAGGACCCGAAGGGCGCCTATGGAGAGGACGAGGCGATTCATACGATCGTCCGCAACGGGCTGAAGGACGATGCTCCTTCCGCCTATGCGATGCTTGACCGCTTCGAATGGACGCCGGAGGAGATGGCGGTCGTCATGAACGCGATAACCGAGGGTGCGAAGCCGGAAGCCGCCGCCGCTAAGTGGGTAGACGATAACGCGGCCAAGGTTGACACGTGGGTGAAGGATATCCCGCAGGAAGCTGGCAAGAAGCTGAAGCTGGCGTATGTCGCCTGGGACTCCGAGATTGCCAGCACCAACGTGGTGAAGCAGGTGCTGGAGCAGCGGCTTGGGTACAAGGTCGAGATGATGCAGGTGGAAGCCGGTCCGATGTGGGCCGGGATCGCCAACCGCAGTGCAGACGCGATTGTCGCCGCATGGCTTCCGACCACGCATCAGGACTACTTTGATAAATACCAGGGACAGTTCGAGGACCTCGGCGCGAATCTGACGGGCACCAAGCTCGGCCTTGTCGTTCCCGAGTACATGGACATCAACTCCATCGAGGACCTGAAGACGAAGTAACGCGGAGTAGGATTTGTATTGGAACAGCATGATAGAATGGGGATCAGCAAGCAAGAGTCGAAAGAAGCTAGAACTGAAATAAGCTAGAACGAGGGGACGGACCCAGCTGGAGCATGGCTTTCAGCTAGGTCCGTTTCTTTTTTGCTGGTTCATAACATTTCATGGAAATGAAGGCCCACTTGATTATGGGGAACGAAAAGAGTATGCTTGCTTCATGGTAAAGGTTTAAATGTTTAAACATATGATCTTAAGAAACAAGGTGATGATCCGCATGGGCAAGCAGGCACTCGCGATCTTTCGGGAAAGCCTTCCGATTCTTCAAGTTTTAAGCGATCCGCATCGTCAGGATATTTTGTTATATCTCTCGGAGAACGGCAGGAGGACGGTCAATGAAATTACCGAACAGCTGACGCTGTCGCGCCCGGCTGTATCCCATCATCTGAAGCTGCTGAAAAATGCAGGGGTCGTTAAGGTCGAGCAAGCGGGTACCCAACGCTATTACGAGCTGTCCATGCAAGAGTCGGTGGAGCTGTTAAGAAGACTGTTGACTGCTTTGGAGCAGGATTGCCTCTAGTTCATTTTTGATAAGGAGGAGAAAAAATGGAGCAATGGACGCAGGAGCAGGTCGAAGCCATTTTGCAGGAGCATCGCACGAAATTCCACAGCGGCTATACGCGCAGCGCGGCGTTTCGTCTGGAGCAGCTTCAGAAGCTGTCGGATGCGATTCGGCGGCATGAGCAGGAGCTGTTGGCGGCTCTGTATCAGGATCTGCACAAAAGCGAATTCGAGGCGTACTCCACAGAAATCGGGTATACGCTGGACAGCATTCGGAGTGCAAGGAAGAGCTTGAAGCGATGGATGAAGCCGAAAAAGGTCAGGACTCCCTTTTACCACGGCCTGTCTAAGAGCTACATGCATAAGGAGCCTTATGGGACCGTTCTGATCGTCGGGCCTTTCAACTACCCTTTCCAGCTGTTGATCGAACCGCTGATCGGGGCGATTGCAGCGGGGAATACGGCCGTCTTGAAGCCTTCGGAGAATACTCCGGCTGTAACAGCCGTCGTCAAGAAGCTGATCGGGGAAACCTTCGACGAGACCTACATTCGCGTAATCGAAGGAGAAAAGGAAACTACCTCGGCGCTGATTCACGCTCCCTTCGACTACATCTTCTTTACCGGAAGCGTGCCGGTGGGCAAGATCGTCATGGAGGCGGCCGCCCATAACCTCGTTCCCGTGACGCTCGAGCTGGGAGGCAAGAGCCCGGCTATTGTGGACCGGACCGCCAACCTGGAGGTCGCCGCCAAGCGGATTCTGTGGGGGAAGATGATGAATGCCGGGCAGACCTGCATCGCCCCCGACTATGTGCTGGCCCACGAGGAGATCCGAGAGCCGCTCATCGACAAGATGAAGGCGGTTCTGGCCGACTTCTTCGGAGCGGATGCCCGGCTGAGTCCGGACTATGGGCGGATCGTGAATGAACGCCAATTCGATCGGCTGGCGGGTATTCTCGAAGTAGACCGGGCGAAGGTGCGGGTCGGCGGCCGCCTTGTCCGGGAGGAGCTCTATATCGAGCCGACGCTGCTCGATACGGCTTCCTGGTCGGACGCTGCTATGCAGGATGAGCTCTTTGGTCCCATCCTGCCGATTTTGAGCTATCGCCAGCTGGATGAGACGATTGAACAGGTGAACAGCCGGCCCAAGCCGCTCGCGCTGTACCTGTTCACGGAAGACTCGCATGTCGAGCGAGAAGTGCTTGGCCGCGTATCCTTTGGGGGCGGCTGCGTGAACGACACGATCAGCCATGTGGCCAATCCCTACCTGCCTTTCGGGGGAGTGGGCCATGCTGGAATCGGTGCCTATCACGGAAAACACAGCTTCGATATGTTCTCCCACACGAAGAGCGTGCTGAGCAAGAGCACGAAGCTGGACATTCCGTTCTTGTTTCCGCCATATGGCGACAGGGTGAAGTGGGTTCGAAAGATCATGCGGTAAAGGGAAGATGCTACGCCGGGGCTTTCGGCAAGAAGGAGGAGAGAAGGATGAGCAGCGTACAATGGGCATCATTGGATGCGGTGAAGAAAGAACTGCTAAGCCTGGAGGGATCGGACGCGGTCTCGACCAAGCAATGGCCGCTCTATGAGATTCTGGCGCACTGCGCCCAAACCATCGAGTATTCCATGACAGGCTACCCTCAAATGAAGCCCAAGCTGGTGAGGAAGACCGTCGGCCGGATGGTCATCCGGAAATTTCTCAAGCAGGGCTTCATGAAGCACGACCTGACTGCGCATGTACCGGGCGGGGCGAAGCTCAAGCCGCAAGGAACCGTCCAGGAAGGGGTGGAGCTGCTGCAGCAGGCCATCGACGCCTTTCAAGCGTACTCAGGGCCACTCGCGCCTCATCTGATCTTCGGAGAGCTGAGCAAGGATGAATACGATCGGTATTTTGCCATGCACATTGCCGATCATTTTTCGGAAGTGGAGCATGCCGGGTGAGGCGACAGATGAAGTAGAGTGAACAGGTGGAGAACCCTTTAGGGTCCGCTAGGGGGTAACAGTGCCGATGCACCACGAACCCTACATGTATCTGAAAAGGGAGTCTTTGCTGGAGCAGCAGAGGCTCTTTTTGCGGGTGTTTTTGTGGGTACGGGTATGCGGGGGAACGGGCGCACGGAAATTGTAGTGGGAATTATATTAGTAATTAATATAAGTTTCTGATATAATACTGCTCATGAAACCTAACCATAACCAACCCGACATGAATGTTGCTGACTTTGCATGGGCTTTCGAAGAATTGACGAGGCTTTTCATTCGGTTGCCCTCCATTGAAAAACACAGCTTCACCACGCTCTCTGTTCTGCACACCTTGTCCCGCAAAAGCCCTATGCGGCTTACGGAGCTGACGGCGAACGAGCAGGTGACGCAGTCCGCCATTACGCAGCTCGTTACCCGGCTGGAGCGAGATGGGCTCGTCCAGCGTAAGCCCGATCCGAAGGATGGCCGAGTCGTTCAAGTCCATCTCATCGAGCAGGGGAGAGCGATCATCGATTCCCGCCGATTGGAGCGGATTGCACGGATTTCAGCTCTGCTGGAAGGGCTCACACCGGAAGAGCAGCAGGCGATCGGGCTCGCCGTCCCCGCCTTGAAACGGCTGGCTGAACGTGGAACCGAATCCAGGCCTTAGTAAATTCCGATAGCTGTAGCAAGAGGAGTTCCCATTACTTGAACTCGAGAGGAGAATAAGGATGGAACCCGTTCCCTTTGCACTCGAGCCCCATCCGATCCAGGTACCAGATGAGGTGTTGACCGACCTTCGTCAACGTCTGCAAATGACAAGATGGCCGCATGACGCCGGGAATGATGACGGATATTATGGAGTGAAGAAAAGCGAGCTGAAGGAGCTTGTCGACTACTGGATTCATGCATTCGACTGGCGCCGATCCGAGAAAGCCATCAATGCCTACGAGCACTATCAGACCGTCGTCGACGGAGTTCCGGTGCATTTTATGCGGAAGCCGGGCGTGGGACCGAATCCAACGCCTTTGATTTTGTCTCACGGCTGGCCGTGGACCTTCTGGCATTGGGCCAAGGTGATCGATCCGTTGGCCGATCCCGGCGCGTACGGAGCGGATCCGGCAGAAGCCTTCGATGTCATTGTGCCTTCGCTCCCGGGCTTTGGCTTCTCGGCACCTTTGCCGAACAACCCGGACATGAACTTTTGGAAGATCGCCGATCTCTGGCATACGCTCATGACCGACATCCTCGGCTATTCTCGCTATGCGGCGGCCGGCTGCGATGTGGGGGCGCTCGTGACCGGTCAACTCGGCCACAAATACAGCGAGGAACTCTACGGCATTCATATCGGCTCCGGTCAGAAGCTCAGCCTGTTTACCGGAGACCGCGCCTGGGACCTGGCTGGCGGGAAGCCCCTTCCCGACGACCTCCCCGAAGCGATCCGTTCGAAGATGCTGGAGTTGGATCGGCGCTTTGCCACTCACCTCGCCGTGCACGTCCTGGACCCCGGAACCTTGGCATACGGACTATGCGACTCGCCGGTCGGAATGCTTGCCTGGATCCTGGAACGGTGGATGAGATGGAGCGACAACCGCGGCAGTATTGAAAATGTTTTTTCGAAGGACGATCTCCTGACGCATGCTACCCTCTTCTGGGTGAACAACGCCATCGAAACCTCCATGCGGATGTATGCCAATGCGAACCGCTATCCCTGGACGCCGGCCCATGACCGCTGGCCTGTCATTGAAGCACCCACTGGCATCACCTTTGTCGGCTACGAGAATCCCCCGGGGATTGCGACAGAGAACCGCGTCTCGCATTTTCTGGAGAGCGACCGCGCCGCATGGTACAACGCGGTCAACCTCACGGCTCATGAAGTGGGAGGCCACTTCATCCCGTGGGAAATCCCCGACAAATGGGTGGATGATCTGCGCCGTACCTTTCGGGGGCGGCTTGGCTCCGAATCGGTGCATCCTGCTGGAAGATAGCAATAAAAGGAGGAGTCGCGTTGCTGGCTGTGATTTCGAAACGGAACGAGGGCTACGAGGCCCGTTTTAAACGGCATTTTGCTCATCAAGTTGAAGAAGTATGGTCCTATCTCGTGGAGAACGACAAGCTGAGGCAATGGTTCCCCGAGCTGCAGGTGGCTGACCTTCGCGAGGGCGAGGTGATTCGGTTCCACATGGGGGACGACCGCTTCGAGGAGATGAACATTCTAAGCTTTGCCTCGCGATCGGTTCTGGAGTACACGTGGGGCGAGGATCGGGTTCGCTTCGAGCTAACGCCTGAGCCAGGAGGCAGTCGGCTGCTCCTCGTCGAGTCGCTGGGGAAGCTGACGGACCATACTCCGCGGGACCTCGCCGGCTGGCACGTCTGCCTGGAGGTCATCAAGGCCCTGCTGGAAGGCCGTCCCGTCGAAGGACGGCGCAGCCAGTGGGAGGAACGCTACCGGGACTATTCTCAATTGGTGAATGACATTCGCTAAGAGCGTGTTTGCAAACCCGCTCTAGATCATCAAGATTTCTCGAAGCTCCTGTTCGGTGAGGGAGGCCGGTTGTTCTTGCTCCGGTCCGATGACTTCATCGATGAGGTGCTTCTTTTTTTGCTGAAGCTGGTACATCTTCTCCTCCATCGTGTCTCGGGAGACCATGCGGATGACCTGCACGACATTCTTCTGTCCCATGCGATGGGCGCGGTCGGTGGCTTGCTGCTCGACGGCGGGGTTCCACCACAGATCATAGAGAATGACGGTGTCCGCTCCGGTGAGGTTGAGCCCGGTTCCTCCCGCCTTCAAGGAGATCAGGAAGATCTCCATCTCTCCTTCGTTAAACCGGCTGCACAGATCGACACGCTCCCGAACCGGAGTGGACCCGTCCAGATAAAAATGCGGCAAGCCCCGTTCGTTCAGTCTCTCGCGAATCAAGCCCAGCATCTCGGTGAATTGGGAGAACAGAAGCAGACGCTTGCGATTGGCGAGGCATTCCTCGACAATCTCCATCAATTCGTCCAGCTTGGCGGAGCCGCCCTTGTAATCCTTCACGAAGAGAGCCGGATGGCAGCAGATTTGCCGGAGGCGAGTTAGGCCGGCCAGAATTTTGATTCGGTTCTTGGAATAGCCTTCCTCGTCCAGGTGCTTGAGGGTTTCCTCCTGCAGCTTCGCCAAATAGGCCACGTAGAGCTTCTTTTGCTCCGGCAAAAGCTCGGTCAGCTTGAGCGACTCGACCTTATCCGGCAGGTCTTGAAGCACCTCCTGCTTCCATCGGCGGAGCATGAAGGGGCGCGCCCGCTTGGCGACCTCCTGGCTCGACAAGGTGCCGAAGGCGGTCCGATCCGGAAAGAGAGTCGGGAAGACCACATGGAAGATCGACCACAGCTCTTCGAGGCGGTTCTCCACAGGGGTTCCGGTCAAGGCGAATCGGTAATCGGCACGGATGCGTTTAACGGCTTGCGCCGTCTGTGTGGCATGGTTCTTGAAGGCTTGCGCCTCATCGAGGAGGAGGGTGTGAAAGGGCTGCTTGATGTAAAGCTTCAGGTCTCGCAACAGAAGAGGGTACGAGGTCAGCACGACATCCGCTTCTGTCAGGCCTTGCATCTTCTTCGTACGCTCCTCGGGACTGCCGTCCGCAATCAGCACCCGGATGTCCGGGCTAAATTTGCTCAGCTCATTGCGCCAATTGTAGACGAGCGATCCCGGCGAAATCACGAGCACAGGCTTTCGCTGCTCCCGGATCTCCGGCAGCAGGGAGGCGATATAGGCGATGCTTTGGAGCGTTTTGCCGAGCCCCATGTCATCCGCCAAAATCCCCCCGAAGCCATAATGGGCCAGTGTCTTGAACCACTGGTACCCCACCTTCTGATAATCCCGTAAAACATTCGTGAGAGAGGCCGGGATCGGGAAGTCCAGGTTATCCGGGTTTTTCAGATTGTGCAGGAGCTGCCGCAGTGGTCGGTCCAGCTTGACGGCACCGGAATCGGATTCGAGCATTGCCAGGCCGGAAGCGAACGGCACGTGAATGCTCGAGCCCTCTAAATCCGAATAGAGAAGCCCGGTATCCTTGAGGAAATTCGCCAGCTCCTGAAATTCGGAGCCGTCCAGCGGCAGCAAGGAGTGGTTGGGCAGCCGATAATACCTCCGCTTTTCCTCGATGGCCTTCACCAAACCACGGATTTCCGTCTCTGGAATCCACCCCATGTTCAGGCGGAATTCCAGCCACTTCATCCGCTCATCTGCAGATGCCTGCACGCTCACCTTGGGCATTTGATCCAGCTTGTGCACGCGGAGCTTCACCGCAGTCGTGGCATAGACCTTCATCCACTTTTCCAGCTCAGGGACCACCGTATACAAGAATTCGAATTCCTCTTCTTCCTCGTTCAGGAAATAGCCCGCCTCTGTTCGGGTAAACGGACTTTGTTCGATTTTATCCAGAATGAGCCGCTCCTGGTCAACGTCCCGGACAAGAATGCCGTGAGCTTCGCGCGCTGCTCCGCCCTCCTCCAAGGGATTGAGGACGACCGGACCATATTGAAATTCAACCGAGGCAAGCAGGCGATCCCTCACCCGATCCAGATACAGCTTGGCTTGAAGCGGTTGCCGGGTCACCTGCGAAGCCACGGCCGGAGCCATCACCACCTGACCCAGCTTGCGGAGCAGGGGGACCCTTCCCATAAAAGAAGTGAGCTGACTTCGATCCAGCGGAATGCTCTGCAGCCCGGACTTGTCCAGAATCGCCTTCAGCTCCGCGATTCGCTTGCATTGCTCGGAGGAGAGAGCGGTTAGGCTTCCTTGAAGGAAGACGGCCTCATAGGGCTCCATGACCGTGAGCGGCTCCAGGCCGTGTACATGCAGAAGGTAGCCCCCGGCATTCTCCTGATCGAATTCGAACCGAAGGGGAAGGAGCTCCTCGGACAGGGAGAGGCCGGAGTACTTCGTCGAACCCTCCATAACCGTAACCAGCGGCGCCTTCCTCAGCAAGGGAAGAAGCTTGGTCCAGGCATGCGCTGGAATCAGCAGCCTTCGAGGATTATCTCGAACCGAAGCGCCGCGGGCGTGGCCGCTAGGTAGGGAAGAAGCCGCGGCGTAATTTCGAGCAAGCTCGCTTAGCTCGGTCAGGACCGCCTCGTTCTCACGCTCGAAGCTGTGAAGCTCGGGCTCGTAGCGAAACCGCGAGGACAGGGGATAGCTCTCTCCCCGGGTGAGCTGGTCCAGAAAGGAATAGATATTTTTGACGACATACAAGGCTTTGGGACCGATCCGAAGCTCAAGGCCAAATAAGGACGTATGGGGATCGAAGGGGATGAGCGTGAGCACAAATTCCGCTTGAAGGTAGGCTCTCGTTTCCGGCAGGGTTCGATTGTGCATCGGGCGCAGGGGCTTGTCCTCAAACAAGCCGAGAATGCGCTCGGCGATGCCCGCTTGTACCATGGGCAGGACCTCCTCGGTGGAGCGCTTCACAGGAAGGGCGGACAAGGTGGACGGCGACGCCGCCAACAGGTTGTGGACATAGAGAAGGACGGCCGCGATATGGTGGCAAAAGGAGTTGACGGACCCCAGAGAAGGACAGGAGCAGACGGCCTCCGGTTTTCCCGTCCAATCGAAGGCCAGCTTTACCTCTTGTCGACTCGTTCCCGTTACTTCCGCTGTATAGTGGTGAGACGGTAAATCACTGTGTAGCAGATGGACGTGATGCGAGCGGACCAATTGCTCGCCTTTTTGATAAGCAGCGGGTCCGCACCATTCCCTGATTGATTTCTTGGTCAGCTTGGCAGACATCAGGCGATTCCTCCCGGTTTCTAGGCTGTGCGGGCGAAAAGCCCCGTCGTGATGAGCGACATGTCCATTTTACCAAAAGGAAAGGCATTCGGTTCAAATTCTGCACCGAAGGTCCTTCAGAGCAGGGCTGGAAACGATCGCAGGGCGGCTGGTTTGAGCAATTTTAGCCTACCTGTGGTACAATAGCGATATGGACGGCATTCTGCCGTCTATCTTTGTTCAATTATGCAAAGGGTAGGGTGAGGGGCTAATGAAAAGGTGGTATTCTGTTGGTCCACCGGAACAACCCGATACCGTCTTCCAAGCAGAACAACCCTGCGCCTAAACCGGCCTCTCTTCCTGCCGGCGTTTGGCGGAAGGAGCTTTTGGCAGGAACGGTATCGTTTTTTGCGATTGTCTATATTATCATCGTCAATTCCTCGATATTGGCGGATGCAGGCATTCCCCAGAAGGCCGGAATTGTCGCGACGGTTCTCGCCTCGGCGGTCGGCTGCTTCCTGATGGGGCTGTGGGGCAAGGCTCCCTTGATTATCGCTCCGGGAATGGGCATCAACGCCATGTTCACGTACACGCTCGTGCAAGGGATGGGCATGACCTGGCAGCAGGCGTTGGCCGTGGTCGTCCTCTCCGGCGTTTTCTTCTTCGCCGTGAGCTTGACCTCCCTGATCGAGAAGCTGCGCACGGCGATTCCGACGTCGCTTCAGGAGGCCATCTCGGTTGGCATCGGGCTCCTGCTTGTGCTCATCGGCCTGCAAAAGGGCGGGGTCATCGCCTCGGACGGCGCGTCCATCATCGCAGTCCAATCGTTTGCGAGCCCGGGTGTGCTGGTCACGCTCGCGACGCTGGCTCTTACGTGCATCTTGTACATGCGCAAGGTGCCGGGCAACCTGCTTCTGTCGATTCTCGGCGGAACGGTGCTCGCCTACCTGGTTGGCGTCGTGCCGGCGAAGGCGACCGGGCTGGAAGGCGGCTCGCCGTGGTCAGCCTACGGAGAGGTGTTCGGCCAGTTTTCGTTCAAGGGACTGCCCGTGGCAACGCTCGCGGTCGCTGTCTTCTCGATGACGCTCGTGCTGGTGTTCGAAAGTGTAGGGCTCGTGAACGCCCAGCTCAAGATGAGCGGGAAGCCGGAACGCTTCCGCCGCTCGATGCAGGCGTCGTCGTTCACAGTCCTGCTGAGCGGCCTGTTCGGGACAAGCCCGACCGTTTCCACGGTTGAGGCGGCCGCAGGCATCTCGGCCGGAGGCCGCACCGGGCTGACCTCGATGGTGACCGGCGTCCTGTTCCTGGTCTCGCTGGTCGCAATGCCGGTCATTACGCTCGTTCCCGATCAGGCGGTTGCGCCGATTCTCATCTTCATCGGCGGCTTGATGATGCCGTCCATTCGGCACATCTCCTTCGACAAGCTGGAGGAAGGGCTGCCCGCGTTCTTCATCATCGCGTTCATTCCGCTGATGCACAGCATCGTGGATGGAATCGCGATCGGCTTCATCAGCTACGCGCTGTTCCATCTCGCGATGGGCAAGCGGCGGGTAGTGAAGCCGCTGTTCTACCTCATCTCGCTCTTGTTTGTGGCGCATTTTGCTTTGCAGGCGCTGTAAGAGGCAGGCGCTGAGGCGCCGCACTTATCCGTAAAGAAGGCATTCTCCCGAAGGGGAGGGTGCCTTCTTTTTTTGCGTGCTGCCTCCCCTTCGCCCCTTTTCCCCCAGGAAACAGAACCGCATGGAAGCTCCTCGTTCACGCAACTGTCACCGCTTAGGTGGAACAAATACAAATTTTTACCATATCCTGCTGTGATTCTATTCTTTCAACGTCTTCTCTAGTAGAGAATGACAAAGAGGGTGATAGGAAGGCAAAGAACGCCTTTGAAACCGTACGGGTTGGTGAGAAACGGGCACTCCATTCTAGTTTTAAGGAGGATTTCGTATGCGTAGGGGAGCACTCTCAAAGATTACCTTTCTCGTTCTTATCGCTGCCATGGTCGTCACAATGGTTTATCCGTTTGAAAAAGCTTCAGCCGCGATCCAACCGGTCTCCATCGTGGTAAACAACCTGTGGCTTCCGCAAAACAAGGACACGTCCAATGTCAGTACGCCCAAGTGGAACACGTCGGCGAACGCGGTCTATGATTCGCTGTCCGGGTTCAAGCCGTATTCCAATTGGCCCTCCATCGACTATACCAACTCCACTGGCAAAGCCACGGGGCAAGACCGCGTCTTGCGGCAAGCCGAGGTCAAGGTAACCGTAATCAACACCTCGACCGGGCAGCCGGCGAGCGGCTATCCGGTCACGTTGAGCACGACGCTCGGCAGCAGCGCTTATATTAAAAATCCATCGAGCTCCACGGATTCCACTGGGGTAGCAACCGGCTATATCGAGTTCTATGGCACGCCGACGTTTACCATTACTGCGACGGCTAGCGGCAATTCGTCCACCTCCACGTATTCGACGGGAACGGCCTCCTACTATAATCGATTTTATGTGACCAAGTACAAATTCGCCCTGTACAGCAACTCCAACAACTGGAACACCTTCGTGAGCGATGTCTGCATGCAAGGCTCGGGGTACGATGACCGCACCACCGAGAAGAAATGGTACAAAGCCGTTGTTTCCGGAGGGTCTTGTACCAGCATTGCCGCAACGAGTCAGCCCTTGACCCAATCGGGAACTACGCCGACGGAGAACCGGACCATTGCCGTAGATTCCCCTTATATTACCCGGCGACAATACTACGATAATGCCTGGTACCGGGGCCGGGTTGAAATCGCCGGTATGTCGAACAGCAGCGGAGATTCCGGCAGAAGAACAGCGGAAGACTCGGGAGGAGCGATCAACGGCTATCATATCGATGTATTTATTGGGTACAAGACCATCGCTCAATTTGCCACGGCGCATCCTGACCTGCCAATCGATTCCGGACAGCATTTTGCTCGCCTGAAGTACATTTCGACCCTAAGAGAGGTGCTGCAATGATGAAGCGGAACTGGAAGCGATATGGTGCCCTCCTGGCTTTGGCCGGCTTGATTGTCCTTACCCAGTCCAGCTTGGTGGCTGGCCAACCCGAACGTCCTGTCACAATGAAATACGATTACCAGCAAGCCATTTTCGAACGCGATGGGCATATCTATCTGTATAATGAACTCAACAAGTCGGTGAAGGAGCTGGGAGACCCGAACTCCCTCAAGTATATGCCGTTTGCCTCCTCCGACCTGCTTCGGGTCGCATTTGGCTATACCGATTACGCCAGCGAGGAGGGAGGACTGAAGCTGGGTGTCTATTACCGACTGGATGACAAGACGGTGGACATCACCATTCCGACCGCCTATTCCAACGCCATTCTAGCGCTGGATTGGATCGACGAGAACACCCTTGGGGTGGAAGGGCATGTAAACCCTTCAACATCGGAGTATTTTGTCGTGGACATCCCGACCGGCACGGTGACCAAGAGCTATGCGGGAGCTTTGTTTACGGCTCTTCCGGGCGGCTCTATCTTCTACCGGGGGCATATTCCGTACGGACAGGAGCTTGAGGTAAAGGATTCCTATTATGTGGATGACACCCTGGTTTATGTGTCCGATGAACCGGAGACGACTCTGTCCTATCCGCAATTTTCGAAGGATCTGACCAAGGTGGCCTTTGTGGAAAAGTCGGATATCGGTCCTTCCAAGCTGGTCTATGGTTCATGGAATGTAGCGGCCAAGCAGCTCGCTGCGGTAACGAAGACCCCGATCGCGGATGGGGTTGGCGGCACTCTGCAATTTGTTGATAATGAGCAGGTCCCCTCGATCGTGCAGGAGACGGGGGTGATGACGCTTAATCCCTCCACGCAATCCCTTGCCCCGCACATGAGTGTTCAACAACAACAGACCGGAGAAATCTTGAAGCTGGAGACGGAGTATAAGCTCGAGGCGCTGAACAAGAGCCTGAAAGCCGAATTCGGCGACAGCATGGACAAGGAATTTGCCAATATTCAAAGCCTGCAATGGTTTAAATAACGGGATGGGAAGGGGAGGGAGGCCAAGGGGCCTTCCTCCTGGCTGGAGGGCTTGATGAAGAAGCGAACGCTTGCGGTGTTCTCGTTTCTGTGCCTGGCGTTGGTGTCCTGTAATGCGGCTTCCCCTCGTTCCGAAACGGGGAGGCCGTTTTCCTCTGTCTCCGCATCTCCACCCCCCATGGAGGTGACGAGGAAGGTACCGGAGAATGAGCGGGAGAAGGCCCCGTTCCAAGGGAATGCGGTGTTCGCTCTCGGGGAGAATGTGTTCTTCTATGACCAAGCGAAGAACAAGGTTTCTGCAGTTGGACCGGATGAGCCGAAGGGAAAGCCCGTTGTTTCTCCCGATCGATCGAGGGTTGCCGTCCCGCTTCTGGCGCCGCTTCCCAACACACCTGCCCCTCTGCTGATCTACGATCGTGAAATGAAGCTGTTGACCGAGCTCGACATGACCAAGACGGAGAAGCGGGAGTTTTGGACGGTCGCAGAGGTAAGGTGGCTGTCCAACGACAAGCTGCTGATCGGCTTGGATTACAACCTTTATGTACGCGGGTATTACATTTATGATTTGAGCCGGCAAGCATTCTTGAACGAATTTCCTGTTCTGACGAAGGTGGGAGAGGATGTCCTCGTTCCTTTGGATGAGACGGGAACGCGGTTTCTTCTGCAAGCGGGGAATGAGCGTTATTTCAACCAGAAGCAGCCGGCTGAGGTTATACTCGACAATCAGACCATCTACCGAGCGGATGATGATGAGACGGTGGTTGGCGGAATTCGTGTGGATACAGGAAGCGGTCGCTTTGTCTTTCCGATTCAGGAGAAGAAAGGAAACCGATTGTTTATCGGCGCTTATGACTCGCAAGGATGGATTGCCGACCGTACGTCCATTCTCGATTTGAACATACCAGCAAACGAAGTGGTAATGGACGATGCCTACGACTTTGGTACGGATCTGGGGTATGTACTGACCCAAACGGAGCTAGGAGAGAGAAAGCTGTACCAGGCGAGGTTGAAGGAACAGAAGACGATCCCCCTCGCTGTCCTTGGCGATGAGATTCCCAATGGTCGTTTGAAGCTCGGAGCGGACGGGTTGTCCTTGCTTGCGGAGGACGGGTGCCGCTTTGTCCTTCAACCGTCGAGCGGAGAGAAGGGTGCTTTTCATGAGGCGCCACCTTCTGCATCCGACGAGCAAGCCGAAGCCTTCTTGCGAAAGAGACTCGGGGAAGACGTGCCTCAAGCAAGCCAATCCGAACCGTTTCATTCGATTGAATTCCTGCGCTGATGGAGCACCGCGTCGTTTCGGTTAGGGATGTCGCTTTCTTGACTTCTATTATCCTTTTCGCTACGTTGTTGAATGAGACTTGCCTGGAAAAGGAGCCCCACATGACCCATCGTCAGCGAAAGACCCTGATTGCGATCACGGTGCTTTACTCCCTTTTTATTCTCTACTTCTTGTTCATCGGATTGGGTCGGATGAGCTCCTCCAAGAACATGACCGGCTACAGCTTTATGTTCATTCCTAGCGATTTCTTCAAGCTGCCGAGCCTATCGGATTTCCTTCATCCCACGTTGATGGACTTTGTTAGTCTGGGAAATATTGCGGCCTTCATCCCCTTCGGAATCTTGATTCCGCTGCTCTACCGAACCCGCTTTGTGCGGTTCATCGCCTTGTTCTTCCTGGCCATTCTGGCGGTTGAGATGATTCAGGCTCTCACGAAGCTGGGCAGCTTCGACATCAATGATGCCATACAGAATTCGACGGGTGCTGCCATCGGGTACGGTGCCTATTTCATTGGTTTTCGAGTGCGTGATTCTCGGAGGGGCTGGAGAGACTTTGCCATAACGGGCGCTTCTGCGGTGCTCCTGTGGGCGGGAGTATGGGGGGCCTTCGGTCTCGTTGACGTTGTTGCTTCCATAAAAGGCCCGCTCACCGCGCTCAGCGAGCTGAAGGACCGTGCCGGGAATACGTCCAGGGGAACAACCGAGCTGGATCCCTTTGTCGCCGGCGGTCAAACGGTAACCCCCAAACACAACGTATACGGCAGCGGAGAAAGCAGGACCGAGACGTATACGTATTCGCTGGGCCGGAAGTCTGTTGTCCTGTCCGGAACGTATGGAGTCCCCGACCGTGCGGAGTTTACAGGAAGCATCGTCATTACGGTAGACGGTGATGAGATCCTGTCTGATTCGACCGAATATCAGGGCCGCCTGCCGAACCGCTTTGAATTTCAGCTGGAGTCGGCGAATGAGCTGACGATGACCCTGACGGGGAACGAGAAGCTGTGGGACTTCGGCTTTCGCTGAGACAATTACCATTTCAGGGCTTGTCTTCCTCATAGCCCAGCGATATTCTGGATGTAAATGGCTTATATGGAGAAAGGAAGACCAGAGTGGGCGTATCTCTTTATTACAGTGCCGAAAGGCCCCAGCCGCTGACGGCAGAGGAACAACAGACGGTTACCGAGTGGATCCAAGCGTACGATCTGGAAAAGGCGAAGGAAGACTTCGAGACCGCGAGCAGCAGCGAGTGGGAGGGGTTCACGGTGTACGAGCTGACTGACCCGACTCAGCCGGGAGTGATCTTCGAAGGCGCCACGCGCCTGCCGGACGATTCCCCTGAAGCCATGTGGGAAGGCATCCAGCACTGGACCGCACTGCTAGCCCGCATTCGCGCCACCCTGCCCGGTGCTGAATGGCATGTCCATGTCGACGATCACGACCTGGAGTGGGATGAAGAAGCCGGTGAGTATGACCTGTCCTCCTAACGATAACGTTAGAGAACAAAACGGATCGCTCCCCCTGCCGTCTCTCGGCGGTGAGGAGCGATCCGTTTTTTGTAGAGGATGCTCAGGATTTATCCAAGACGAGCTCCAGGCGAACGACGACGTCGTTTTCGGTGGAGAGCACGACGCTGTGCGGGTTCTTCATGCCGAAGTCGTCGAAGGTGACGGTGGTTGTTCCCGACAGCAAAAGCTGTCCCTTCTGGTAGACGGCCTTGCTGGCGAAGGTGACGTCCTTGTCCGTTCCACGGACGTTCAGCGTTCCCTTCATGGTGAAGTCATAGGCGGTTCCTTCGGTCCACTCGCTGGGCAGTCCTTCAAAGCTGCCGGCCGTGAAGGTAGCCTGCGGGAATTGGCCGGCATCGAAGAAGTCGGCGCTCTTCACGTGGTCGTCCCGCTGCGAGTTGCCGGAATCGATGGCCGTCATGTCGATGACTCCGGTCGCGGTCGTTTGGGACGGATCATCCACGTTTACCGTCCAGTCGCCGCTAACGGCCTTGTCGACAAAGTTGACGGTTTCCTTGGACGTGGTGACGGAGAAATAGACATTGGACGAGTCGGCGATGGCCCACTTGCCGTTGAGTTGTTCGCCGGTGACGGCAGTGGCGGCTCCATCCGAAGGTGCAGCGGCGCTTGCAGCCGGGGAAGCGGCCGTGTCCGTAGAGGCCGAAGGCGAGCCGGACGGAATGACCGACTCAATTTCTACGTTGTTGCCTACGTAATCGTTCATCAGCGCATACCCGCCTCCGCCCAGTACCGCAACGGCGACGATGCCCGTCAGAAGCCAAAGTTTCGTTTTTTTCTTCACAGTGGTTCCTCCTGTTTCTTCTCTGTATGGGGTGAACAAGGAGAGCTCGACTTCCACAGTACCAGAGGAAAGTGTCAAGAAGATGTCAAACAAAAATAAACCAGGACATGCCGCATATCCCCTTGCGAGGAGCCTCAGCCTATGTAAAAGTAGCAGTACGACCAAGCGAAAGAGGGGTGACGGGATAACATGAAGTCCATTCTCATCATCGAGGACGAAGAGGCCATCTCGCGCGTCCTGGCGGCTTATTTGAAGAAGGCCGGGTTCCACGTCACCCGCTCGACGGATGGCAGGGAGGCGATGGCACAATTCGAAGCGGGGGACTACTCGCTGGTGCTGCTGGACGTCATGCTTCCGGGCATGGACGGCTGGGAGCTGCTGAGGCGCATCCGTGCGATAAGCCCTTGTCCCGTCATCATGCTGACCGCCCGCGATCAGCTTCAGGATCGCCTCGGCGGGTTGAACGGGGGAGCGGACGATTACATGACGAAGCCGTTCGTCCCGGAGGAGGTCGTCGCCCGCGTGCAGGCGGTTCTCCGCAGGCGTCCGCATTGGACAGACGGCGAAAGCAAGCGGTACTTCGGCAATCTGCTGATCGATTATGCCTCCCGGTCGGTGTACCTGAATGCGGCGGAGGTGGCGTTGACCCCTCGGGATTTGTCGCTCCTGCTGTTTCTGGCGGAGTACCCAAACCGTATTTTCACGAGGGAGCAGCTTATCGAGCAGGTATGGGGAATGGATTATGACGGGAGCGACCGGGCGGTCGACCTGTCGATCAAAAGACTGCGCCAGTCGCTCACGCACTGGTCGGCGGAGGCGGGCGAGATCCGCACGCTGCGGGGAACGGGGTATCAATTTTGGATCGGAGACTGAAACGAAAAAAGCTGACGTCCATCCTCACGTATTGGACGGTTCGATATTTTCTCATCTTGTGTGCAGGCTTCATCATCATTGCCGTGAGCTCCCTGTATTGGATTCGCGTAACGACGATGGACAGCCGGCTCAAAACCGCGGGCATGCTCGGACAGGAGATCGCGGATAATGTGATCTCCACCGAAGGGCGGCTTGTCATCCCTCCGTACATGGAGAGGCTCGTAGCCAGCCGGCTCGACTATTTCAACTTCCAGGGGGAGCTGTGCCTGTTTGTGGCAGACCGGAACGGGAAGCTCCTCTTCTCCATGCCGGGGATGACCCAGGAGCAGATGGCCAAGCGCATGACGGCAGACCTGACGAAGGTCAAGGAGCGCGGCACCGAGGCGGTAACCACGCCGGTCATCGCGAACGATGAGCAGCTCGGACAGGTCACCCTGCTGCTGTCCAAGCGGTCGCTCGCCGCAAGCCCTCACGAGGTCGCGCTCGTGTGCGTCCTGCTTGCGACCTTGATCCTGTCCGGCTGGCTGACGCTCTACCTGCTGTCGCGCAAGCTTGCACGTCCCATCCGGCAGGTGGCGGAGGGAGCGAATCTCATTCGCGCAGGACGCTATGATATTCGTCTCAACGTGGAGACGAAGGAGCGGGAGATTCAAGAGCTGGTCGATTCGTTCGGGGATATGGCCAGCCGGCTGAAGCAGCTGGAGGAGTGGCGAACGCTCTCGCTCGCAGGCGTGACGCATGAGCTGAAGACACCTGTCACCTCCATCAAGGGCTTGCTGCTGGCAGTGCGGGATGAGGTGGTTCCGCAGGAAGAGGCGAAGGAGTTCCTCGACATTGCGCTCCAGGAATCCGGGCGGTTGGAACGCATGGTGTCGGACCTGCTGGATTACAATGCGATGTCGGCCGGAAGCGTCAAGGTCGCGAGCGAACGTCTGGAGCTGCGCGCGCTCGTCTCGGAGATCGTCTATCAATGGGAGTTGACCAACAAGCTCCCGAACGCGGACGTTACCCTCGATCTGCCCCATACAGCGGTGTACGGGATCGGCGATGGGCACCGCGTTCAGCAGATTCTGGTCAACCTGCTGAACAACGCGCGGCAGGCGATGCGTTCGGATCGTCCGGCTGCACTTGGTGTCCGCGTTGGAGAGCAGGGGATGGACGCCTATGTGGAAGTGACCGATAACGGAGCGGGGATTTCGCCAGAGGAGGCGCCGTACATCTTTGAGCGCTTTTACCGGGGAGAACGCAAGAAGCTCCAGACACGAGGCCTCGGCCTCGGCCTGACCTACAGCCAGCTCTTGGCCCGAGCGCAAGGAGGTGAGCTGTCACGGGTCGACAGCTCGCCGGAAGGCTCGGTATTTCGGTTGACCCTGCCCGCCAGGAGTGTGTCGGGTGAGCAGGAGGGTGGCGGTGCTCGTTTATAAAGTTTGCCCGCAGTCCACCGTAATCAGCTGTCCTGTCATCGCCTCTTGTTCCAGGACGCTGCCGATCATGGCTGCGATTTCCTCCGGTTTCGATATCCGTTGCAAGGGAAGGTGGGGAGCCAACTGGCTCATCGCAGCTTCTCTTCCTTCCCACCACCTTGTCGCAACGGCCCCCGGGATGACGCTGTTCACGCGGATTTCCGGCGCTAAGGCGCGGGCGAGCGACCGGGTAAGCCCGTGAACCGCCGCTTTGGTCACAGCGTAGGGTAACGATGAGCCCTGTCCCGTCTGCCCTGCAATGCTGCCCAGGTTGACGATAGCTCCCCTGCCGCTTGCTTTCAGAAAGGGGGCGGCCGCACGCGCACAGAAAAACATCCCCTTCACGTTCACTGCAAACAAGTCGTCCCAGTCGTCCTCGCTTACGCTCTCTAAATCCTTCATTGGAATGTGCCGGGTAATACTGGCGTTATTGACGAGCAGGTCGACCGTACCGAAACGGTCCACGACGGCCTGCATCATGGCGCGTACTTCATCATCTTTGGATACGTCCGCTCGAAGAGCAATGGCTTGGCCTCCGGTTTCCGTGATCCGCTTCACCGTTTCCTCCGCTTCCGCTTGCGACCGCGAATAGTTTACGGTAACGAGGGCTCCGCGTTCGGCCAGCAGGATGCTGGTCGCTCGTCCGATCCCCGTTCCGCCCCCGGTAACAACGGCTACCTTGTTTTTCAGATCCATCGTCGTTCATCCCTCTCGTCTATTTTGTCTAGTATCAGTTTATCCAGTTGCGTTCGTTTTGTATAATTGAAGGAAATGAATAAGTGATTCAAATTTGTTGAATGCCTAAGAGGAGCGAGAACGGTGGACTTTAAGACGCTAAAAACCTTTCATTCGGTTGTGAAGCACCGAAGCTTTGCACGGGCGGCGGAAGAGCTGAACTATGTGCAATCTACCGTAACGATGCAGATTCAGAGGCTGGAGGCCGAGCTCGGCGTTCTTTTGCTGGATCGGGAAAAGGAAATCAGGCTGACGGAGGCGGGGCGCCTCTTCTACGAGCAAAGTTTACGAATGGCGAAGGACATGGAGCAGCTTCAGGCTCGCCTTGCGGACCTTCCATCAGGCGAAGCCGGCGACATTCGCATCGGGGTTACCGAGCCGACGGCCAGCTATCGACTGCCCCGTCTTCTCCAAATCTTCCTGTCCCGATATCCGGCTGTCCGGGTTTCCGTGGAAGTCGCCAATACGCCGATCCTATGTGAGCGAGTTCGGAAGGGGGAGTTGGACTTTGCCCTTGCGACCGCGCCTGATTTAGGGACGGAGCTCCATTTCGAGCCTTGGCTCCAGGAGGAATTCGTCTTGCTTGTGCCCAGCGGCCACCCGCTTTCCCATAAAAAGAGGATCGCCCCAAAGGAGTTATCCGCCCATCGCCTGCTGATCACATCCTCTACTTGTCCTTATCGCAGAAAGCTTGAGATGGTGATGAAGGACATCGGGGAGGTCGCGCTCGATACGATGGAGATCGGCAGTATGACGGCATTGAGGCATTATGTGGAGAGCGGCCTCGGGGTGGCGCTCATTCCGAAACAATTGGCGGAGCCTCGAGGAGAGGGAACGGAGATTCGAGAGATCCAGGGAAGCCTGATCTCCATGACGCTAGGCATGCTGTGCAAGAGGTCTGCCTATCCCTTTCCGTCCGCAAGCGAGAAGCTCTACCAGCATCTCAAGGAACATCTATTCTCGTCATTTGGAAATTTGCTATAATCAAGAAAAAGAGGAAGAGAGGAGTGCGACCGCTATGCTGGTCCCTTTCGAGGACTTGCCCAAGGAACAAATCGTGGAGTTTTTGCGAAAAAAGTGGGGGTCTGTGCGAATGGTCGCCAAGGGCCGTCTGCATCATCTGGACGAATTGCCCGGCGTGACTTACATAGAGGAAGGACAGATTGTGGGAATGGCCACCTTTTTCCTTGAGGGGGAAGAATGCGAGCTGACTTCACTCAACAGCACGGTTCGGCAGAAGGGGATCGGGGCGGCGCTCCTGAAAGAAGTGGAGCGCTTGGCCCGGGAGGCGGGCTGCACCCGGCTGTGGTGCATCACAACGAACGACAATAGCCGGGCCATCCGCTTTTACCAGATCAATGGCATGACGATGTGTCAGTTCTACCCGAACGCGCTGGAGCGGTCTCGCCAGCTGAAGCCGCAAATTCCGCTAACGGGACAGGATGGAATCAGGATCGAGCACGAGCTTGAATTCGAAAAGCGCTGGATGAACGGATAAACCAGCCTCACGGAATGGAGGATTTCCTTTTGAAGTGGAAGGCGTTGAAATGGATCTTTCTCGGGGTAGACATTGGCTTTATTGCCTATTGGGCGATCACTTTCCTGCATCTCATACCGGCTGAGTATTTGTTTGAAGACTATAACGATCCGCTGCTCGTCGCGTGGAATTGGTCGTTCCTGCCGCTCGACCTGCTTATTTCGGCTACCGGGCTGACCAGCCTCTTTTTGCTCCGCAAGCGAAATCCGCTTTGGAAGTCGATCATGCTGCTGTCGCTTGTCCTGACGTTCTGTTCGGGGCTGCAGGCGATCGCTTTCTGGGCGATTCGGCTGGAATTTGACCCGTTTTGGTGGATACCGAACCTGTTCCTGCTGCTCTACCCGCTCTTTTACATCCCCTCGATTGTAAAAGGCAACGTACCGGCAAGGTAACCTCTATTCCTAGCTCCACACATACCCTGCCCCCTGTTGCCCGCCTATCTAGACTTGAGAGCCATTCTGCATGGGAGTGGCTCTTTTCCATTGCTGACATGATCGCGATTCAAATATAATAAGAATTATAATCTGTGGCGATTTGAATGGGATAAGGCGGGAACATCCTTCTTACAAAACACAGGGTAGGAGGACGCAAACCATGAGCACCCGACAGCAAAAGACTGATGTCATCCTGATCGGAGCCGGTATCATGAGTGCGACGCTGGGAGCTATGCTGAAAGAACTCGCACCCGAGTGGAGCATCACCGTGCTCGAACGGCGCGGGACGGCAGGGGAGGAAAGCTCCAACGAGTGGAATAACGCCGGAACGGGCCATTCCTCGCTGTGCGAGCTGAATTATACCGTCGAACAGCCGAATGGCGGAATCGATTGCCGCAAGGCGATCCAGGTCAATGAGGAGTACCAGGTATCCCGGCAGTTCTGGTCCCATCTCGTGAAGAGCGGGCGGATTTCGGAACCGAGTGACTTTATCGTGTCGGTTCCTCACCTTAGCTTTGTGCAGGGGGAAGGCGAGCGAGCTTTTTTAAAGAAACGATATGAAGCGCTTTCCGCTCATCCGTTGTTTGAGGGGATGGAATACACGGACGACCCGGATCAGCTCATGGAGTGGATTCCACTGATGATGCGAGACCGAAGGACCGACAAGCCGCTGGCGGCTACCCGAATGGGCTCGGGAACAGACGTCAACTTCGGCGCCCTCACGCGCTTGCTGCTCGACGAACTGCAGAACGCGGGCGCGGATATCCGGTTCAACCGCCATGTCGAGGACGTGACGCGAAACCGGGAGGGCTTGTGGGAGCTGAAGACACACAACCGCGAAACAGGGGCGGTCGAGCATCACGCTGCGCCATTTGTCTTCATTGGCGGCGGGGGCGGCAGCCTGCATCTGCTGCAGAAATCCGGTATTCCGGAAGGAAGAGGCATCGGAGGATTCCCGGTTAGCGGGCTGTTTCTTGTTACGCGGAACCCGGAGATCGTCTCCCAGCATCATGCGAAGGTGTACGGCAAGGCCGCGATCGGTGCTCCTCCTATGTCGGTGCCCCATCTCGATACCCGCCGGATCGGCAAGGAGGATTGGCTCTTTTTCGGTCCATATGCCGGTTTTACGCCAAAGTTTCTCAAATTCGGTTCTTCCCTCGACCTCATCCAATCCGTAAAGCTGCACAACCTCACGACCATGCTGGCGGCCGGAGCCAAGAACCTGGACCTGACCCGCTATTTGATCGGGCAGGTGCTGCAATCCAAGGAAAAGCGCATGGAAGCTTTGCGAGAATTCATCCCGAATGCCAAGAGCGAGGATTGGGAGCTGGTCACTGCGGGCCAGCGCGTGCAGATCATCCAGGACACCGCATCCGGCAAAGGGACGCTGCAATTCGGCACCGAGGTCATCAGTGCGGCAGACGGCTCGATCGCAGCTCTGCTCGGCGCCTCGCCGGGTGCTTCCACCGCGGTGTCGATCATGCTGGAGGTCATCCGCAAGTGCTTCCCGCAGCAGGTGGACACATGGGAGCCGAAGCTGAAGGAGATGATTCCTTCCTACGGCTTATCGTTGTCGGAGCAGCCCGCGCTCGCCCTGGAAGTGCAGGAGGCAACCGCCCGAACGCTCGGGTTGACCCGCTAACAGGTAGCTTCCGTTTGATGCTGCTTCTTGAAAACCGCCTAATGAGAGGCTGTTCCTAACAGATCAGCTGCTTGGGTAGCCTCATAGAGGAAGGAGCCTTCTTTTGCAGAAGGCTCCTTTTTGCTGTCGTTCTCCCCACGATAGGCTTCCTTATGATAGGATAACGGGACAGAGAATAATTCCCAACACCAGCAGAAGGAGTCGCTTATGAACGTACGGTTTACCCGAATGATGGCAGCAGTGCTTTGTTTTTTAATGGTTGCTACGATGGTCTCTCCCTTGCCGCGTGCTTCCTCCGCATCCATACGCTACGAGGGCATGAGCCTGATCGAGGAGTGGAGTAAGAAAGCCTACGAAGGCCGACAAGCAGGAACAGCTGGATATACCAAAGCGGTTGATGATTTGGAAAAACGCCTCTCCGCGGTCGGCATGATCCCCGTTTTGGAAGAGGGAACGTATCGCCAAAGCTATTCCGTGGGAACGGCCTCGCTGAAGAGCGAGAAGGTTGCGCTGAATCAAAAAACGTTAAAGCTGATGAAGGATTACATGCCCTATTCCCGTTCAGCCGAGGGGGCGTATTCCTTCCGATCGGTTTATTATGCGGGAGCGGGTCTGTCCTCCGATTACAAGACCAAGGTAGACGGACTCGTCATTTTTCACTGGAACGATAAAAACGGGAAGTTTCCGGAAGGCATTCAAGACCGTGTTCAACGCGCAGCCGCCAACGGAGCGAAGGGCGTTCTGATCGTCGCGAACGGGGAGTTGAAGATCGGCAATTATGAGCATCCGTTGAATGCCGAGAAGCTGGCGATCCCCGTCTTGTACATAACCGAGGCCGCAGCGGACTCCGCAGGAGTTCCGAAGACCTTTATCCCCGCCGCCCTCAAAAAGGGCGAAGCGTCGATTCAGCTCAAGATCGACCGCTCGACTCCATCGGCGGACAACCTCGTCGGAGTCATTCCCGGCAAGTCCGAAGAGAAGGCCATCCTCTGGGTGACCAACATCGACGGCTTTGGCAGCCTCCCGAATGGAACCTGGTATGAGAGCGCCAAGGCGGGGAGTGTCTCCGCGGCTATGATGCTCGACATGGCTCGTTACTACAGGGAGAATCCGCCGGAGTATACGATGATCTTTGCTTTTGTCGGCAGCAAGTGGAAGGGGCAGGAGGGAATTCGGGCATTAACCGAAAAGCTCAATTTTGCTTCAATCGCCTGCACGATCGACCTGTATGCCATGGGGGGAAACGGGAATCTGAACGATCTCTACGTCTCGTACACGGACCCTTCTTTTGAATCCTTTGCCAAGGCAGTCGCGGCAGCGCCTATGCTGAACAAGGATTTGGGCAACGCCTTGTCCTCTGTGCTAAAGACGAAGACGACCGATCTGCTGCTGATTCGGGACCAAAACACGTGGGTCGATGACTCTTCTTCCGACACGGCAGCCCGAGTAGAGCGGAAGCATTACGAGAACGGGGTGAATGCGCTTCTGGCGCTGTCCGGTAAGGTGATGAAGGGAATCACGGAGAAGGCCGTAACATCCTTTGATTACTCCGCGCAAAAGAACTCAAAGGTAACTTTGGCCCGTCCGAAGCTAACACTCAACCAGTTGGAAACCCAGCATTTCCAGATCTATGCGGATGACACGAACATCAGCCTCATCACCTCGGAAGTGATGAAGGAAATGGATTCGATCTACCGCCGCGTGGCGAAGATGAATTATTATCCGCTGCCGAAAGCCAAAGTGACGGCCCTGTTCATGAAGGACGGAAATGCAGCAGCCCAGATTGCCGGGCGCAAGGATTTAGAGACCCACTCGGAACAGGCGGGAGGCGGGTTTGCCAGTTACTCGAACGGCAAGATGTACATCTACATGAGAAGCGGCCCCACGTATGAAACCATAGCACATGAGTTGAACCATGCGATGGCATCCGCCAATCCCTATGCCGGAGACAACTTCGAGCTTCAGGAGTGGCAGGGCCACAGTCGGTTTGTCCGTTATTTGGCGGGTAACGGAACCTACGCGAGCCCGATTGAGGATGTCGTCAAGCAGCGGTACTTGTCCAACCATGAGGTGCCCAAGCTTACGGATCTGATCAAGGGATACAAGACCGCATTGAATTGGTCCTGGTACACAAAGAATGCTTCCAACCCGGACGGCCATCTCTATACCTATTACTTGATGGGCTCCATGTATGCCTTTTTGGAAGAGCAGTATAGCACGGAGACCGCTCGGCGGGCGATGTATCGAAACTATCAGGATGTCACCCAAATCCAAACCAACCTGATCAAAGACACCGGGCTGTCCTTGCCCTCGTTCCTGGAGAACTGGAGCAAGTGGACGCTTCAGTTTGCTACGTCATCAGCCTCCCCTGCTTCTCCGAATCGGAAGCCCGGCAACACCGCCTACGATTACAAAATGCTGTATACTCTCCCCTCAGCAAAAGCCGGGGGAAGCGGGAACGATGCAACCGCTGTGGAAGCCGGCTGGACGAATGCGAAGAAGGGCAATGTTCCGTACCGCATCACGCTGTCCAGCAAAGACTTGAGCATTACGACGCTGAATCTGATCAAGGCAAAGGATGGAGCTACCATAGAGATCGGCTATGAAAGCAAGGTGGCCCGCTCCATCAGCCTGTTCAACCCTCCCGATGGAGACAAGATCAAGGTGATTGTCGAGCAGGCGATCAAGCCTGGAAAAGGCAAGGCCATCCTGAAGCTGACCAACGCTCAGGTAAACGCACTTCGGAACGAGCCGATGGTTACGATCAGCTTCTGGGGCGGCGAGGACTTCATCGTTTTAGAGAACAAGAACTATGTGGACTTGCTGAAATGACTTCGAGCTTTACTAGCAACGGGGAATTCTCAAGCCGTTTGCTAGAGAGGGCCTTCCATATGGAGGGCCCTCTTTTTCGGACTGCAGGCAGCCGCTCCCGGAGCAACTGGCTGAGACATCCAGAATCCCCTACTATAAATCGTTGAATACGTATATATATTTTGAAAATCGCCCTTGCTATTCTTTTGTAAGGGCTTACATTTCTTCTGCTTCAAGTGGAGGGAAGCCCTAACCGGTTCAAGGCTTTCAACCATGACAAGAAGCAGGAGAGTGATCGGTGAATGAGGAGAACAAGCAAGAGGTTGGCATCGCTGGCAATAGCGTTGTTGTTGGCGGTAAGCTCGCTGCCCTTCCGCACGGGGCAGGCCTTGGCGGTGGAAGAACCGCCCTCGTCGGTTGTGAACAGCGGATTCGAAAGTGATTTTTGGTCGGATGGCTCCTGGGAAGTGAGCGCGTCAGACGCGACTTACCTGGACATCAAGCCATTTGCGTATGCGGATGACCAATGGATGACGCCGGACGAAGGCGCGCAAGCCTTCAAGTATTGGATTAAGGACGGGGCTCCGGCCCATACGGCCTTTACCGTCAAGCAGACCCTCGCCAAACTTCCAGCGGGGAGCTATGAGCTAACGGTGAACTCGATGGGAGGAGCCGGGACTGAGGCGGGGAACGTTCGCTTGTTCGCCGGTTCGAGCACCGGTGCCACCGTGGCGACGACGGGCTACAACGCATGGGGAACAGTCAAGCTGAGCTTCGAGCTAAGCGGGGAGACAACCAATGTCTCCATCGGGGCAGAGATCAGCGGTCAGGCTAAGGCGTGGGGTTATCTCGACCGCGTCACGCTTAAGAAAATCGGTGGAGAAACCGCTCAGCCGGTAGCAGCGGACATCTTCGTCAAGAAGGTAGAGGGGCTCTCCTCCGATTTCATCAAGGGCGTGGACGTCTCCAGCATCCTGTCGTTGGAGAAGAGCGGGGTTCGCTTCTATAACGAAGCGGGGCAAGAGCAGGATCTGTTCCAAACGCTTAGCGAGTCCGGGGTTAACTACGTCCGCGTGCGCATATGGAACGATCCCTTTGATTCGGCAGGTCGCGGCTACGGCGGCGGCGACAACGATCTGGCCGCGGCGATTGCGATCGGCAAGAGGGCAACCGCGAACGGGATGAAGCTGTTGGTCGACTTCCACTATTCCGACTTCTGGGCGGATCCGGCCAAGCAGCAGGTCCCCAAAGCGTGGGCCAACCTGAGCTTTGAGGAGAAGAAGACGGCCGTTTATGAGTACACACGAGACAGCCTTCAAGCGATGAAGGCCGAAGGCATCGCCATCGGCATGGTGCAGGTAGGGAACGAGACGAACGGCAAGTTTATCGGCGAGTCCGACATGGCGAAGATGAGCGAGCTGTTCAACCAGGGCAGCAAAGCGATTCGCGAGGTGGATCCCTCGATCCTCATCGCCTTGCATTTTACGAATCCAGAGAAATCAGGCCGTTATGCCGGGTACGCGAAGACACTGGCGGACAATAAGGTCGATTACGACGTCTTTGCCAGCTCGTACTATCCGTTCTGGCATGGAACGCTGGGCAATCTCACCTCGGTTTTGAAGCAGGTCGCAGATACGTACGGCAAGAAGGTCATGGTCGCGGAGACGTCCTATGCCTATACCGCTGAGGATGGAGACGGGCACGATAACACCGCTCCGAAGAGCTCCGGCCAAACGTTGGATTATCCGATCACGGTTCAAGGCCAGGCCACCTCGCTGCGCAATGTAATCGAGGCGGTTGCGAATGTTGGCTCGGCGGGGCTCGGGGTCTTTTACTGGGAGCCGGCCTGGCTGCCGGTAGGACCGAAGGAAAATCTCGAGAACAACAAGCTCCTCTGGGAGCGAGACGGCTCGGGCTGGGCCTCCAGCTATGCGGCGGAATATGACCCGCATGACGCCGGCGAATGGTTTGGCGGCAGTGCAGTGGATAATCAGGCGCTGTTTGATTTCCACGGACACCCGCTCCCTTCGCTCAAGGTGTTCCAGTATGTGAATACAGGTGCTGTAGCGCCCCTTGCCATTGACCAGATCAAGGAGGTCGCGGTGTCCGCTGTCGCGGGAGAATCGGTTTCGCTGCCAACCACCGTGGAAGTGATCTATAACGATGGCAGCAAAGGGACCCTCGCGGTAACGTGGGACCAAACGGCTTTCAACCAAGCGATAAGCAAAGGAGCTGGGGAATACGTCATTCCCGGGGTGGTCGAGGGCGGCAAGGCCGTACAGGCTCACCTGACGATCAAAAAAGCCAATTACGCGGTCAACGGAAGCTTTGAGAGCAGCGACCGCAGCATGTGGAAAATCACGTACGGGGAAGGAACAACCCCGCACACGGACTATCAGAACAAAGCAGCGGATGCCAAGACCGGGAAGTTCACCCTGCACTTCTATTCGGCAGCGAAGGTGGACTTCCGCGTCGAGCAGACCATCACCGGCCTCAAGCCGGGCTACTACACCCTCTCGATGTTCATTCAAGGCGGAGATGCAGGCACCTCCGATATGCAGCTCTACGCTGTAACAGGGGGCAAAGAATCGAAAGTCGCCACCGGGGTGAAGGGGTGGACGCAATGGAACAATCCCGAGCTGTCGAACATCCTCGTAGAGGACGGGACGCTGACCATCGGTGCAAGCATCAAGGCCTCCGGCGGAGCATGGGGAACGCTGGACGATTTCTACCTGAGCCTAGACAAGGAGGTGACTCCGGCAACGCCAACGCCAGACCCGTCGACGGAGCCTACTCCGACTCCATCGACAGACCCGACACCAACTCCGTCAACAGAGCCGACTGCGGCCCCGTCGGCAGATCCAACTCCGACGCCAACACCAACGCCGGAGCCAACTGCTTCTGCAGAACCTTCGGCAACGCCAAGCACCACCCCGGATCCTACGCCATCTCCATCGGCGTCCTCCACTCCGGAGCCAACATCGACGGTGACGCCAACACCGGGTCCGACGGCGTCCTCGCCAACGCCAAGCTCGGTGACCGAGCAGCTTCCGGTTGCGGTAGATAGCAGCCAAACGGGCAGTCAACAGGTGGAGGGTTTGACCCTTACCCGGACGACCCAAGCGAATGGAACGCAAAAGGATCAATTGGAACTGTCCGCAGACAAGACACAGGATGCGGTGAAGAAGGCGCAAGCAGCTGGACTCGATGCGATTCGGGTGAACCTGCCTGATCCGAACGATAAGGTTGCCGAGCTGAATGTGAAGCTCACCAAGGAATCCTTGAAGTCGCTGGCTTCCGGCAGCCTGAAGCTGGAACTCTTCACGGCCCATGCACAGGTCATTCTGCCGAAGGAGACACTCAGCAAGCTGGATACAGACTATCAAATCAAGCTGACTCCTGTGAAGACAGCGGATGGTATCAAGGCCGCAGAGGAGCGGGCGAAGAAGGACACAGCCGTACAAGCGGCGGCGGGGACCGGAGCCGTGACGGTTATCGGGCGTCCCGTTTCCATTGAAACGGATATTCAAGGGCAAGGAGTCGACCTCGTCTTCCCGCTTCCTGCCAGCGCTCTGCCTAAGGGCGAAGCGGCTCGCCAAGCCTTCCTCTCCAGCTTGGCCGTCTACATCGAGCATAGCGACGGCGAGAAGGAGCTGGTGCGGCCTACCGTGGTCTCCTATTCCGGGGATACGCTCGGCTTGGCCATTCGCGTAACGAAGTTCAGCACCTTTACCTTGCTGAACATCGAGAAGCTGGCCGCGAACGGAGAGGAAGCAGCGAAGCACACCGCGTATCTCCAAGGCTACCCGGACGGAACCCTCCGCCCGGATCAGGCGATGACGAGAGCGGAGGTCGCGACGGTACTGACCCGGATTTCGGCGGGCCAAGCCGCAGGGCCAGCGCCTCTCTTTGCAGACCAAGCCGGCTTCGGCTGGGCGAAGGATGCGATTCTCAATGTGAGTGCCGCCGGGCTGATGAACGGCTACCCGGATGGCCGCTTCGGCCCGAACCGGTCCATGACGAGAGCCGAGCTGGCGACCATTGTAGCTCGCTGGATGAATCTGAGCGGAGAGACAACCGCCTCCTTCTCGGATACGGATGGACATTGGGCTGAATCGAGCATCGGCCTCGTGCAAAAGGCGGGCTACCTGCTCGGACTGCCGGACGGAAGCTTCCAACCGGATCGCCCCGTTACCCGTGCGGAGGTGGCGACCCTCGTGAATCGTGTGCTGAAGAGAGGCCCGCTGTTCGGCATCTTGAGTCCCACTTGGTCTGATGTGCTGCCGAGTCACTGGGCATACGGCGACATAGAAGAAGCCACGGTTAACCATCGCTATACGGAGCGGGTGAACGGTGGGGAGCAGCTTGTAAGCGAGTAAGCCGCCTTTTCCCAGATAGTAGGATGCAGCCAAAGCAAGCTCAGAAGCCGCCATATGGCGGCTTCTTTGCATGATTACACCCGGTCGGGCTACTGGCACAGAGCTGGAAAGGTTCGTTAAAGGAAAAGTAAGGCTATCTTTCTGGGGGCGAACCCGCAACAATAGAGGAACAAACATCGAAACGTGAGGAGTTGGCCGTCGTGGACTTAACCTGGGAGCTGGAGAGTCTCTATCCTTCCTTTCAATCAGAATCCTTCCATCGGGATTTCCTGCAGGCAGAGAAGCTGGCTGAGGAACTAAAGAGCTGGGCGGAAGCACATTTTTAGGAGGGGAAGGAGGAGGCTGCCTCGTCTACACGGGAGTTTCTGCAGAGGGTTGATGCTTACCAACGCTTGTACCTGAAGCTGTTCAGCTACTCGGAATTGTGCTTCAGCCTGGACAGCAGCAACGAGGAAGCGATGAATCGGATGGATGAGTTAGAAGCCTTGTCCTCGAGTGCGCAAGAAGCGCAAGCCCATTTCAAGAAGTGGTTGGCGGAGTTCAGCGAGCATGAGCTGGAGAGAGTCGCGGGCGCGGATGCCTATCTTGCCCAACATGCGTTCTATCTTCGCGAGCTGCGAGAACAGGCGCAGCATGTGTTAAGCGAGGAAGCCGAAGCCATCCTGGGTAAGCTGCAGCAATCCGGCTCCAAAGCATGGGAGAAGCTCTACATGCGCACCGTGTCAACGCTTCGGATTGAAGCCGAATGGGGCGGAGAGTCGCGGAGCCTTTCTTTGTCCGATATCCGGGGCTTGGCGTATGATCCCGATCCCGAAGTCAGGCGCGCCGCTTATGAAGCCGAGCAGGAGGCTTGCCGAACGATTGCGGAACAAAGCGCAGCTTGTTTGAATGCCCTGTGCGGCGAGGCAGCGGCTATCTACGAGAGGAGAGGCTACTCCTCCCCGTTGCACAAAGTGCTGAGCGTATCCCGCATGGACCAGAAGACGCTGGACGTCATGATGAGGACAATTCAGGAGAGCCTCCCGATGTTCCGCAGCTACTACAAGAAAAAAGCAGAGCTGCTCGGGTACCCCGGAAAGCTGCCATTTCATGAGGTCTACGCCCCGATCAGCGGGGAGGCGGTCGAAGCCATTGCCTATGAAAAGGCAGCCGAAATCATTGAAGCAGGATTCCGATCCTTTCATTCCGAGCTCGGCGATTTTGCCCGTAAAGCGTTCCGCCAGCGATGGATTGATGCGGAGCCGCGAAGCGGGAAAGGTGCCTTTGGCATGTGTGTCGATATTTTCCCGATCGAAGAGAGCCGGATCATCACCAGCTTTACCGGTCACTCCGTGGATGTCAGCATCCTGGCTCATGAGCTCGGACACGCCTACCACAGCAGCCGATTGACCGGGCAGACGATGGTCAACACGAATTATCCAATCCCGATTGCAGAGACGGCGTCGATTTTTTGCGAGACGTTGATTAACGAGGAGATGCTCAGAACATCTACCTCGGGGGAGGCGGTGGCTCTTCTCGAACGAAGCCTCTCGGATGCTGCTTACTATATCGTGGACTTCTATGCTCGCTATTTATTTGAGACCCGGCTGTATGAAGCTCGTAAATCGGGGGCTTTGTCGGTGGAGGCCATAAATGAACTGATGAAGGATGCGATGGATGCCGCTTATGGGGACAGTGTGGTACCGGGCTCGATTCATCCTTATCAATGGATTAGCAAGCCGGGCTATTACATGGCAGGCAATGAGTATCTCAATTTCCCTTATTCGTTCGGGCTTCTCTTCTCAAAGGGGCTGTTTGCCCGGTATAAGAAACAGGGAGAAGCGTTCGTGGGGCAGTATCAGGACTTCCTCTCGGCCACGAGCACTCACTCCGTTGCAGAGGCTGCCCGACTGATGAACATCGATGTCCATTCCTCGGAATTTTGGCAGGATGCCCTCCGATTGATTGCGGGGGAGATCGAGCGATTTTCCGAGCTCTCATAAGGGACGGGGTGAATACCCGGAGTAGCTGATTTTCGATCAGAAACAGCTCTTGGATCGGACAAGGGCTGTTTTTTTGCGAGGATGAGGGAAAACGGCTACATCACCTTCATTCCAATGGTTCCGGTGCCCCCTCTCCTCTTTCGTGGGCCAGGAGCCATTCTTTGCGTCGCAGGCCGCCTCCATACCCGCCCAACTCTCCATCCGAGTTGATCACCCGGTGGCAGGGAATGACGATCGCCAGTTGATTGGCCCCGTTCGCCTGAGCGACCGCCCGGTAAGCGGTGGGCTTGCCGAGGAAGCGGGCGAGGTCGGCATAGGAGCGGGTCTCTCCGGAAGGGATAGCACGGAGCGCATCCCACACGAGGGCTTGAAAGGGCGAACCTACATAGCGAAGCGGGGTGGCAAAGGTCGTTAGGGCTCCTTCGAAATAGAGCTGCAGCTCCGTTTGGATGGAACGAATCGGTTCGGTTTCTCCCGGCAGGATGGCGGCTTTCAACCACTTGCGAAGCCGCTCAATCTCTCGCTCCAGACCGCGCCGATCCACAAACTCCAGCAGGTAGAGGGCCTCTTCATCGGCGATGGCCATCATCGGACCAAGCGGTGTGTCGAGCCAGGATGCCTTAAGGGCAAGGCCGTTGTCAAAGCGAGTCGGGGCCGCGCCGAGCGTGCGCGAGAAGGCATCGCGAAAGCCGCTGCTTGACTCGTAGCCGGATGCGAGTTGGGTTTGAATAATGGATTCCCCCGATCGAATTTGTTTCAGTGCCAGCCCCATTCGGCGAGCCCGCGCGTATTCCACGAAGGTCATGCCAAACCGCCTCTTGAATTGACGGCGAGCGGTGGATTCATCGATGGACAGCGCCTTGAAATCCTGGCCCGTCCACCGTTTCTCCGGATTGCGTTCCACTGCCTCTACCAACTGGCGAATTTGATCCGACACGTGGTTGGGATGAGACAGCGGGCGGCACCGCTGACAGGGACGGTAGGAAGCGAGCAGCGCTTGCTGAGCATTAGCGAAGAACTCGCAGTTTTCGAATTTGGGCTTTCGTGCGGGGCAAGTCGGACGGCAAAAGACACCGGTCGTCTTTACTCCAACGTAGAAGACGCCCTCGTACTCCGTTTTTTTCTCCAGAAGGGCCTCGTAAAATTCATGGTTGCGGTTGTTCGGCATCTCGTCTCCCCCTCTTTCTCCAGAACGATTTGTAAGGCCTACCCTTAGTATAGCCTCTCCATTCCTGACCCGTAGCCGAAAATCAGGCGTTGATTTTTTGCAGAAGAAGGCGCGCAGGAGATTTCCTTTCTTGGGTCGAATAGGAAAAAGGTGGTGAAAAGAGAGCGAATTTGATGGGAACGGAGCTGGAGCGATGATTAGCGGGAAGAAGGAGCAGATTTCGAACAATCTTGAGTTATGGGAACGAGATGGTGTTGAGGTTGAGCTGAAGGAATGGCAGGGCCGTGACGCCCTCTACCTGGAGGGGATACACAAAGCCATTTTCCTGCGGGAGGCGATCTCCTATCCGGCCTATCGGTTTACGGCAGAGGTCGCGATCCCTGGCGATGTCGCCTTTGCCGGCCTGGTTTTCGGAGCACAGGATTCCGATAACTACGAGCTGGTCTATCTGGCACCTTATGAAATTCAATATGACCCGATTCAAAACGGTTCGATGACCTGGCAGATCCATAACGGCCCGGCCTATCAGAAGCCGCTCCCGAATACAACCGGGGTTTGGCAGACGCTTACCGTCGAGGTTCAGCCGGGCGGAGCTCGTGTTTTCTTCGGTGAGGACGCACAAGAAGCGGCGCTTACACTCCCAAATCTGCAGCATGGCGGCAAACCGGGCAAGGTGGGGCTTTGGAGCTACCTCCCCTGCTATTTTCGGAACCTGGTCATCGAAGAGATTCCGCAGCAGCAGCTTCTTCCTTCACAGGAGGTGGGGCTGGCCGGGCTACAAGCCGAATCCTTTGTGACGGAGTGGCAGGTATCCGCCCCTTACCAAGGTGAATCGGTCGAGCCGCAGGAATGGAACAAGGCCTTCGTCAATGAAGACGGTACGTTAAATCTGAACCGCCTATATCGCGCGGAAAAGGGTGCGGTGGTTCAGTTATCCAGCGGCGTGGAGCTGGAGGAAGAACGGGAATCGGTGTTGACCCTCGGCTACAGCGATGCCATTCGGCTCTGGGTGAATGAGGAGGAGGTCTACAGCGGGAGCTGGCGGTGGAATCCTCCCCATTCCGACGGCCGGGTTCGTCCGACTCATGCCAGCGTGCCGATTCGCTGGAAGAAGGGGCACAATTCGATCCGAGCGGAGCTTACCCACGAGGAACCCTTTGGCTGGGGCTTGGCGGTTCGAACCGGTCTGAACTAGAGCGTATCCTTCGTCCACAGCGAGAACGGTCATACTCATAGAAAAAACGAAAGAAGGCGTCTTCTTCCTCAGCGGAAGGGAGACGCCTTTTTAGGATAAACACGAGCTAGTCAGCATGATGTTCATAGCGCAGCCGTTTCATTTCAAACATGGAATGGTCAGCAGCGTGCACAAGTGTTTGGATATCCGATCCATCTGCCGGGTAGAAGCTGGTGCCGATGCTCACGCCCAGTTGGGTGGCTCCGAAGCGAACGGTAAAGCCTGCGTATTCCTCCTGAATGCGTTGGACCAGCTCCGCCACTTCCTGCTGAGAAGGGCTGCGAACAAACAGGACAAACTCATCGCCTCCAAGCCGGGCCGCCATACCGCGGCCCTGAACTCGCTCGGACAGGATGCGTGCGACTTCCTTGATGGCTTCGTCGCCGAAGCGGTGGCCGAGGGTGTCGTTCAGCCACTTCAGCTTGTCCAGGTCGATCAGGAGGAGGGCAAGCGTCTCGCCCTTGTCCCGGCTGTCCGCGAGGACCTGCTCCAAGCGGCTGTAAAAGTATTTGCGGTTGGCGAGACGGGTCAGCGAGTCGTGATACGCCAGGAATTCGATCTCCTCTCGCTGCAGCCTTTCCACCGTGATGTCGCGCAGGATAAGCAGGATATGCCGTTCATTTTCAATCCAGAGGTAGCCTCCGTTCAATACCAGGTGGAGCGGGTACCGGTCAAGCCTCACCGTGGTTTCCACTTGGAGGAGCTCCTCCTCCGCCTCGAAGCGGGCTTTCACGTCCGGTGGAAGCAGCGAAAAGAACTGCTTCGGCTTTACCCGAAAGGACGCGAAGAATTTCATCGCGGCTGGATTTGCATTCTTTAGGTTTCCTTCCTCATCGAGAAGCAGGATCAAATCCGGGTTCAATTGGAACAGCCTCTCAAAGCGCTTGTCGTATTGGACGAGAAAGTTGTGAGCCCTCATCGCCCGCTGCAGATAGAAGCACCAGATGATCCCGCAGTACAGGTAAGGATACGGAGGTAAGGAGGCCCCGAATGAAAGGTAGCCAAATACGGAAATCCAGACAAAAGAGACAGCTGAACCGAAGACCAGCTTGCGATAGACGGAGCGGAGCTCCTGATTGGGGGCTTTTCTTTTTGCGGCCCAGAGTAAGGCAAAGAAGATGGCATGAATCAATAGACTGGCCGTGAGGCCGATATAGTACCCAGACGAGAATACAGGCATTTTCCAGGGACCCGCTTCGGTGAACTGCTCTATCGAAATGGACTCTCCCCCCGCGGCGGCCAACAGGGCAACGCCAAAGAGAGGAACGTAAAACACCCACGGATAGAGCCAGCGGGGAAACCGTTGGGAGAATCGGGTGTGCTCCATCAAGAAATGCAGCCCAAAACCAGGAAGCGTGATGCCGATCAGAGAGAACCATTGGGAGAGCATCGGGCTGTACTCGATAGATACCTGATTGCGAATGTATTCTTCCGCGAACAAAAGGAGGTAGGCGTACGCGATCAAGCTGACCAGGACGTACTCCTTTCTCTTTCGGTTGCGCAGAAGCAGATCGGTACCCGAGTAAGCGAGGTAGAGGATGGGAAGTCCGTGGGTGCAGGCGAGAAGGAGTGCATTTTGCAGCGTCATGAGATCACCTTGCCTTCCTCAGTCGCAAGAGATGGGTTATTGAACCCATTATATAGCCGATTGTAACCGGGAAGAAAGGCCTAACCTGCTGGAACAGAGCAGGCGCCTGCACGCGTCAGGTTCCTGACATCGGCAGACGCCTGTTTTCATTCCGGTAAGCATGAAGGCGATGCTTTACGCCTCAATAGCCAAGCACATTGGATCGATAGTCTTCGAGAATCAGTCTCTCGACATCGCCCTGCATCGAAAAGAGTTCTCTTTTCATACGGCGGAATTGATCATCGCTCAGCCGGTAGGCAGGCTCGCGGTCGGGAAGCGACTCCATGAAGGCAATTCGGTCTGCCGTCGGGGGATGGGTATTGTCGAGACATGACCCCTCCAGTCGGGCCGCTCTTCTCAACCGCTCATGCTCCCGTTCGGGTAAGGCTGCCGCCTGACGGGCGAATTCGTCAAGCAACGGTGAGGTGTTCCGGGTATTGATTGTCTTCCTAACACAGAACTCAAAAAGAGAGTTCAAGCTCAGTTTATGGAGCAGGCCCAGCTTGGCCTCTTTGCCCGCCCCTTCAACCGCGATCCGGTCTGCGAGGAATTCGGCACGTTGGGAGTCCAGCCAATTAAGGTGACAGAGCAGGGCTAGGAACAGATGGACGCCCTTGGAGAGAAGCAGCAGCATCAGGTTTACGGGAATCATGAACAGGATGGTGAATGAATACCCGTCACTGCCCAAGATTCGTTCCGGGCGTATGATCGAATGCCAGACCGTTAAGGTGTTGATGGCGGAGTTGAAGAACAATCCGCGGTTGGGGTCGCCATTCATCCCGTGACCGATCTCATGAGACAGCAGGGCTACCCACTCCTGCTTGTTCAAGACAGATAATAATGGAATGCCGAGGAACAGGTAGGATTTACGCCGAGGGCCATACTGCCCGAAGGCTGCGTTATAAGCAGCCCAGGGGACAATCCCGCTTACCGATCGAGCGTTAAGTGAAGCCGCGATCTCGTCCACGACTTGGTAGGTGACAGGGAACTCCTCCCGGCTGAGCGGGGTGTCCTTCATTCGGTGGAAACGCGGACGGGTCATCCAAGCCAGTAGCAGGAGAAGGGAGCCGAGTACGGCAGGAACGAGTGACAAGCGTGTAGTGTACAGCACATAAAGTCCCGCGAGCATGAGAACCAGGCTGATCAGATGAACCACCGCACACAGGAAATACATGATCAATCTTCGAAGCGAAAAAACAGGCTTTAGTTCTCCGTTCTTTATTAAAGCGGCAAGGGTGCGTCTGCCGGATGCACGTCCGGCTTTGCGGTACAGCCGTTCATAAAGGGAAAGGGGTTCTTTCACCGAAGGGTCTACGTTCCAGTCGCATTGATCACACCAGGTAACGAACCCGTGATGCTCGGGAAGAAAGGCCTTGCATTGAGGGCAGAGGCTGGCTCCGGAAGAAGAGAGAGGATGTTCCAAGGCGGCAAATTCCTTTCCAACAGGGGGATTAGGATCTAGTTCCCAGTGTAAGAGAAGGCCTCTGCGGTCGTCTACCAAATGTTTCTAATCAGCAAAAACAGTCTTCCCTTTCACCAACTTGCCGAACAGGAACCGGATGACAGGCCCCATGAGGACGAGCTGAAGGGGGATGGCCACCACGACATTTTTGAGAAAGGTAAGCAGGTAGCGAACCACGAGGGAATGTTCGGAAGAGACGCCGGTAAGCTCAGCGATTGAGAGCCCGTAAACCGACATGCAGAGGGCCATTCCGAGCACCATGCAGGTGGAGATCGCTACGATGGTTTTCCCTTTGTGGGACTTGTCGAACGGCAGGCGGAACGCGACCTTCTTCGCCGCAGGGCCGACGAGGAAGAAATCGAGGATAAAGGCGACGGAAAATCCGATCGCCAATTCGAGCAAGCCGTGGAAGAAAGAGATCGAACCGAGCGCTCCGTTCAGGGCAAGGTTATAGATTGTCATCACCGTAACCATTCCAAAGCACATCATCAGGCAAAAGCATACTTGTTCTTTCTTGGTGGAAGGCATCTTTGTTCTCCTTTTCAATTGCGGGATTCAATACTCGGATCAGTATAGAGAAGGAAGGAGGTCCTTCGTAAGTGAACAATTCGTGAACATATTGTGAACGACGAGGCGATAACCGCCATTTTCAGGAGAAGAGGCGGAAAGTGCTCTTGCAAACACGACGAGAACATGAGCACTCATCGCATAGCAAGAAGACGCTTGCCGCTCCATGAATTCGGTGGAGCGGCAAGCGTCTTTATTGAATACTCGGCGGCTTCTTCACTCGCCAGGTGTCAGCCCAGTTGAACAGTGAAGGTCGTGCTTTCCCCGACGATGCTCTTCGCAGAAATCTTCCCCTTGTGCTGTTCAACCAGCGACTTGGCGATGGCGAGGCCGAGCCCATAGCCGCCCTGCTTGCGGTTGCGGGAGGCATCCGTGCGGTAGAAACGGTCGAAGATTCGGGAGAGGTGTTCCGGCGCGATGCCGTCGCCGGTGTTGGTGACACTCAGAAGCGCCCCGTGCCCTTGGCGAGCCAGTGTGACGGACACCGTGCCGTTCGGGTTGGTGTACTTGATCGCATTGTCGAGCAGGATCAGGATGACCTGCTTGATCTGCTCGCTGCTGCCGGTCACGGTCAGCCCCGGCTCAATGGTGTAATCGAGCGACAAGGCCTTCTCGAAGATAACGGCTTCCATCGTCAGGATGATGCTTTCCACTGCCTCGCTCAGATTGAAGGGTGCATGAACGACGCCGGTTCGGGAGTCGTCGAGCTCCGTCAAGTAGAGAAGGTCGTTCGTGAGGCGGCTCATCCGCTCGGTCTCGGACTTGATGTAATGAAGCCATTTCGCCTGCTGGCGGATGGTGTCGCTCTCGTTGGTCAGCAGAACATCGGCATTGGTGCTGATGATGGAGAGCGGCGTTTTTAATTCATGCGAAGCATCTGCGATAAACTGTTTTTGCTTATTGAAGGCTTCGCGGATCGGCTCAATGGAACGGTTCGCAAAAAACCGGCTGATGCCGTAAATGACGAGCAGCATCACGAGGCCGACAGCGCTGAAGGTGTAGACCAATTTGGTGACGATCTGCTGCTGGGCGGTCACATCGAGGAAGACGTATTGATAGCCTCCTTTCGTCGGCTGAACGTCATAAGCCCAGCGGGTGCCGTCCAGCGTGAACTGACCGGTCTTGCCTCCGGAGGAGACAGCCTCCTGCAAGGCCGCCTGATAGAAGTCCTGGTCGAGGTCGAACATGGAGGCGGCACTCGTGAACGCCCGGTTCGCATCCGTCAGCACCTGGAAGTTGACCGAGCGCTCGGGCGGGGCGTCGACGCCTTTGCGATCCGGCCACGGCTTGTCGATGGGGATCGGGCCGGGGGCGCTGTTTGCGGCATCGGTGCTTGCAGCATTCGCATTCCCTGCGCTGGATGTAGCGCCGGTTCCGTTTGTGCTCCCGGCTTCGCCGGCGGTATCGGCTTGACCGGTTCCTCCTTGCCAATCTCCCTCGTTCAACCCGCTGCGGCGGCCGCCGTTCATCTCCGTCGGCGGCTTTTGATAAGCTTCGCCCAAGCGTTGCAGCTCCCGGGTGATGGTGTTATGCGTATCCCGGTACGTGATGGTGTAGATGGTGGCGAAGGCGACGAGCATCATCACCGAGATGCTGACGAGGTTGAGGAGGAGGAAGCGATTTCGCAGTTTGGTAAACATCAGGCACCTCCTTCCAGGACATAGCCGACGCCGCGAATGGTGTTGATGCGAACGGCAGAGCCGAGGAAAGTGAGCTTTTTGCGCAGAAACGAGATGTAGACCTCCACGTTGTTATGTTCCGCCTCGGAATCAAATCCCCATAGCTTCTCGATGATCTGCTCCTTGGAAGTGACCCCTTGCTTGCGCACGATCAGAAGCTCCAGAAGCTCGCTCTCCTTCAGGTTCAGCTTCATTTCCTTGCCGCTGGACGACAGCTTCAAATGAGTTGGATTTAACGAGATGTCTCCAAAGCGAAGAGTGTCGTCCTGGACTACCTCTCCCTTGCGTCGGAGGGCGGCGCGGATGCGCGCCATCAGGACCTCAGAGGAGAAAGGCTTGGCGATGTAATCGTCCGCCCCGTAATCCAGGCCGGTGACGACGTCGGACGCTTCCCCTTTTGCCGTCAGGAAGATGACGGGAGTGGAAACGCCCTGCTTGCGAAGGGCTTGCAGCACCTGCGTGCCATCCAGCTCCGGCATCATGATGTCGAGCAGGATCAGGTCGTAAATGCCGCTCAAGGCGTAATCCAGGCCGGATCGGCCATCATGCACCGCGTCGACGGAGTAGTGGTTCTTTCGAAGAATATGGGTAAGGGCTTCGGCGAGGTGAAGCTCGTCTTCCACGATGAGGATTCTCATGAGGCGTTCATCCTTTGCGGGCTCCTCGGTTCGAGGAGGAAATCGTCGATTCTTCTTTTACTATAGCCAGTTTACCTTTAGCGAACCTTAACTGTCCATGTAGCACAGGCGCTGCCGTGGAGGGCTGTGGGTGCCATAAGAGGGCTCAGTCGTTGGGGAGGGCCCTCTGCGAGTCTATAGAGGAAGGCATTTGTGAGTGTGATCGGAACGGCTGGAGATGGATGGAGCGGAGGAGAGAGAAGTTGCCGCAAGCCCGACCTTTAAAATCAAAACGCCATCCAAACAAATCGTTCAAAGCGTTTTGATTTTACCGGAGGGCGGGGGAAACTCTCTATCCGAAGCGGGGCTGCAGGGAACGGGTCCCAGCTGCTTGAACGGTGCCTTTTTCAAAAGTTAACGAATTGTAAATTCATTTAAGCTTCGCTAAAGGTTCGCCCGCTACGATACAGACAGAAACAGCGACCACCGAAAGGACGTGAACGAGATGGCCATCGAGGTTTTCAACCGTTACGAGAACAAGTATCTGATGGACACGGCCGCATACCGGAGGCTCTACCAAGACCTTCTTCACCATATGGAACCGGATGAGTACAACAAGCGGCATGAGTTCTACACCATTACGAACATCTATTATGACACCGAATGCAACACGCTGATCCGCAACAGCCTCTCGAAGCCGAAATACAAGGAAAAGCTTCGTCTCCGGTCCTACGGGACCCCAAATGCTGACTCCAAGGTCTATCTGGAGATCAAGAAAAAGGTAGTCGGATTGGTGAACAAGCGCAGAACGGCGCTCACGCTGCAAGAAGCGTACGATTTTGTTCGAACCGGGGTCGAGCCGGAGTACAAGGAGTACATGAACCGTCAGGTGCTTCACGAAATTTCCTACTTCCTGCAGCAGTACGAGCTGGTCCCGAAGGTGTACCTCTCCTATGATCGGAAGGCGATGTTTTCCCGGGAAAGCCGCGACCTTCGGATTACGTTCGATACCAACATTCGCTGCCGCCGCCATGACGTGGAGCTGGAGAAGGGCTGTTACGGAGAGCAACTCCTGGAGCCGGGGCAGTGGCTGATGGAAGTGAAGGCGGAGAACACGATTCCGCTCTGGCTGTCTCGCCTGCTCTCGGAGCACGGCCTGTACCGAACGGGCTTTTCGAAATACGGCAATGAGTACAAGAGAATGATTCGAACCCAACAGAACGAAATGGAGCGTGTCCTCTATGCTTGATTCCCTCTTCTCGGTAACCACCAGCAGCACCCTTACCTTCGGAAGCGCCATGCTGACGATTGTCGTTGCCATCCTTCTCGGCGGCCTCATCAGCTTCACCTATATGAAAACAAACGCCGGCTCGTATACCCAAAGCTTCACGCTCACCATGGTCCTGCTTCCCGCTATCGTCGCCATCATCATTCTGCTCATCGGCAGCAACATCGCCCGGGCGTTCAGCTTGGCCGGCGCCTTCTCGATCATTCGCTTCCGCAGCGCTCCCGGCGATCCCAAGGATATCACTTTCGTCCTGTTCACGATGGCGGCCGGTCTTGCTTGCGGGGTAGGGGCCTTCGGCTACGCGGCGTTCTTCACCCTCATTCTCTGTGTGCTGATGGCGGTACTGAACCAGACAAAGTTTGGCCTGCGCAAAACGGCACAGAAGACGCTCAAGGTGACCATTCCCGAAAACCTCGGCTACGAGGAGGCTTTTTCCGAGGTGTTCCAACGCTTTCAAGTCGGCTATGAGCTGAAAAAGATCCGCACCACCGAGCTCGGCAGTCTGTATGAACTCGTGTACAACGTGACGCTTCCCGAATCGGCCAACCAAAAGGAATTTCTCGATGCTATCCGCTGCCGCAACGGCAACCTGGACCTTTCGCTCACCATGACTCCTACGACCAGCGAAACCTATTAAGGGACCCGGATCTCCGGCTGCTCCCGACCCGAAAGGAACGATACCTTATGAAACCTACCTCATCGATCGGCAAGGCAGCCGCCGTCAGCCTGCTGTGCGCCGCCCTTCTCAGTGCTTGCAGCACCGGTAACAAGACCGATGCAGCCGCCGAAGCAACAACAACCGCCAAAACGGGCCAGACCGCTGGAACCGCGACTACGGCGAACGGAACAACCTCCACGGCTTCCGCACTAACGGTAACCAAGGCGGATTTGACGAAGGCCGTAACCTATGACAGCGACGATACCAACACCTCCTGGAGCGCGGACAGCTCCACCGCCATTCAACTGAACGGCAGCACCGCCACGGTGACCGGCAGCGGTGCCTCCTCCAAGGATGGCGATGTGACGATCACCAAGGCCGGAACCTATGTGATCAGTGGAAAACTAACCGATGGTCAGGTTTTTGTGAACATGGAGGGAGACGGACTCGTTCATCTGGTGCTGAATGGCGCCGAGATCACGAATACCGACAGTGCAGCGATCTTCGTGAAGAGCGCGGAGAAAACCGTGATCACACTCCAAGAAGGCACGACGAATAGTGTAACGGACGCTAAAACCTACGTGTACCCGGATTCGGAAACCGACGAGCCGAAGGCGGCGATCTACAGCAAGGATGACCTCACGTTCAACGGCACCGGTAGCCTTACGGTGACGGGCAACTACAACGACGGCATCACGGGCAAGGACGATCTGAAATTCGTCTCTGGTACGTTCTCCATTCAAGCGGCGGATGACGGAATCGTCGGCAAGGATATGGTTGCGGTGCAGGACGGGACCTTCACGATCAAGAGTGAAGGGGACGGTATCAAGTCCACCAACGATACGGACACGGATAAGGGCTTTATCGTTTTGGCGGGAGGCACCTACACCATTGAAGCCAAGAACGACGGTATCCAGGCCGAAACCTCGCTTCTGATCGAGGACGGCACGTACGATCTGCTCACTGGCGGCGGGTACACCAACGCCGAACCGAAGACGGAAGAGCGAGGCCCCGGCGGGTTCGGCATGGGACAGCCGGGAGGACGCGACCAAGCAAACGGTCAAGGAAACGGAACGCAGCAAGCGCCTCAGGCCACCGCTTCAGCAGAACCGACGGCTGCTCCTGAAACGACGTCGGGTTCGACGGATAGCGCCTCGACCGAAACGGAATCGACCAGCGCGAAGGGCGTGAAAGCGGGCGGCGGGTTGTACGTCACCGGAGGCACCTTCACCATTAACTCGGCGGATGATGCGCTGCATAGCAACAACACCGTCGACATTTCAAACGGCACTCTTACCATCGATACTGGAGATGACGGTGTCCACGGCGATTCCGTGCTCGCCATCAGCGGCGGAACGATCACCATCAAGAACAGCTACGAAGGGCTGGAGGCAGCGGATATTACGATCTCCGGAGGAGAGATTCACGTAACCGCCTCGGACGACGGCGTGAATGCAGCAGGCAACGATGAAACGAACAACAAGCTGACGGTGCAAGGCGGCTACCTGTACGTGGATGCTGGCGGCGACGGATTGGACTCTAACGGTTCGATCGTCATGACAGGCGGCACGGTTCTCGTCAACGGGCCGACGAACGATGGCAACGGCCCCCTGGACTACGACGGCACCTTTGAGCTTTCCGGCGGAACGCTGGTGGCGGCAGGAAGCTCGGGCATGGCACAGGCGACTTCGGACTCGTCCAGCCAAGCGGCGATCCTTATGACCTACCCCTCCACGCAGCAGGCGGGAACCCTCGTCCAGCTCCAGGACTCGAGCGGCAAAGCGCTCCTGACCTTCTCCCCGACGAAGGCGTATCAATCCATCGTCATCAGCACGCCGGAGCTGAAGAGCGGCGCCAGCTACACGCTTTACTCGGGCGGAACCTCCAGCGGAACAGCGAAGGATGGTCTGTACTCCGACGGAACGACGCAAGGCAGCACCAAGGTGGTCGCCTTCGATATGTCGAGCAGCGTCACCTGGCTGAATGAATCGGGCGTCACCACCGCAAAAGCCGGCTTCGGCGGTGGAGGCGGATTTGGGGGCGGCGGCCGCGGAGGCAACCCGCCCAGCGGCGACCGTCCGCAAGGAGGCGCGAACATGGGCGGGGGAACCCCTCCAGAGGGAGCTCCCGACGGCAACGGCCCCATGGGCAATGGAGAGAATCCGCCTACGGCAACCGCGAGCCCAAGCGGAACCTGATCGTAAATCACTTCGTATTCATAGCCTCACAATCAGGCTCAAAAACTCGTATCGACAGGGCGCCTTCGTCCCCATTTAGGGGAACGGGGGCGCCTTTTCATTTCGGAACGCCATGCGGACGGCGATTCCAATCCGGTACCCTTGCACTTGAAAGGACCTCGCTTTCTATTCCCCATCAAACATGGTAAGGTTGTTTAAATCGTGAATGCCGCGATCCCATGAAGAGTACCATCCAGAGGAGGTTGCATGATGTCCAAGACCATTGTGGAGAAACTGAACCTGCACAAGTTTAAGAAAACAGCCGTATTGAGCAAGCCGGAAGGCGATGACGCTCTTCGCGAACTGGCCCCGTACGAAACAGAGCTGACGGGTTCCGGCTATGACCTGATTTTTGCCTTTGTGCTGGACATGAGCGCCTTGCAGCAGCTCGTTCAGAACGTGATCCAGAGCAGCCTCCTTGTGGAGGGCGGCTACTTATACGCAGCGTATCCCAAGAAAGGGAATAAGGTGTACCCGACGTACATTCATCGAGACGAGCTCTTCGAGGGAATCGGTGCGGACGAGGAAGGGTACGTGGGGGCGAGCGATCTCAAATTTGCCCGTATGGTGGGGTATGACGAGGTCTTTACGGTGGTGGGCCTGAAGGTAGAGAAGCGAAAGCTGCAGCAGGGCACAGCCAAGCCCAGCCAGCGCGTGGGCGATTATGCCGCACTCATTCCAGAGGTGGAAAAGGACCTGAGCAGCCATCCCGAAGCACTCGCCTTTTATCAGTCGCTGACGCCGGGCTACCGCAAGGATTGGGCACGCTATGTGTACAGTGCAGTCCAGGAAGAAACCCGGGTGAAGCGCAAGGAAGAGCTGCTGGCCGCTTTGGGAGCGGGCTACAAAAGCGTCGACCTCTATCGCAAAAGATAACCCAAATCGGCTGCCCACAGGGACAGGAGAGGATCGGACCATGGCCGAGCAGAAAACGAAAGAAACAGAAGCCAGCGTGATCGAATTCGTCGAGCAGGTGGAGTCCCCCCAGAAACGTGCAGACGCCTATCGCTTGCTGGACCTCTTCCAGGAGACGACCGGCTATCCTGCGAAAATGTGGGGGCCAAGCATCATCGGGTTCGGAGCCTATCATTACAAGTATCCGTCCGGTCATGAAGGAGATGCCCCGCTCGTGGGCTTTTCCCCCCGGAAGGCAAAGATCAGCCTCTATTTCGCCACGGGGGACGAGGAGCGGGAAGCCTTGCTCAGCAAGCTAGGCAAGCACACGTCCGGCAAAGCTTGTGTGTATATCAACAAAGTGAGTGACATCCATCTGGACGTGTTGAAGGCGCTGATCCGGCAGTCGGTTGCATTCCTGCAAGAACGATATCCGGCATCCTCTAAGACCCCGCACTAACGGGTCTTTCGAGGGTGCCCTTTCTTTTGTCCGGTGAAAATGTGAACAAAATGACATGAATCATTCGTACAAAAGGGAATTAACTTATGTATAATAAGTTAAAGAGTCTCATTCTATTGAAAGCTCTTTTTTACATAACGATTATTTACATAACGATTCTTGGGAGGAAGTTCGCATGGGTGAAGTAAGTGCCATTGTCAAGGAAAGAAGATCCGCCATGAAGTTCCAGCCGGATGTACGCATTTCGAATGAGGAGCTGGAGGAGCTGTTTCAGCTCGTCAAATTTGCGCCATCCGCCTTCAATCTTCAGCATACGCATTATCTGGTGGTAACCGACCCAAAGCTTAAAGAAGCCGTCTATGAAGCGGCCAATCAACAATACAAGGTCAAGACCGCCTCTGCCGCCATCGTCGTCTTGGGCGATCTCGATGCTTATCAGCAGGTCGGAGAGCTCCACCAAGGACTGCTTCAGCTCGGCGTCATCAACAAGCAGGAGTATGACCTGACGGTGGAGAGTGTGACCCGCTTCTATGAAGAGGGCGGGGAGGCCGTCAAGCATGACGAGGCTATCCGCAACAGCAGCCTGTCGGCCATGCTCTTCATGCTGGTGGCCAAGGACAAGGGCTGGGATACCTGCCCGATGATCGGGTTTGATCCCCAGAAGCTGAAGGACGCCTTGAACCTGCCGGATCGAATGGTACCCGCCCTGCTCATTACGATCGGCAAGGAAGACACCACGAAGCAGCGCCCGCGCGGCTACCGCAAGCCGGTCAGCGAATTTGTCAGCTACAATACCCTTTAAGGCGGGCAGGCCTGCCTAAAGCAAAGAAAAACCGGGAGAGGCATCTCCCGGTTTTTTTACTGTCCTTGCGGGCTAAAATAGTGGTCACCGCTATACGAGGGAAAGCCTCACACCTCGTCCTTGATCTCCTCGCGAAACGCCTCCAAACTCTCCTTGCGGCGTTCGTTCTTTTGCTGAATTTGGCTGCGTTCCTCCTCGCTGATCTCCGAAGAGAATTCCTCCAGGTACTCTTCCGCCTCGTCAAGGTTTTGCAGGGTGTTCTGAATACTCTTCTTCAAATGCACGGCGTTGTCCGCCCGATTATCCGGTTTTGCCATCTGGCTCGCACCTCCTGATTCCTGACATGGATCTTTCTGCACGGGTAGTCTCTCCGTACGGGTGACCCCTTATGCGCTACGGCCCCGTGGATCGTTCAAAGGTGCATTTTCAGCCCCCGTACTCCTCCTTCTTCTCAGCAAGTTCTAATCCGGCTGTAAAGTCTCTCTCATCCCTGGCGGGCTAGAATGAAAGCAATTCAGGAAGAATGGGAGAGATGAACATGAAACGAATGATGATGCTGGTCTGGATTGGAGCTATGCTTGTCGCGCTTACGGGCTGCACCCCGTTGGAGGAGCGGGCCGCCAGCCGCTCGGCTGCTTCGCCTTCTCCTAGTCCCACTCCGTCTGAATCCAGTATGATTCAAAAGGCAGGAAGCTCGCTTGCCACCGCCATTCGGGACGCGGGTGCTGCGCTTGACGAGGTGGTCGATTCCCTCGAATCGTTTGACAACCTGGACTTGAACCTCGGGAATGACCTCTCGGAGCTCGCTTCGATAGAATGGGATAAGCTCAGCGGGCATTCCTTTGACCGAGGGATAACGACTTCAGCCATCGATTCGAAAATCCAAGAGGTCCGAATTACCAATCGGAATGGCCGGATTCTTCTCAAGCGGGGAGAGGTGTCAGAAGTTCAGGCTGCTCTCACGGTCGTGGTGGATCATGTGACGAAGGAGGAAGCGAAGACCGTAGCAGACAAAGCCCAGGTGGAGATCAACCGCAAGGGCAAAACCCTTGAAATCCATACCACCGCCCCTTCCTACGGAAAGAGGGGGCAATACGAGCCGAGCCTTCTCCTGACGGTAACGCTGCCGGAAAAGACAAAGGCGGCCCTGGCGGTCGAGCAGGCAAATGGAGTGGTGGATGCGCGGAACGCAGCGGGGACGGAGAGCCTGTCCGTTACGGTTCGCAACGGCAGCATTGAGGTTCGGGAAGCGCTCGGAGCTCTGGTGCTCGAGATGGAAAATGGGCGTCTGGAAGTGAACGATGCGAAAGAGGCGGTTACGGCCAAGGTGACGAATGGCGAGATTACGGCGAGGGGGATCAAGGGACCGCTTGTCATGAAGGCCGTGAACGGCAGGCTGTCCGCGAAGGACGTGTTCTCCTCCGTAGAAGCTGAGGTTGCCGCCGGGGTAGTGACCCTGGAGAGTGAGACGCTCGGCGGGGATTGGAGCGCAACCTCCGAGGTCGGCACCGTCTCCTTGTCCTGGCCGGCAAATGCCTCTGTTGCAGTGGAGGGAGAGGTCTCCATCGGAGGAGTGAAAACCGACTTCCCGCTCACCGTGAGCAAGGGGAAGGCGACGGGAACCATCGGCAAGGGGACCTATAAGGTAAAAGCAAAAGCCTTTGCCGGACTTCGGCTGGAGCAAGTTCGATAAGGGGATTCGCATGCTGGCAGGGAGGGGCGTTACAGCTTCACCAGCTTCTTCAGGGCTTCCATATCGGGAATGTAGAGGTAGCCGCCCTCCTTGCGAATGACCTGACGCTTGATCAAATGACTCATGATCTTCGAGACCGTGATGCGCGAGCAGCCCATCAAGTCGGCGAAGAGCTGATGGGTCATTTTTGTGTTGATTTTGATCCCCTTCTCCGTTTCAACCCCATAGTTAAAGCTGAGTCGGTAGATGTACTTGATGATAATCTGCTCCTTGTCCAGAAAAACGAGCTCCGTGACATGGTCCACGAGGAATTCCACAACCTCCGATAGGTTCCCCATCCAGTTCTCCGCCAGCTCCCGGTTGCTGAACAGCACATCGAGAAAGCTCTTCTGTTCCATAACCCGCAGGGTGCACTTGGTTAGTGTCGTGGCCGTCATGAAGTAGGGGCGGCTCGAGGCGGACCACAGGTCGCCGATCAATTCCCCTTTGTTCACGATATACATGATCTTCTCGTTGCCGTCCGGTGTGGTGCTGGAGAATTTGACCCGCCCGGATTCGATGTAGTAGATCTGGTTGATCTTTGCCCCTTCCTCGGCGATCAGCCGATTCTTGCTCAGGGTGATGACGGGGCAGCTCGCAAAGTGCTCGCTCCATAGATCGTTTTGGATGTAGTGGGTTTTGGTCATGAGGATGGACTCCAATCCGATTTGATGTCAGTAATCATTCCACAGTTGAACGGAAAAGGGAGAATAAAATGTCGGGTCATGTGATGGAATCTCTTAATCATCAGCAGTCTATTTGTTTATTATAACGTCCTTCTATTTGAATTTTCAAAACGTTAAGCGCTTACGCTGTCGATTTTTGTAGTCGGGGCTACAACATTTCGCGTTTTTCCGCGCTAGAATGGGAGTTACTTATCACGTTGGTACCGATGTGATAAAAACTCACACTTGCGGGGGGAGCAACCGAATGAAAAAAGGATCGGCCGTACTCACGTTCTTACTTGGCATCAGCTTAACCTTGACTGCTTGCAGCACGAACAGCAGCTCTTCCTCTCCTTCTCCTTCAGCGGCAGCCCCTACGGCAAGCACAGGGGCGACGACGACTCCTGCAGCGAGAAACGGCGGAACGGTCACGGTGGCCCAGGCCTCAGAGCCGGGCAACCTCAATCCGCTCATCTACGCCACCACGAGCGACACCAACGTGACGCACATGATCTTCGACTCCCTGGTTAAGCCGGATGAATCGCTCCAGATGGTCGGCGGCTTGGCCAAGAGCTGGGAGGTATCCGACGACGGCCTCACCTACACGTTCCATCTGCAAGAGGGCGTGAAGTGGCACGACGGCCAACCGTTCAGCGCGAAGGATGTGGCCTTCACCTTCACCGCGATGGCCGATTCCCGCTATGACGGGGGTGCCTACAGCCGCGTACAGCCGGTAGCCGGCGCAGAGGACTTCCATGACGGCAAGGCGGACAGCGTATCGGGTATCAAGGTCGCAGACGACAACACGATCACCTTTACTTTGGCTAAGCCGAATGCTTCCTTCCTGGCCAATCTCTTCATCGGTATCCTGCCGGAGCATGTGCTGAAGGATGTCTCCCCGGCTGACTGGGCGAAGGATGCCTCGAACCGCAGCCCGATCGGCACGGGTCCCTTCAAGTTCGTGAAGTGGGAGACCGGCCAATATATCGAAGTGGCAGCCAATCCGGATTATTTCGGCGGTGCTCCCAAGCTCGATAAGGTGGTCACCCGATTCGGAGATGCCAACACGATGCTGGCCGCTTTCATGAACAAGGAAATCGACATTGTTCCGATCGCCGGGGATCAAGTGGAGAACGTCAAGACGCTTGATTTTGCCGATGTGAAAGCAGCGAACGATCTTTCGGTGTATTACGTGGGCTTCAACCTGCTGAACCCCTTCTTCTCCGACTTGAAGGTTCGCCAGGCTCTCGCTTACGGCACCGACAAAACCCTGATCGTCTCCAGCGTAATCGGAGAATACGGCGAAGTGAGCGACGACCTCTTCCCGAATGCCCATTGGTCGCATAATCCCGATGTTACGAAATACCCCTACGACAAGGAAAAGGCCAAGCAGCTGCTGGAGGAAGCGGGATTCAAGCTGAACAGCAAGGGCTTCTACGAGAAAGACGGCAAGGAGCTGAAGTTCTCCCTGAACGTCCCGACCGGCAAGCCGGAGCGTGAAAAGACGAGTGTTCTCCTCAAGCAGCAATGGGCCGAGATCGGCGTGAACGTCGAAATCATTTCCCTCGACTTCTCCACGTTGGTCACGAAGCTTCTCCCGGCCGGCAGCGACGGCAAGAAGCGCGCGGTTACCGCGAGCGACTACGACGCCTACATCCTCGGCTTCGGGGTAGAGGCCGATCCCGACGAATACCGCTCCTACTTCGGGTCCAAGTTCATGCCGCCGAACGGCTACAACTTTGTCAGCTACAGCAACCCGAAGATCGACGAGCTGTTCGACAAGGAGCTGGCCGAGACCGATCCGCAGAAACGCACCGCCACCTTCCACGAAATCGGAAAAACGCTCTCCGATGACGTGCCGTGGATTCCGATCTATGGGCAGAAGACGGTCTTCGCTGCGGGCAAGAAGGTGCAAGGCTTTAATCCGGATTTCCGCGGCGTGAGCTTCAACGCCAAGGACTGGAGCTTGTCCGAATAAGGGCGAGGGATGGGGAAGGATGGAGCGGATCAGTTCGCTCCTTCCCTTTCTTCCCTTTTCCGAGCATAAAGGAGTTTTCCCATGACCAACGCGGATGATGCCATACAACACGAAGCGACGGAGCTGCTCCGAAGCCTGATTCGGATTCCGACCGTCAATCCACCTGGAGGAGAGCTTGCCGCCGCTCGTTACATCGCCGATCTGGCGGAAGCGGAGGGCATTCACGCCGAGCTGCTCGAGACGGCGCCTGGTCGGGGAAATGTCCTTCTTAAGCTGGCAGGCAGGGAGCCCGGACCGCCTCTCATCCTGCTGTCGCATCTGGATGTGGTCGGCGCGAACGAGAACGAGTGGAAGCATCCTCCCTTTGAGGGGGTTATCGAGGACGGCTACCTGTGGGGCCGAGGAACGGTCGATACCAAGCAGCTAACGGCGATGGAGCTGATGACGCTGCTGCGGCTCGCCCGGAACAAGATCACCCCGCGGCGGGATGTGTACCTCATCGCGACCGCCGATGAAGAGAGCGGGAGTGTGCACGGGTTAAAGGCGCTGCTTGCGACCCATGGCGAGCTGTTTCAGGGAGCAGACGTGGTCAGCGAAGGCGGTGGCTTTCCCATCGTGGTGAATGACAAGCTTTTTTATCTATGTGAAGTGGGGCAGAAGGGGCTCTGCCAGGTCAAGTTTACGTACCCTCGCGTCCCGAATCGCAACCCCTTTTATCCCGAGAACACCGGACTTGCCCGCCTGTCCGAGCTTATTGCTCGAATTGCCGCCTTCACTTGGCCCGGCGAAGTTCCCGTCACGACGAGGATGCTGATCCGAGAGCTGATGGAGGCATGCGGGGAGAAGCCGGAGGGGCATTCGGTAGCGGATCAAATTGCGTTCCTCCAGACGAAGGTCAGCCCGATGATGGGGCAGACGATCAAAGCGATGACCGAGAGCACGCTCGCCTTGACCCTCGTGAACGGCGGTCGACTTCGCCGGGAGCTTGATGGTGAATACGAAGCGACGGCCGATATTCGCCTTTTGCCTGGGGTAACCCGGGAGGAGGTAGAGTCGCGGCTAGCTGAGCTATGCAGCGGACTTGGGATCGAGTGGGAGCTTCTGACCTGCCAGGAGGGCTATGATTCCGGAAGTGAAGGGCCGCTGTACGAGGCCATGAAGGCAGCGCTTGCCACTCATTCGCCCGGAGCGAAGATGGTTCCCTTCATCGCCACCGGATCGAGTGACGGTCGTTATCTTCGAGAATTTGAAAGCAAAGTGTTTGGCTTTTCTCCCGTGCTGCCGGAGGACATGACCTTTGATCAAGCGGTCTCCATGGTACACGGGATTGATGAGAGAATCGCCTGCCAGTCGATAGGCTTTGGAGCCCGGGTGCTCTATGAAACGGTTATGCATTATCTGGAACGGAGGGAAGCCCTATGATCAAGGAGGAATTTCGCGTCGCCCATGAGAAGCTGGCGGCGGCTGCCGAACTGCTGGGCGAACACGGAATCGATGCTTGGCTCATTCTGAACCGGGAGGCGAGTGACCCGTCGCTGCCGCTCCTGATCGGAACGACATCCATTCATGAGGCGGCCGTTGTGCTCCGGGAGGACGGAGGTCATCTGATTCTTGCGTCTGAGAGCGATCGAGGAAACTTTGAAAATACTGGACTGTTTGCGGAGGTGATTCCCTACGGTCAAAACTTCGAGGAAGCGCTCCGAGGCCTCATGGATCGTCTGGCTCCAGCAAAGCTGGCGCTGAACTTCTCCCTGACCGATCACCTGTGCGACGGCCTTACGGTCGGGCAGTACCAGCTCCTGGAGGAGGCTATCGGGAAGGATCGCCTCCGCGCCATCGAGGTGTCGAGCGAGCCTCTCCTGAAGGAAATTCGCAGCATCAAGACCCCGGCGGAGTTGGAACGGATTCAACAGGCCGTGACCCTCACCCAGGAGATCTTTCAGGAAGTGGCGGCGGAGATTCGCTGCGGCATGACGGAGCGGGAAATCGGGGAACGGTTCGTTGAGGGGATGAAGGCGCGAGGTGTCACGAACGGCATCGATCATCCGTTCGATCCGCCTCTCGTCTGTATCGTCCGCGCCGGCCTTGCTCATCGCAAGCCGGGGAATACCGCGGTAGAGCCCGGCGATATCCTCATCCTGGACATGTCGGTGAAATACCGCGACTATTGCTCGGATGTCGCCCGCACGCTGTATGTGCTGCGCCCAGGCGAAACAGAGCCGCCGGCCGACGTGCGGCATGCCTTCGACACTGCCGTCACGGCGATCACCGCCGCGATCGAGAGCATCGCCCCCGGCAAGCGGGGTTATGAGGTCGACGCGGCTGGACGCAGCGCCATCGAGGCAGGAGGGTACCCGACCATCCGCCACTCGGTCGGGCATCAGGTCGGCCGGCAGTGCCACGACGGCGGAACGCGGCTTGGGCCGCCCAGCCGGGCGGACTCCGACGGCGTGGTGAAGGCGGGCGAGGTGTACGCCATCGAGCCGACGGTCATCCAGGATGGCGGGCTGCCCTGCATGCTCGTCGAGGAGAATGTCGTCGTTACCCGAGACGGGGCCCGGCTGCTCAGCAAGCGGCAGCTTGAGCTCGTGGTCATCCCATGCTGACAAGGAGGGAAGCCGATGGGGCGTAAGCAACTGCAGAATGTGAACATCAAAGATCCCAAGCAAGAGAAGCCGCCGGGCGAGGGCCTTCCTCTAGGCCGGGAACTACCCTCTCTGGATGCCGAATGGGAGGAATCCGCGCTGGCCCTCTTTACGGACCTTCTCCGCATTGACACGACGAACCCGCCGGGCCGTGAGCTCGCGGCGGTGCACTACTTGCAGAAGCGGCTCGCCGAGAAGGGCATCGGCTCGGAATGCTTCGAGCCGGAGCCGGGGAGGGCGAATCTCATCGCCTGCATCGGCTCCGGGACGAAGCCGCCCGTCATTCTGCTCTCTCACCTCGATGTGGTGGCCGCCGAAGCCGCCCGGTGGACCGAGCCGCCCTTCGAGGCGAAGGAAGTGAACGGCGTCATCTACGGGCGCGGGACGCTGGACACGAAGCAGCTCACCGCCATGCAGACGGCGGCTTTCCTTCATCTGAAGGAGCAGGAGGACAAGCTCGACCGAACGGTCTACCTGGTGGCGACAGCGGATGAGGAAGCGGGAAGCCGCCTGGGCATGGCCCAGGTGATCGAACGGTTCCCTGAGCTGCAGGCAGATGGGTACGTCATCAGCGAGGGAGGCGGCTTTCCGCTCCTCCTGAACGGGCGGAACCTCATCCTCTGCGCTGCAGGCGAGAAGGGCGTCTGCCGGATTCGGCTTCAGGCAAGCGGGCCGCAGGGCCACGCCTCCTGTCCCCCGACCGATCAGGCGATCTTCCGCCTCGGAGCGGCCCTCGGGACGCTCGCGGCTTACAAGTTTCCGGTGAAATACACGGAGGTGTCCCGCCAGTTCATTCTGGAGACGGGCTTAAGCCCGACCAGCAAGCAGGTCATCGAATCGACCTATCACAACCTGATGGAGTACATGCTCCATGACGGGCTCATGATCAACGAAGTGAAGGCCGGGGAGCGCATCAACGCGATTGCAGGCCACGCTTCTGCCGACCTGGAAATTCGCCTGCTGCCGGGTACAACGGTGCAGGACATTGAGCAGTTAATGAAGCGGCTGCTTGGCCCGCTCCCGGTGGAGTGGGAGATCGTCAGCTTCGAAGAAGGGTATGCAAGCAGCATCGACAATGAGCTCCTGGAGCTCTTCGAGCAAAACTGCCAAGCCTACGGGCTCGATGCGAAGCTCGTTCCCTTTGTCGCGCTGGGCCGTACGGACGGCCGCTTTCTCGGTCCTTACACGGACCGGATCTACGGCTTCTCGCCTACGCTTCTGGAGGACCATTTTGCCGCCGTGCTCGAACGGGTTCACCAGCACGACGAGCGCATCAGCCGGGCCTCCTATCTCTTCGGGGCGAAGGTGCTGACGCAGACGCTTCATGATCTATGCCTAACAGGCGGAGGTGCAGCATGAACTATACCGTGAATCAGGAAAAGATGGGGCAAGCCGCGAAGGCGCTCCACGAACGAAAGATTGACCTCTGGCTCATCCTCACCAGCGAGGGCAGCGATCCCTGCCTGCCGCTCGTTACCGGTGTGAAGACAGTCGGCCCGGGCGCCTTCTTAATCGCGGCGAATGGCGCACGCTACGCGGTGTGCAGCTCCATCGACGCGCAGGACATCGAAGAGAGCGGCCTCTTTCAAGAGGTGATCAAATACAGCGGGGGGCTGGAGGAAGCACTGGCGAGCCTTGTTCAGCGGCTGGCTCCGTCCCGAATCGCCTTGAACTACTCGAAGGAGGAGCATTTGTGTGACGGCCTCACCCTCGGCTGCTACCGTTGGCTCATGCAGACCTTGAAGGACTACACCGGTGAGTTTCTCTCCTCGGCCTCGTTTCTCACGGAGCTCCGCAGCATCAAGACACCCGAGGAGCTTCGCCGCATCCGGCAGGCCATCGCCGTCACCCTTGAGATCTATGAGGCGGTCTTTCAGAGGCTCCAGGTCGGCATGACGGAAAAGCAAGCGGGTGAGCTCTTCCTGACGGAGATGAAGGAGCGCGGGGTGGTAAACGGTCTCGATCGTACGCTGTCCATGCCGATGGTGCTGAAGGAAAACATTGCGCACCGGCAGCCCTCCGACCGGGTCATCGAGCCGGGCGATCTGGTTATCTTCGACTACAGCATCGAGTACGAGGGCTACGTCTCGGACATCGCCCGGACGGTTTACTTCCTGAAGGAGGATGAGGAGGATGCGCCTGAGGATGCCCGCTTCGCCTTCCAGGCGGCTTATGACGCGATCAGTGCGGCTCAGGCGGCGCTCAAGCCGGGAGCGATCGGGCATGAGGTAGATGCGGTGGCTCGCCAGTTCCTGCTGGAGCGGGGCATGCCCGAGATCAGTCATGCGACAGGCCACCAGATCGGCCGCGAAACGCATGACGGCGGGACGCTGCTCGGTCCGCGCTGGGATCGCTACGGACAAGCCCCTTACGGCCGAATCGGTGAGAACATGGTGTTTACACTGGAGCCAACCATTTTGCCGGGGAAGCCGCCGTACATTTTGCTGGAGGAAAATCTCGTTGTCACCGCGGAAGGATCCGAGTACTTGAGCGAACGGCAGAAGAGCCTCGTGTTGATCCGCTCGTAGGGAATGCATCCGATCCGTACCGGTTCGCTTTTCAACCGCTTGTCAGAAGGGAGGAATGATCGTGCAACGCTATCTGGTCAAAAGACTGCTCACTACCCTGCCGCTCTTGGTCGGCATTTCCTTGCTCACCTTCTTCATCATGCAGATCACACCCGGCAATCCGATGCAGACGATGATCGATCCGCGCATCTCAACAGCGGAGCTCGCTCGCGCTCAGGAACGAATGGGGCTGAACGATCCGGTCATCGTGCAATATTTTCGCTGGCTCGGCCAGATTGTGCAGGGCAACCTGGGCTTCACCATCAAGACCGGGCAATCCGTCGCAGGCATGATCCTGGAGCGCCTTCCCGCGACGCTTCTGCTCACGGTGACGGCTTTCCTGCTCAGCTTCATCATCGGGGTGCCGCTCGGCGTCTATTCCGCTACCAACAAGTACACAAAGCGCGATTACGGCCTCACGGTCTTCTCGTTCATCGGCATTTCGGTGCCGTCCTTTTTCTTTGGAATTGCCCTGATCTACCTGTTTGCCGTCAAGCTGAACTGGTTTCCCACCTCGGGGCTTGCCACCATCAACCTGCAGGGCAGCAGTTGGGCGATCTTCCTCGACAAGCTGAAGCATCTGGTGCTGCCGGCGCTCGTGCTCGCCCTGCCGAACCTGGCGGTGATCATGCGGTTTACCCGCTCCAGCATGATTGAGGTGCTGACCCATGACTACATTCGGACGGCCAAGGCCAAGGGGCTCGGCGGCTCCATGGTGAAATACAAGCACGCGCTGCGAAACGCGATTATTCCGGTCATTACCCTGTTTGGAATCTCCATTCCGACGTTGTTCGGCGGAGCGTATATCACCGAGACGATCTTCAACTGGCCGGGCATGGGCAGTCTGGGCATTCAGGCCATTACGGCGCGCGAGTATCCGATCATCATGGGGTTGAACCTGTTCACCTCGATGCTCGTGCTGCTCGGCAACCTGACGGCGGACGTGCTGTACGCGGTGGCCGATCCGAAGATTCGGCTATCCAAATAAGCGAGAGGAGGCCATCGACGTGGCAATCGTCCAAGACAGCAGCGTTCCCAAGTTGGGTAAACGCAAGTCGGGAGCTGGAAGCCAGACGTGGCGAAGGTATCGGAAGAACAAGCTGGCGGTATTCGGCTTGGGCTTCATCGGTCTTCTCCTCCTCGTCTCGATCTTCGCTCCGTGGCTTGCCCCGCACAATCCGTTTCAATCGATCAAGAATGCGGCGGGCGGCCTGGATATCATGGCCAAACCCGATTCCACGTACTGGCTCGGTACCGACAGCCTCGGGCGAGACATTCTGTCCCGGCTGCTCTACGCCGGCCGCGTCTCCCTGAGCGTTGGGATCGTCTCCGTCACCATCTCCACGGTGCTTGGGATCCTCCTGGGTGCGGTTGCGGGCTACTACGGTAAGTGGGCGGATTCGATCATCATGCGCGTGGTGGATGTTGTGTATTGTTTTCCCGTCATGTTCCTGATCATCACGGTCTCGACCCTGCTTAAGCCGAGCATCTATAACGTGATGATCATCATCGGCCTCGTCAGCTGGACGAGCACGGCCCGCCTCGTGCGCGGTGAAATTCTCCGCGTGCGCGAGCTGGAATACGTGCAAGCATCGAAGGCGCTCGGCGTGAGCGACTTCTCCATCATCCTGCAGCACATCCTGCCGAACATCATGGCGCCAATTCTCGTGCAGGCGACGCTGATGACGGCGGACGCCATCCTGACCGAAGCGGCGCTCAGCTTCTTGGGGGTTGGGGTTCAGCAGCCGACACCAAGCTGGGGCAACATGCTGAATGAAGCGATGTCGATTTTGGTGCTCCGCTTCAAGTATTGGATTTGGCTCTATCCCGGCCTTGCCATCCTGCTTACGGTGCTCAGCATCAACTTTATCGGCGACGGCTTGCGGGATGCGCTCGATCCCAAGCTGAAGGGGCGCAAGTGATGGGCGGGAGTAACTCGGAGTACAGAGGGGAGAGGGGAGCCGCCATGACAGAGCGTCTCAACCCGCTTAGACAATGGATGAAGGAGCGAGAATTGGACGGCCTCTACCTCGCCTCGAAGGAAAACCGGCGCTACTTCTCCGGCTTCATCGGTAGCAACGGTCACCTGTTCCTGAGCGCGGATGCGGCCGTGCTGGTCACCGATCCGCGCTATACCCAGCAGGCGGAAGAGGAGGCGGCAGGCTGGCGGATCGCGACCCACGGTCTCGATCCGATGCCGACTTTGCGCGAAGAAGCGCGGGGCCTCCGTGCGAAGAGAATCGGCTTCGAGACCGATCACCTGACGGACGGCGCGATTACCCGCCTTCGGGCAGCTGTACCGGAGGTGGAGTGGGTGCCGATGCCGGATTACGGCCTCACGCTCCGCGCCGTGAAGGACGAAGGCGAGGTTGCCTGTATTCGGCGGGCGGTGGCCATGGGAGACCGGGCACTTATGCGGCTTCTCCCGAGGCTATCTCCCGGCATGACGGAGCGGGAGATCCAGATGGAACTGGAATACCTGCTTGCGAAGGAAGGTAGCGAAGGGGTGGCGTTCGATACGATCGTCGCCTCCGGCCCGCGGTCCGCGCTGCCGCACGGCACGGCAACCGATCGCCCCATTCGCTCGGGCGAGATGGTGGTGGTCGATTTCGGAGCGGTCTATCGCGGGTACCACGGCGATATGACGCGGACGCTGCGGGTAGGCGAACCCGAACCGGACCTTCATCGGTTAGATGAGGTGGTGCACGAAGCGCTGGAGGAAGCCGTTCGCGCGGTACGCCCCGGCATAACGGCTGGGGAGCTCGACCGGGTGCATCGCCGGGTGTTTGAGGCGGCGGGGCTGGAGCGCTACAGCCTTCGCGGCTTGGGCCACGGGGTGGGGCTGCATATTCACGAGCGTCCCCGAGTGGTCATCGGCAGCGAGGAGATTCTCGTTCCCGGCATGATCTTTACCCTCGAACCGGGTCTCTACGTGCCGGGGGTGGGGGGCGTACGAATTGAAGATGTCGTACGGGTAACAGAGGAGGGCGTCGAGGTGCTGACCCAATGCCCGCGCCGCCTGCAGATTCACTAACGTTGATCCTTCTCCGCCAGGGGAAGACAAGGAGGGAAACCATCGCATGGAACAGCTGCTCGAGGTCAAAGGGCTCAAAACCTATTTCTATACGGAAGAGGGAGTCGCGAAGTCGGTGGATGGCATCGATTTTTCCCTCTCCAAAGGCAAGACGCTCGGCATTGTCGGCGAGTCCGGCTGCGGCAAGAGCGTCACATCCTTGTCCGTCATGCGGCTCGTGGCGGAGCCCGTGGGTCGGGTTGTTGCGGGAGAGATCCTCTTCGATGGGGAGAACCTGCTTACCAAATCCGAGAAGGAGATGGAACGCATTCGAGGCAACCGCATCTCCATGATCTTTCAGGAGCCGATGACATCGCTCAATCCGGTGTTCACGATTGGCAACCAGATCAATGAGGTGTTGAAGCTGCATCAAGGGCTCTCGACGGCGGAAGCGACCAAGAGAAGCATTGAGATGCTTCGGACCGTCGGCATTCCCCTTCCTGAAAAAAGGGTGCACGAGTATCCGCACCAGTTGAGCGGAGGAATGCGCCAGCGCGTCATGATCGCCATGGCGCTTGCGTGCGACCCGGCGCTGCTCATCGCGGATGAGCCGACAACGGCGCTCGATGTCACCATTCAGGCACAGATCCTTGAACTGATGAAGGAGTTGAAGGACCGCCTCGGTACCTCCATCATGCTCATTACTCATGACCTGGGGGTAGTGGCGGAGGTTGCCGATGAGGTCATGGTCATGTACGCGGGCAAGGTGGTGGAGCACGGAGCGGTAGGCGAGGTGTTTGCCAACCCGCTGCATCCGTATACGTTGGGCCTTCTCGCCTCGATTCCGAATATCGACGAAGAAGTGGAGCGTCTGGAGACGATTGAAGGGCTGGTGCCGAATGTATATGAGATGCCGGCGGGGTGCCGGTTCGCTCCGCGCTGCAAGTATGCGATGGACCGCTGCGTGCAGAGCCAGCCGGCTCTGACGAGGGCAAACGGTCACGAAGTCCGCTGTTTTCTGCACAGCGATGCCGTAGAGGGGGGAACGGAATGAGCGAGACGCTGCTGGATATCCACGACTTAAAGGTTCACTTTCCGATTGGCGGCAGCGGCCTTCTGGGCGGGGAGCGGCAGACCGTCAAGGCGGTCGACGGCTTGACCTTCACCATTGAGCGCGGAGAGACCTTGGGCATTGTCGGCGAGTCCGGCTGCGGCAAATCCACCACCGGCCGGGCGCTCCTTCGTTTGATCGAGCCTACAGACGGTACGGTGAATTTTGAGGGGCGCGATATTCTGAGGCTGCGCCGGGGAGACCTGCGCGGCCTGCGCCGCGAAATGCAGATCATCTTCCAGGACCCGTATGCGTCGCTTGATCCGCGCAAGACGGTTTCGAGCATCATTGGAGAAGCGTTCAAGGTGCACGAGAGGCTGTCCGGCCGAGAGAGGGAGGAGCGTGTGCAGGAGCTGCTCGCGGTGGTCGGGCTGCGGCCGGAGCATATCACCCGCTACCCGCATGAGTTTAGCGGCGGCCAGCGGCAGCGGATCGGCATTGCCCGGGCGCTTGCGCTGAACCCGAAGTTCGTTGTCTGCGACGAGCCGGTGTCCGCCCTCGACGTATCGATTCAAGCGCAGGTTGTGAACCTGATGAAGGACCTTCAGGAGAAGCTTGGGTTGACGTATCTCTTCATCTCGCACGACCTGCGGGTCGTAAAGCACATCAGTACCCGGGTTGGCGTCATGTACCTGGGCAAGATGGTCGAGCTGGCGAACAAGCACGAGCTGTACCGTAGCCCGCAACATCCCTATACCCGGGCGCTGCTCTCCGCCATCCCGCAATCGGTTACGGGTGAGCGGCGGGAGCGCATCCTCCTCCAGGGCGACGTGCCGAGCCCGGTCAGTCCGCCCAGCGGGTGCCGCTTCCGCACGCGCTGCCCGGAGGCAACCGAACGGTGCGCGCTGGAGGAGCCGCTCTTGAAGGACATCGGCAGCGGCCATCAGGTTGCCTGTCATTACCGCTAAGGGACCCATAGCGGTTCCATTCAATGAACGAACAAAGGAGAGCATTCAACCATGAAATACGACGAGCACTGGGAAAAGCTGAAATCGCCGGATTTTTCGGCTTACGATAACATGGACCCCGAGCGGAAGCTCATGCTGGTTGGAGCCGATCCCTTCTTCCCGGATCCTTGCATTCCGGAGCATGTCATCGAAGCCACCAAGCGAGCGCTGGATGAAGGCAAGACGCATTATGCGCTCGACAACAGCTACGCGGTGCCGGAGCTCAAGGCCGAGCTGGTCAAGAAGCTGAAGACGTTTAACGGCCTGGACGTCGATCCCGAACAGGAGCTGCTCGTCGTTCCGAGCTCCGCCTTCGGCCTGTTCGTCGGCATCCGCGTCTGCATCCGGCCGCATCACGGAGATGAGGTGTTGAACATCGATCCCGGCTTTGCGGAGAATTTCAATGATGTGTACCAGATGGGGGCGATCAGCATCAGCGTCCCCACGTACATGGAGGACGGCTTTCAGCTTCGCATCGAGGAGCTCGAGAAGCGAGTTACACCGAACACCCGATGTCTCGTCCTGACCCACCCGAACAATCCGACTACGACGGTGTACACGCGGGAGGTGCTTCTGGAGCTGGCTGCCTTCCTCGAGAAACATGACCTCATGGTTGTCGTGGACCAAAGCTTCGAGCGCACCATCTACGATGACAAGGAATACATCACCTTCGCGACGCTCCCCGGCATGAAGGAGCGAACGATCTCGGTATTCGGAACCTCCAAGGATTTCGGCCTGACCGGGTACCGGGTTGCGTACCTGGTGGCGCCGAAGCCCATCGTCGACATGTTGAAGGTGGCCACCTTCAATTATGTCGGCCCCACCAATACCTTTGCGCAATACGGTGTGGTGGCGGCGCTGCAAAATCCCGGCTATGTGGACGAGTGGAACCGCATTTACGATGAGCGCCGCCGCTTCGGCCTGGAGCAGTTGAATGCCATTCCGGGCGTGACGGTCCTGACACCGGACGCCGGCTTTTTCTTTTGGGTGAATATCTCGAAGCTGGGTACCTCTGTCGAGATTCGCGATTACCTCGCTCGTGATGCCCAGGTAGGCATTTCACCCGGAACCTGGTTCGGCGCAAACGGGGAAGGCTTCCTCCGCATCATGTACGGCACGATGAAGGATACGGATAAATACAAGGAAGCCATTCTGCGCATCAAGGAGTCACTTTGCAAGCTGTCGGTACGAGACTGAGGGAGCTCCTTACCTCCGATGTCGCTCCATCCAAGCAACGGTCCAATCGACCAACTGCCTCTGGTCGATCAGGCGAGCGTCTGCCCAGCCGATTCGGTGCACGGGCTGAGCGGTAGCCTGATCGAAGGCCTCACCCAGCTCCACGAAATCCTGGTCGTCCACGGCCAGGGAGGAATAAGTAATCCACTCGCGAGCACCGTTCACAAGAACGGCGCTCTTTTCCTGTACCCAATGCTTAGAAGGGTAGGCAGCACGTGTTTCTGCCAGGTGGAGCGAGGTGTTCTTGTCGTAGCCGACTCCGAGCAGCAGCACGCTGCCGCCGACTTGGTACAGACGCCCGAGGGGAGATTCCTCGCCGAAGCAATCCTCCAGCTCCTGTCGCTCGGTCAAGTACTCCGCCAGGCGACCCACGGCAGCGAAGGAGCGGGCCGGATGGTCGGAGCGCTTGGCCCCGGGCCAGGTGCGAAGCATTTCTGCGGCAACGCCCATGCCGATGGCAGGGGTTACCGCCTTGTCGTAGGCGGGCCAATGCTCCCGGAGGAGCGGCCACCATTCCTCGCGGGCATCGAAGTGAACGCCCGTCTCGGGGTCGAGGTTCTTCCACGTCTGGGCAGGCATCATCAAGGTGCCGGTCTCCCCGATGATTTCAAGAATCGCACGAAGCAGGGTCTCCGGACCTCCGATCACGAATCCCAGCTTGCGAAGGGAAACATGAGCCAGTACGGCCTGCCCCTCTGCCAGTCCTGTTGCCTTCAGCTCGTGCTTTAAGGCTTCTTTTGTCCATACCGGTGTGTCTGCTGAATAAATGGTCATGGTCATCCCTCCTTGGAAAATAAAATAAGACAACACCGCAAAAAAGCTGCGGGGTTGTCTTTCGACCGACGTCGGAAGAGCAGGGCCCTCCAATTGATTTCGCTCCTATCTTATCCCATAAAATAGGCGAAATCCAGTCCTTTTTCAGAAATGGATTGAATTTTCTGTAAGAATGGGGTGGCCTGGACGATATCAAAGGGAGAGCGCGTGTGCCGGCACGCCCGCCGCGCGCAAGCCTTGGTTGGCAAGGCGCCTCGCAAGGGGTAAGAACCTTTAACTGGCAAGGAGGGATCTCGAGCATGACGATGAATTTCCAGGTTAACCTGCAAGGGTTAATCGACTTATTATCCAACCACCTCTATTCCGATCCGGGGATCTTCATTCGCGAGCTGCTGCAAAACGGGGTTGACGCCGTTACGGCAAGGAAGCGCCTCGGACAATCCTTTGAAGGACAAGTTCTTGTGGAGGTATATCCTTCGGAGACACTCTCGTTTACCGACAATGGGAGCGGGCTGACCGCCGAGGAGATCGAGCAGTTTCTCGCCCGCATCGGCAGCACGACCAAGCGAGGCGATCTGGATTTGGCCGACGATTACATCGGGCAGTTCGGTGTCGGTCTCTTGTCCTGCTTTGTGGTGAGCGACGAGATCGTGCTCATTACGCGCTCAGCGAAAGGGGACGGGGCCCTCGAGTGGCGAGGAAAGCCTGACGGGACCTATGGCATCCGCAGCCTGGAACGGGAGGTTCCGGTGGGCACCACGGTGTTCCTGAAGGCCAAGCCGGAATTCGCCGAGTTCTTCCAATACGATCAGGTAGAAGAGCTGCTTCATAAATTCGGGCAATACCTGTCGACTCCGATCATCCTGAAAGAGGATCGCTACGAGCGTCGCATCAACGTATCGAAAGCCCCTTGGGATATGAAGAAGGAAGAGGCCCTGGCGTATGTCGAGGAGACGAGCTATTACCGTCCGATGGACATCATTCCGCTCGTGTCCGCCGTAGGCGGCGTGCGCGGCATCGCCCATGTGCTTCCCCATGCGGTCAGCCTTCAGGATGAGAAGCGCCATCGCGTCTATTTGAAGAATATGCTGCTGTCCGACAAGCTGAGCAGCATTTTGCCTCCGTGGGCCTTTTTCGTGAATGGGATTCTGAACACGGACAGCCTGCGCCCGACGGCATCCCGAGAGGCCTTCCAGGAGAACGAGCTGTTCTTCGCTGCGAGGGAGGAACTGGGGGAATGCATCAAGCGGTACCTGATGGAGCTTGTTGACCGGGAACCGGAGCTGTTCCAACGGCTGGTCCGTGTCCACACGGAGTCCATCAAGGCGATGGCGGTGGAGGACCAGGACTTGTACGAGCTGTTCATTCGCCATCTGAGCTTTGAGACGTCCTTCGGCGATTTGAGGGTCAGCGACATCCTTGCATCGAGAAAAGAAATCCTGCTCGCCCCCACCGTGGACGAGTTCCGTCAGATTGCCCGCGTCGCGAAATCGGAGGAAATGCTGGTCGTCAACGGCGGCTATGTGCACGATCTGGATCTGGCTCGCCGCCTGCCGTGGGTGGACAGCTCGGCTACCGTGCGTATCGTGAATACGCTGGAGTTTGCCGAGCGCTTCAAGGAGCTTGGCGCCGAGGAGAAGGCGGAGGTGCAGCCGTTTCTGGAGCTGTCCGACCGGCTGCTCTCCGGCTTCCAATGCCAATCGCTCGTACGCTGGTTTGAGCCTGCGGATCTCCCGGTGCTGTATAACACGAATCAAGAGGTCAACTTCTTCCGGTTGGCCGATGACGCAGAGGAGAAGGCGGATCCGCTCTATGCAGAAGTCGTTCGAGTCATTCGTGATGCCCTCTACGAACGGCCGTATGCGCGCGTCTGCTACAACTACAACAACCCGCTCGTGCGCAAGGCGGTGGAGTCCGGCAACCCGCGCATGCAAAAGGCGTGCATCGAGCTGTTCTACACCCAGGCACTTCTGCTCGGCAACCATCCGATGAATGCTGATGAGTTGAAGCTGATGAACGACTCGCTGCTCTTTTTCATGAATGAGGGGCTGGCTCGGACTGAGGTAGACCGATGAACAACCGATTTGAGGAATTGAGGCGAGCGAGCTGGAGCCTGCCGGATGGAAAGCAAAAGCTCGCCGTAATGGAGGAAATGATTCGGCTTGCCGATCTGTATCGCCCCGTTTCGGATGCATACGAGGTTCGCATGAACTACGTCTCAGCCGCGCCCGACGGGGGCTGCGCCGAGCGGATGATGATCGCCTTCGCCTGGTGCCTGGCTGAATTTCGCAAGCATCCGGATCAATACTCCTCCTTCAGCCTGCTCTGGAACTACAAGTGGGTGTTGAATCAGATCTGGCGCATTCCCGAGTTCAGCCGCGAGACGGCGGACCGTGTCTTCGAGGACTTTAAGGCGATGTGCACCGAGTTCGGGTACAATCTTCGGCCCTATCACCAGCAGCGCGTGAGCTATCTGCTCTCGCTGGGCGAGCTGGACGAAGCGGCCGACGCCTACCGGCTCTGGCGGGCAACTCCGCGGGACAGCCTCGCCGACTGCCGCGCCTGCGAGCAGAACCTGTTCGGCGAGTATCGCTTCCGCATCGGGCATCTGAAGCAGGGAATGAAGACCCTGAAGCCCATCATGGACGGCCGCATGCGCTGCCATGCCATTCCGCAAAACACGTACAGCCTGGTGATGAACCCGCACCTTCAACTGGGGGAAACCGACCAGGCGATTGCGGTATCGCGCAAGGCGTTCCGCGAGCTGGAGGGGCCGGCTTATCTGGAGGAGTACGGCGAATTGCTGGAGACGCTCACGCTGATGGATCTTGCGCGGGCCTATAAGCTCTATGAGCGCACCTTGCCTTTTGTACGGGAGAGCCGGATCGGGTGGAATAACCTGAACTACCTTTATGCTGCCGGCCTATTTGTGGAGGAATGGACAAAGAGCAAGAGGCGAAAAAAACTGCCGATGGCCGATCAGGTGACGCCCGAGTGGATCTCGGATGAGCTTGGCCGTTTGATCCAAGCCTTCGATAGGCGCAATGGAAATTCCATCATCTCCGAGAGAATGGCGGACCGGGTGAAGACTTTCCATAAGTTGAAGCGTAAGCTGGCGAAAGGCTCTGTTTGATAGAGGCGAACGACGAACAAAAGCAGCTCCTGCCGACACAAGGGTGTTGGGGGAGCTGCTTTTTACGCTATAAAAGCCCAAAATCTTCTTGACTTTGCGGAAAAAAGTCCCAAAATAAAGGAGGGTTTTGTGGAAGCCTATCGAATTTTCTTAGTGATGGAGATATATAGAAAAGGATATTATAACGACCTTGGAGGAATCATGACCCAGTACCAAGTATTAGATTTGAAGTGTGCCGGCTGCGGTGAACCCGTATCCACTGCACAGGAATCTTGCAAATATTGTGGACGACCCGTGATGATCACCAGCTTCACCAGTGTGTATAGCATGTCCGCTCAGGACATGAAGGGCTACATTCGCACTTATACCGAAACTTTGCGAAGTCACCCGCAGGACGCAGCACTACATTCCTCCATGGGCATGTGCTACCTGAAAACCCAGCTATATGACAAGGCGCTCGAATGCTTTGAGAGGGCAATCGAGAGTGATTTTGATCAGTCGGAAACCTATTTCTATGCAGCTGTATCTCTTCTGAATGGGAAGAAGGCTTTTCTCGCTCAGAAGGCAACCATTGAAAAGGCCATGAAGTATGTTCAGGCCGCGCTTCAGATCGAGAATAGGGGAGTCTACCATTACTTCCATGCCTATTTAAAATATGATTTCTTCGAGCGCAAGTTCCTGAACATCAAGCCTCCTTACCAAGAGGAACTGGAACAAGCCAAGCAAAATCACGTCTCGCCTGAAGACATTCGCATTCTGTTTGAAGTGCTGAATGTGGATAAACCGGCAGCACTATAAGCAGAGCTACATGCGCCACGAAGCTTTGATTATATGGATATCATTTAGGAGGAAATGAAAGATGGATTACAAGAAAAACAGAAAGTACTTTAAGCCGATTTCCTATAAGCTAGGGATCATTCTCATCCTAGTCGGTCTCTTCTTCTGGATCGGTAATGTGAATGCGGGAATCGTGATCCTTCTTGCGGGAGTGGCCCATCTAGCCTGGCAATTCTATGGTCGCCCGAGTGATGCGAAATTGGATGAACTCTGCAAAGAGACAGGCAAAAAAGCCCTGCAACGGGGACTTGCTAAGATGGGACTAGATGAAGAGCAGGTAAATCTGATTGAACCTATTCTTGTAGACGGGTTCTACTTTGAGCCCATTTCTCATAAACCTAATCTCGTCATTCAGGGCAGGGATGGACAATGGAGAAGCTCGAATTATGAAGCAACTGTGTTTTACTTCAGCGAAAATCAAGTTCATGCCTTCACCCATCAATTTTCACTGATTGATCCAGATATGGTAGATAGTACGGACGAGTATTTTTACAAGGATGTTGTTTCCGTGGCCACGGCCTCCGGTTCCATTACCCAAAAAGACAAGAAGGGTAACGATATTGGGATTACGGTGGAATGTTTCAAACTGACGACGTCTGGTGGGAATTCCATTTCCTGCGCTGTTTCGGATGCCGCCGGTGCAGAACGCTCCATTCAAGGGATGCGCCAGCTCCTTCGTGACAAGAAAAGCGCGTAATCGGTAATGAACCATCCAGCATGACAGCGGGTCAATAATCATGCTGAACCGTGACGATAATGACAGGAACAGCCTGTTCGGAATTCATTGTGGCGGTGGATTTCGGGATAGGCTGTTTTCTTTATGAACTCGGGAGGTACTCATGGAATTATTTAGCGTGATCAAGAATGACAGTCCCGGCGACACCTTGGTCTGGAAGTTCTCCGGAGAGGACTTCTATACAGGCTCTGAGCTGATTGTAGGTGAAGCCGAGGAAGCATTGTTTTTCAAGGACGGCGTAGTGGAGCAGGTGTTCAGCGGAGGGAAGTTCACCCTAAGCACGAACAACTACCCGGTGATCAGCAGCTTTCGTAACTTCTTCTCCGGCGGGGTAAGCGCGTTTTCCTGTAAAATCTTCTTTGTTAACAAAGGGCACAACCTCGAGCTCTTCTGGGGGACAGACAGTCCGATCCAGATCCGCGACCCGATCTATAAACTTCAAACGAGCGTGCAGGCGAGAGGCTCCTATTCCGTTCAGGTGATGGATTCCAAGAAGTTTCTGTTAAAGCTTCTCGGCAATAAGGTTCAATCCTTCGCGCAGCAGGAGCTGAACGGGTACTTCCGTACGGCGTTCCTCCAGACCATCAAGGACGGGATCGCTCAGACCATCAAGGAGTCGGGTCGAGAAATCCTGGACATGTGTACGGAGAAGACGAAAGTTGCCGAAAGCTTGCACCCGCTGTTGAGCGAGATTGTGGACGAGTACGGGCTCCGCCTTGTGAACTTCTACGTTAGCGCGATCGACATTCCGGAGAATGATTCCAGCCGGGCCAAGTTGGAAGAGGCCTATGCGAACAAGGCCGTCTTGGATGTGCTGGGACAAGACTGGGCGCGTCTTCAGTCGGCATCCATCATCCGAGACTTGGCCAATAACGAGGGTGCGGGAGGCATCGCGGCTGCAGGCGCTGGGCTGGGTATGGGGATTGCGGCTGGCGGGCTGTTCGGGGAACTCTCTCAGCAGATGACTTCGCCGATGATGGCTCGACCTGAGCCTGCTGCGCCCGCTCCGAGTCCTTCCGTCCCAGCCTCTGCTCCCACAGAGAAGGAATGTCCCTCTTGCCATAGCGGAAACGCACTGAATGCAAAATTTTGCAACGAATGCGGGGAGCGGCTTGTTCCTGAAACCAGGAGCTGCCCGACCTGCCATACGATATTGCCGGGGACGGCCAAGTTCTGTAATGAATGCGGCACTCGAATGAACTGAGGTGAGGCTCGATGAATAAGAAGCAAAACCAGCTGTGGCTCGCGTTTTTCCTCGTTTTTGTCGTGGTCTTCAACACAATCGTCTTCCTGGTTCGCACAGAATATACATCCGCCTTCTGGGTTTCCTATGCGGCGATTCATGTGGCGTACTTCCTCTTCTTCTTATCCAGCTCTTCCTTGCCAAAGGTGAAGAACGCCCTTGTGTTTGGATATCCGCTAGTCGCATTGTCTGCTGCCTACTTTGTTTGCTCGTTTCTGGTTGGCATGGCATTCATGTATTGGGACGAGGCTACGTTTAACGCATCCTTCATTCCGCAGCTGATATTGGCAGCGATATACGCCTTATTAGTCATTCCTCAGCTATTCTTTACCGAGGCTTCAATTGCAAGGCAGCAAGAAAACCGGACTTCTGTTGACTATATCCGTATGCATGCCCAAGAGATCCTTGCTTTGATGAACCAGGTGAAGGAGCGTGCGTTTCAGAAGAAGCTGGAAAAGGTGTACGATGCCTTTCAAAGCAGTCAACTCAAAACCCACCCGTCACTGTTCGGCGTGGAAGACGCTATCGCTCAGTCGGTCCAGAGGCTGAAAGAGACCATCCGTGAGGAAGGCTATCAGGAGGCGGAACGGCAGATCGAGGACCTTCTGGCCCTCATTGCCGAAAGAAATGCCAAGCTCTCCATGGTGTTGCTTCGCGCAGAGTGAGCCTCAGCGGATATCAGGCACCCTGAAAAGGGTGTCTTTTTCGTGGGGGGACGTCAGGGATTACCCTTTTATAAGGATCTCTCGGTACTGCTCTTCTCATTTGACGACTGGAAAAAGCAGGGATATGATGAAGGCAATTACCGCCTGTCTGCGCTAAAATGGCGGGCAGAGCGCAGGAGAGGACCGATGAAGATGGCCAAGACGGCAGTGATCACCGGTGCCACAAGCGGGCTCGGGCTAGAGTTTGTCAAGCTGCTTGCCCAGGACGGATATTCCCTCGTTCTGGTTGGCCGCAGCGAGGAAAAGCTGAAGGCGGTTCGGGAGAACGGGTATGCGGTGGATATTCAGACGATCGCCCAGGACTTGAGTCTCCCTGGAGCAGCCCGGCGTGTTGCGGATGAGCTTGAGCGAATGGGGATCGTTCCGGATATTCTCATCAACAATGCCGGATTCGGATTGATGGGCGTATTTGACGAGCTCAGCCTGGAGGAACAGCGGCAGATGATTCAGGTCAACATCGGAGCGCTGACGGAATTAACGTATCTTTTGCTGCCGGGAATGAAGGGGCACCGGAACGGACGCATCCTCAATGTGGCGAGTATCGCAGCGTACCTGCCGGGGCCGTATATGGCGGTTTATTATGCTTCAAAAGCGTACGTGCTCTCCTTCTCGGAAGCGTTGGATGAGGAGCTGTTGGGAACGGGCGTCCGAGTGACCGCGGTCTGTCCCGGTCCGACGAGAACGAACTTTGAATCCACTGCGCAAGCGACCGGTACTCGGATGTTTGATCGAGCCATGGAGGCGGACGAGGTGGCGAGAATCGGGTATGTGGGGATGAAGCGGGGCAAGCGAGTGGTGATTACCGGCGGCATGAATCGATTTGGCATTTTCGCAACCCGGTTTGTGTCGAGAGGCTTCCTTGCCAAGCTTCCCAAGCTGCTCGCCCGCAAATAACCTTGTGTGCAAAAGAAAACGATCGGCAGCAAACGAGAATCGCACTTGCCAATGTGCTGGTTTGGAGTAAAATGGATATAGAACATATGTTCTTGTTCAAACCATGCGCTATTGGGAGTGATCAGTCTTGGCTGCATACGATGGCATCATCATTGGACAATCATTGAAAAACCCCGCTCTCCTCAAGCAATGGAACATCCTCACACAGAAGCAGCAGGGCGGATGGACCTTCTTGTGGGTGTCGGTTCCGGAGGGTGAGTTTGGAGATCGAATCGCCGATCTTCAGAAGAGCATGATTCCGATGGAAGAGGATTGCTGGTACAACCATTTCTTCCAAGACGACACCCTGTTTGTCGTTTATCAAGATGCGGTATTTCGGACGACAACGAACCCGCAAGACTGGACGGAAGTGGTGGAATACGGATTGCGGCATGGGGTTCCAACGGAGCAGCTCGATTTTAACCCGTGCACCCGGGATGGAGCGGCTCGCTTGTTTGGAGACAAGGGCAGGGATTAGTGGAGCGGGCCGAATGGCAGACAACACAGATTGAACGGATGATGCAGAAAGGGCAGCGAACCAATCGCCGCTCTTTTTTATTTTCCGGTCACGGAAGGACCCGTTTCATTTGGTATTCATCCGGGCAGCGGGTAAACTGGAGGGGAGAGGGAGGCGCAATGCCGCCATTCCCGCAGCAAACGTTCGAACCGGCAGGTCCACACGGAGAGACCTGGCAGCTCATCAAATTCCACAATGGAGTTGATGAGCTCCTAGCCGCTCGAACCCATCGGAGGAGGAAAAGGCACATGGAAATCGGCATCAGTACGTTTGTGGAAACCTCCCCTGACGTAAAAACCGGAGAGGTGATGAGCCACGCCCAGCGGATTCGGGAAGTGGTGGAGGAGATTGTTTTGGCCGACCAAGTCGGGCTGGACGTCTACGGAGTCGGGGAGCACCACCGCGAGGATTACGCAGCATCCTCGCCGGCTGTTATCCTGGCGGCCGCGGCAACCCAGACGAACCGCATTCGGCTTACGAGCGCCGTGACGGTGCTGTCTTCTGTCGATCCGGTGCGGGTGTTTCAGGATTTTGCCACGCTGGACGGCTTGTCGAACGGCCGGGCGGAGATCATGGCCGGGCGCGGCTCCTTCATCGAGTCCTTCCCGCTGTTTGGCTATGACTTAAACGATTATGATGAGTTGTTTGAGGAAAATCTGGAGCTTCTGCTCAAGCTGCGCGAGTCGGAAAAGGTTACATGGAAAGGCGGCCACCGGCCGGCCATTCCCAACCTCGGCATCTACCCGCGCCCGGTGCAAAACCCGCTGCCGGTGTGGATCGGCAGCGGCGGTAACCCGGAATCGGCCGTTCGCGCCGGGGTGCTGGGGCTGCCGCTCGTGCTCGCGATCATCGGCGGAAGCCCGCTGCAGTTCGCTCCGCTCGTGCGGCTGTACAAGCAGGCTGCGACGAAGGCCGGGCACGACGCCGCCAAGCTGCCCGTTGCGTCGCATTCGCACGGGTTCCTCGCGCGGGACAACGATACAGCGGCGGACAAGTTCTTCCCGTCGACGCAGGACCGGATGAACCACATCGGCCGCGAGCGCGGCTGGGGACCGTACACCCGTGCGACCTTCGATGCGGCACGGCGCCCGGAGGGAGCGCTTTATGTAGGGGACCCGGACACGGTCGCCGAGAAGATCATCAGCCTGCGCAAGCAGGTCGGGATCACCCGCTTCATGCTGCACATGCCGCTCGGCACGATGCCGCATGAGGATGTGATGGCCGGCATTGAGCTGCTCGGCAAGGAAGTAGCGCCGCGGGTGCGCGAGGAGATCGCCCGCTGGGAAGCGGCGGGAGGCGGGCAGGCGTAAGCCTACCGATTCTGAGCAACCGTGTATGTTCATGTGTGGGAGAACCACGGAAGATAACGATGGATTCGGAGGGAGATCTCATGAAAGCTTTATTTATTGGAGGAACCGGAACGATCAGCAACTCCATTACCCAGCAGTTGGCCGCAGATCCAAACTGGGAGCTGGTGCTCCTGAATCGGGGGAGCCGAACGAAGGATATCCCGCCCGGAGTGAGGGTCATTACGGCAGACATTCATCAAGAAGAGGAAGTCGCGGCCCTGCTTGCGGATGAGCGGTTTGATGTGGTAGCCGATTTTATCGCGTTCGAGCCCGCGCACCTGGAGAGGGATTATCGACTTTTTAAAGGAAAGACCAAGCAGTTCTTCTTCATCAGCTCCGCATCGGCCTATCAGAAGCCGTTGTCTGACTACCGCATTACGGAGGGAACCCCGCTCGCGAACCCGTACTGGGCGTATTCTCGCGAGAAGATTGCCTGCGAAGACTACCTCATGAAGCTGTACCGGGAGGAGGGCTTCCCTGTCACGATCATTCGCCCCAGCCACACCTATGCGGAGCGTTCCATTCCGCTTGGCGTCAAGGGGAACCATGGCCCTTGGCAGGTAGCGAAGCGCCTTCTGGAGGGCAAGCCGGTGATCATTCACGGCGATGGAACGGCTCTTTGGACCTTGACGCACAGTCGTGATTTTGCCAAGGGCTTCATCGGTCTCATGGGTAACCTTCACGCCATCGGCGAAGCGGTTCAAATTACCTCGGACGAATCGTTGACCTGGAACCAGATCTACTCCATTCTCGCCGATGCGCTCGGTGTGGAGTTGAAGGCCGTCCACGTCACGTCGGATTTCCTCGCCGATACCTGGGAGGGCGATTTCTATGGCTCCCTGCATGGGGACAAGGCGAACACCGTCGTGTTTGACAACAGCAAGCTGAAGCGGCTCGTACCGGGCTTTATGGCAACAACCCGTGCCGATCAAGGGCTTCGTGAATCGGTTGCCCATTTCCTGGCTCATCCTGAGCTCCAAGAGGAAGACCCGGAGTTCGACGCCTGGTGCGACCGCGTGATCGCCGCGCTTGCTGCTGCAGCCGATGCCGTGCGTGCGCGCTGAGACCCCGGCTTTTGAAGTGAGGGCCCATACTCTCTGGTACTCTGACTCCGTAAGCAAATGAGGAGGGGGCCCCCCCATAACCAAACAGACGCTTTTCCGCTGATCAGGCGGAGAGGCGTCTGTTTTTTTCGCTTATGACGGCATGAATCAGCATCATCATGGGCAATGTTTCAAGTGTATACGGGCAGCAGCCGACGTTTATTAGAGCAGCTTCTGCTCGTTGGGCTCATCCGTGTACACGGCGATCAGCACGAGCGCGGGCTCGTCGCCGATGTTGGTGACCCGGTGCGGAGTGCAGGCATGCCAGCTGAAGGAGTCGCCTTCGGTCAGCTCGAAGCGATCCTCGCCCTGCTCGGCGAGAATGCGGCCCTTCAGCACGAGGTGCACCTCTTCGCCTTCATGGGCGCGCGGCTCCCGCCCGGTTGATTCGCCCGGCTGGCTTTCGGCGATGACCATGCGGACGTGGCGGGTGGAGCCGAGGTGGTAGACTCGGAGCTGGTCGGGGCCGCTAGTCGACTCGGCTCGCTCGTCCTTGCGGGTGACGCTCATGCGCTCGTCCTTCCGCAGCAGCAGATACGGGAGCGGGACCTCCAGCGCTTCCGCGATATTTTCCAGGGTCGAGATCGAAGGGGAGGTCTTGTTTGTCTCCACTTGGCTCATGAACCCTTGCGACAGGCCGGTTTTTTCACACATTTGGGCGATGGTGATGTTTTTGCGTTTGCGAATGGCACGAATCGAGGAACCGATATCCATTCCATTCCCCTCCTTATGAGATGATGGAGAACTCCAAAGATTATAAGTAATAATGAACACAGTTCTATATTAGCAATATTTCTGTTGACAATCCAGTCTTCACGTATTATTTTATAGTTACAAACAAAAATTTAGTATTGCTTATATACGAAAGGAGCTTCTCCATGAAGACAAACGCAGTCACCCCTCTACTCAGAATTATTCTCGGTATCTTATTTTTCGCGCACGGCCTCGACAAATTCAACACAGGCCTCGCTAACGTCGGACAGTGGTTTGAGAGCGTGCAGGTTCCTTCTTTTATGGCTTACGTGGTTGCCCCCATTGAGTTGATTGGCGGGATCCTTCTGGTGCTGGGCCTCTTCACTCGGGTGGTATCGGTCCTCTTCGTCGGAGTCCTCGCCGGTGCGATTGTCACCGTCAAGTTCTCGATGGGACTGCTCGGCGGATATGAGCTGGATCTGGCCTTCCTGGCCATGGCCCTCTTCCTGGTATTTGCGGAGCGCAGCTCGTTCTCTGTCGATCATCTTCTCTTTCGGAACAGGGGGTAACACACAATGAAGCCTCCCTATGAATATCGTGTTCAGCTGCCGGCAGACTATGACCCGGGGAAGAGCTACCCCGTTCTCTTCACTCTCCATGGAAAAGGCTCCAACGAACAAGACCTGCTCTCGCTTATGAGCGCAGCCGGGGATTCCTTCCTCCTCATTGGCATTCGCGGTGACCTTCCCGCGGGGATGGGCTACCAATATTATGAGCTGCAAAGCATCGGCAATCCCGTTCGCAGCCAGTTTGATCAGGCCGTATCGAAGCTTGAGGCGTTCATGGACTGGGCGGAGACGCAATACTCCATTGATCGTTCCCGCCGGTATGTAGCAGGGTTCAGCCAAGGCGCCATTCTGGCGCTTACCCTGGCCCATACACGGGGTGACAAGCTGAAGGGGATTATCGCCTTGAACGGATACGTCCCCGGCTTTGTGAAGACGGACTATCCAGTGGGTCCTCATCCCGAACGTGTATCGGCCTTCGTCTCGCACGGTCAGTTCGATCAAGTGTTCCCTGCTGCGATCGGCGACGAGACGGCTGCTTATATGAAAACCTTAACGGATCACGTCACCTATCGGACCTATCCGTCCGGCCACACGGTGACCGAGGCGAATCGCCGCGATCTTTTGCAATGGCTGGAGCAGGACCGCGTTTCATCCGCTATCTAATTTGCAATCAAGGGGCGCTCATAAAAGTAGCCCTATACTCAACAAAACCAAAAGGAGTGATTTCCCATGATGCCGTCTTTCTTCTTTGCACACGGTGCCCCCTCACTTGTCATTGAAAACCATGAGTATACGCAGTTCTTGAAGCAGCTTGCCTCCCAGCTTCCCGAGAAGCCAAAGGGCATCGTTATCTTCTCCGCCCATTACGAAAGCCTGATGCAGGAAGTGGGGTCGGTGGATACCTATGGTACCATCTATGACTTCTCCGGCTTCCCCGACGAAATGTACCGCATGACTTATCCGGCACCCGGCGACAAGCCGCTGGCAAACCGGGTATCCGAGCTGCTGAGCGGCTCGGGCGTTGCGAGCCGCCTCGATTCGGAGCGCGGGCTCGATCATGGCTCGTGGGCGGTCCTCAAGCTGATCTTCCCGGAAGCCGACATTCCGGTAGTCGCTCTCTCCGTGAACCGACACCTGACGAATCAGCAGCAGTATGAGATCGGCCGTGCGCTGGGCAAGCTTCGGGAGGAGGGCATCCTGATCATCGGCAGCGGGGGCATCGTGCACAACCTGCGCCGCCTCGCTTGGGGATCGGGTCCGGACCACATCGAGACCTGGGCTTCCGAGTTTGACAAGTGGATCGAGGAGCACTTGACCTCGTGGAACACCGAGGAGCTGTTCCGCTATGAGGAGCTGGCGCCGAATGCGCGCATGGCCGTGCCAACGAGCGAGCACTTCATTCCGCTCCTGCTCGCCATGGGCAGCGGGGATTCAAACCGGCAAGCGAAGCTGCTGCACCGGAGCTACCAGCTTGGCAGCCTCAGCCTGACGGCTTGGCAGTTCTGATCATCCGGTAATGCTGCAACCCTATGTGAACAAGAAAAAGAGACCTTGGACGACGGAATCCGTCGCTCAAGGTCTTTTCGTTATGCGGGTAAGCAGGAGGTTTGTGTTGAGCGGGAGGCAGGTTATAGACTCGCCTTATCCCGGCTTACCCATTGCTCTCGTGTAATCGCCATCTTGCAGCCGGTAAAGACAATCGGTCGGCCTTGCCCATCTGTGGCAAAGCTGGCTTCCCGTGTCTCGACGATCTCCATCCCGATGGCGTGAAGAGGGGCGAGCTGCGGCTCGCATTCGAGGGGGTTGCCCGCATAGACGCTCGCGGCGCGAGTGTGTTCAAACGCATAGCGAACGAGGAGCGAGAGTGCTTCGGTATCCAGTCCCTCATTCCAGAAATCGGTGTGCCAGACGTGGCCCAAGTCCACTCCTTGCTCGGGATCAACCGAGTTGAAGGTGATCATTCCAATGAGCCGGAGCTCCCTCTTTAAACAGGCGGCCCACATGGTTTCCTGGGTTGCCAGCCATTCCGTAGCGCCCTTGCAGCCTTGATCATCAGTAGGCCAAGCATGATCATAGTTCTTCATCACAGACTGCTCCCGGTTGCGGGCTAGCTCCATCACAGCCTCGACGTCATCGGGGTGGAACCGACGGATGATGAGCCGATCGGTTTCAAACAGAGCGGGACGGGCTCCTATGCCCTCGTAGACAATCGCACTTTCTTCGGCCATCTCCTTTACTTTTTGCAGGATCCCCGGCAGTTTCTTTGGTGAAAAGCCCCGGGGGAGCTTTTCAATCGACAGCTTGTTGACGAGTCCCATGGCAGAAGTGCCTCCTCTCGTGAATTTCCTTCTCCTCTGCATTCTATCGAAAGGCTCCCGGTGTGTATTGCGATTTTATAACATGTTTTCGAGAAAGAGCACCTTTCTCCCGCGCTCGCTTTTCTCTATATGGTAGACTAGAGGGAAAGCTAGATTCGAACCTTTTGGTAGGGAGATGACGAATGATGAAATGGAAGGGACTGCTGGCATCGTTGCTGGCGGCCGCCGTTGTTCTGCTGCCCTTGTCTTCGGCTGTGCCTGCAGATGCCGCGGCCGGTGCCTCTTCGCCGGGAGCGGTGACGATTCTGCTGGACGGGTACCCGCTGCCTTTTCCGGTTGCCCCCGTTGAGATTCGGGGCACGACGCTCGTGCCGTTCCGCGCCATTGCGGAGGCACTTGGCATTCAGGTTCAATATGATGGAGCGGCAAAGCGCATCACGGCGGTGAAGCAGGAGGGGTCCGGTTCCCGCAAGGTCGTGCTGACCGTTGGAAGCAAACAGGCGCTTGTGGACGGCAAGGTTGTCGCTCTGCCTTTAGCACCGAGTTTGATCAGCGGAACCACCATGATTCCACTTAGCTTCTTCAGCCAGCAGTTCGGAGCGAGCGTCTCCTGGACGCAAAGCACCCGTACGGTCTCGATCGCATCCCCGCCCAAGGACCTCTATACGCTCGCTTTCTATGCGCTGTCCTCCTACGATGAGATTCGCTATCTTCCCAGCTTCGACGAGGTTTCGTTCGGCTGGAGCCGAATCGACCGCACTGGGGAATTCACCACATCCGGCGCAGAATACAACTGGCCGCTGGCGGCGGGAGCGACAACGCCCGAATCCATTGTACAGGGAGCGGCAGCAGGGGGGACCCTGCCTTCCCTGATGGTATACTCCGTGGACGGGCAAAATGAGCTGACCCGAAACCTGGAGGACCCTGCGCTCCAGAGCCGGACCATCCAGGCGATGGTCGATACCGCGGTCCGCAAAGGCTTCGGAGGCATCACCCTCGACCTGGAGGGCTTGGGCTTAAGCGGGGACATCGCCAAGGCGAGAACGGATTACAACGCCTTCGTGAAGGCCCTTTCCGGAAAAGCCAAAGCCGCAGGCCTTCAGCTAACCATCGTAGTACATCCCCTGAACAGTGCCTATTCTGGCTACGATTACAAAACGCTCGCTCAACTGGCGGATCAATTGGTGCTCATGGCTTACAACTACAGCTCGACAAAGGCGCCTGAGCCCCTGGCCAAGGTCGATGAAGCGATTCGGCTCGCCTTGAAGCAAGTCCCGAAGGAGAAGCTGCTCCTCGGGATCTCCTCCAACAGCGAGGACAGCACCAGCATCGGGGTCAAGGTTGGCCTGGCCAAGCGTTACGGGCTGAAGGGGATTGCTCTCTGGCGGATGGGGCTCTTGCAGGCTGATTGGACCGCCCTCAGCAAGACCGTGGTCTGGAAGGCGCAATAGGGTTACTGGATTTTGAAGATGGAACACGCCTGAAGGAATCGAACACCGAATGAATGATGGCAAAGGAGAGAACCCCATGACCCATAACCATAGACTGCTTATCGACGCCGACACCGGGATCGATGATGCCCTAGCCATTCTATACGCCCTGCGCATGCCGGGCGTTCAAGTAGAGGGCATCACGACGGTGTTCGGCAACACGAGTGCGGAGCAGGCGGCGGAGAACACGCTCCGCCTGCTTGAATTTGCCGATCCCGGCTGCTCCATCCCGGTCCTGCTGGGAGCCGATCGACCGCTCCTTCGTCCGCTGCATCCCCATTCTTCCCATGTTCATGGGGAGAATGGACTCGGCGGCGTGGAGCTGCCCCGGGCTCCCCGAAGTGCCGGGCAAGAACCGGCTCCGGACTTCCTTGTGCGCAAGGTGAACGAGAGCCCAGGGGAGCTGACCTTGGTCACGCTCGCAAGCTTCACGAACCTGGCGCTCGCGCTCGAGCTTGACCCGGAGCTTCCGCGCAAGGTGAAGGGCGTCGTCAGCATGGCCGGCACGATTGACGCGCCCGGCAATGTAACCCCGGTGGCGGAGGCCAACGTGTACAAGGACCCCGAGGCAGCGGACCGCGTCCTCACCTCCGGGCTGCCGATCACCTTGGTCGGGCTGGACGTGACCATGCCGGTGCGGCTGTCGAAGGGACATCTTCGCAGCCTTGCGGATCGAGCGAAGCCGGAGGAGGCCGCCCTTGTTCGCTTTATGGCGGAAGCCTCGGAAGCCTACTGGGCGTTCTACGGGCACTCCAACTTCTTCGTCGAGGAGGCGCCCATGCATGACCTGCTCGCCATGCAGGCGGCGCTTTGCCCGGAGCTGTTCACGTTCCAGCACATGCCGCTTCGCGTGGAATGCGGCGGGGCGCTTACGACCGGGATGGTCGTGGCGGACCGCCGCGCAATTCCTCGCGAGGGAACCGGCGTAAACGTCTGCGTCGGCGTTCACGCAGAGCGCGCCATCGGGCAGTTTCTATCCGTGTTTGCACAAGAAGCATAAGCCTGGACGGCAGCTTGGCTATTCGCTGCGGGTTTCCTCAAAAGCCTGGATTATCGTAACGATGATCCAGGCTTTTTTCAATGCAAAAAAGAGGTATTGACACCATGGAAAATCGAGGTATACTTATATCAAGTTGATATATCGAGTTGATATGAATTCGAAGCACACCATAAGCACCGAAAGACTGAAAATCAGGAGGTTCGCATGATCGATGACGTTATCCTAGGCATTCTCATGGAAGGACCGATGAGCGGCTACGACATCAAGCGCACCATTGACCAATCGGTAGGGTTTTTCTACTCCGCCAGCTTCGGCAGTCTCTATCCGGCACTGAAGCGGCTTGACGAGCAGAAGCTTATTGAAGGAGAGGAGACCGGGAGCAGCAAGAACAAGAAGCTGTATACGCTTCGGCCCGAGGGAAGAGACCGCTTCCTAGCCTGGCTTGCCGAGCCGCTTACCCGGGCACGCAATGAGCATATGTTAAAAATCTTTTTTTACGATTACTTGAATGCCGAGCTTCGTCGGGGCCGCCTGCAGTCCTTTTCCGGCCAGCTTCAAGGAGAGCTTCATCACCTGAGAGCCGTACAGGAGATCGTGGATCGGGAGACGGAGGAGCTTGAAGACCCCGGGGCTTATGCTCATCGCCTCTCCGTCCTCACGTACGGCCTTCGCTCGCTGGAGACCGTGCTGAACTGGGTTCAAGACCTGCAACAACTACCTGTTAATCAACCATCGAAAGGAACGGATGAATCATGACCATGACCGCCGCACCCCAAGTATCGACCACGACTAAGCTGAGCTTTACCCGCAAGCACCCTGTTCTCACCATTGTACTCATCGAAATCGTGCTGTTTCTCGCTCTTTTCTCTGCCGGTGCTTACCTGACCATGAGTGAAAAGACCGACCAGTCCCCCGTTCCTTACGCCTTCGCTCCGATCGCCGTCGGGCTCGCTGTCTACCTGCTTAGCGGAGGGCGCTGGCGCCGGTATGGGTTCCGCAGCATGGCCGGTGTTTCTCGTCGCGAGCTGGTCTTCTACCTTCCGCTTGTCGTCGATGTGCTGGTGGTGCTGACGAACGGCATCGTGAATGGCTTTCAATCCATGTCTCCTGCCAAGCTCGGATCACTCCTGCTCCTGGCGCTGCTCGTGGCCTTCGTGGAAGAGACGATCTATCGCGGGCTGATGGTGAACCTGCTGCTCGTGAAGGGCGCACGCACCGCCGTACTGGTATCGAGCTTGCTGTTCTCGCTTACCCACCTTATGAATCTCGTGGGCGGTCAAGACCTTATCGCTACTCTGCTGCAGCTGTTCTACGCCCTGCTCGTCGGCCTGACACTCTCGCTTCTCTTCATCAAGCATGGCAGCCTGCTGCCGCTCATGGCCTTCCACTTCCTGCACAACTTCTCGCAGTTCCTTGTGTCTGAGTCTGCTTCCGTCGTCTTTGACAGCCTCGTCGTAGCCGCCTTGCTCTTTTCGACGGTTTGGCTGATCCGGGATATTCGCCGCAACGGTTCGGCGTCCACACCTCATACCCAAAGATAAGGACATCGGGGGAGTTTGTCACTCATTCAATGCCCCTGCCAACCCGAATCACCACACCCAAAAAGCCTCCGCATCTCTTGTTCAGCAAGAGAAACGGAGGCTTTTGCATGGGCAAACTTTGAGAGCGAGAGCGTGTCTTCAAGCCCATGGATCGGCCTGGATTCGGGTTTGAAGACGCGCTTTAGAAGAAGCGGAGAAGCTCATCCTTCACCGCATCGGCGGAGCCTTCGACGCGCGTCGCGTGCTGCGGCTTCTCGAACAGGGCGGCGATGGGGGCCGGGAACGTTTGACGAATGTTCACGAGCTGAATGGACTCGTCGAACTTCGCCGGGTGAGCGGTGGCGAGCGTGACCGTCAGCTCGCCTGAGGCGGCGATCCGGCCGCCTGCTGCAACCCCGCAGGCGGTGTGAGGATCGAGCAGATAGCCGGTGTCGGCGTGGCAGACGCGGATCGCCTCCAGGCATTCGGCGTTCTTGACGCCGTAAGCGGCAAAGTCCGCTTGCACGGCCTCGCGGACATCGCTCGCTACGACGATGCGACCGCTCTTGCTCAGCTCGGCCATCTGGGCGGCCGTCTTTGCAGCATCCTCGCCGTTCTGATAGTAGAGGTAGCGTTCGAAGTTGCTCGCGACCTGAATGTCCATCGAGGGGCTGTACGTGCTGCGGAATTCGCCCGGCTCGTAGATGCCCTCGTGCACAAAGCGCTCGAGAATGTTGTTCTCGTTCGTCGCCAGGATGAGACGGCCGATCGGCAGGCCCATCCGGCGGGCCAGGTAGCCGGCAAAGATGTCGCCGAAGTTGCCCGTCGGAACGCTGAAGTTCGGAAGGCGCGATTCTCCGTCCTTGGCGAGCTTCAGCGCGGCATAGAAGTAGTAAACCGTTTGGGCGAGCAGCCGGGCGATGTTGATCGAGTTGATCGCACGCAGGTGATACTCCTTCTTGAACGAGACGTCCGCAAACAGCTCCTTGATGATGCGCTGGCAATCGTCAAAGGTTCCTTCTACGGCAAGGTTCTGCACATTGGCATCGGAGACGGTCGTCATCTGCAGTTCTTGCACGCGGCTGACCTTGCCCGCCGGATGGAGGATGCAGATGCGGATGCCCTCCTTGCCGCGCACGCCTTCGATGGCCGATGCGCCGGTATCCCCTGAGGTGGCCCCGAGAATATGAATCACCGAGCCGGTCTTTTGCGAGATGTAGGCGTAGAGCTGCCCGAGGAATTGCAGGGCCACATCCTTGAAGGCAAAGGTGGGTCCGTGGAACAGCTCCAGCACGGCCCGCTCCGGCGATAACCGCTTCACCGGCGTGACCTCGGGATCGCGGAAGGTCGTATAGCTGGCTTGGATCAATTCGGCGAGCTCGTCCCGCGGAATTTCATCCCCGATAAACAGGGAGAGAACCTCCAAGGCGAGCTCGGGATAAGTCAGCTCTCTCCATTTGGTCAGCGTGTCGGCGTCTACCTGTGGAATGGATTCCGGGATGAGCAGCCCGCCGTCGTCGGCGAGGCCCATCAGAACGGCATCGATGAAGCCGATTCCCGCGACCTGACCTCGCGTGCTTTTGTACTTCATGCCTCATGGCCCCCTAGAGCGTAAGTTAATTTTCATCATTGTAGCAGAAAGTATCTGTGGCGGGTACCCTTTCGGATCGACAAATTTTAGGACTTTAACGCGAAAGAAGATCGGACCGGTAGAAGGGAGGAGTTCCGCTTCCCGGAAGGGGGGGAGGTCTACTTATGGAAGCGCGTTGAAGCGTGCAACAAAAGGAGTGGAGACCTCGTCAGTGAATTCGAAGTCAGATCCAGCATTTCCCTACAAGGAAGGATTTCCTTACAGGAAGGATGTCGACAATGAAACGCACGTTGAAAAGCGGTTTGGCGGTTCTCTTCTTACTGGTTGCCGTGGCGGCAGGAAGCGCCCTCGCGGCTTCGGACAAAGATTCCCAAAAGGTGGAGGTCGATACCGGGGTCATCACCTCTATTATTAAGACGGACAAGCAGTCGACCGTTCAAATCCTAGGAATTGATCAAGATGGACTAGTCCTGAATCTGAGCGACGATGCTGTGTACCAGCTGGCCGATGGGACCAAGCTGAGCTTGGACGACCTCCAAATCGGCATGACCGTGGAAGCGGAGCACGCGCCTATGATGACCCTGAGCTTGCCTCCGCAAGCGCTGACCTATAAAATCACCGTGCTGAACAAAGCCGCGTTCTCCGATGTGCGGGGTACTGCCGGTCAAATTGATGAGGTGCGTCATGCGGAGGATGGGACACTCCAGCTTCTGATCAAGGGAAGCGGGCTGGCAGAGGCCTCGCCCGACGAGGTGGTGCTTCGGGTGACCGATGAAACCATGGTCGTGAGCCCGAGCGGCCACGCCATTCACGGGAGTAACCTGGAGCTCGGTGCAGAGGTGATCGCTTTCTACAGCCAGATGCTCACGAAGAGCTTGCCGCCGATCGGCACGGCATGGAAGCTTTCCGTATCCTTACAGGTTGAATGATAGGTGATGGAGGTTCTCCCTCCTTCGGGGTCTCCGTTTCAACGACTGCACAAGAAAGGCGCCCTCCTTCCCACGGAGTTCCGCGGGGAGAAAGGCGCCTTTTCATTAGACGGTTAGAAAAAGGGATGATGGCGAATCAAAGTTGGAGACTGCGACGAAATAAGTACCGCTAATTTGTTGACAAAACTCCCAAAATCGTGGAGCTTTTCTCAACAAAAGCGGGTACTAATTTCCTCGTAGCTCCTTACTCCGAAGCTTTGGTTTCGTCCGTTTCCTCTACTGCTTCTTCGACTGCTTCCGGCAGCTCGTCGCTTGCGGGAGCCGCTTCCGAAAGAGCTTGAGCATCGGTGATGTCGATCATGCCGGGCGAACGCAATTCCTTCACCCAGTCCTGTACATTTCCCTTCGCCGTCGTGACGGCTTCTACCGTGTGCATGGCCGAGTCCTTAACCTTGCCGCCGATGGTGGTGGCAACTTCGCCGACTTGCTTGGCGGCTTCCTTGGTTTTGGTAGCCGTCGTTTCGGCCAGCTCGCGGGTTTTCTCTCCGGCGGTGCGGGCGGTGTCGGCGATATCCTGGCGCAGCTCCTTACCGGCCTTCGGGGCGAACAGCAGCGCGGATACGGCACCTGCTACGGCTCCGACAGCGGCTCCAATCAGAAAGCCGCGTGCGCTTTTTTTGGCTTGTCCCTTTGCTTGCTCCTTGGCTTGTTCCTTGTTTTGTTCTGTCATCCTAATCTCTCCTTCGTCGATTCGTTTGACGTTCACGCCTCCGGCTCGTTGGAGCGGGCCTTGCGGTCTTCCTGCCAGCCCCGCCACAGGCGGAACCCGGTGTTGGCCCAGTCGAGCGCCGTGGTCAGCCGGCTGCGGTTCGTGCGAACTTGGTCTTCCGCCGCCTTCACCGTGTGGGTGACCGTGGCGGAGGCCTGCCGTACCGTTCCCGCTACCTCCTGCACCGCTGCACCGACCTGCTCCACCGAATGGAACAGCGCGTCTGCTGCATTCAGCTTGGCCTGGACATTATCGGTGACGCCTTGCACCTGCTGGAGCAGCTTGACGGACTCCTCGCTGAGTCTGCCTACCTGTTGCTCCAAATTCCCGACCGTCTGCTCCATTCGGCTAATGGAGGTCTTGGCCTGCCGGAGAAATCCGACGAGAAACCAAGAGACCACAGCCAGGCTGAGAGCCGCGACGGCCGCACTGATTTGAGCGATCATGGGGGTGTCCACCTCCTCTTGCGTAAACGGATTCCCGTTTTCTCTACAAGAGAAAAATTCGCCGCGGCGAGGCCGCTTCCTCCTTTTTACGTGCGAGTTGCCGAAAAGGAGTCATTTGCCGCTGATTCTGAATCCTGAAGGGCAAAGCGGGAAAGCAAAGCCTGAAGCGTCGGGCCGCTTGCCGGAAGCCCGTGGCCGGGAAACAGATAGTCCGGCTGCAACTCCGTCAGCCGGCATGCCGATTGCCGCGCTTCGGTCCAGTCGGCCGTGAACGGCTCCGGCGGTCCGCTCACGACCATCTCGCGCGGAAACATCGTGAAAGCTGCGGCGGAGCGGACGGTGAGGAGGGCATCGCCCGAGAGAAGCGTTCGGTCCTCCTCTCGATAAAGGGCGACATGCCCGGGAGAATGCCCGGGCGTCCACAGCCAGCGCCAGTTCGGCATCCCGGGGATCGTCCCGTCGGCAGGCAGCGGCCTCACCCGCGTTCCCAGGTCCGCGCCCTTCTCCGGGGAACGCGGAGTGACGCGGGCGACCAGTCCGCTCATTTTGGGCAGCGGACCTCCTGGGGGATAGTCCGCCTTACCTGTCAGGTAAGGCAGCTCCTTCTCATGAGCGTATACCGGAACATCCCAACGCTTCAGGAGGGCGGGCAGGGAGCCGATGTGGTCGTAATGCCCATGGGTAAGCACAATGGCAGTCGGCACTTCCCAGGGGCAGCATTCCTCTGCTTTCTGAACGATGGCCGCGGCAAATCCGGGCATGCCGGCGTCCACGAGAATCCAGCCCCTTCTCTCGGATGACCGGATGAAGAAGACATTCGAGGCGACCGTCCTCATATAGTTAACATCAGCAGGCAGCGGAGCTTGGTGTACGCGCATGGGTCATCCTCCCTTTTTCATTAGCATGGGCGAGATGGAGAAGGGGCATCCAGAAGGTCGCTGTTGCTTGGGGAAAAGAAGTTATTTTTTCCAAGACGGGAAGGAGGAAGAGGGAGGAGCAGCGAAATAAAAAAGATGTCGAATTGAAACGGTTTTTCGCGAGTCGAGACCGAAGCCGAGGTGTTGTCCGGAGTGAACAGCCCATATACAAACCGCCTTGTTCGATGGTGCGCAGGTCTGATGCTCGTATGCCTGGTTCTGGCGTTCCCGCGCTCCGTTCAGGGAGAGGCCGCTTCCTCTCCCAAGATTCTCATTTTGAACTCCTACCACAAGGGGATGGAGTGGACGGATGAGCAGACGGACGGGATTACGAAGCGCCTGAAGGAAGCGAAGAAGAATACCACCATCTATACGGAATACCTCGATTGGAAGAGATACCCGAACGAGACCAACCTTCGCAACTTTCAAGAGCGGATCAAAGCAAAATACGAAGACATCACCTTCGATCTCGTCATCACCACGGATGACAAAGCCCTGGAATTCGCTTTGCAGCATCGCGGGGATATCCTCGGCATGGCACCGATTGTCTTTTCGGGCGTCAATGAGGTAAGTGCCAAACGATTGACGGCAGGCGAGCATGGCGTTACCGGGGTTCTGGAAGTACTCGATCCGGTGGGAACGCTGGACGCCGCGCTCAAGATCAACCCCCTCCTCCGTAAGGTTTATATTCTGTATGACATGACCGAGAGTGGAGATACGACAGGGATCATCGTGATGAACGCGATCCGTACCCGATTTCCTCAACTGACGCCCATAGAGCTCAGTCATTACTCGGAGCAGGATATCTTGAACTTGTCCGAGACGATGCAAAAGGACAGCGCCTTTCTCATCACCTCCTACCATCAGGACGGAACCGGTCACGTCGTGGAGTTCGATGCCTTTACCCGCGAATTGAACGAACGGAGCCGGGTTCCGATCTACTTGATTTATAATTTTGGACTGGGCAAAGGGGGATTAGGAGGAAGCGTCATCAGCGGGACTCTTCAAGGGGAGGAAGCAGCGAATCTCGGCCTCCTCGTTCTCGATGGAACACGGCTGGAGGACATCCCCTTTTATGAAGCAGACACGACCCGGCTGGTCTTCGATTATAACGAGCTGAAGAAGTATTCCGTGCCTACCAACCGTCTGCCCAAGGGCAGCGAGATCATCAACCAGCCGTTTTCCTTCTATAGGACCTACCGAACCCTCGTCCTGGTAACCTTGGCTGCGTTCACCCTCCTTCTCGTATTCATTGCGCTCTTGCTCTTCTACATCAATCAGGTCCGCGGCATTCGTCGAAAGCTCGAAAAGAGCAATGAACGCTTCTCGCTTGCCACCTATGCTTCCGCCGCCGTTATCTGGGACATGGACATGGTGAAGCAGAAGTATTACTTCTCCGATATCTGGTACGAACTGCTCGGATACGAGCGGGGGGAACTGAACGAGGAGTACGGAGGGTGGCGCACGATCATTCACCCGGACGACGTCATCGCCGAGGCGAAGAGTAAGCGGGAGCATCTGGCGGATGAAACCCCGTACTACCATTGCGAGTATCGGCTGCGCACGAAGGACGGCTCCTACAAATGGTTTCATGTGCGGGGAACCGTGCTGCGGGCTGCGGACGGGGTTCCCATCCGGTTTGCCGGGTCGATGACCGACATCACCGACCGCAAGGATTTCGAGGTGAAGCTGCAGGACAGCTATCAGGAGCTGGAATCCACCTACGAAGAGCTGACCGCCGTGCAGGCGGAGCTGCTCGAGCAATACAACCGGCTCGTCGATAATCAGACCCAACTGATGGAGAGCGAGGAGAAGTACCGGGAGCTCGCTTACAACGACACGCTCAGCGGACTGCCCAACAAGCGCTCCCTCGTCGAATCGCTCGCCCGATTCACGGAGGAGAACAAGCGGGCGGCCGCCGCGCTCCTCTTTCTCGATATCGATAACTTCAAATACATCAACGACACCCTCGGCCATTCTTACGGGGATCAGCTTCTCTCGGCATTCAGCCGCCGGCTGCTGGAGGTGGCCGGTCCATACGAGGAGCACTTCCGCTTCGGTGGAGACGAATATGTCATCTTCCTCAAGGACATTCGGTCCAAACAGGACGTCATCCATTATGCCGAGCGGGTCATTCGAGCGGTGGAGGAGCCTTTCTCCTTGCAGGGCAGTCTCGTTCACGTCTCCGTGAGCATCGGGGTCGCTTGCTACCCTGACAACGGGACTACCGTCGAGGAGCTGCTGCAGAAGGCCGATGTCGCCATGTACCGGGCAAAGCAGGCCGGTAGAGGGATCTACGTTCTGTACGAGCAAGAGATGCAGAAGTCGTTCGATGAGCGGATGCGGATCGAACGGCACCTGCGGGAGGCGCTGGACAAAGAAGAGCTGCTCCTCTATTATCAGCCTATCATGGACATAGAGGGTGACCGGATTTGGGGCTATGAAGCGCTGTTGCGCTGGAACAGCGCCGAGCTCGGCTTCGTGTCTCCGCTTCAGTTCATCGAGATTGCCGAGGACTGCCGCTTGATCGTTCCGATCGGCGAATGGGTGCTGCGGCAGTCCTGCGAGTTCCTGGCGTCGATTCGCGAGCAGGGCTATCCCGATGCCCGCGTGTCGGTGAACATCTCCCTGATCCAGATCATGCAAGAGGACTTCGCCGATATGGTCGTCCGCATCCTGGAGGAGTCCGGACTGTCTCCGTCGCAGCTTCAGATCGAGATCACCGAATCGGTGTTTATGAAGTCGTTCAGCACCATCACACTCAAGCTGGATTACCTCCGAAGCTTGGGCATCAGCATCGCTTTGGATGATTTCGGAACGGGGTATTCCTCTCTCAGCTATTTGAAGCAGCTGCCCATTACGACCCTCAAGATCGACAGATCCTTCATTCAGGGCATTAGCGAGGATACGACCGCGAAGTCGCTGGTCGAATCCATCATCTCCATCGGCCAAAACCTTGGCATCGATGTGACGGCCGAAGGCGTCGAGACGCACGAGCAGCTCGAGGACTTACGGCGAATGAAATGTGATAAAATACAAGGATACTACATCAGCCGTCCCCTCCCGGAAGCGGATGTCCTGCCTTGGGCGGATGCCCGCACCTCTTTGCGCCGCGCCGTGGATGCCGGATAGAGGAGAGGACAGGGCGGCTGGTAAGCGAGGACGTGAGCATGCACATGCGTTCCCGGAAGAAGGGGATTCTCATGGTACTCCTGCTCTCCATGACGGTTATTTCGGCGTGCAAGGGAGAAACGAAGAGCCCGGAGGCGCTGTCCCCCGGTCCGCTTCTCTCCCCTGGCTATGCGGTGAACGACCCGGGGAGGCTGCAGGAGAGAGAACAGATCGAACGGTTTGTCCGTACCCGAATGATGGGAACGGACGGCATCTACACGAATTTCAAGGATACGGAGCAAAAGGCTGAAGTGGCCACCGGCCATGAGCTGCTTAGTGAATCCTCCTCCCTCTACATGCGAACCGCTGCGCGTACCGCAGAGAAGAAGGAGTTTGACGAGGCGTGGACCTCTGCCCGAAAAACCTTCGAGCAGGACTGGGGCTTCAGCTACCGGTACAGTCCCAAATGGAAGAAGCGGTTTCCCGTGGGGGCATCCGTGGATGAACTTCGGCTCCTTCGCGCACTCTACGAGGCGGGAGAGGTATTTCAAGACCCTACGTACACCAAGGAAGCCGATCAGCTGGGAGAGCGTTTCGTTCGCTACCATGTTCGCGACGGCAAGCTTCGCGACTTTTACGATTCGACGGCAGGTGTGACCAACGGGTTCCTTACCCTCTGCTACGCCGATATGCGAACCCTTTGGCAGTTCCCCGCAACGGTTGAGCCGAAGAAGCTGGTTGAAGACACCCTTGCGACGGTAGAGGGAGGGTATCTCTCGGATTCCTTCCCGTTTTATGAAACCCGCTATAATTATGAGACCCAACGCTATGAGTCGGAGGGGATTCGGACGGTCGAATCCTTGCTCACCATTCTCCACCTGACCGAAATGGGCCGGGAGAAGGACACGAGCATTCGCTTCATTAAGGAACGATTGGCCGATGGAGCTCTGTACGGGGAATATTCGCGTACTGGGGAGCCAATGAACCGCGTGGAATCGACGGCTATCTACGCGCTCGTCGGCATGATCGCCGCAGAGCGGGATGACCCCACCCTGTACAACATGGCGGTGGAGCGAATGGAGGCTTACCGCGTCACCAAGGAGTCGAGCGCACTGTTTGGCGGCTTCGGCAACGATCAGCTCGATGAAGCGTATTCGTTTGACAATTTGATGGCCCTTTTGGCGTACACCTACTGAACATTATCGGGGGAACGAGGATGAACAGCCAGAATGACAATCATGGGCAAGGCCTTGTCCCTGCTTGGGAGTTGGAGACCGTTGGCCGCCTTCACGGGAGTAGGAAATCCAGGAACGAGGCGCGGCGTCGCGCCTCTTTTTGGCGTTGGCCGACGCCCTCCCTGCTTGCCGCAATCGGGGTTCTCCTCATTACCGGCTGGGCGCTGTTCGTTCCTCCCTACATCGGCATGGCCGACAACGGGGACTACTACCGCATCCTCTATCCGAACGGGCTCTATTTCCACCTGCCTGACTATGACAGCCGCTATTTCGGCTACTTCGTCCGTACGTACGGAATCTACCAGTACTTCAATGAGAACTCGATGATGGTGTTTTCCTCACAGTCGCTTTTTATTCATGCGGCTCTCTTTTTGAACAAGCTGTTTTACAGCCGGGAGATCTTCGATCTGCGCTTTCAGTCGGCTCTTCTCACCTTGCTGTACACGGGCGGCATTTATCTTTTGGTCGAAGGGCTTACCTGGAAAATGCAGCGCAAACGGGCGCTCCTGATCGCCGCCATTGCGGTATTCCTGTTCGCAGATACGGCCTACACGGCCTACTTTCAATCCTTTTTCGGGGAGAGCGTCGTGCTGATCGCCCTTCTCTATGTGACGGCCTCCTGGCTCCTGCTGTGCCGGGGACGCTTCCATGATTACACGATGCTCGCGATTTTCCTGGTGACCGGCCTGCTGCTCACCACCTCCAAGCAGCAAAATGCGCCCGTCGGCGTCCTCCTTGCTGTCTTCGGCGTCTCTCTCTATTTCCTTCGTTCGGGAAAAGGGTACCGGTGGATCGTCTCCGCATCGCTTGCCTTGCTGTTTGCCAGCGGGGTAGGCACGTACGTGCTCATTCCCCAGGAGTTCGTGCACATCAACCAATACCATGCGATGACGCGCGGGGTCTTGCTGGGTTCATCCAATCCCGAAGCAACTCTTCGCACCTTTGGAATCGATGAGCAGTACGCCATCTTGAAGGAAAGCATCTATTACGAGCAATATTCCACCGTCGATGTGGATTCCCCTTTGCTGGAGCAGGAATTCTACAACAAATACGGCTTCGGCTCCGTTCTTCGCTTCTACGTGACCCATCCCGACCGGCTCAACAACCTGCTGAATGCGGCGGCGAAGCAAGCCTTCTCCATTCGACCGGCGGCAATGGGCAACTACGAGCTGTCGGCCGGCAAGCCGTTCGGGGAGCAGACCTCCTTCTTCTCCTTGTACAGCCAGATCAAGAAGGGGGCGGCTCCCAAAACCTTCGGATTTATCGTGCTGTGGACGGTCGTCACGGTTGGCCTGCAGCTTCCCGGCTTCATTCGAGCCTGGCAAAAACGGGACAGGCGGGCGATTCAGCGGCTCGTGCTGATCGTGACGCTCATCCTGATCGGAATGTCGGGCATCGTGGTGTCCATCATCGGTGCTGGCGATGCCGACTTGTCCAAGCATGAGTTCCTCTTCACCCTGGCTTTCGATGTGGTGACCTTCATCACGATTGCGGACATCATCGGCCGCCGGTTGGTTCGTCCCGACAGCAGAGCTCCCAAGAAGCCTGCTCCGACGGTACAGACGGGAGGGAGCCCGGCATGAGAAAGCCGTCCAGGAGAAGTTCAATCGCTCCGCTGGTCCTTCTCCTCTGTCTCCTAGTGTCAGGCCTCGCGAGCGGAGGAACCGTCCGGGCGGCGGAGAGCGGGACGGCTGCCAATGCAGATCGCGTCCTGCTGCTCTATGACAGCAAGGCCATCGGCCATGAAGACGCGCCGAATGTTCCCGTTACCGAGCGCCTGCTGGCCGCATTCGGCCTGTCCGTGACTCCTGTAAGCCTCGATCAGTACACCCCGGGGCTTGCGGAAGACTACCCACGGGTTGTGCTTGTGCGCAACCGGTCGGATTTCACCGTACCGCCGTCCGTGTGGGCCGAACTCGACGCTTACACGGGGAATCGCTTCGCGGTGATGGGCGGCGAAGCTGCGCTCCATCTGGCCTCCGAGACCTCGACCGACCCGCTAGCGAAGTGGGCAGGGGCCCAGGCTTCGGCCCTTCCGGCCGGAGTGGACGGGACGCTGTCGCTGGCAGGAGATCTAAAGAGCTGGCTGGGCGACAAGCGAACAGGCAAGGCATACTTGCTGCTCAAGGAATCGTACCCGTTCTCCGATCTGGAGCTTTTGCGGACACTCGCAGACCGCCTGAGTGATGCCGGCATTCCGTTCCTGCTCGCCACCAGGCCGGTTTTTCAAAACACCGATTACCCCGCGATGCTGCGTTACCTGGAAGCGCTCAAGTATGCGCAGTCCCGGGGCGGCTCGATTCTCGTCCAGACTCCGGTGGTGAAGCTTGCGGCAACACGGTCGGACACCACCTTGCGCACGAAGATGGAGGGCTTTGTCGACACCTTGATCGAGAGCGGCATCGTTCCGCTCGGTGTCGTGTCAGAGGCCTTCTGGACGTATGACCGGGAATTCTCCGTCGGGGGGCTGGGTGCTTTCGATTCGGCGGTGCTTCTCCGTGACGAGAATCCCTTCTTTATGGAGCGAATGCCCACGTCCCGCTCGTTTTCCTCGAGCCTTTTCACCTTTTCCCCCGAGGACCTTCCGCTTGAAGAGCTTTCGCATTCGGATGTACAGACGCTTCCGCTTCCCGTCGCGCTGCCGTACGATCTGCCGGAGACGAATGAGGAGATGGAGCACCTCCTCGCCCGACTGGCTAAGGCGTGGCTTCCCTTCACGGATTACAAGGAGGAGGACCATGAAGTGGTCACCGAGAAGCATCGGGCCGGTTCCCGGAACGGCGTCCTCACCATCGACGGCCAGTTCATGAGCACCGATTACGTGTCTCGGCCCATCGACGAGCAGTTTGAATACGAGCGCAAGGAAGCCGTAAGCTTTGCTGGTCTCTTCCGGGCGCAAAACCGCTTTTTCCTCGTCGTGATCTCGGCCGCCTTGATCGCCTTCGTCATCCTGATCGGCATCGGCCGCCGCATCTACCGGCGTAAATTCATGAAATGAGGAGGTGGAGACAATGGCAGTGGCTAACATCCTCATGGTGATCTGCGTCGTCAGCATCTGGTCTCTTCTCCTGGTGAATGTGACGCTCATCATTGCTGGATACTTGTACTACATGCGCACAGAACGCGAGCTTCCGCCGTCTCTTCCGGATGAGCCGCCGTTTGTCTCGGTGATGGTTCCCGCTCACAATGAGGGGATGGTGATCGTGCAGACGGTCGAAGCGCTCCTTGCCTTCGATTACCCGGCCGACCGCTATGAGATCATCGTGATCAATGACAATTCGTCGGATAACAGCGCGGAGCTCCTCGCTCGGGTGAAAGAACGCAATCCTGGCCGAAATCTGATTGTCATCAACACGGATTCTGTCATCGGGGGCAAGGGGAAATCCAATGCGCTCAACCTCGGCTTCGCCCAAAGCCGCGGCGAGCTGATCGCTATCTACGATGCGGACAACACCCCGGAGAAGCCGGCTCTGCGTTATCTGGTCGGCGAGTTGATGGCGGACGACAAGCTTGGAGCTGTCATCGGCAAGTTCCGCACCCGGAACCGGGATGCGAGCTGGCTCACCCGCTTCATCAACATCGAGACACTGTCCTACCAGTGGATGGCGCAGGCGGGCAGGTGGAAGCTGTTCCGCTTGTGCACGATTCCCGGAACCAACTTCATCATGCGGCGGTCGATCGTCGAAAGCATCGGCGGGTGGGACACCAAGGCGCTGGCCGAGGATACCGAGATCAGCTTCCGGATCTACCTCATGGGCTACCGAATCAAGTTCCAGCCGCATGCGGTCACCTGGGAGCAGGAGCCGCAGACGCTCAAGGTCTGGTTTAAGCAGCGCACGCGGTGGGTGAAGGGGAATATCTACGTCATCATCAAGAACCTGCCCCTGCTCTTTCAATGGTCAGCCCGAAGGATCAGCTTCGATATTTTATATTACGTATCCATTTATTTTCTTCTTGTTCTCGCTCTCGTCACTTCCGATTCCCTGCTGATTCTCCATGCCCTCGGGTACGTGCATACGTCCATTGCCGGACTGAGCACCTTTCTATGGCTGCTCGCCATCGTGCTTTTCGTCGTCGGCACCTTCGTTACCGTTACGACCGAGAAGGGCGAGCTTACCTTCTCCAACCTGTGGCTGATTCTGCTGATGTACATCTCTTATTGCCAGCTCTGGATGCTGGTCGCGGCGAACGGGCTGTACCAGTATGCGAAGGACGCGATCTTCAAGCGAGAGACCAAGTGGTACAAGACCGAACGCTTTTGACCACTGATATCTAGAAAAAAAGGGGGAGCACCATGATCCGCAAGGCACTCGTTCTCTTGATCACCGGCATCCTCGTCGCCTCCGTCGTTCCCTTGGGCGGACAAGCGGATGTTCAAGCCGCGCCTGCCGCTACGGCAACACCCGCGGCTACGGCAGCCCCGGCGGCGACCGCTGCTCCGTCGAGCGGTGCAGCGGCTCCAGCCGTTTCGCCAACACCGCCTGCCGCAGTGACTGCACCGGGAGGCTCTGCCACGCAGACGACCGGGAAGGACAAGCAGGCGGCGACCGGCAAGGTAGACCCCAGCCGTCCCGTCCAAATCCGGGAGAGTCTGCTCCTGTCCGACGACGTGTCGCTGGTCGGCCCGAGGACCATTCGGCAGGATTATTTCCACCTGCCTTCCTATTGGCAGGCCAGCCGCATCACGCTCACGCTGGATTACCGCCTGACCCAGCTTGCGCTGCCCGAGGACACCAGCTTGACGCTCTCCTTAAACGGGCATGCGTTCTATTCGCTTCGTCCCAACACCGCATCTACCGCTAAAGAAAGGCTGACCCTCACGCTGCCGACCGATCTCCTCGTATCCGGCGACAACCTGGTACGGATTGACGCCCTCCTGCGCACCGATACCAGCGAAGAAGGGTGCATAGACGAGGAGGCTTCTCCTGCCGAATGGATGCATTTGTATCCCACCTCGTCGCTGCGTATCGAGTATCAGGAGACGAAGGCGGACGGGTCCATTCAAGACTTTTACAGTCGGTTCACCGGGTTCGACAAGCTGGAGGCCGGTACGAGTCTCGTGCTGATCTCCGCCAAGGAGAGCGCCGACGAATGGGCTGCTGCTGTGCATGCACTGTCCGGCTTCTCCCGTTCGGACACCAGGGCGGATAAAGCCATTCCGCTCCGTCCTTACTCGGCAGGAGAGGGAAACACGGCCGAGAATGTCGTGCTGATCGCTCTATACGACCAGCTTCCTGCGGAATGGCAGGGGCGCATCGATGCGAACGGGCTGGATCAAGCAGCGCGCCTTCAACTGATTCAGGACGGGGCCCGGAACGTGCTGGTTGCCACCTCGCGCAACGCGGAGCGGCTCGTTCAAGCCGGGCGCTTCCTCGGGAATCCGCAGTTGATGGCGGAGACGCTCTCCTCCAAGGTTGACATTCTGGAGTCCACGCGCGTCGATACCCCTGTGGTGGAATCGAGCAAGACCGTCCCGCTTACCACAGCGGGCGACCAGCTGAAGGGCAGCCGCCATCAGGAGCTGTCGTATTACATCCCCCTGCCGCAAGGACAGGTATTGGCGAACTCCGCGAAGCTGGAGCTGGATTTCCGCTATGCCCGCAACCTTGATTTTGATCGCTCGATGGTGACCGTGCTCCTCAACGGGACGCCGATCGGCAGCAAAAAGCTCACGACCGAGCTTGCCGACGCCGACACCCTGACGCTTACCGTTCCCAAGAACCTCAAGGTAACCGGGAACTTCACCGTTACCGTCGCCTTCGATCTGGAGCTGAAGGGGAAGTCCTGCATCCGCAATGCCGAGCAGATGCCGTGGGCCTACGTAACAGCGGATTCCAAGCTGCTTCTGCCCAGCCGCTCGACGGAGGAGCTGCTCTTCAACAGCTATCCGTACCCATTCCTCCGGGATGGCGTGTATAACCGCGTCGGGTTCGTCCTGCCTTCGGAGCTCACCGTCTCCACCTATCAGGCGATCTCCGATGTCATTCATCTCTTCGGACGATATACCGGCGGCAACACGGGAGATGTGGCCGTCTTGTCTGACGGCGCTTCCGAAGCGGAGCTGAAGGACCGCAACTTGATCGTCATCGGCCGTTACCAGGACAATGAGGTCATTCGCAAGGCGAACGACAAGCTCTTTTTCCGTTATCGGGAGGATGGAGCAACGATCCTCTCCAATGAGAAGATGAGCATCGAGGAAGGCTACGGCAAAACAGTCGGAACCCTGCAGCTATTGGATTCCCCCTATGGAGCGGGGAAAGCGATGCTTGCCGTAACCGGTCCTTCGGAGGAAGGCTATCGACTGGCAGCGGAGCTGATCGGCCGGGACTCGTCGCGCTGGAAGCTGTATGGGGACGGTGTCCTCACGGACAAGGACGGCAATGTTCAACCGTTCCGCTTCAAGCAGGCAGCCGCTGCCGAATCGACCTCCATTGTCGAGGAGCTGACCAGCCGCCCGGATGCACTCGCCTTTACCCTCGCGGTTGCGACTGTGCTCATTCTGGCCATCCTCGCGCTCCTGCTGCTCATCCGCAAGCACGGGAAGAAGGGGAGGGGATAACATGAAGCGAACCCGAAGCAGTTTATGGTCCGATGTCGCGTTTCTCGGGTTTCTCGTCCTCTGCTATGTGACGATTCTCTACATGGCCGGAGACCCGGACAGCTACGTCAAAAACCTGTTTGTGCTGAACATCATCTTCCTGATGACGATCATCACCTATTTCACCACCGTGACCGCCGGACTCGTGCTCAATGTGGCGTTCATCTTCATCTACGGAGCCTATGTCCTGTACCGGACGGTGACGCTGGGGGAAGCGGTTCAGGCCGGAGCTTACTTCTGGATTGTGCTCGCCCCGCTCTTCACGCTGGCGGTGTGGGTGTTCGCCCTGTCTACCCGGCGGCTGCAGGAGGAGAACGATGACCTGAACGAGCAAAAGGCCCGACTCGCCACATTGGACGAAAGCACGGACCTTAAGACGAGTGTAGCCTTCCAGAAGGACTTGACGGTGTTCGCCGGAATCTCCGAACGTTATGGAATCCCGTTGACGCTCGTCGTCATCAAGGTGAAATATTGGAACGAGATGAGACGCTTCATCCGCACTGACCAGCTGGAGGAAGCGGTTCTCGACATCTCGAAGATCAGCCAGGCGAGCATTCGTACGAACGACACCCTGTACCTGATCGACAAAGAGAACGTCACCTGGGGACTTCTGCTCTTCACCGACCAGGATGGAGCGAAGATCGTCGTTGACCGGATTCGGGCCAGTCTCGTTCAGTTCAATACCCAGGATTTTGCGCAAAAGTACAAGGTTCAGCTTAACCTCAACATCGGAGCGGTGCAGTACGACAAGGAAAAGGTCGAGAACGCGCTCGATTTCCTCACGCAAGCCAAGCGGCAGATGGAATATGACGTGTAGGCGCAGCGAAAGGTTAATTCCTAGAAAAAGCCCGGAAAGAGCGTGGAGAGGACTTCTCCTTACTCATCCGGGCTTTTTGCCTTGGTTTGGAGGGGGAGCTCACTCGGGACTGTCCCTCCGTTGCTAGAGTTTTATCTGCTCGAGCCCGTTGAGGCACCCGTCTTCATCAATCCTGACGAGAGCACCTGATCGTAGAAGCTGTTGAATTGCTCCAGCGTAAGCTGTTGATCCGCATCGGACAGGGCGGTCTCCGGGTCGGGGTGAACCTCGACCATGATGCCGTCCGCTCCGGCGGCGAGGGCGGCTTTGGCGCAGGGGACGAGGATATCCTTGCGACCCGTGGAGTGGCTGACGTCCACCAGCACAGGAAGGTGAGTCTCCTGCTTCAGAATCGGCACCGCGGAGATATCGAGCGTGTTGCGGGTCCACTTCTCGTACGTGCGGATGCCGCGCTCGATCAGAATGAGCTGCTCATTTCCACGGGAGTAGATGTATTCCGCCGCGAAGATGAATTCCTCCATCGTAGCGGACAGGCCGCGCTTCAGCACGACGGGAATGCGAGCGTCGCCTGCCGCCTTCAGCAGCTCGAAGTTCTGCATATTGCGCGCTCCGATCTGCACGATGTCGATGTATCGGGCAGCCAGCTCCATATGGGCGGGATTGATAATCTCGCTGATGGTGACGAGGCCGAACTCCTCCGACACCTCCTTCAGCAGCTTCAGCCCTTCCTCGCCGAGCCCTTGGAAGTCATAGGGCGACGTGCGCGGCTTGTAGGCTCCGCCGCGAAGGATCGACACGCCCGCCGCTTTCAGTCCGGCTGCAACGGTGCGGAGCTGTTCCCGCGATTCGACCGAGCAGGGGCCGGCGATCATGACCTGGGCTTCTCCGCCGATCTCGATGCCTTTTACGGTAACGACGGTGTTCCCCGTCTGGCTCTTGCGGCTGACGAGCAGATGCTTCTTGTGCTCCTTCTCCTGGAGACCGACGGAGGCTTTGAAGATTTCCTTGAAGACGTGCTTGATGGCCGCATCCTCAAAAGGGCCTTGGTTCTGCTTCACGAGCTCGTCCAGCATTTCCCGCTCGCGTACGGGGTCAAACTTGGGCAGGCCCTTCTCTTCTTTGACTTTCCCGATCTCGCGCACCACAGCGGCGCGTTCATTCAACAGTTCCAGCAACCGGCTGTTGAGGCCGTCCAACTGGTCTCGCAGCACTTCCAGCTTTTCCATGCAAACCGTCCTCCTTCTTCGAATGGGTAACAAAAAAAGCCGTCTATCAAGGGACGGTGGGGGGCCACCGCGGTACCAGCCTTGTTAGACGGCTTGTCGTTCGACAAGCATTCTCGCTTCTGCACCGGTAACGGGGTGCGGCCGGACCTTCCTACACGGGCTCCTGCAGGCAGCCGTTCAGAGGTCGACTCGGGAGGGAACTTCGGCGGCAGGCTCACTGCGGCAAGCTCTCAATCGGTGGCTCGCCATCCCTGTCAGGGCATGTCCGCTTACTTTTCTCCGTCATAGTAATGCCAAGTTAACTTGTAGCCCCCATTATAGGACTTGCGGCTGGGGCGTGCAAGTGCTTTGTGAGACGGGACGTTCTTTGCGCGCACGTTCATCTTGGAAAGCGAGCGAGTTTGTTTAGATGCCTTCCTTCAGCACCTCAGCCAGCAGCTCATAGGAGTGCAGGCGCGCGGCGTGATCGTAGATCATGCCGGAGGCAATCCATTCATCCGCCTGCGTCAGCTCCTGCATCTCGCGCAGTCTTGCCCGGATGGTCGCCGGGCTGCCGATGGCAGAGAAACGCTGCTGCCCCTCGACGACCACGCGCTCGTGCTCGCTCTGCCACAGGTGGTCCATGGACTCCACCGGGGGCTCCAACGGGCCGCCGCCTCCCCGGATCAGCCGGAGGAAGGACATCCGCTGGGAGGTCGCCAGCTTCTCGGCCTCGCGGTCGGTGTCAGCGGCAAATACATTGATGGCGACCATCGCATGCGGCTTCTCCAGCACGGAGGAGGGCTGGAAGCTCGATCGGTACAGCTCGAGGGCAGGCAGCAGATACTCCGGTGAGAAATGGCTCGCAAAGGCGAACGGCAGACCGAGCCGCCCGGCGAGTTCGGCGCTGAAGCCGCTCGAGCCGAGCAGCCAGATCGGGATGGCGAGGCCGCGGCCGGGGTAAGCCTGGACGCCGCCGCTCGTTCCGTCGAGGTAGGAGCGAAGCTCCTCCACGAGCGCGGGGAAGTCCTGGCCGGAGCTCGTGAGGCCGCGGCGAAGCGCCCGGGCGGTGGGCTGATCGGTGCCGGGCGCACGCCCGAGCCCGAGGTCAACGCGGCCCGGGAAGAGCGACTCCAGCGTGCCGAACTGCTCGGCGATGATCAGCGGCGCGTGGTTCGGCAGCATGATGCCGCCCGAGCCGACGCGGATCGAGCTCGTCCCGGCTGCAATGTGGCCGATGACGACGGCGGTCGCCGAGCTGGCAATGCCGGCGGAATTGTGATGCTCGGCAAACCAATAGCGGTGAAAGCCCCACGCTTCGGCGTGCCGGGCGAGGTCGAGCGAGCGGTTGAGCGCTTCCTTGGCGTGGCTGCCGGCCGTTACCGGCACGAGGTCAAGGATGGAGAAGGGCAGCTGATAGCGGCCGTTCTCCAGGCGGTGTACGGATGGCCATTCGGTCATGGGGATCCCTCCTTGGATCAAAAACCTTATCGAGTCAGGCGATGCAAGCGCCCGCTGAATGATGATGGGAGAACGTTTGAGAATGGTTCTCTCTCCATCATCATACCCCAATCTCCAGCGAAATGCCCGTGAACCGGCAAGCGTGACGGGGCTCTGCTGCAACAGCCGAAGGGACTCCGTGCTGATTTGGGTGAGGCCGCCATTCATGATACACTATCCCCAAACCGACGAAGGAGGGATTGTCATGATACGTGTCTATCCAGCCGAATCCCGGCACCAGGTTGATCGGGGTTGGCTGAAGAGCCGGGCCAGCTTTTCCTTTGGCGATTATTTTGATTCGAACAACACCGCGTTCAGCGTCATGCGGGTGATGAATGACGACATTGTACAGGGCGGCGAGGGCTTTGGTCCTCACCCCCACAGCGACATGGAGATTGTGTCCGTGGTACTGGAAGGCGCCATCAAGCACCAGGACAGCCTGGGGCATACGGTGATTACCCGCGCCGGAGGGGTCCAGCGCATGAGTGCGGGGCGCGGTGTGATCCATGCCGAGTACAACGCTTCTGAGACGGAGCCGATGCGGATTCTGCAGCTGTGGTTCATGACTGACGAGCGGGGGCGAGAGCCTTCCTTTGAGACCTGTCAGTACCCGGAGGAAAAGCTCTCCCACGGGCTGCTGCCCGTCGTTACTCCCGTCGGGGGAGCGGGGCAGACTGCTATTCACCAGGACCTGACGCTTTATTTGAGCCGGATGAGGGCGGCGAGTGAGCTTCATCATAAGCAGGCGGAGGGGCGCAGCGCGTACCTCTTTGTCATCGAAGGCGAGCTTCATGCAAACGGAGAGACCCTTCGAGAGGGCGATGCCGCCCGCATCACGCGAACGCCGGAGCTTGCCCTCGCGAGCATCACCGACAGCTTCTTCATGCTGATCGATCTCCCCTGACGGGAAGGAGGCGCAGAACATGACCAACCAAGCGGCAACCGAGCAAGGAACGGAAAAGCTCCTGATCAAGCACGGGGTCGGAGGTCGAACCTTCGTGGACAGCTCGCAGGACCCCGAGATTCAGTACAGGGTTGAGCCGGACGGCGAGGGCTGGCTCTTTACCATTGGCATCGCCCCCTCCTCCGCCGTCGTGCAGATTCTGGAATGGCGGCAAGAATTGAACGTCTTCCTCTTTCGCGATTATCCCAATCGGCCTACAGTCAAATGCTGGTATTACGTGTTGAACGGTCCGGTGGAATATCACCGGGATCGAGAGGAGCTGGTGATCCGCGCCGACTCCCGCATTGAATACGTGCCCGATGAATTCTGAAGCCTTCGCTTCTCTTCTCAAAAACAAACGCCCCCAACCCGCATGGCAGCGGTTGGGGGCGTCTTATTGTTTTCCTCGCCGTTTGTTAGGCTTTCGCCGTATACAGCTTGACGATTTCGAGGATGACCTTGGTGGCCTTCTCCATCACGTCAGCGGACGCGTATTCGTATCTGCCGTGATAGTTCTCGCCGCCCGTGAACAGGTTCGGGGTCGGCAGGCCCATATAGGAAAGCTGCGAGCCGTCGGTGCCGCCGCGGATCGGGCGGATGATCGGCTCGATGCCCAGGTTCGTCATCGCTTCCTTGGCGATGTCGACCACTTCGATGGACAGTTCGATCTTCTCGCGCATGTTGTAGTATTGATCGTTCATCGTGAGGGTAAACGTTCCTTCGCCGTAAGCGGCGTTGAGCTCGGCCACGATTTGCTGGATCAGCTGCTTGCGCGCTTCGAAGTTCGTGCGGTCAAAGTCGCGGATGATGTATTTCATCGTGGTGGTTTCCACTTCGCCTTGCAGGTTGTTCAGGTGGAAGAAGCCTTCATAGCCTTCGGTGTGCTCCGGTGCTTCGGAGACCGGCAGCTTCGCGTTCAGTTCCATGGCAAGCTTGAGCGAGTTGACCATCTTGTTCTTCGCGGTACCCGGGTGAACACTCTTTCCTTTGACCACAATCTTGGCCTGTGCGGCGTTGAAGCTTTCATACTCCAGCTCGCCCTCCGGACCGCCGTCCAGCGTGTAGGCAAACTTGGCGCCGAAAGCCGCCACGTCGAACTTATGCGGGCCGCGGCCGATCTCTTCATCGGGCGTAAAGGCGACGCGAAGCGTGCCATGCTCGATCTCCGGATGATCGGTCAGGTAGTGCAGGGCGGTCATGATCTCGGCGATCCCCGCCTTGTCGTCCGCTCCAAGTAGCGTCGTTCCGTCGGTGGTAACGAGGGTGTGGCCTTTGTAATGCGGAAGCTCGGGGAACTCGCGAGGCGACAGCACGACGCCCAGCTCCCGGTTCAGCACGATGTCTTCGCCATCGTACTTCTCCACGATCTGCGGGTTCACGTTCGTGCCCGTCATGTCGAGGGCGGTGTCCACGTGGGCGAGGAAGCCGATCACTGGCACCGGCTTGTCCGTGTTGGCGGGAAGCGTCGCCATGACATAGCCGTTCTCATCCATGGAGGCATCCGAGAGCCCAATTTCCTTCAGTTCTTCGACGAGCAGGCGGCCCAGCTCCAGCTGTCCCGGGGTGGAAGGGCACGTTTCGCTGTTATCGTCTGCTTGGGTTTCCACTTTGGCGTACCGAATCAGGCGTTCGATCAATTCTTGTTTCATTCGTTCCATCATCTCCCTTTCGTCCCTTTATTGTAGCATGAACCCGCGCCGGGCATGCAAGCGGGATCGCGTGCGGAACGAACGGAGCATGGGCAGAGAAGGAGGCGGAATAGGCAGATGAGATTCGAGATTGACAAAATTCGGAAGGGGACATACACTGGCGTTGACCAGGGTGGTCAGTGGATAACGGACACCAAGGCAAGGGTTTAAGGGGAAAGGACGATCGCCAGATGGAGAAGTTTCTGGCCCTGGAGGCAGAGAAGCGGGAGCGCATCCTCAATGCAGGCATGAAGGAGTTTGCCGCGAACGGCTTCGACCGTGCCTCCACGAACGCCATTGTCAAGGAGGCTGGCATTTCGAAGGGGCTTCTGTTCCACTATTTTACGAGCAAAAAGCAATTCTACCTCTACCTCTTCCAGTACGGTGCGGAGCTCACCATGAAGGAATTCTATGCAGCGGAGGAATGGAGGAAGCCAGATCTCCTTGATCGACTGGAGCTGATGATGGGGATGAAGCTGGAGATCTGGCAGCGGCACCCGGAGCTCTTTCGGTTTTTGGAGACGGCTTACCTGGAGTCGTCAGCAGCGGTCCAGCCCGAGCTGGGGGAGCAGCTTCGCATCCTGCAAAATGAGGAGATGCCAGAGGTGCTAAGCGGAATTGACCTCAGCCGGTTCCGTGAAGGGATCGAGCCGGGGCGGGCGATTCAACTGATTCTCTGGTCGCTGGAGAAAGTCGGGGACCATCTGCTGAAGCAATTCAAGCCCGAAGAGTCGGGCGCCGTTCCCTATAAGGAGATGACGGAAGAGACAAAGCGGTACCTGGAGCTTTTGCGGCGAGCCTTTTATTCCTAATCGGGAGGGATCATCATGAACGCCATACAGCTGGAAGGATTGACGAAGACATATAGAACCCGCCGCGGCATCGACGGGCTTACGTTCTCGGTGAATGAAGGCGAGACGTTTGGCTTCATCGGACCGAATGGAGCGGGCAAATCAACCACCATTCGGACCTTGCTCGGGCTCATTCACCCGACGGGCGGCCGGGCTTGGATGCTTGGCAAGGATTGCGTTCGGGAGTCCGCCGAAATCAAGCGGGAAATCGGCTATCTCCCTTCGGAAGTCTTCTATTACGATCGCATGCGCGTGAAGGACCTCCTTGCGTATTCCGCCAGCTTTTACAAGGGCGATCATACCCGGCGCATGAAGGAGCTGGCGGAGCGGATGGAGCTCGATCTGTCGCGCCGCATCGAGGACCTGTCGTTCGGCAACAAGAAGAAGGTCGGTATCGTTCAAGCGCTGCTGCATGAGCCGAAGCTGGTGATTCTTGACGAGCCCACGAGCGGCCTTGATCCGCTTATGCAGCAGCGGTTCTTCGAGCTACTCATGGAGGAGGGGAAGAAGGGAACGACGATCTTCTTCTCCTCGCATGTCCTGAGTGAGGTTCAACGGCTTTGTCAGCGCGTGGCGATCATTAAGGAGGGGCAGCTTGTGGCGCTTGAAAGGGTGCGTGAGCTGACCGCAAACGCCAACAAGCGGGTTCGCCTGGAGACAACAGGGGAGGTGCCCTCCGACTACTTCGCCATGCAGGGAGTAAGCCGGGAGGAGCGGCAGCAGGGAAGCATTCGCTTCCTGTATCGGGGGGACCTGGCGCCGTTAACCGCCAAGCTGGCGGCCTTGCCGCTTGCGAACCTGTGGATCGAGGAGCCGGATCTGGAAGAGATCTTCCTCCACTACTACGAGAACCACAACGTCCGCCGGGAGGAGGAGGGCGCATGAACCTGCTTCGCATGGAGTGGCGAGCCTTACGCCGATCCACCCTCCTGTGGTCGCTTGCGCTCGCCGCAACGGCCGTGCTCCTCTTGGCCTTCTACCCGGGTTTTGCCCGAGATGCGGCGATCTTTAACAAGCTGCTGGACGCCTATCCAGATGCAGTGAAGCAAGTGATCGGACTGAAGACAGGCGACCTGACATCGCTGAATGGGTACTTCTCCTTTGTGCTCACTTACCTCTCTCTGGCCGCTGCTATTCAGGCGACGAATGCGGGGCTTGGCCCTCTTTCCCGGGAGGTGCGCGACAAGACAGCGGATTTCCTCCTCGCCAAGCCCGTTACCAGGACGCAGGTGGTCACCGCCAAGCTGATTGCGGCGCTCTTCTCCCTGCTTGTGACCAATCTCGTGCTGCTACTCACGGTGCTTGCGGTCGCCGGAGGGGTCTCGTCTGAAGTGGACTACGGGCCGCTTGCCCTGCTTACGCTTACGGTGGGGCTGATCCAGCTCCTCTTTTGGGGACTGGGCCTCTTTTTGGCGGCCCTGCTGCCAAAGGTCTCCAGCGTCCTTCCTCTATCCCTGTCGGTTGTATTCGGCTTCTTCGCCGTCGGGATGGTGGCCTCGCTCGTGGGCGAACGGGCTGCGCGTTACTTGACCCCGTTCCGCTATTACGATCCTGCGTATATCCGTGCCCATTCAGCCTATGAGGGGGGCTTCCTGCTCCTGGAGCTGGCGCTCCTCGTTCTGTTGACGGCTACGGCCTATATCGTCTATCGACGCAAGGATATCCACGCAGTATAGAGAGGAGACGGGTCAGATGATGTTGTTTCGCAGAGAGTGGAAGGCGGGCCGCCGTTCCTTGCTCTTCTGGTGCATCGGCGTCTTCCTGCTGATGCTGGCGGGAATGAGCAAGTATTCCGCGGCTCAGGCCTCCGGCCAGGCCATGAATGACCTGATGAATCGCATGCCGCGCTCCCTTCAAGTGATCTTCGGCACCTCCGGGTTCGACTTGTCGCAGGCCAGCGGCTACTTCGGGACGATGTTCTTCTATCTCCTCCTGCTGGCTGCGGCCCATGCCGTTCTCCTCGGGGCCTCGATCATCGCCAAGGAAGAGCGCGACAAGACAAGCGAGTTCCTCTTCGCCAAGCCGCTGTCCCGCCGCGCGATCGTCGGCTGGAAGCTGGCCGCCGCCTTCGTCCAGGCGCTGCTCGTGAATGCGACCGCCTGGGTCAGCTCGCTCGTCAGCCTGTCGCTGTACGCCCCGGGCGAAGCGCTCGGCCGTCCGGTAGCCGAGCTGATTCTGGGGCTCCTGCTCGTCCAGGCGCTGTTTCTCGCAGCCAGCGCCGCCATTGCGGCGGGGAGCCGCCGCCCGAAGCAAGCCGTCGCGTTCTCCGGCACCCTGCTGTTCGCGGCGTTCCTGCTCTCGCTCCTGACGGAGCTCAGCGACCGGCTGACGGTGCTCAGGGTGTTCACCCCGTTTCAGTACGTGAGCGCACATCGCATTCTGAACGGGGACGGCCCCGAGCTTGGCCTGCTGGGGCTTGCCCTCGTCCTCACCGCGCTTCTCCTTGCTCTTGCTTTGCGAGGAATGGGGAAGCGGGATTTGCAGGGTTGAAGGCACTCGTGCTTCTGATATACGATCATGATCCGATAGGTGGGGAGTACCGTTGAGCCTGAAATGGGAGTATGAAGAGCTTTTTGATTCGTTTGCTGAAGATTATCTGGATTATCGAGAGGACGGCTACAGCCCGAGAGAGGCGCTTGCCCGAACATGGGATGAGTATGAGGGCGTAGAAAAGCGCGGTGAAATGGAGAGGGCCGTAATCTCCATCGCGTATGGCGAGCGCTTGCTGCAGCAGGAAGGGTGTTCAAAGGATCAAAGGAACGAACGGTCGCGCAATTGATCGATCTGAACCTTCAACAGCTGCAGGCGCAGGTAACCGCAGAGCAATGGACGGATCTGCAGACAAGGCGAAAGCATATTCTCGAACGAATCGAAGAGCTGCCGGTGGATGAATGCTCTTTTGCCAGATGGCTCTATCGGGAATTAACCGAGGAAGTTAGGACCTTCATTAGCAGTTGGCTTCGGGAAAACGACGCAGATGAGATGGCGCCTGCTGTCCTGAGAAGGTTTGATCGGGATTGCAAGAATACAAGGTCCGAGAATCTCATTGTGAAGACAACGGTGGTCGAATTCATCAAAGAGGGTCAGCGAGAGGACCCGCATGCAAGGCCTTTGCTCCAGGAGATTCAGTCCTATCCATTGGATGAGCTTCGAGAACAGCTGTCCGATGAAGAGAGGATCGACTTGTCCTTGCGAATTCAGAGAATCGTCGGATGACCATGAGAGTGGGATTGGGTGCCGGTACGCGTGATTTTGGCGGATTCATCATCATAAGGATGCTGGGGGAGATGGAAAGGAATGAAGCTCACGATTCATCTGCTGGAGGACTTCGACTACCGGGCAGGAGCCCGAACGGTTCCTGTCGTGGCCGCGATTTCATCCGATACGAAGGAAGTCATCACGGACAAGATCGATCTAAGGGAAATCATGCTCTACCGGGATGGTCAGGAAGTCTTCGGTTCCTTTATCGTCTCCACCATGAGTCTTCCAAAGGGAACCCTCACGATCACCGAGCACACCCCGATCTACAGGCTGATCGATGCTGCGGACCAGGATGATTCGGAGCTGCTGCCGGGGGATTATGAAGTAAAGGTATCGCTCCTCGTCTACTTGCCGCATGAGGACGGAAGCCATAGCGGAAAGGTGCTGACCGCTACTAAGCCAATAACCATTCGGTGATCGGGGGATTCGTTATGAATCGATACCAGGCTTCCTTTATGAAGAAGGCAGACTACTTTTTTGGCCAAAAAGAACTGGTTTTCATTGTTTACCTGCATGACGCCGAAGATCGCGAACGATTGGACCACGTTGTTTTTCTGGAAAAAGTGGATGGCGAGGTCACGGGGCTTTATATAAGAGGCATGAATCCGCTGCTATCCGGTCATCGAATCGAGGAGCTGGATGACTTCAACCTCTTTGATCGTTACGATGGGCTGGAGGAATGCAAGGAGGAGATCCAATTAAACATTGAATCCATCAGCTTGTTCTTCAGCTCGCAGTACAACGAATTACGGGGCATTTTCTTATCGAATAGCCACGAATCGACCTCTCTTTTCCTGGCTTTTTTGCAGGATGAAATGATTGTGGAAAAGAATCTGGGGTTGCCTCAAACGGTAGGATGGCTGGAGAAAAGGTTCTCAAAAGAAGGGGTTGTGGCTTATGAGAAGAGAACAGGAGGGGCATGGGAAAGAGCCTGCTATACGTGAACAAGAGCAAGAAAATCATAAGGGGAGGATAAAATGGCGGTTTCGCTGGAAAGTAAAACGATTGCGAAGTGGGCCCTGCAAGCGTTCGGGGGCAAGCCGCAAGTTTCGAAGTATTGGGATGAGGCCAATAAAAGCCATGTGGATATCCTGAATGTTGCGGATAGACCTTGGGATGGAATAACTTCGTGTGCTACGATCGGGCTGTCCGCTTATTCGATCGGATACACCGTTAGCGGAAAGCAGCTTCGGGTTGAACTTGCAGGGGCATGCTCATCCAAGTATAAGGATTATCCCAATATGCTGGCCACTTGTGCCTTTCACGTGATCAATTCGGGGGATTCTCTTTCGCACGGAGAAGTCTTTCGCAATATCGTCCCTATGTATTATCCAGATGTTGAGATGAAGCACGTTCTCTTCGTTTCTCCTTTTTTGTGGAAGGGATTGACTGATCTTGATTTTCCCGATAAAACCGTAACCTGGCTGCTTCCGGCCCCCCTATCCGAGAGTGAACATGTCTTCGCCCAGGAACAGGGGACGGGGGCGTTGGAAGACTTGTGGGAGCAGAGGAATGTGGATCTATTGGACCTGGAACGGAAATCCGTCGTGTAAGGATAACGGAGTAAAGCTACGGGATGCAGGGAAAACTGGACCTCACGGGAAGGGAGCTCATCACGATGACGACTCATGATTCTTCTGCTTCAACGCCTTTGCCTGATATTCGCCAAACGGCTATTCTTAACGCGCCGATCTCGGAAGTGTGGAAGCTCGCTTCTACGGCCGACGGCCTGGCCTCCTGGTTTATGAAAAGTGATCTGGAGCCTGCGGAAGGCCACGCGTTTCTTCTGGAGGCCGGCCCCTTCGGCAAGTCCCCCTGCAAGGTAACCGAGGTGCAGCCGCCGAACCGGCTAGCCTTTCAGTGGGGCAAGGATTGGCTCCTTACCTTTGTGCTGGAAGAGAGCTCCGAGGGAAAGACGGCCTTCACGCTCATTCACTCCGGCTGGAAAGAGGGAGAGGTGACCGAGTTCGGTCAATCCCATGCTGAGGTTCGGGAGCGAATGGCCGGCGGCTGGACCGGTATTCTGGCCAAGCTTGTTCAAGTGGCAGAGGGGCTTTAATGCAGCGAATGGATGGAAGGTCGGCGGCTGCCGGCCTTTTTTTCTCTGTGACGGTCATAAGAATAAGAAACGACTTTCACAAATCTTGAAACATTTGGCATGGTTCTGCGTAGTAACGGGTAGGCAATCGAACCGAGAAGAAGGGGAACGAACCCGCGCGGGAGAAGTCCAAGAGGGAGAGGATGGTACGGCATGCTTCAAGTGTTTATCGGGTGTTTGATCTTCGGAGCTTTGTTCGCCATCGTCTCCGTGCTGCTCGGAGACGTGCTCAGCACAGCGCTCGACGGAGCTTTGGATTTCCTGTCGGCGGACTACCTGAACCCGACGGTGCTCGCGACCTTCGTCACCGTTTTTGGCGGAGCCGGAGCGATGGCGATGCTCTATGGATCGGCTGGGCTGTTGCTGGCTCTTCTCATTGCCGTTGCGGCCGGGCTGCTCGCCGCGTTTTTCATCCATCGCTTCTATGTTACCCCGATGCTGAACAGCGAGAATTCGACGGGGTACAGCATGAAGGGACTTACCGGCAAGGTCGGAGAGGTTCTCGTGCCGATTCCGGGCAACGGGTATGGCGAGATTCTGGTGCGCACAGGCGCTTCACTCTCCAATCAGATTGCCGGAAGCTTTGAACAAACCGCTATTCAGGCCGGGGAACGGGTCGTGATCGTCGAGGTGAAGGACGGTGCGGTCTACGTCTCCCGATTTGAAAATATGACCAAAGGAGACTCATGAACACATGCCAGATTGGGGTAGCATGAACTTGGAAGTATGGCTCATTCCAGCCATCGTGGTAGCCATCATCGTCTTACTTGGTATCGCTTTCATGGCCCGGTACAAGACAGTAGGACCGGACGAAGCCATGATCGTAACGGGGTCCTTCCTCGGAACAAAGAACGTGACGAGCGACACGGAGGAATCGCTCAGCTCCGGGCGCAAGATCAAGATCGTCCGCGGCGGCGGCGCCTTTATCTGGCCGATCTTCCAGCAGGCGGATTATCTGTCTTTGCTTTCGCACAAGCTGGACGTTTCGACGCCGGAGGTTTACACGGAGCAAGGCGTTCCCGTTATCGCAGATGGGGTTGCTATCATCAAGATCGGGGGCTCTGTCGAGGATGTCGCGACGGCCGCCGAACAATTCATGGGCAAGCCCATTGAAGCGCTTAAGGGTGAAGCCCAGGAAGTGTTGGAAGGCCACCTTCGGGCCATCCTCGGGACGATGACCGTAGAGGAAGTCTACCGCAACCGGGACCGCTTCGCCCAAGAGGTTCAAGGTGTTGCCGCCAAGGACTTGAAGAAGATGGGGCTGCAGATCGTCTCCTTCACGATCAAGGACGTCCGCGACAAGCAGGGCTACCTGGATGCGCTCGGGAAGCCGCGGATCGCCGCCGTCAAGCGGGATGCCGAGATCGCCGAGGCGGAAGCCGTGCGGGATGCGCGGATCCAGAAGGCGAAGGCAACCGAGGAAGGGCAAAAGGCGGAGCTGCTCCGCGATACCAACATTGCGGAAGCCGAGAAGGAGCGGGAGCTGAAGGTCGCTGCCTTTAAGAAGGAGCAGGACACGGCGAAGGCGGAAGCCGACCAGGCCTACTTCATTCAAGAGGCGAAAGCGAAGCAGCTCGCCGTTGAGGAACAGATGAAGGTCGAGCTCGTCCGGAAGGAACGGGAGATCGATCTTCAGCAAAGGGAAATTCAGGTCCGCGAAAAGCAGTACGACGCGGAAGTGAAGAAGAAGGCCGACGCCGACCGTTACTCGGTCGAGCAGGCGGCGGAAGCCGACAAGGCGCGCAAGATGCGGGAAGCCGATGCGCTCTCGTATAGCATCGAGCGTCAGGCGAAGGCAAGCGCGGAGCAGAAGCGCCTCGAAGGCCAGGCTATCGCTGATGCCGAGCGTGCAAAGGGGATGGCGGAGGCAGAGGTGGTGCGCCTGCGCGGGTTGGCAGAAGCCGAAGCCAAGGAGAAGCTGGCCGAGGCGTTCCAGAAGTTCGGCGAAGCGGCGGTGCTCGACATCATCGTGAAGATGCTGCCCGAACTGGCTGGCAAGATTGCCGAGCCGATCTCGTCCATTGACAAGCTAACGGTGGTCGACACAGGCAAGGGAGAAGGAGCAGCCCGCGTCAGCAACTACGTCACCGAGCTGATGGCGACAGCGCCTGCCATGCTGAAGGACGTATCGGGTCTCGACCTGAACGGCTTGATCCAGAACCTGATGCACAAGAAGGCTCCCGCCGCAGCGCCTGCCCCGGCCGCGCCTTTGGCCGCTCCGGTTGTGTCGAGACCGGCGCCTGCTCCGACGCCGCCAGCAGCTCCCGGCCCGGTAACCGAATGATCAGAATCGAATCCACCGCCTAGCGAAAAACGGAAGGAACTCCTCTTGGAGCTCCTTCCGTTTTTATCATGCCCGTATTTGCTTGAAATAGCGGTAGATCTGCTCCAGCCGCTTGGCCTGCTTGCCGTTCGGTTTCTCCATGCTGCCAAACTCGAAGAATTTCACCTTCTTCATCCCCACGTAGCCGAACAGGGCGCGTTTCATCAGCACCTTGTGGGCATTGTTCAGGAAGAAGAGGGGATAATGAGTCGGCCCTTGCATGGGGGTGATGCATACGACCGATCTTCCCTTGAGCAAGCCTTCGGGGAACAAGCCTCCGGTAGCCCGGTATGCGAAGTTGGAGGCGAACATCTGGTCAATAAAGCCGAGCAGCATGGCCGGCGGGCGTCCCCACCAGAGGGGATAGATGAAGACCAGTTTATCCGCCCACAAGAGGTCCTGCCGGTATTGCTCCAAGCGGGGGTCGAGGTGCATGTCGCGTCTGCGCTTCTCGTGGTTGAAGACGAGCCGGGGATCGAAATCCTCTGCATAGAGATCCGTCACCCGGACTTCCTGGACGGCGGAATTCTCTCGGCTTCCCTCGAGCACCTTGTTCAGGAAGGCATGGCTCAGGCTTTCGTGATTCGGATGCGTATAGATGATCAGGATCTTCATGCCTGCACTCCCTTTGCTATCTTTTGATAATTAAAAAGTAACATGGCTCCATTTTGTTGTCAAATGATAATTGAATGCGCAAGCTCGGCTTGTTATTGTAGGAGAAGGGAGTTGATTGGGCATGGATAACAAAGCATTTTTTGAAAAGCTGACGGGCTTCGTTGCCTCGGTGGACCGGCTTCGGCATGAGCTGGACAAGCAATCTCGACCGGGGGACGTCACTCCGATTCAATATGGCATTCTGCAGCACTTGGCGCTGGAGCAGCCGCTTACCTTAAGCGAAATTAGCGATTGCTTCGGCATGCCCCTGTCCAATGCAAGCCGGGAGGTTCGCAAGCTGACGGAAAAGGGGCTGTGCGAGAAGCGAGACGACGAGGAAGACCGGAGAAGGCAGATCATTCGCCTTACAGCCAAAGGCGCACAAGCGATGGGCGAAGCGTTCGGCCAGATGGAAGCGCGCATAGCGGATCGGCTGGAGGCAGAGTCCGAGGCGGAACGGGAGGAGCTGTATCGGGCGATGGAGCTTCTTCACCGCAAGGTGTTTTCCTAGGGTGGGGAGAATCGCGTCACTCAACGCTGATCGTGTGTATCTTCTGGAGGATTAGGTTGAGACCAGCTTCGCTTCTTGCGGGATAAACTGGCGGCAGTTTGGTAAGGGAAAGCTCTTGCTTTTCTTCGACGCGGTCTGATAGAATACTGAATAAATGTTCAGTATCCCAAAGGAGGTGCATCGCCATGAACAAAAAGCAGCTGCAAAGTGAGCTCACCAAACGGAAAATTCTCGAAGCGGCCCGTCCTTTTTTCATCCAAAAGGGCTATAAGGCGACCTGCATCGAGGATATTGTGAGTGCCACCGGCTGCAGTGCGGGCAACATCTATTACCATTTCAAGAACAAGGAAGGCTTGTTTCTGTCGCTCCTGGAGGATTCGGATCGGGAATGGGATGACCACTGGAATGCGAAGAAGCCGACCTTCACCACCTCGTCCGAGGAACTGTACGGCTTGGCGGAGCAGGTTGCACTCGATCAGATCAGCCACCCGCTCACGAAGGCTTCAGACGAATTCTATAACGATTCGGAGAAGGCCTCGGATATTAAGGAGCGCATGGATCGGATGGTTGCCGAATATGTTCGCTTTAATCGGGAGCTCTTGCAGAGAGGGGTGGAACGCGGTGAATTCGAAATCGAGGATGTCGCTCAGACCGCGACCATTCTGGATGCCTTGCTGTACGGACTGACCCAGCACGCGCGAAAGATGAGCCGGAACGAGGCGCTTGCCGCCTACCGAGGCGCGATGGATGTCTTTCTGCATGGTGTAGCCAGACGAGATCCCGGTTGATGGGAGAAAGCGGAAAGGTTTGGCTATTACGCAGCCGCTAAACCGATGGTGATAACCTGAAGTTGAATAACCGATGTCGATCAACCTGATGGGAGCAATCACGGGGGACGTCTCTTTTTAACGCTAGATATAGAATAAAAATTCAGTATGATGTTTGGAGCATCGAAGTGGAGGATCACCATGAAGCTGTTATTGAAAAACCGAGGAGCGCTGCTGCTCCTGATTCTGAACCTGTTTCTTATGTTTACCGGGATCGGCCTGATTGTTCCGATCTTGCCGAAATTCATGAACGAGATGGGGGTAACCGGCAGCATTGCGGGCCTGCTGGTGGCTGCCTTTTCCCTGACGCAGTTTCTCTTCTCTCCCGTTGCCGGGAGGCTCGCGGACCGCTTTGGCCGTAAACGAATGATCGTCTCCGGGATGCTCGTGTTTGCGCTCTCGGAGTGGCTTTTCGGTGTCGCCAACGACACCTGGCTGCTCTTTGTCGCCCGTATGCTCGGCGGAGTGAGCGGCGCGATGATCATGCCTGCCGTCATGGCCTATGCAGCGGATATCACGACCCCGGAAGAACGCGCTGCCGGAATGGGCTACATCAACGCCGCGATCTCGACCGGGTTTATCATCGGGCCCGGGATCGGCGGCTACCTCGCCACCTTCGGCCTGCGTGTCCCCTTCTATATCGCTGCGGTGGCGGGCCTGGTGGCGGCGCTGGCGACCTTCCTGCTCCTGAAGGAACGCAGCTCAAGTACGGTCCAGGAGGAAGCTCCTTCCCAGCAAGGGCCGAGAATCAGCCTCTGGACTCAGCTTCGCATGTCTTATCGCGAACCGTATTTCTTCAGCCTCATTCTCGTTTTTGTCATGTCGTTCGGTCTTGCCAATTTCGAGACAATCTTTGGGTTGTTTGTTGACCACAAGTTCGGCTTTGGGCCGGATGACATTGCCTTCATCCTGACCTTTGGCTCCATTGCCGGAGCGGTCGTTCAGGTAACGGCCTTCAGCTGGATTCTGAAGACCTTCGGGGAGAAGCGCGTCATTTCGGCGTGCTTGCTCGTAGCGGCCATCTTCGTCCTGCTCGTGCTGTTTGCTCATAAATTCTGGATTATCTGCGCCTTTACGTTCATCATCTTCCTCGCAACCGATATATTGCGGCCAACGATCAGCACCCAGATGTCGATGCTTGCCAAGGATCAACAGGGCTATGTAGCGGGACTAAACTCCGCCTTCACGAGCCTCGGTAACATCATCGGACCCATCGTGGCCGGGGTGTTGCTCGACGCCAACGTCAACGCTCCTTATGTGCTGGCGAGCGTGGTTCTGCTGCTCAGCTTCCTGTTGTCCGTTCGCGCCCGCAAAGGGCGGAAGCCGGGAGAGAAAAAGGTGCCGGCGATCTCTTGATTCGTAAGTCTTGAAGGATCAACGGCATAGCTTTGGTGATACGGGGCCAGGGTTGAGGTTGCCTGTCTGGCACGTCTTTCCGGTGATTGAGACCCGGCCCTTTTTCGGGTATGATGAAGAAGGTCTGAAGGGCACCTCCCTCTTGTTCCGTTTAAAAAAGGTGCGTCAGAGGATCGATTATTACTTGATGATGTGAGGGAAGCCATGTATCCGAAAGACTTAACCTATACAATGCCGCCGGAATGGGCGCCCCATTCCCGGACTCTTATTTCCTGGCCGATTCAGGATTCCATGGTTTACCCCGAGAATTACGCCGAGGTTTGCGACGGCTATGCCGAGCTCATTCGCGCCATTGCCGAATTCGAGCCGGTGTCCGTCGTAGTGAACCCGGACGACCTTGCTCGTGTGAAGGCATTGTTCCCGGACGAGGTCATCACCTGCCTGCCGATTCCGCACAACGATGCGTGGCTCCGCGACAACGGTCCAACCTTCGTCTTGGACGACAAGGGAGCGATCGCCGGGGTCAATTGGAAGTTCAACGCCTGGGGCGGCAAGTACGCTCCATGGGACCTGGACGATCAGGTAGCGCCGGCGATTCTGGAGCATTACGGCATTCGCCGCTTTGATGCACCGCTTGTGATGGAGGGCGGCTCCTTCCATGTCGATGGAGAAGGCACGCTCCTCACGACCGAGGAGTGCCTGTTGAATCCGAACCGCAATCCCGGGCTTAGCCGGGAAGAGATCGAAGAGCAGCTGCGTCTCCATCTCGGGATCACCCAAGTGATCTGGCTGAAGCAAGGGCTGGCGGGCGACGAGACTGACGGACATGTCGACAATGCGGCCTGCTTTGCTGCGCCGGGGCGCGTCATTTTGCAGGTGTGCGAGGACCCGTCGGACGAGAACTACGCCATCACGCAAGAAAACCTGCGGATTTTGGAGCAGGCGACCGACGCCGCCGGACGCTCTTTGTCGATCGTAAAGCTGCAGCAGCCGCCTTATGCCGAGTATGAAGGGCAGCGGCTGACACTGAGCTATTTGAACTTTTACTTCGTGAACGGCGGAATCATTCTGCCGGTATTCGGAGGCGCAGCCGAAGAGACCGACCGCCTTGCAGCCGAAGCGCTGCAGAAGGAGTTCCCGGACCGCCGCATTCGTACCGTGAACGGCATGGGTGTCATCCGCGAGGGCGGGAACGTCCACTGCACGACGCAGCAAATGCCGGCTGCCCGATAACCCTATGACAGGAGGAACATGCCCATGAGAATGGTAAAGGTTGCAGCTACCCAGATGAGCTGCTCTAGCCAGATTGAAGAAAACATCGCCAAGGCGGATCGCCTCGTGCGGCAAGCCGCTGCCGAGGGAGCGCAAATCATTCTGCTCCAAGAGCTGTTCGAGACGCCTTACTTCTGCCAAAAGGAAAAGGCCGACTACTACCGGTACGCCACCGAGCTGGAAGAGAACCGCGCGATCGCTCACTTCCGTGAAGTTGCTCGTGAGCTGAAGGTGGTGCTTCCGATCAGCTTTTACGAGAAGAAGAACTATGCCCGCTACAACTCACTCGCCGTCATTGACGCCGATGGAGAGGTGTTGGGCACGTACCGCAAGAGCCATATCCCGGACGGCCCGGGCTATGAGGAGAAGTTTTACTTTAACCCGGGCGATACCGGGTTTAAGGTGTGGAACACCCGCTATGCGAAGATCGGCATCGGCATCTGCTGGGACCAATGGTACCCGGAGACGGCCCGCTGCCTGACGCTGATGGGTGCGGAGCTGCTGTTCTACCCGACCGCAATCGGCTCTGAGCCGCAGGACGGGGATATTGACTCCAAGGATCATTGGCAGACGGCCATGCTCGGCCATGCTGCCGCCAACCTGATCCCGGTCATTGCTTCGAACCGCATCGGTGTCGAATCCGATGAGGATTCGTCGATCACCTTCTACGGCTCGTCCTTCATCGCCGGACCGCAGGGCAACAAGCTGGCGGACGCCGGACGCACCGAAGAGGGAGTGCTGACAGCCGAATTCGATCTGGACGCACTGGAAGTAGGCCGCCTCGAATGGGGCATCTTCCGAGACCGCCGTCCGGACCTGTACGGCATCATCGCAACCTACGACGGCTCTACGCCGGTGAAGCATTAAGCTGCCTGCAGCAAGAAAAAGGGAGCGGAACAAGCCAGACAAGCGAGAGGCTGTCTGGTTGTTCCGCTCCTTTTTGCTGTTTTTTGGTCCGCGTGTGAGTTCGAGAGAGAGGACCTGTCGATTGCAGTTCACGCTTGGAGAGGGGGGCGCGCGATTCACACTTGTGAAATCACATGAACTTCTCCCATAAGCCGGGCGATAGAGGGAAATAGTATCTCACATATCCTTATTTGGTCATGGCGGCGGGTTTTCGCCGAGATAGGGATTTCGGAGATACCTAAATTGCTCAAACCCCTCATTTACCGGCTGATAGAGTGAATTAGGTATCTCAGACATCCTTATTTGGTCATGGCGGCGGGTTTTCGTCGAAATAGGTATTTGGGAGATACTTAAATTGCTCAAACCCCTCATCTACCGGGTGCACCGTGCAGGCTGCACTTTATCGCTTCAATTATCCTCCAGAAGTGTCCGCTCGCCAAGAACGGGGGAGTGTGCAACATTAAATCGTCTCCCCTACCATTTCTCTTGCCCCTGCTCCCACTCCAGCTCCCGCCGCCGCTCCCACAAACTCCGTCAGCGGCCCCGCCGACTTAAACTCCATCGGCTCCACCATCCCTTTCTACTCCGCAAACAGCTCCCTTAAGATCGCCGCAGGATTGTTCAAGAAAGCCTTCGTCAGCTGATAGTGCTCCGTCTCTTCATAAGAGGTCCGTCGAAGGCCATCTTCCTCAAAGGCGTAGATGGCCGCCCCCGGATACCCGAGCACGATCGGCGAGTGGGTGGCGATGAGGAACTGGGAGCCTTGCTCGACGAGATCATGGATACGTGCAAGCAGGGCAAGCTGGCGGGAGGGCGACAAGGCGGCCTCGGGTTCATCGAGGAGGTACAGGCCGTTGCCGCGAAAGCGGTGGAGCAGGAGGGAGAGGAAGCTCTCGCCATGGGATTGGGCGTGAAGCGACTTGCCCCCGTAGCTCTTTTGCAGCCCCATCGCATCCACCTCCGAAGCAACATTGTAGAAGCTCTCCGCACGCAGGAAAAAGCCGTCTGTCGGCGTGCGTACCCCTTTCCACAACGCAAGGGCTTCGCTCAACTCCGAGTGGGAGGAGTACGTCGAGAACTGGAAGTTCTTCGAGCCTCCCTCCGGGTTGAAGCCATATTGAATGGCAATCGCCTCCAGGAGGGTCGACTTTCCCGTGCCGTTTTCTCCCACGAAGAAGGTGACCGGCTCGTGCAAATCCAGCTTGTCCAAGTACCGGACGACGGGCAGGGAAAAGGGATACCGATGCGGATTCTCCACCTTGTCCCGTTTCAGCACCACGCTGCGAAGAAAAAGGCTATTCACTGCACACCCTCCTGCAACTCAATTTAGGGGCGATTATACCATAATTCATAGAGCGGGAGACGGCACTTTCTTCTTCATGGAACATTTTCACAACAAAGTAGGGATCACACATCTTGTTTAAACCTAATATAACATGATATATTAGGGTGAATGGATTGCTGCAAGGATTGATGGAGGTGCTTGGGTTTGGCTAGTCATTCATCATCGAAGCCGATGTATGAGCAAATATTTGAGACGTTGCGCGAGCGCATTGACCAGGGAGTCTATAAGATCGGAGAGCGGGTGCCTTCGGAGAAGGAGCTCTGCGACGAATTTGGCGTCAGCCGCATCACGAGCAAGAAGGCGCTGGAGATGCTGGTGGCGGAGAATTCCATTGTCCGCCAGCCCGGTCGGGGTTCTTTTGTAGCGGAATCCAGGTCGCATCGGCAGTCCGCGCCTTCCGGCTACATCAGCTTCGCCAAGGATCCGAACGGCAAGCGTCAGCTGATCGGCCTCGTGATCACGAATTTCAGCGACATGTACGGGACTGAGCTGCTGTATGGGCTGGAGGAGGCGAGCCGGGAGAACGGTGCGTTCCTCGTCGTGCGGAGATCGTTCGGCATTGCCGAGCAGGAAGAGCAGATCATCCGCGAAATGCTGGAGCTGGGCGTCGATGCACTGATCATCTTCCCGGCTCAGGGGGAATACTTCAGCGCCGAGATCCTCAAGCTGGTCATCGAGAAGTTCCCCTTCGTCATGGTGGACCGATACTTGAAGGGCATTCCCGCCTCTTCCGTCAGCACGGACAACGTGAAGGCGGCCAAAGAGGGCGCCATGCACCTGTTCGAGCTGGGGCACCGCCAGGTAGCCTTCCTCACAACGCCGCCGATCAACACCACGGCGATTGAGGAGCGCATTGAAGGGATCGTGGAGGCGCATGCGGAATACGGAATCCTCGTGAACCGGGAGCAGTGGATGGAGACCTTCTTTTCCACGATGCCCAATGTGTTTGACCCGGAAGCGCGCGTGCACGATGTGCAGATGCTCGTGGATCACTTGAAGCAGCATCCCCAGGTGACGGCGCTTTTTGCGGCGGAGTACAATATCGCCCTGCTGGCGGAAGCGGCGGCGGCCAAGCTCGGGCTGCGCATTCCCGAGGACCTGTCGATCATCTGTTTTGACAGCCCCAAGGCCATTGACGGCTTCCGCTTTACCCACATTCGCCAGGACCAATTTGAGATGGGCAAGCAAGCGCTGGAAATGGTGCTGACTCAAAACCATGACGACCATTCCGTGCAGCGGATCTTGCTCCCTGCGACCTTGGTTAAGGGAAGATCGACCGGTAAGGTTCGGGAAGATTCAGCAACCGGCCAGTAAGGGAGGCATCCTTTTCGGAAAAGACAGGGCGTCAGCGATCCTCGGGCGGGTGTGGACGTTCGCGGATAAAAGGCCGAGTGATACCCAATGCAAACGAGAGACCTCTTAGGAGGTCTCTTTTTTGTGAATTTCGATACATTCATATACTATGATATAAAAAATCAAATAAATATATCATTGATAAAATATAGTATATTGACATATCAGATTATAGCGTTTAGGATAATGAAAGCGGTTCATACTGAACAACAAGAGAGGAAGGTGAAGATGATTGTCGCTTCATGTGGAAAGAAGGATTCCTGAGTCCATTACTCGGATGGTTTCTCGCATCAAGGAAGCGTTGAAGGACGAGCCCAAACTGGCGCGAATGTTCGAAAACTGCTTTACGAATACCATCTTGACCACCATAAAAGAAAAAGAAGACGGCACCACCTTTGTTATAACAGGCGATATCCCCGCAATGTGGCTGCGTGATTCGGCAGCCCAGGTTCGACCCTATCTGGTCCTCGCTGAAGAAGACGAGGGGATTGCGAAGATGATCGCCGGTCTGGTAGAACAGCAAATGACGTTTGTCCTGAAGGACCCTTATGCGAATGCGTTCAACGAGGAAGCAAACGGCAAGGGCCATCAAGAGGATCGAACGGCCATGAATCCTTGGATTTGGGAGCGCAAGTACGAGATCGATTCCCTTGCCTACCCCATCCAACTCGGATATTTGCTCTGGAAGAACAGCGGATGTGTGAAGCATTTCAACGAAACCTTCCGCCAAGCCGCGTACGAAATCATCAAGCTCTGGAAGGTGGAGCAGCATCACGAGGACAAGTCTCCGTATACGTTCCAACGGTTAAATGCCCCGGAGACCGACACGCTGGTCCGCGAGGGAAAAGGAAGCGAAACCGCCTATACCGGCATGACCTGGAGCGGCTTCCGCCCGAGCGACGATTGCTGCGAATACGGCTATTTGATTCCCTCCAACATGTTTGCGGTTGTGGCGCTTCGCTACCTGGATGAGATCGCAAGAACGGTTTACGAAGACAGCAAGCTGGCCGAGGAAGCCCTCAGCCTGGCGAGCGAGATCGAAGCGGGCATTCGCCAACATGGCACTTATAACCATCCAATCTACGGGGAACTGTATGCTTATGAAACGGATGGGAAAGGCAGCTACAACCTGATGGATGATGCCAACGTCCCGAGTCTGCTTTCGCTTCCGTACCTGGGCTACACCGATGAGCAAGACCCGATCTACCAGAACACCCGCCGGTTCATTTTGAGTGAAGCGAATCCATTTTTCTTCCGCGGCCAAGCGGCTGAGGGCATTGGAAGTCCGCATACGCCCTCGGGCTACATCTGGCACATCGCTCTCTCGATGCAGGGGCTGACGTCCCCGGACCGGGAGGAGAAGTCCCGGATGCTTCGCCTGATCGAGCAGACGGACGCCGATACCGATTTGACGCACGAAAGCTTCTCGGCAGAAGATCCGCACGCTTTCACGAGACCGTGGTTTTCCTGGTCGAACATGCTGTTCAGCGAGCTGATTATGGATTACTGCGGGATTCGCATCCGCAAGTAAGCCTGGCTTGGGACAATAGCATGCACACCAGTTCATCCTACACTTCATAGAGAGAAGCCTTTTAGAGATAAGGACACCGGAGAGCACCTACGATCCTAAAAACGAAGGGGATTGAACACAGATGAAACAAGGAAAAAAAGGGAAGGTAATCCTGGCGGCGACGATGGCGTCTCTGCTCGTACTGACGACCGCTTGTTCGAGCGGCAAGTCGAATTCTTCCGATGGCAAGCAAAACGTAACGATCACCTTCCGTTCCTCCGGTTCGGAAGACACGCTGACGAAATACTTTAAATCCGGTCTCGTGGAAGAATTCCAAAAGCAAAACCCGGATATCAAAGTCAACATCGCTCCGATTCTGGCGAGCGAAGGAGACTACACCTCCAAGATCGTCCTGCAGCTGAAGTCCGCAGACACCGCACCGGACATCGTGGCGGAAGATACGTCGATCATCAAATCCGATGCGGCGGCGGGTTACCTGTCGGCACTAGATTCCCAAGTGGGCGGCTGGGCGGACTGGAAGGATCACATCATCGAAAACCTGAAGGCCGGCGTGACCGGGGAAGACGGCAAGATCTACGGTATTCCGGCGACCACCGACACCCGCGGCATCTGGTACAACAAGGAGCTGTTGGCCGAGGCCGGTATCGCCGTTCCCTTCAAGCCTGCAAGCTGGGCAGAAGTGCTGGAAGCAGCCCGCACCATCAAGGCCAAGTTCCCGGATGTGACCCCGCTGAACCTGATCGTCGGCAAGTCGAGCGGCGAAGGCGTGACGATGCAGACGCTGGAGATGCTTCTGTACGGCACGAACGACACGCTCTACAACGACAGCACCAAGAAGTGGGTCGTGAACAGCCCGGGGCTGTTGGATTCCTTCAAGTTCATCAACCAAGTGTTCAACGTGGACAAGACGGGGACTTCCCTGCAGGTCGCTCTGAACGGCCAAGCCGGCAGCATCGCGTTCCAGCAGCTCTTCCCGCAAGGCAAGCTCGCCATGGCGGTTGACGGCAGCTGGGCCGGCTCTACCTGGTTCGAGAACGGCGCTGCTCCGATCGCAAATGTACAGGACAAGATGGGCTTTGCCCCGTTCCCGACGCAAAACGGACAAGCGCCTGGAGCCACCACGATGTCGGGCGGCTGGGCCTGGTCGATCCCGGAGAAATCCAAGAACAAGGAAGCGGCTTGGAAGTTCATGCAATTCCTGATGAACCGCGATAACGCTACCGCTCGTGTCATTGCGGAAGGCGCTCTCAGCCCTCGCAACGACTCGACGGAAGTAACGGGCTACACCGATCGTACCTTCATCGCAGAAGCTCAAGAAATGGTCAACACCGCGCACTTCCGTCCGGCCAATGACCAATATGCAACGGTCTCCGCTCAGCTGCAAAGCATTGTGGAAAGCATCGCAACCGGCAAGCTGACCCCGGAAGATGCCGTCAAGCAGTTCAAGGACGGCGTAACCCGCGCGCTTGGAGCAGACAGCGTAGAAGAGAAATAAAGAAGGCAGAAGAGGCAGGTCGTCGTCGGCATTAGGCAAGGCGGCGACCGTTTCTTCTTCACGAGAAAGGAGAGTTGTCATGGGGAGGAAGAATTCGGGAGCCGCGTTGTTCTTGATGCCTTCGGTACTGTTGTTGCTTGTGTTTTTTATCTTTCCGATCATTCTTACGTTTTGCTTCGCCTTCACCAACATGGCGTTAACGGGGGCGGCAGCCCAATCGCTTGAGTTTGTCGGGTTTCGAAATTTCATCAATATGTTCCAGGATCCTGATTTTCGCATCAGTGTATGGCGTACTCTGGTCTTTTTGATTTTCTCGGCTGTAATCGGCCAAGTGGCGCTCGGCTTCATTCTGGCGCTCCTGATGAAAGAAAAGAACGTTACCTTCCGCCGGATTCTCGGCATTATCGTCATTGCTGCCTGGGTTACCCCTGAAATTGTCGTCGCGTTCTGCATGGTGTCCTTTTTCAGCGACAACGGGTCACTCAATCAGATCATCAGCTGGATTGGGCTGAAGCCGGTCTCCTGGCTGTTCAGCTTCCCCATGGTGAGCGTCATCATCGCCAACATTTGGCATGGGACCGCCTTCTCCATGATGGTGTACCAATCGGCGCTCGATGAAATCCCTAAAGATGTGGAAGAAGCAGCCGTAATCGATGGAGCGACCGGCTTTCAAATACTGCGCCACATTACCATCCCGATGGTCAAAGGCTCAATCGTCACCAACATGATGCTCGTTACGCTGCAAACGCTGGGCGTGTTCACGCTCATCTACACGATGACGGGCGGCGGTCCGGGTACGTCTACCCAAACGCTTCCGGTCTTCATGTACAACCAGGCCTTCGTCAACTACCAATTTGGGTACGGAACGGCCATCTCGCTCGTGCTCCTGTTCATCGGCATCGTGGCAAGCTTGTCTTACATGAAGTCGCTTAAAATCAAAATGTAGCAAAAGGGGTGGATTCTCGTGGTGAATCATCGGTTTCATCGCAACATTCAATATGCGATCCTGGTTTTTCTCGGCATCTGCTTCCTGGCGCCGCTTCTCTGGATCGTATTCGCCGCCTTCGACCTGAACGCGCGGCAGGGGATCAAGCTTCCGACCCCCTTTTCCCTGGATAACTTCTCCGCTGTGCTCGGAGATTCCGGCAATATTCGTTCCTTCGGCGTGGGGATTCTGCTTTCGGGAGGTCAAGCGCTGCTTGTGGTTGTCGTCTCGATGCTGGCCGCTTACCCGCTCTCCCGCTATGAGATGAAGTTCAAGAAGAGCTTCCTGCTCAGCATCCTGTTCATGACCTCGCTTCCGATCACGGCCGTCATGGTGCCGGTATTCCAGATGTTCCTCTATTTCAAGCTGCAGAACTCGATCTTCGCGACGATGCTGTTCCTGACGGCTTCCTCGCTGCCTTACGGCATCTGGATGATGAAGAACTTCATGGATTCCGTTCCGATTGATCTGGAGGAGTCGGCCTGGATCGACGGAACCTCCGTATGGGGCGGCCTGCGCCGAATCGTCGCTCCGCTCATGCTTCCGGGCATCGCCACCATCGCGATCTTCACCTTCTCGGGAAGCTGGGGCAACTTCTTCGTTCCGTACATTTTGCTGCAAACGCCGGAGAAGCTGCCGGCCTCCGTCACCATCTATCAATTCTTCGGAAGCCACGGCATGGTCGAATATGGCCGACTGGCGGCGTTCTCGCTTCTGTATACGATGCCTTCTGTCGTGCTGTACATCTTCTCCCAACGCTACATGTCCAAGGGCTTCAGCATGGGCGGCGCCACGAAGGGGTAAACGGGGCGTCAATCACAAACCGACTACAGCATCGACCACCGTATTGAACAAGATCATGATATCCGCGGGCAACTCGCTCTAGGAAACAGGGAAGGAGTGCATTCGCATGACCGACAAAAAGAAGGCCCACCTCATCTCGCACACCCACTGGGATCGGGAATGGTACCTGCCATATGAGCATCATCACGCCCTATTGATCGAACTCGTGGACACGCTCCTCGACACGCTGGATCGGGACCCGAACTATCGGTACTTCCATCTGGACGGACAGACGATCATCCGGGAGGATTACTTGCAGATTCGCCCGGAGCAAAAGGACCGGCTGGACCGCTACATCCGGGAAGGCCGCATTCAATTTGGCCCTTGGTACATCCTGCAGGATGAGTTCCTGACGAGCAGCGAGGCGAACCTTCGCAACCTGCTGATCGGCCATAAAGATGCGAAGCCGTTCGGGGTTCTGTCCAAGACGGGCTACTTCCCCGACTCGTTCGGAAACATGGGCCAAGCCCCGCAAATTCTGCAGCAAGCCGACATCGACAATGCGATCTTCGGCCGCGGCGTGAAGCCGACTGGCTTCAACAACACGGTAGGGGAAGCGGACAGCTACGAATCGCCGTATTCCGAGATGATCTGGCGGTCGCCGGACGGCTCGGAGGTGCTGGGCATCCTCTTCGCCAACTGGTATTGCAACGGCATGGAGGTTCCGGCCGATCCCGAAGCAGCGAAGGCTTATTGGGACAAAAACCTCGCAGACGCCGAGCGGTTTGCCTCCACGCCGCATCTGCTCTTCATGAACGGGTGCGATCATCAGCCGATCCAAACCGATTTGGCGGAAGCGATCGATACGGCGAACGGGCTGTACCCGGACGTGGAGTTCGTTCACTCCAACTTCGATGAATACCTGGAAGCGGTTCGTACCGAGTTGCCGAACGACCTTGTCACCATCGAGGGAGAGCTGCGCAGCCAACACACCGACGGCTGGGGCACGCTCGTCAACACGGCCTCTTCCCGCATCTACCTGAAGCAGCTCAACCAACAAGCGCAGACGCTGCTGGAAAAGGTAGCGGAGCCGCTGGCGGCGCTCGCCAAACTGAACGCCGGAAACGACTACCCGCATCATCTGCTAACCTATGCCTGGAAGACGCTGATGCAGAACCACCCGCATGACAGCATCTGCGGCTGCAGCGTTGACGAAGTGCATCGCGAGATGGAAACCCGCTTCGCCAAGAGCATCCAGATGGCGGAGGTTATCGCAAGGCAGAGCGCGGAAGCGATCGCCGCAAGAATCGATACGGATGCCGTAGCGGCTTGGGGCGGAGACGCGGTCCCGTTCGTCGTGTTCAACACGAGCGGCTGGGAGCGCGGCGGTGTCGTGGACATCGAGCTGATCGTGCACAAGAAGTATTTCCCGGAGGGACCAAACCCGCAGGCACTCGCACGCGAGGTTGGCAGCGAGGAGCTTCCTCGTTACCAGGTGCTGGACGAGGAAGGACGCGCGTATCCGGCCCGCATCGAGGACCTGGGTGCTCACTTTGGTTACGAGCTGCCGAAGGATCGCTTCCGCCAGCCGTATATGGCGCGGAAGGTCCGCGTTACCCTCGGCGTGGACGGAGTGGCGGAGTTGGGCTACCGCACGTTCGCTCTCGTGCCGGAGCAAGCGGAAGCCCGCCCGCAGGCGGAGCTGGACCTCGTCACCGTTCAAGGGCGGACGATGGAGAACGGCAAGCTGCGCGTGGAAGTGGCGGACAACGGCACCGTGACCGTGACGGACAAGAGCACGGGCTTGGCTTATGCCGGCTTGAATGCATACGAGAACACCGGAGACATCGGCAACGAGTATGTTTATCGTCAGCCGGACGGCGAACAGGCGCTCACGACGGAGCACTTGAAGGCCGAGCTGCGTGTCGTGGAGCAGTCTCCCTACCGCGCCGTCATCGAGAGCGTGCTTCGCTGGGAGATCCCGGCGGGAGCCGATGAGCTCTTCGCGCAGGAAAAGCGCGAGATGGTGCCCTTCACCGAGCGCAAGGCTCAGCGCACCGAGCAGCTTGTTCCGCTCGTGCTGACCACCCTCTACACGCTGGAAGCCGGCAGCCGCCTGGTTCAAGTCAAGACGAGCTTCCGCAACGAGGCGAAGGACCACCGCTTGCGGGCGCTGTTCCCGACCGGCCTTCAGGCCGATCACCACTACGCGGACTCGATCTTCGAGGTCGCGAAGCGCGACAATGTGCCGGCGAAGGAATGGATCAACCCGAGCAATGCGCAGCATCTGCAGACGTTCGTGCACGTGACCGACGGCAACGACGGCCTCGTCGTAGCAGGCAAAGGGCTGAACGAGTACGAAGTGCTGCGAGACGGCCGCAACACGATCGCGTTGACGATCTTGCGCGCTTCCTCGGAGCTGGGCGATTGGGGCGTATTCGAGACTCCGGAAGCCCAGTGCCTGGGCGACCAAACCGTCGAATACGCGATTATCCCGCATCATGGCGATGCCGCGGAAACGGGGGCGTATGCGCTCGCCTACCAATTCCCCGTTCCTTGGACCGCCGTTCAAGCGGGTCGTCATGCTGTAGCTGCTTCGCTGTGGAAGAACGGCAGCAAGGAAGCCACAGCGGCGAAAGCAGCTCCTCGCCTGCCGCTTGCCTCGCAAGCGCTCCGCTGGAACGCCGCAGGCTCGCCGCTCGCGTTCTCCTCGCTGAAGCTTGCCGAGGAGACGGGCGACCTGATCGCCCGCTGGTACAACCTCGGTGCCGCTTCCGCGGAGCTGGCCGTCGAGCTACCCTTTGCGGCAGCGGCAGTCCACGAGAGCGACGTCCTGGAACGCCGCCGCCGTGAGTTGGACGCTGCTAACCTGGAAGTAGGCGGCTACAAGATCGTCACGCTCGCGTTCGGTCTGCCGAAGGCGTAAGAGCCCCGTTCTTATCCGTGCCAAGCGCTGAACATCTCTGCGTGAGGACAAATGAAAAGCGCTTCTCCCGTACCACTCGTTCGAGTGGCGGGGGGAGCGCTTTTTGTATGGAATAAATCAGAATTCTATCGATTGGGCAACAACACATACACCGTGGCTTGACAGCTTTGCGAACGTTCTGTAAATCGGGCGCTCAGGCTAGCTGGCAACTCTATCAAATTAAACACCGCAAAGGGTTTCTATGTTACAATTTAAAGCAACTGTGACCGGAAAATCGGTACCGTGGAGGACATCATGAGAAGAAAAGGAACCATTATCGCCGTTGTCATCATTGGAATTCTATTGGCCGCAGGGACGCTCGCTTATTCGCCGATCCGCGACCTGTTCGATTCGAAGATTTCCGAAGTGAGCGCCAAAGAGATTCGCGCGAATCAAAACAAGGCTACACCCAATATCATCGCCATTCAATTGGAATCGTTCCAGTCGTTCGTGCTGGGAAAGACCATCGAGGGGCAGGAGATTACCCCGAACCTGAATCAATTAATGAAGGAATCGCTGACCTACCCGAACTTCTACCTGCAAAATGGGGCGGGCAACACGGTCGACGCCGAGTTCATGTTCAACACCTCGCTTCACCCGGAGAAGCCGCCGACGGTTGTCGCTTTTACGACGGCGATGCAGGAGCTTCCCTCCCTGCCCCGCATCCTGCGCGACAAGGGCTATTCGACCATCACCATGCATACCAATAATGCGATGTTTTACAACCGCAAGGAGTTTTACTCTGCGCTGGGCTTCAATCAGTTCCTCGACAAGGACTTTTTTGGAACGGATGATTTCATCGCCTTCGGCTCTTCCGATGACATCCTGTATGACAAAGGCATGGACGAGGTGCTGAAGGTCGCCAAGGACGGCACGCCCTTCTACGCGCAGTTTGTCAGCATGTCCAGCCACCACCCGTTCCGTCTGCCGGAGAAATTCCGCGAACTGACGCTCTCGGAGCTATACCAGGGCAACCTGGCGGGGGATTACTTGCAGGCGACGCGCTATACGGACTCAGCCCTGGGCCGTCTCTTTGACCGCCTCAAGAAGAACGGCCTCTGGGAGAACACGGTCATCGTGCTGTACGGAGATCATACCGGCATCCAGATGAAGATGGTGGAAGACGCCGAGAAGGCAGCCCTTAAGGAAATCGTCGGTCACGAGTATACGCTTGCCGATGCTCTGCGCGTTCCTTTCATTATCCACGGGCCGGGTATCGCGGCGAAAGAAGACCTGACCTACGGCGGCCATCTCGATATGCTGCCGACGCTGCTCAGCCTGACCGGAGATACTCCCGAGAACGCAAAATTCTTCGGTTATGACCTAACCAAAGGAACGAAGCATACCATCCCGATCCGGGGAGCCTATGCGGACGAGGGGAGCTTCGTCGATGACGGCGTCCTCTACAACCCGATCAAGGAAACGGTGATGGACCTCACCACCGGAGAGTCCAAGCCGGTCGACAAATCGGTCTATCAGGCCAAATACGATGACGTTCTCGCGCGTTTCCAAGCTTCGGAGGACTATGTGAAGACCTTGCCGCCGAAGACGGAGGATTTTGGCGAGAAGGTCGTGTTGACCCTACCAGCTGAACTCTACGCAGAGGCGAATACAGATCAGTCGTTGGGCGTTACCGTGCCGGTGGGACCGGTCACCTCGAAGGAGAGCAAGCCGGATGACGGCTGGTACAAGATCGAGTATGACGGCAAGAGCGGCTGGATCAAGCCGGAGCAGCCGATCCTGGAGCTGTGGGGCCTCATCAAGCCCAAGAACAAGATGAAGCTGTACAAAGAGCCGGATGACACGCTGGAACCGGTGATGTCGGTCGGGGTTCAAAACCTGAACGTCACCCAGCGCTGGGTAGGGACCAAGTGGCAGAAGGTGGTCACCTGGGCCGGCGAGTTCTGGGGCCAAGTAGAAGAAGAGGAATGATAGAAGAATAGCGGATAGCCGGAGGTGGGAATCGCCATGCAACGAAAAGAAATGGGAATGCTCCTTCTGCTCGCATCCGTCTGGGGAGCCTCCTTCCTCTTTATGCGGATTGCCTCCCCGGCGCTCGGTCCCTTCTTCACGACCGAGGTTCGGGTTGGGCTGGCAGGAGCGGTCCTGCTCCTGTATGCGGCCCTGCGCGGGAGAATGCCGAAGCTTCGCGAACGATGGAAGGCTTATCTCATCGTCGGAGGCATCAATGCGGCGCTTCCGTTTACCTTGATCTGCGCAGCAGAGCTGCATCTGAATGCTTCCCTCGCGGCCATTCTGAATGCAACGACGCCGCTGTTCACCGCCCTGGTCGTGTGGGCTTCCACGCAGGAGCGTCCCGGTCGGGGCAAGGCAGTCGGCCTTATTCTCGGGGTGCTCGGCGTTGCGATCCTTGTGGGCTGGAGTCCCCTCCCGCTCGATGGACCGAATCTCCTCGCCATTGCATTCTCGCTCCTCGCCGCCCTCTGCTACGGCATCGGCACGACGTATGCAGGGCGCGCCTTCCGGGGCGTTCCCCCGCTGGAGGTAGCGATTGGCCAGCAACTGGGAGCTGCCGTCCTGCTGCTTCCGCTGGCGCTTTATCATTTTCCGAAGAGTGCCCCGTCCGCTCCGGTCGTGTGGTCGCTCCTCGGGTTATCGCTTCTCTGTACCGCGGTTGCCTACTTGATCTTCTATCGGCTGGTGGAGCGGGTAGGGGCGGTGAAGACCGTAACGGTAACGTTCCTTGTGCCGATCTTCGGCATCATTTGGGGAGTTCTCTTCTTGAAGGAAGAGATCCATGCGACCACCCTGATTGGTCTTGCCGTGATTCTGGGAAGCTTGCTGCTCGTCAATCAGATAGCACTTCCGTGGCCGAGTCGGTTGAAGCGTCTCCGTGCATCGAAGAAAGAAAGGATGGAACAGCCTTGACCGAGCTTGCCTTTCTCGCGGAATGGAACGAGGAGACCCTGCGGGAGCTGCTCGACCGATTCCGTGCTTTTGGGCCGCTTCCAGGTTTGGCCCTTCCCTTTCTCAAATCGTTCATTCCACCGCTTCCTACCGTCGTACTCGTAAGTGTGAATGCAGCCGTGTACGGGTTATGGCTGGGCGTCCTTTACTCCTGGCTTGGCCTTGTGAGCGGGTGCCTCGTCACGTTCCTGCTCGTGAAGCTGCTCGCCCAGCACCCGTATGTAGAACGCTGGCGGCAGAAGCCGCGGGTTCAGAAGAGCCTGCGCTGGATTCGCCGCAATGAATTCAGCTATGTGTTCCTGCTCAGCCTGTTTCCCGTCGGGCCGTTCGTCGTGATTAACATAGCGGCCGGCATAGCGAACATGAGATTCCGAACCTTCGCCCTCGCCCTCGCCTTGGGCAAAGCGATCATGGTCTTCATGGTCTCCTACATTGGCTACGACATCACCGATCCCGTCCGGCTCGCCGTTCTTGGCCTGGTGGTGGTTGTTTCCATCGTCATGGTTCGCAGGCTGGAGGCTCGTTTTGGCAAGGCGTAGGAAGCTTGTCACCCTTACCACCCCATAGGGTGAGAAACAGACCGCTGGAGTATCTTCACTCCGGGGGTCTGTTTTCTTGTCTGATCCGTTTTCATTACTCTACGCGGATGAACTGGGTCTTATGGTTGAAGGTGACGTCCATTCCTTCCAGGGAGAGAGACCATCTGATATCGGATGATTCGTAGTTAGCAGTGTCGAAATGAGATTCCCAGCTCTGCCCTCCGTCCCTTGTCATGTACACCAAGGTATGGTCTGTGGAATCAGGGCGGGTTAGTAAGATTCCCAAGCTCTCTGTGAGAAAGAGGGGAGCGCCTACCCGGATTTGAGTGTCTGATAACTCATCGGGGATTTGGAGCGGGGCTTCACTCCAGGTTACGCCGCCATCTATTGATTTATAGAAGCCGACCTTGCCTTGCCAGGGGGTGTTCGTGGTCATCCAGCCCGTCGTCTCGCTTGTAAAAACAACACCGGACTTCACCCCTCCAGGGAGTGTGCTGCCTGGCTGGATACTGTCTGCAATCTTCCTCCAGTCCTTCCCGGCATTCTTTGTTTGATAGAGCTGCATGTCCTCGTGGGCCATGCCTTGAAAATGAAAAACGGCCTTCCAGCCAAGGTCTTCATTTAGGAAAAAGGTTTCTTCCGTGCTGTCGTCTGTTGCATCGTGCTCAGGGCTCGTTTCTTGGGTTATCTCGCTAGCATGAGGAGCTTCGGAACCGTGGGCAGATTTGGATTGGGGGGAACAACCGGATAAAACCGCCATGGCCACAAGCCATAGCACCGTCATCTTTCTCGTCGGTATCGCCCCTTTTCGAGGAATGTGCAACCCTTTCTTTTTTACCACACATTCCTCACAATGGCAAAAGAATACAGGTTTCTGGAGAAGCGACAGGGAACGCCTTTGCGAAGGAGATTGTATTGGGTTATCTCGGAAATCAAATAAAAGTCGCCCAGGATTATAAAAAATGTCCAATGGACGAACGGGGAGTATGCTATACTACTTTTGGTGGGAAAATCTAGTACAATTAGGAACAATATGACGGAGTGAACTCATGAGCAGAAGACGGTCAGCTTTATTGCGGATGGTTTGTCTTGTCCTTATCATTGGTGCATGCTGTCGAATGACTCCGGTTTTCGCGGCCTCGGACCAAGAGGACACGACCATTACCAAATGGAAGATGAAGTGGGTTGGTGAATCGGAGGAACAAGGCTCGGTTCCATCCGAGCTCGATCCAAAATGGTTTCTAGTAAGCCCAACGGACCCTATACCGGTAAGGCCTGAGGGGGTAAAAGGAGCCTGGATTCAGTTTCACGTTCCGGCGGTGACGGGACAGACCGAGGTGGTTCATTTTCCACGGGTGTATGCCATGAATCTGGAAGTGTATCTGGACGGGCATTCGGTTTTGCAATTAACCCGGCACAGCTACTATACCCGAAACTCATTCTCGGTTCCGATTGCATTGAGCGACTCGAACAAGACGCTGAGCATGTGGATTGAACCATCGCCGCAGCTTCATCAGCTGGGGCTGGCCAAGCCTGCCAAAATCATGAGTGTTAATGAGAATCAGCATAATTTAATTCGGGAGACGGCCCTCGACTTTTCGATTAGCGGAGGGCTGGCTATTTTAGGCTTAGCCTCCATTGTCGCCGGGCTTATTCAAGGCCGACAGCATCGAGAGATCTGGATCTATCTTGGGGTCTTTCTACTTTGCTCGAGTGCGGTTATGGCGATAAATACCTATGAATTGTACGTTGCTAGCACAAGCTATTACAAGATGGTGGTCTTTGACATCAGTTTGTTATCAGGGCTATTTGCCCTTCTTGCCTTCTATGAGACTACTCTCGGTTCAGGCAAATTCAATACGATTCGAACGGCCAAGCGCTTCCAATTGGTTTATTTGGCGATCGTAAGTCCGCTTAGCGTGTTGAATCTCTTCTTCGAATCGGAGTTAAGCAAAATCTATTATCCACTTTCGACCAAAATATTGGCATTGGTGATGATCATTCATTTTTCACTGATGATCCTGAATGCTTTCTTCATTGCACGGAAGGGCCGAATGGAGGCGATTGTTTTCTCCGTAGGCTTTGTCATCTTTGCAATGGTTGGTGCGGGAGAGATGATCGGGTTTTCCTTTTTCAAAGAATTCGATTATCAACCTCATCTCTGGAAGTGGGGCTTGTTCCTCTTCTCTGTCTCGCTCATGATCATTGTGGGTATGAAGGTTGGCGAAAATCGCCGTCAACTCGTCAAGTATTCCCATGAGCTGGAGATGTTCAATACGGAATTACAGCGTTCGGAGAAGATGGACATTATCAGCGAACTAGCGGCTTCGGTAGCCCACGAGGTTCGGAACCCCCTTCAGGTTACCCGAGGATTTCTTCAATTGTTGGATGGCAAATACTCCAGCCCGACAGACACAACCTATGTAAAGCTTGCACTCAACGAATTGGATCGTGCCTCAGGAATCATTACGGACTTTTTAACGTTCGCCAAACCGGGTGCAGAGGATGTGGTTCCACTGAATCTAGCTAACGAATTCGAGCAGGTGGAAAATATCCTCCAACCCCTCGCCCATATGCAAGGAGGACGTTTGGAAATTTCGATTCCGACCGATTTGCATGTCCTGGGCAACCCCTCGAAGTTTAAGCAAGCGATCGTCAATATTGTGAAGAACAGCATCGAAGCCTTTCTTGAGGACGGATTGGTCGAGATCAGCGCACGCAGTAATGGAGAGTACGTTGCGATCAGCGTGAAGGATAATGGAGAGGGAATGGAACTGGCGGAGATCTCACGACTAGGGGAACCTTACTTCTCCAATAAATCGAAGGGGACAGGTCTTGGACTGATGGTAACCTTTCGGATTATCGAGGCGATGAAGGGAACGATCCAGTTTAAGAGCCAAAAAGGTAAAGGAACAGAAGCAATTATTCGGCTGCCGGTGGCACCCAAACTAGCCTCTGTTCCTGAATAACGTCTTGAAATAGGTTGCAATCTCAATTCTACCAGAGTGCTTGAGGAGAAGCCTTCGACTCCATTACCGTATCCGGAGTTGCCGGAAGAACGAACACCAACTCGTTCGCACTTTCTTCCACCGTTCTGAGCTTCAAGTGGCCGGGCAGTGAAACGCCAAGTACCTCTTGAATGGCAGCCTTCGGATCGGAAAGCAGCTTTTGCTTGAAGTCCGAATCCTTCCAAGCTCGTTGGACCACTTGCGATTGCAGTGCACCATAGGTTGACAATGGAACCACCCTCTCGGAATAAATTGGTGTTTCTGTTAAAAATATAGCACGTTATCTAGGATTCATCCACATAAAAATGTAGATTTCTGGTAGAAGGACTCGAAAAAAATCCAAAGTGAGGAGAAGAATGCAGGATGACGGCGAAAAAACAATCGAAGACAGAGCTGGAGCAGGTTCTTCTCATGGCCGAGTCGAGACTCTCAGGTTTCCCCGAAGGGTTGAAGGTTGACGGGTTTTCATACATTCAGAACAGTCGCCGTATGCTCGATGAAGCAACTGGCCCTAACCGAATTTGCTTTCTTCTACCTTACTGGCTGAAGGAACAATGTCAATTAACCGATGAAATCTGTCGAGAGATGGCCGTGGGCAATCTATTCCTCATGCTTCATTATTTCATCGTGGATGACGCCATGGATACGTCGGACCGACAAGCGGTGCAGGATTTGCCGATGGCGGCCCTCTTTTTTGGAGAGTTTCTCAACGGCTACTCTCGTCTGTTCCCGTACGATTCCGAATTCTGGAGCTATTATCGCTCTTACGTTAGCGAATGGGCGGCTTCTGTCTCCGAAGAGTTGAAGGGGATTGTCTTTACGAGCGATCCTGCCAAGATTGCACGGAAAGCCAGCCCGCTCAAGCTGTGCAGCACCGGGGCCTTGCTCCTGGCGAACCAATCCTCTGAGATCAGTCGAGTCTCTCGACTTCTGGAAGAGGCTCTTGTTGCCATGCAAATGGCGGATGATTGGGTGGACTGGGAGGCCGATCTCGTAGAGGATCAAGGGAAGGGAAACAGCCTGCTTTCTCTGGTCCGGTCGAGTCAGGGGAAGCCGCCTGACGCCAGCCTCACCGAAGCGGACGTGAAGCGGTTCCTGTTCCTCGACGAGGGCTTGACCTGCTTCAGCCTGCTCGCGGCTCGCCGCTATGAAGCCTGCGACTACTCCGGGCTGAAGCTGGAGGCCCTGCGCCTCTTCCATGACGCGCTCTTGCGGGATCTGCAGCGCGGAGCTATGGAGATTGCGGAAGCCCGGCGCCAATTGGAGCAAGGGGGCCTTCATTACTGGTTAAGCCGGGCCTCTTCCTCCTCCTAGATCAGAGAGTCCAAATGCAAAAAGACTCCATCCCAGGAGGTGTCTCCTGAAGACGGAGTCTTCTTTTTTTGCTTGCGGCTATCGGGCTGGACTATTTGCCGGAGGCCAACACGCTCTTGAGGGTTTTCTCGATCTTCTCTGGTGTGTCCTTGGGAGCAAACCGATGCAGCACCTTGCCGTCGCGGCCAACCAGAAATTTGGTGAAGTTCCATTTGATCGAGCGGGAGCCAAAGAGACCTGGAGCCTGTTCCGTTAGGAATTGGAACAGCGGGTGCGTGGTCGGGCCCTTCACGTCGATCTTGGCGTAGAGCGGGAACGTCACGCCATGGTTGAGCTCGCACACTTGCGCGATGTCCCCGTCGTCATCCAGTTCCTGATTCGCGAACTGTGAGCTTGGAAAGCCCAGCACGGCGAAGCCATCATCCTTGTAATCCTGGTATAGCTTCTCCAGTCCCTTGAATTGCGGTGCGAATCCGCATTTGGTCGCCGTGTTCACGATGAGCAGGACGTTTCCTTTGTAGGGGGCGAGTGTCGTTTGCTCTCCGCGAATCGTTCTTACGTCATAGTCATAGATACTCATGGAATCCTTCCTCCTGTCGAGTGGATGAAACCGATGCAACGGAACTCTGTGTTTACATTTTAAACAATATAATTGTATAAGTCAAAGTCGATTCTGTGAAGGATTGTTGCGTAAAAAGACTGGTTTTATCCGTAAAAACATGGTAAGTTTATCACAAGAAATATCATTTAAATCCAAGCGACTCTCCCGGTTATCGGCCAACTGAATACTGGCAAAACTATCGAAAGATAGTGACGCAAAGCTATAGGGACTACGTCCATTCGCCATGGACTTGTCAGCCAGTTGCACGCACGTTAAGCAAATTGGTGAACTATGGCTTTTGGGCCCTCTGGTTCACTTTTTTTTCATGCTCCGGAGCGACAAAGTATGGCACATCCCAGTCAAGAGTAGCTTCAAGGATTCGATAAGGAGGCATCCATCCATGAAGCCGTGTCTCGTCGTGTTTTCCCTGGACAATTGGACCATTGAGTACGAGGGCTTGCTCTCGCTGCTCTCGGAGCGTGAGGTGAAATCGCTGCAGGTAAGAGGGACCGAACAGGAGGTCTTTTCGCTCCTAGCCGGGTATACGTTGGTCAAATCATTGATTCGCTTCCGGTACCACGCTGACGGAGAGCTCAGAAGAGAACGGGGAGGAAAGCCCTATCTCGCTTCTCCGAACTGGAAAGGAAGCTTTTCGGTCTCCCACTCCGGCAATATGGTGGTATGCGGAATCCATCCAACGGGGCAGATCGGGGTGGATGTGGAACGTCCACGGCCGATTATGGACGAGCTGCTGGATGAATGCCTCAGTGATCAGGAGAAGGCGTTCTGCCAGGAATCTTCTACCGAAGAGACGAAGCGGCTGCGGTTCTTCCGATTCTGGACGTTGAAGGAGGCGTATCTGAAGGCGCAAGGAAGCCGGTTCGGAGAAGTCGCCTTCTCGGAGCTGGACTTTTCTCGCATGGGATATGAGCCGGAATCGGCAGAAACGGGCCGGAAGTTCCATGCGGTCTATCCCCAACTGATGGAAAAGGATAAGGAACCCAACGCCGCCCTTCAGTTTAGTCATTTCGAATTGCCGGAGGGGTATTCGGTTGCAGCTTGCTGCGGAGAGACGTTCTCCGCACCTGAGCTGCTGTCTCCTCATCATATAGAGCTGCCGAAGCCGGTGTCGATTGTGACCCGCATTCAACGGGGGCTCGGCTTGCGGAAAGTACCCGGTCTTTGGTCCAGTTTCTTTTCTTGACCAAAGATGGATGACCTTTCTCCCGAATGCTGGTACTGTAGAAGTATTGAAACTTACGGAATTCGGGAGGGTTCAAGATGAACAAGCGTGCGGTGATCGGCCCGGTGCTCATTTTGCTCGGGGTGTATCTGATTCTTAACCGAGGGGGAGAGCTGGACGCCGGAACAATATTCGGTACGTTCTGGGCGACGATCTTCATCATACCCGTCGGGCTCTTCTTCCATTGGATGTACTTCTCCATGACGAACCGGCGGCATGCCGGGCTGCTCGTGCCGGGCGGGATCCTGCTGACGGTCGGGCTCGTCTGTCAGGTCTCGATGCTGACCGGTGAGTGGGGAACCACCTGGCCGGGCTTCATCCTTGCTCCGGCAGTTGGACTTCTGGAGTTGTATTGGTTCGGCAATCGGAACAAGTGGCTGCTCGTTCCCATCAACATTTTGCTGGTCATATCGCTCTTGTTCTTCGCGGTCTTTACCGTGGAGGCGCTGTTCAACCGAACGATCATGGGGCAGCCCTTCATTGCGGTAGCCTTGATTGCAGCGGGCCTCGCCTTCATGCTGCTCAAGAAAAAACAGGTGTAACCCGGAACCAACAAAAAACAGCGCGCACCGGAATGTCGGTGCGCGCTGTTCGTTATTTTTCCCTTATCCATGATTGTGTTGAATGGAAGAGATGCTCGTGCGAATGATTTCGCAGGACGCCTCGAACTGGCTCCGCTCTTTCTCCGGGAGCTTCAGCTCGACGATCTCTTTCATCCCTTGTCGGGTGACGATTGCCGGTACTCCTACACATACGTCCTTCTGGCCATATTCGCCGTCTAGAATAGCGGACACTGCAATGATGCGATGGTCGTCATTGAAGATGGAGCGCGTGATATGGGCGAGCGCGTTGCCGATGCCGTAATGGGTCGAGCCCTTGCGATGGAAGATTTCCCAGCCGGCATTGCGCGTTTTGTACGCAATCTCTTCGAGGTTCATGTGACCGAAGCGGTCGGGATGCTGTTCCAGGATATCGAGAAGCGGCTTGCTTCCGATGGTAACGTGGGACCACGCCGGGAATTGCGATTCTCCGTGCTCCCCAAGCACATATCCTTGTACGCTCCGGGGATCAACCGACAAGTATTCCGAGAGTAGGGTCTTTAAGCGGGAGGAGTCGATGGACGTCCCGGTTCCGAGCACATGGCTTCGCGGGAGACCGGAAACCTGACGTACGATGTACGTGATGACATCCACCGGGTTGCTCGCGATGAGGAAGATTCCTGAAAATCCGCTTGCCATCACCTGCTGAACAATGCCTGTCGTCACCTCTACCGCCGCATCCAGCACGTCGAGGCGCGTCTGTCCTTCCTTCGGGTTCGGGCCCGCACACAAAATGACGATGTCGGCGTCGCCGCAATCTGCATAGGCGCCGGTATGAACCTTGGTCCGCGAATGGACGAAGTCCATGCAATGGGAGAGATCAAGCGCCTGGGCGTAAGCCCGGTCCTGATTCCGGTCGATCAGCATAATCTCGTCACATACCGATTGATTGATGAGGGAATAGGCGCAGCTGGAGCCCACATACCCCATGCCGATGATCGCGACTTTGCGAACCGTGCTTGCCATTGCAAAACTCCTTTACGCTTGAAATGTCAATTATCATAACACAAGGATATCATCCTTTTGCCGAAAACAAAAGCAAGGGACCGTGAAAAAGATTGGTTATCACCAACTGAGAAAGCCGTTCTTTTCCTGCTCTTCGTTCCCCAAGCCCGTTCGAATAGGTGAGCCATGTGCTGGACATACTATCAAAATCATGAAAAAGACGAATGATTTCCCTTGGCTCTGGACCCAACGGTAGGATAACGTGAGGGGTGATGGCAGAATATATGACAAAAAAACAATTTTTCTATTGAAAAAGCTTATTTTTCGGAATATAGTAGAGAGGTATGAGTTTGCTTCACACAATACTTTTTATCGGGGGCATTGGCGTATGAAAAAAGGCTTAATCGCAGTAACCGTTCTCGCTCTGATGTTGACGCTCGTCGCAGGCTGCGGGAAGAAAGAAGAAGGCGGAAGCGGAGCGAAGTCCGACCTGAAAGTGGGCATGGTTACCGACGCAGGAACCATCGACGACAAATCCTTCAACCAAGGTACCTGGGAAGGCATCAAGAAGGCAGAGAAGGAACTGGGCATCAGCGATAAGTACATCAAGCCGAACGGAACGACGGAAGCTGAGTACACGAAAGAAATCGGCAACCTGTACGACGCCGGCTACAAGTTCATCGTTACGCCGGGCTTTAAATTCTCCTCGGCCATCTTCAACGCACAAGACAAATACACCGACGCGAAATTCGTGATCATCGACGCAGCTCCGAACTCCGGCAAGGAAGGCGCAGCTGATGTTGTCAAAGAAAACACCGTATCCGTCTTCTTCGCAGAGCAAGAGTCCGGCTTCATCGCGGGCGTAGCGGCTGCAGTTCAAGTCAAGGAAGGCGAAGCTGGCTTCATCGGCGGCATGGAAATTCCGGCCGTTCAAAAGTTCAACTGGGGCTTCCAACAAGGCCTGCAATATGCGAACGACAACTACGGCACCAAGATCAGCCTGAAGCCGGAAAACGTTGTTTACCAAGGTTCCTTTGACAACGTTGCGGCAGGCGGCCAACTGGCTGCTCAAATGTTCGACCGCGGCGTGAAATTCGTCTTCACCGCAGCTGGCGGCGTAGGCGTAGGCGCCATCAACGAAGCCAAGACCCGTGCCGAAGCCGGCAAGGAAGCTTGGATCATCGGCGTTGACGTTGACCAATACGAAGACGGCAAGTACGGCAAGGACAACAAGTCTGTTATCCTGACGTCTGCTATGAAGAAGATCGACCAAGCGACCTTCGACATCATCAAGGACGAAGTAGACGGCAAGTTCAAGGGTGGACAAACCCTCGTCTTCGATGCGAAGAACGACGGCGTAGGCATCCCGGTTGAAAACCCGAACCTTAACGAAGAAGCCGTTGCCAAGGCAAAAGAAGCAACGGACAAGATCAAATCGGGCGACGTGAAGGTTGCTGCTGAACAAGGCTCCCTGATCAAGTAATTCCCTCAGTGGATGCTTGCATCCCATGAAGAAATGAAAAAAAGACGGAAGCCTCCGTCTTTTTTTTCACCGATAGGCGCTTGTTAGCGCTTGCGCGCACCACGTTTGAAGGACGGGCTCATGTTGTCCCGCGGCCGAAAGCCGCGGGACCGCATAGCCGTTTTTTGCCGCCTGAAGGTTCCTTCGACTTGCACTTTCCCATCGTGCAAGCCGCCCGATCACCATCCTTGTCCAAAAGGAGAAGCTTTCCATGGGATATGTAGTAGAAATGGTTAACATCCGCAAGGAGTTTCCCGGCGTTGTCGCCAACGACGACATTACCTTGCGCCTTGAGCAAGGCGAGATCCATGCGCTTCTCGGAGAAAACGGCGCTGGTAAATCAACTTTGATGAGCATCCTGTTCGGCATGTATCAGCCGGACCGCGGCCACATTCAAGTGCGCGGGAAGGAAATGAAGATCGCAAGTCCCAACGTTGCGAACGATTTGGGGATTGGGATGGTCCATCAGCATTTCAAGCTGGTCGGGAATTTTACCGTAACCGAGAACATTGTATTAGGCTCCGAGCTTCGAAAGGGGCCGGTGCTGGACCTGAAGACGGCAGCGAAGAAGATTGAAGCGTTGTCCAAGCGCTATGGGTTGAATGTGGACCCTTACGCGAAGATCGAAAACATCTCCGTTGGCATGCAGCAACGGGTGGAAATTTTGAAGATGCTCTACCGTGACGCAGAAATCCTCATCTTCGACGAACCGACGGCGGTGCTCACGCCGCAGGAGATCGAAGAGCTGATGAAGATCATGCGCAACCTGATTAAGGAAGGCAAGTCCATTATCGTGATCACCCATAAGCTGAAGGAGATCAAAGCGGTTGCCGACCGCTGTACCGTCATTCGCCGAGGCAAAACGATTGGAACGGTGAACGTGGCCGAGACGAGCGAGCAGGCGATGGCGGAGATGATGGTCGGACGCAACGTTTCCTTCAAGGTGGACAAGAAGCCGGCTGCGCCGGGTGAAACGGTGCTGAAGCTGGAGCATCTGAACGTGAACAACAGCAAGAAGGTGCTTGGGCTGGCTGACTTCTCCCTGGAAGTGCGTGCAGGTGAGATTGTCGGCGTCGCCGGGGTCGAAGGCAACGGTCAATCCGAACTCGTGGAAGCCATCACGGGGCTTCGGAAGATTGAATCCGGGACGATCTGGTATAACGGACATGACATAGCCAAGCTGAGCATTCGCGATCGCATTTATGAAGGCATCGGGCACATTCCCGAGGACCGTCAGCGTCGCGGACTTGTCTTGGACTACACCTTGGAAGAAAACATGGTGCTTCAAATCTACAACCGAAAGCCGTTTGCCAAAGGCGGTATTCTTCGTCGGCAGGCGATCCGCAGCTATGCGGACAAAATCCTCAAGAGCTTCGACGTTCGATCCGGGCAAGGACCGATCTCAGTCGTGCGCTCCCTGTCCGGGGGGAACCAGCAGAAGGCGATTATCGGACGGGAAATTGAACTCGATCCGAACTTGTTGATCGCGGTTCAACCTACCCGGGGGCTTGACGTCGGCTCGATCGAATACATCCACAAACGGCTTATCGAGCAGCGTGACAAGGGCAAGGCGGTCTTGCTGATCTCGCTCGAGCTGGATGAAATCTTGAACGTATCCGACCGCATTGCGGTCTTGAACCACGGCCAATTGGTGGGTGAAGTTCTCGCCTCCGAAACGAACGAGAATGAAATCGGACTCATGATGGCCGGCGTACAGAGGGGAGAAGGAGCATGAAAAAAGCGATCGTATCCCTGCTGGCTGTCATTCTCGGCTTAGTGGCCGGCGCTCTGCTGATGATCTTTACCGGGCACGATCCCATTGAAGGGTACCGGTTCCTGATCACAGGCGCTCTCAAAAACCGCGAGCGGATCGGCAACACCCTCGCGACAGCGACTCCTCTCATCTTCACCGGGTTGTCGCTCGCCTTTTCCTTCCGCACCGGGCTGTTCAACATCGGGGCACCGGGGCAGATGCTCTTCGGGGGCCTCTGCGCAACGGCGGTCGGCCTGACCTTTGACTTGCCGCGTGTCTTGCTCCTGATTGTGATGATCCTGGCTGCCTTCATTGGCGGCGCGCTGTGGGCGCTCATCCCCGGCATCCTCAAGGCCAAGTTCAACGTGCATGAGGTGGTTTCGACCATCATGATGAACTGGTCCTGTTACTGGATCGTGTATTATGCGGTTCCGGCTTACTTCAAGGGACCTTCTCTCGAAACGGAATCCAAGCTCCTGCCGGAGGCAGCTTCGTTGAAAGCTTCCTTCATGACAGACCTGTTCAACGGTTCGTACGTGAACCTCGGGTTTCTTCTGGCGATCATCGCCGTCATTGTCATCGGGTTCATCATAAACAAAACGACGCTTGGCTATGAATTGAAGGCAGTCGGGTACAACCGCGACGCAGCGGAGTATGCCGGTATCGCCGTCAACCGCGGCATCATTACGTCGATGTTGATCTCCGGCGGTCTGGCCGGCCTTGCCGGTGTTGCGCAGTATGCCGGGAATGCCTCGAACATTCAAATCGGGTTGCTCCCGTCTCAAGGCTTCGACGGCATCGCGGTTGCCTTGCTTGGCGCTAGCGCTCCCGGCGGCGTCTTCCTGTCCGCGATCTTCTTCGGGGTTCTGTACTCCGGCCGCGGCTTTATGAACGCCATGACCGACATTCCGCCGGAAATCGCGGATACGATCATTGCGATCATCATCTACTTCGCGGCAACGAGCATCCTGTTCGAACGCCTGATCAGCTTCCTCAAGCGCCGCCGCACGAACAAGGCGGAGCCCGGCAAGCCGAGTGCACCGGACAAACCGGACAGCCCGGCCGAAGCAGCCAAACCAGTGGGAAGGGTGGGTGAGTAATCATGTGGGATACGATTGCGAACATCTTCCCGTATGCCATTGTCTACACGATTCCTCTGCTCATTACCGCTCTCGGCGCCCTGTTTAGCGAGCGAAGCGGGATCGTCAACATCGGCCTGGAAGGCTTGATGATCGTAGGCGCATTTGCAGGCGCCTTGACCATCAACAAGCTTCAGGCCGCCTACCCCGGCGAGCAGTGGACGCTCTGGGTCGGCCTTGTAGCGGCCTTCGTAATCGGGGTGCTCTTCTCCCTGTTACATGCCTTTGCAAGCATTAACTTAAGTGCCAACCAGGTTATTTCCGGTACGGCCATCAACATGGTGGCAGGTTCGCTCACCATCTTCCTGGCCCGCAACATTACGGGCAGCGGCAACATCCGGATTCTGCAGGGCTTCCGGAAGTTCGATATTCCGGTTCTGTCGGACATCCCGATCATCGGTCGACTGTTCTTCAGCCAGACCTACTGGACCACCTGGTTTATCCTCGGGGTTCTGATCCTGTCCACGTTCCTGCTGTTCAAGACCCGCTTCGGCCTGCGCCTGCGCTCCTGCGGCGAGCATCCGCATGCGGCAGAAGCAGCCGGTGTCAGCGTTCGCAAGATGCGGTACATGGGCGTGATGATCTCCGGAGGCTTCGCCGGCCTCGGGGGAGCGATCATCATCTCCACCTACTCGGGTGAGTTCAACGGCAGTGTGGCCGGTCTCGGCTTCCTGGCTCTGGCCGCGTTGATCTTCGGCCAGTGGAAACCGCTCGGCGTTCTGGCCGCGACGTTCTTCTTCGGCTTCGCGAGCACCATCGCGAACGTGTCGCAGGTTATCCCGTCGTTCCAGGTCATCCCTGCGGTCATCCTGAAGGTATTCCCGTACGTGGTTACCTTGATCGCGCTCGTCCTGTTCTCGAAATCGTCGCAGGCGCCGAAAGCCGCCGGCGAACCGTTCGACTCCGGCAAGCGCTAAGAAGACCCCCATCGGGAGTCATGCTTCGCTCAATCATACGTTCCGTTCTTCTCCCAGGAGAGGCACGGAACGTTTTTTTAGGCCTTGTTTTTGCAAAAATAGGGTACAAGTCCTGTTGCCTCTGAGGGATTCTATGATACTATAAAACTAGTAAGACATTACTAGAGTAGTTCTCAACCGAGAGCTTCACCGATAACGGCAAACCTGTCGAAAGATAGGGACGCAAAGCTACAGGGCCTTCTCGTCCAATGACGAATGGCAGCCAGCTACCGAAAGGAGCTTTTTCTGATGAAAAAAATGGCTGTAATTGTATCGCTCGCTCTCTTTACGGCTTCCTCGGCCATTGTTCCCTTCTCCGCTACGAAGGTGTCCGCTGAAGCTTCCGCGTCCGTTTGGCTTAACCAGGATGCGGTGAACCGCGGAGTGATCTCGGTTGCTTATCCGGTGCGCAGCAATGTGCAGACGAAGGTTCAGATCACCAAGGGAAGCACGAGCTATACGTATAACCTGCCGAGCCGCGCAGAGCAAGCCTTCCCTCTGCAATTTGGCAACGGGGACTATCAGGTTTCTGTTCTGGAGCAGGTGAGCGGCAATAAGTATCGTCAGATTCAGAAGGCTTCGGTTACCGTCAAATTGGATAATCCGAATGAGGTCTTCCTGAATTCTGTCCAGAATGTTCGCTGGCAGGCAGACAGCCAAGCAGCCAAGCTGGCGGCTGAGCTGACGAAGTCCGCCAAGACCGACGAAGAGAAGGCCAAGGCCATCTATGCCTACCTCGTGAAGAACATCAAGTACGATAAGAAGCTTGCAGCCACCGGTGTGAAGAGCGATTACCTGCCGGAAGCGGACCGGACGCTGGCAACCAAGCTGGGGATCTGCTACGATTATGCTTCGCTCTATGCGGCGATGCTGCGCAGCCAAAACATCCCGACCAAGATGCTCATGGGCACGAGTGATTACGTCAATGTATATCACGCTTGGAACGAAGTGTACCTGAACGGCAAGTGGGTGACGGTGGATACGACCGTGGATGCCGGCAAGGGAGTGCAGGACTTCTCCAAGGACAAGAGCAAGTATAAAGCGAGCAAAGTATACTAATTGGAATAAACAAGACCTGCAGCGGTTGCTGCAGGTCTTTTCTGTGGGGTATGCAGGTTTACGTGCTCCGTTCTCTGAGTCGAGCGGCGCGAAGGGTCGGCTTCATCGACGGAGCATCAAGCTCCGGCCCGTGAACTGCTCGCTTCCCGATAAAGGCGGGGAGAGGAGCCGAAGTGCTGCTTAAACATGCGAGAGAACAGGAGCGGGTCCTTGTAGCCCACGGAATACGAAACTTCCTTAATGGAGAGGGATGTCTCCTCCAGCAGCCGGGAGGCTTTCGTCAAGCGGAAGGAGAGCAGGTACTGCTGGGGGGACAAGCCCATCTCTTCCTTAAAGAGACGGGAAAGGTACTTTCGGGTGAGCCCGAGGTCGGCGGCGAGTTCCTCCACGGTTACCTCTCGTGAGTAGTTGACCTCCACGTATTCCCTTGCACGGGCCGCATAACTCGTCCGTCGATTTGCCGGTTTGGGGTCGGCGGTCTGTCCGCAAGCCTCTTCGAGCAGGACTGCCATGAGGTGGAAGAAGGCGGCTGACATCTTCAGCTCGCGGCTAGGCCCGGGAGCATCGGCTTCGCGCATGGCCCGGAAGGCTGCCGGCAAGCTTGTGTCGCTGCTCGCATGGTAAAGGGGCTGGTCGGCGCTCAGTCCGGCTTTGGCCAGATAGGCCTCCGCATAAGAGCCGTGAAAGGCAATCCACGATTTCTCCCAAGGCGTGAAGGAATCGGCCTCCATGGTTATAATAACACCGGGGCAGATCAAGAAGCCTTGACCAGCTGTAAGGGTGTGAACCTTGCCTTGGCACCGAAAGCGGCCCTGCCCTTTATGGACGAAGAGAAGCTTGTAGTGGTCCTTGATAGCAGGACCCCAGGAAGCACCGGGGGCGCACTGCTCGGAGCCGGAATAGAGAAAGTGCAGGTCGACAGGTACTTGGGATCGGCAGGGGAGAACGGTACAGAATTCCATGAACAGGCTCCTTTTGGATCAGGCATTTGGTGACATTATACTATACAGTTTGGACATGAGGATATGCCCATTTGAGAGAGGGAACGGTATAATGAAGGCGTATTCACACATGAAAAGGGAGTGAAGAGCGTGGTTTATTCAGCAGCAGAAGGGCGTTACCAATCCATGAACTATAACCGAACCGGCAAGAGCGGACTGAAGCTTCCCGCCGTTTCGCTTGGCCTGTGGCATAACTTTGGAGGCATCGATCCATATGAGAAGGGGCGCGAGATGGTGCGCCGGGCCTTCGACCTCGGCATTACTCATTTTGACCTTGCGAACAATTACGGCCCTCCCGCTGGTTCCGCAGAAGAAAACTTCGGGAGGATTCTGGACCACGACTTCCGCAGCTACCGCGATGAGATGATCATCTCCACGAAGGCGGGGTACTACATGTGGCCGGGGCCTTACGGGGAATGGGGATCCAAGAAGTACCTCGTCTCCAGCCTGGACCAAAGCTTGAAGCGGATGGGACTCGACTATGTCGACATCTTCTATCATCACCGTCCAGACCCGGATACGCCGCTTGAAGAAACGATGGCGGCCCTCGACCTCCTCGTTCGCCAGGGGAAGGCGCTCTATGTCGGCATCTCCAATTACTCCGCTGAACAGACGGTTCAAGCAGCGAAGATTTTGAAGGAGCTGGGCACCCCGTGCCTGATCCATCAATTCCGCTATTCCATGCTTGATCGCCGCGCGGAACAGGAAGGATGGCTGGATGCGCTGGACGCCGAGGGCATCGGCAGCATCGCCTTCTCTCCGCTCGAACAGGGCATTCTGACCGACCGTTACCTGAATGAGATTCCGGCGGACTCCCGCGCTGCGGGCAAGAGTGTATTCCTGCGGCCGGAATCGCTCACCGAGGAGGTCATGGGCAAAGTCCGCAAGCTGAACGAATTCGCGGCGGGTCGCGGCCAGAAGCTGTCGCAAATGGCGGTGTCCTGGATTCTTCGCGGTGGACGGGTAACCTCGGCGCTGATCGGCGCGAGCCGAGTGAGCCAGATCGAGGACGCGGTAGCCGCTGCGAACGCGAAGGACTTCACGGCAGATGAGATCGCCCGCATCGAAGAAATCCTAAAGGGATAAGAGGATAGCAAAGCACAGCCCGCTTCCACCCAGGCTCATGGGATGAAGCGGGCTTTTGCTGTCTTTCCTCATTCTTATCCGTTCGGAGGATACCTCCCATTGGAAGGCAGATGGCGGCATGGTATAATGGCCTCGATATCTTGAGAGTGAGGCCGGAGAATACCGAAATGACAGAACAAACCGATACACCATCGCAAGTGGAAGAAAGCCAAGCCGGAGTAGAAGCACAGGGCAAGGACGGGATTGTGGAGATCTGCCTAATGGCAGGCAAGCTCATGCTGCAAAACGGCGCGGAGACTTATCGCGTGGAAGACACGATGACCCGCATGGCGGCGGCTTTCGGTGCGGAGAACGCCCAAAGCTATGTCACGCCGACCGGAATCTGGTTTTCGCGCTCGGAGGGAGGGCCGGCCAAGATGGCGCGCATCTCCGCCCGATCTACCGACCTTCGGAAGGTGACGCTGGTCAACAGCATCTCCCGAGAAGCGGTGAGCGGCAGCCTGACGCTGGAAGAGGTCAGGGGAAGGCTTGAGGAGGTCGCATCCAGCAAGCTGGCTTATCCTGCCTGGATTCAACTGCTGGCGGCTGCTCTCTCCAGCGGCTGCTTCCTCATGATGTTTCAAGGCACCTGGGCGGACTTTCTTCCCGCCATGGCGGCCGGAGGGGCGGGCTTTGCCGCCTCGATCTTTGTCCACCGCTTTGTGCCGCTGAAATTTTTCTCGGAACTGCTCGCCGCTTTCCTGATCGGGCTCATCGCCATTCTGTCCGTTCGAACGGGGCTTGGCCGCGAGATCGACAAGATCGTGATCGGCTCGGTGATGCCGCTTGTACCCGGGCTCTTGATAACCAACGCGGTGCGCGACCTGATGGCCGGCCACCTGGTTTCCGGGCTGTCCAAGGGCGCAGAAGCATTCCTGACTGCATTCGCAATCGGGACAGGCATTGCAATGGTCTATTCATTTTTCTAAAGGGAGGCGTTCGATCATGCTCGTTCAACTTGTCACCAGCTTTGTCGCATCGGCCGCCTTCAGCATCCTGTTCAATGTTCCGCGCAAGGTCCTGCTGCAATGCGGATTCGTCGGCATGCTCGGCTGGGCGCTCTATGTGTCCTTGTCCGCAGAAGGATTCGATCTCGTCATCTCCACGGTAGCGGCTGCGTTCTTCGTGACGCTGATCAGCCAGATCCTCGCCCGCATGTTCAAGACGCCGATCATCGTCTTCAGCGTCTCGGGGATCATCCCACTCGTACCCGGGGGACTCGCTTATGACGCCATGCGCCTGTTCGTCGAGGGAGATTACAGCCTGGCTACGCAATCGGCAGCCCGCGCCTTTTTGATCTCCGGGGCGATTGCCATTGGACTGATCTTCTCCGAAGTAACCAACGTGATCTTCAAAAGGCCTTCCCTTCGCAAGGAAAGGGCACGGCGCGCCTCTTAAACCGAAAACAAGCTGCCTCCCGATAGATGGATAACCGGGAAGGCAGCTTTTCTCATTCTTATGAAGAATCAGGAAACGATCAGCACGGCTAGACCAAGAACGATGAGGCGGGCGACCGATAGAATGAGGAAGGTTTTCACCGACAGGCTGAAGGTGATGGCCTTGACCTGCTGTTCCTCAAACCGCTTGATGTTGCTCCGCAGCGGGATGACCGTCAACACGATCAGGAGGAGCAGATAGGGCGGGACACCGAGGAAGAACAGGATCGGAATATCAACGTACGACACGTAGTAGATGCCTTTGAACAGGCGCAGTGCGTTCTTCTTGCCGATGTATTGGGGAAGGGTGTACCGGCGGTTCTCCAGGTCCTCCTCCATGTCGCAGATGTTGTTGGCGAGCATGATGTTGGCGATCCCGGCTATGGTTGGGATGGAAATACCGGCGACGGCCAGAATTTCAATGAGCTGAAGCTGAAGGGAGACGGTTCCCTCCCCGATGCTGCTGAGGTCGAGCAAGGCGAGCTGCCCGGAATCGGTCTGAATAAAGACGCTGATGAAAAGCAGTACGAAGCCCATGAACAGTCCAGAGAAAAGCTCGCCGAGCGGCATGCGGGAGATCGGAATCGGTCCGAACGAGTATAGAATGCCGACCAGAAAGGAAAGACCTCCCAGGAAGAAGACGAGCGGATCGCTGTTCCACACGAGCACAAGGCCGGAGAGTGCGGCGATGGCAAGCAAGGCAAGGATCGCGAGGACAACCGAGCGTTCACTCAACCGATCGCGGACGATGGCGTTGTGGCTCTCGTAGCCGTAGCCTGTTGTTTTAAGCGCTTTTTTGTAATCCATGTAATTGTTGATGGCCGTGGTGGCCATGTCGAAGGTGAGGAGCGACAGCAGCATGAGGCCGAAAGCCAGCGGCTTGAACTGCTCAAAGCGGAAGGCGGCGTACAGCGTTCCGAGGAGAAAGGGGATCACGCTCGCCACTTTGGTTTGAATCTCCACCAATTTCAGGAAGCTACGTACATTCATGATGAGATCACCTGCTTGATAATGGTCATTTTGCGAAAAATGCAGAAGGGGCAGATTTCACAGCCGATCATAGCGCGCATAAAGAAATTTGTCCACATAAATGAAAATGATTCTTGTTTTCGAACAATTTTCTGTCATAATGAAGAGGAATGTTCCCCCGCTTTTTCGCTGGACGGAAGGAGTGAACGGCTGCTGGTTGAAGGTGAAACAATTGGGTAAGATAAGGTGCGGGCCCTTTTTATCAGCTTCCATTACAGGAAATCGATCCCTTGGAAATGCACATGTTTGTCGACAAAATGTGTCAAAAGATTCAATTCTCACGAAGTGAGAAAAATCACTATATTTTTTCAGCAAGTGTTGCTATAATCAGATCATGTGTGAAATCAATCACAGTTAGACATGAAAAGGGGAGGAAATTTTGTAATGAAAAAGACAGCAGCAATTGTATTGACTCTTTCGCTTACCGCCGCTCTCGCAGCAGGCTGCGGAAGCAAGGAATCCAGCGAGTCGCCGAGCCCTTCGGCATCGGTAGCACCTACGACCGCGGCTTCCACGGCTCCTAGCGCATCCACCGCACCGGCCCAAGGTACCTACGCAGACGGCGTATACTACGCACAAGGAGACGACTTCGACGCCAAGACTGGCTGGAAAGAAGTAGTTGGCCTGAAGGTAGAAAGCGGCAAGATCGTATCCGTGAACTGGACCGCGATCAACAAAGACGGCGGCATCGACAAGAAGGAATACTCCGTTGAAGGCAAGTACGGCATGAAAGCCGGCGGCGCTTCCTCCGAGTGGCATGAGCAAGCAGCTAAGGCTGAAGCTTACCTGCTCGAGAAGCAAGATCCGGCAGCTATCACCTTCAATGACGAAGGCAAGACCGATGCTATCTCCGGCGTATCCGTTCACGTAAACGGCCTCGCTACCCTCGCCAAGAAGGCACTGGACGCTGGTGCAGTTGAAGCAGGTCCTTACAAGGACGGTACCTACAAGGCAGAAGCAGCTGATTTCGACGCTAGCTCCGGCTGGAAAGACAACGTTACCCTGACGGTCCTGAACGGCAAGATCCTGGCTGTTCAATGGAACGGCACGCACAAGGACGGCGGCACGGACAAAGTTACCCGTTCGAAGAGCGGCGAGTACGGCATGAAGAAGGGCGGCGCTTCCTCCGAGTGGCACGAGCAAACGGCTAAGGCTGAAGCTTTCGTACTTGAGAAGCAAGATCCGGCAGCCATCACCGTGAACGGCGAAGGCAAGACGGACGCAGTATCCGGCGTATCCATCCACGTCGGCGCATTTGTTGAGCTTGCCAAGAAGGCACTGGAACAAGCAAAATAAGAATCAGGCATCTAGATGGACCCGCGGCAGCCGTTTGCGTTGCTGCGGGTTCAAATCATCAAGTTTAGAATCTATCGAGAGGTGTAACGTATGAAACAGATCGTTGTTCTGGGGGGCGGTTACGGCGGTGTCCTAACGGCCAAAAAACTCGGGAAGCAGCTGAAAAAGCATGATGTACGCATTACCCTCATCGACAGAAACCCGTATCACACTCTTCTGACCGAGCTGCACGAAGTAGCCGCCGGCCGGGTGGACGAAGACTCCATCAAGGTTGATCTGAAGAAGGTGTTTGCCGGTTTCAAGAATGTCGATGTGGTTCAAGACGATATCTCCACTATTGATTTCAACTCCAAAAAGCTTCAAGGGGACAAAAAAGCTTACGGCTATGATTACTTGGTTATCGGAACAGGCAGCAAGCCGACCTACTTCGGAATTCCCGGAGCGGAAGAGCATGCCTTCTCCCTTTGGTCCTTCGACGACGCCGTCAACCTGAAGGAGCAAATTCTTCACATGTTCCGCGAAGGCGTTAAGGAGCGGGACGCAGCCAAGCGCAAGCAAATGCTTACGTTTGTTGTAGTAGGCGCCGGGTTCACCGGTGTAGAAATGATCGGCGAGCTCGCCGAGTACGTGCAAGATCTTTGCCGTGAACATCATATCGAGCGTTCCGAGGTTAACCTCTATGTCGTCGATATGGTCGACAAAATCCTGCCCATTCTTCCTGATAAGCTCATCCAGAAGTCGGAGCGCTATCTGAAAAAGCTGGGCGTCAACATCATCACAGGTTCGAAAATTACGGGAGTCAGCGAGCAAGGGGTTCAGCTGGGCAACCAGGAGATCGCGTCCAAGACGGTCATCTGGACGGCCGGTGTTGAAGGCTCCGAGCTGGCGGGCAACCTTGATGTCGAGCAGAAGGGCCGCAAGCGTCTGCTTACCAACGACAAGCTGCAAATTCCGGATCGTCCGGAAGTGTACGTGGTCGGGGATAATATTTTCTACATTCCGGAAGGCGCAACCGCTCCGGTTCCGCAGATGGTCGAGAACGCGGAAGCTGCTGCTCCGCTGATCGCTCATAACATCTCTTCCGAATTCAACGGCAAGCCGAAGAAGTCCTACAAGCCGACTTTCCACGGCATGATGGTCAGCATCGGCAGCCGCTACGGTGTCGCCAACGTCGGTCTTCCGAACATGATGTTCAAGCTGACCGGCTTCATGGCTATGCTTTCGAAGCATGCCATCAACATGCTCTACCTGTTCCAAGTGCTCGGGTTCAACAAGGTGTACTCCTACCTGCTGCATGAGATCTTCCATGTGAAGCACCGCAGAAGCTTCCTGGGCGGCCACTTCTCCAAGCGTTCGCCGAACTTCTGGCTCGTTCCGCTTCGGATCTTCGTCGGGTTCAAATGGTTCCAAGAGGGCTGGGAGAAGCTTGGTAAGATCATAGACGATCCGAACAAGATCTTCCTGATTCCGGCTTCCAGCGTAGCCAAAGACGGAACGGCAGGAGCTTCTCTTGCCGAAGCAACGAAAGCCGGTGCGGAGGCAGTTGGTGCCGACGCGGTGGCAGCGGCTTCCAAGGCTACGGAACAAGCCCTGTCCGCTCTTCCGGTATGGGATTGGATCCACAAAATCGTGGACTGGTCCATGAACCTGTTCTTCTACACCAATGACGGCGGCTTTACGGCCCTCGCGAAAGTGTTCCAGTTCGGTATGGTCGGTGCAGAATTGGTCTGCGGCGCCTTGCTGATGCTGGGTCTGTTCACGGCTCCAGCCGCGATCATCACGATCGCCATGGGGATCATGATCTGGGTGTCCGGTATGGCTCCGCCCGAAATGCTCTGGTACCTGTTCGCCGGCTTCGCCCTGATCGGCGGTTCGGGCAGCACGCTGGGTCTCGACTACTACGTCTACCCGCGTCTGAAGAGAGTGGCGAGACGCATTCCGTTCATCAAGCGCTACTACCTGTACGCCGATTAATTCAGCCAGTCGTTGACATTCGTTTGTCGGATGCCTGCATCACCGCCCGGCGGCATGCCGGGAGGGGGTGCAGGCTTTTTCTGAGACAGGGCTTGCTTGCGCTAGAGCGTGTGTGCCATCTTAAGAGAAAGCCGATTCGCGGGCGGGAAGAACCAGAGTGAAGGAATGGGACTTATGGACAGCAAACTGATAGCAGACACACGAACGAAAGTGAACCTGCTGATGGATCCCCGGACAGGCATCGATCTGGCATTGGACGAGCAGAAGCTTGCTCCGCTTGCGGAGCTTCTGGATACAACCAAGCTCAGCAAGAAGCGTAAAGTGGCTATCCTGGGCAGTTACATGCTGCTCTACCTGGGGCTAACCCGGCATGAGGAGCTGGAGGTTCCGGAGAATGAGGAGCGGACAAGGCGCTTGCTTGCCGGGGATTACCTCTTCGGAGGCTATATTCGTTGGCTTGTTCAATTTGAAGAGCGTGAGCTGCTCACCCATTTGTCGCCGGTTCACAAGAAAATTCAGATCGGGCTTGCTTCCGGCCTTTCTCTGCCTCTTGCGCTGGCTGAGCTGGATGCGGGCTTTCGGACCTTCGTGGAACGTTACGCGCAAGGACAACATCGCACAAGGAGGCCGCAATGAAGCTTCATGAAGCCCTCCGTATCAACCTGGCGGAGCTGAACGAGCAACTGGTCGCCATCGCGGCAACGGACCCCGATATCCAGACGGAACCCTGGATTGCGGAGAGTGTGGCCCGACTCGTGGAAGCGGGAGGGAAACGGCTTCGACCGATGATGGTGCTGGTTGGGGCACGCTTCGGGACGGAGCCGGATCCCACGAACGTTAGGAAGGCAGCCCTTATTCTCGAATACTTGCATATGGCTTCGCTCATTCACGACGATATCATTGACGGGGCGGAGCTCCGGCGCGGGGCGCCTACCCTGCACAAGGAGGTAGGCGTTGCGGCGGCCGCGCACATCGCGAACTACATGATGGCGCGGGCGGTCGAATGGGCGCTCGATGAAGCTGACCCCTCCGCCTGGAGCGAACGCACCTCCCGCGGAAGCAAGCCCAAGCTCGCTGATGTGGCGATGCTGCTGATGCAGCTCTGCATGGGGGAGTATCAGCAGCTCGACAACCGCTTCAACTACGACCTCAGCCTCTCCGACTATTTAGAGAAGTCGAGAAACAAGACCGCTGTGCTCATGGCGAACGGGTTCCGCATCGGAGCCGAGCTCAGCCAGGCCGACAAGAAGGTCAACCGCCGTCTCTATGCGTTTGGCGAGGCGGTGGGCATGGCCTTCCAGATCAAGGATGACGTGCTCGACTACGTGGAGACGGCGGAGCAGATCGGCAAGCCGGCCGGCTCGGACCTGATGGCGGGCAACGTGACCCTGCCGGTGCTCTATGCGCTGGAGGACAGAAGCACGCCGCTCGCGCGTGAGATCCTCTCCTTAGGCCCCGACTCCGCACCGGAGGAGTTCGCCCGCGTGACGCGAAGGATTGCCGAGTCCGACGCGATTGAGCGATCCCTCGCCCTGAGCCGCTCCTACGCGTTGAAGGCCGAGCGCATGATCGCCAGGCTGCGCCCCCATCCGGCGGCTGATGACCTGGAACAATTCCTTCGCTATTTTACCGAGTAATGAAGTTCCCCCTGTGGAAAGAGGCATTTCGAAAGAACCGTTCTCGAACGGCTTCGGATGGCTTTGGCTTCCTGCGGGGGGATTTTTTTGTAGTATAATAGGAGCATCAGGATCGCTGGATCGGCTGAATCAAGAGGGGGACCCATGAAGAACGCAAACGCCAACCTCATGAAGGAAATCAATTTGAACAACGTGCGCCAGGTGATGAAGCGCATGGAGACGGCAACCAAGCCGCAGCTGGCCGCTCTGACCAAGCTCAGCGTGGTGACGGTCAACTCCCTGGTGAAGGAGCTGCAGGATCGCGGCGAGATGGTAGAGGATGAGATCGTCCCCTCCAATGGCGGACGGCCTGCGCTCACCTACCGGTACAATTTTGACTACAGCCTGGCGCTTGTCTTGTATATGAGAGAGAAGGAAGGCCAGGAACAGATTACGGCTTCGGTGGTGAACCTGGAGGACCGGGTTCTGTTCAAGGAGGAACTCGTCATGCCGGTGTTCGAGCGGCAGGGCTTCTACGAGGTAATGGAACGGCTGCTTGAAGCTTACCCCTCCATCAAGGTGATCGGCATGGGCATCCCCGGACAAGCGGTAAATGGAATAGTGACCGTCACCGGTCATCGGGAGCTGACCGGCTATCGGATGATCGAGGAGATCGAAAGCCAGTTTGGTTTGCCGGTTGTTGTGGAGAACGATATGAATGCCGCCATCAGCGGGTATTGCGCAAAGCAGGCTGCAGACGAAGAGTCGTGTACGGTCGGTATTTATTTTCCTGCACAGTATCCACCGGGGATGGGGATCTACCTGGATGGCAAAATCATGAGGGGGAAGCAAGGCATGGCGGGAGAGATCAGCTTCCTTCCGACGGCGATGCTGGACTGGCACGGAAAGCTTGCACCAGAGGTTTTTTTGGCTGGGGCTTGCCGAATCATTCAGAGCGTAAATGCGGTGCTCGCCCCGGATAAAGTGGTGATCTACCAGGATCGAGTCGGAGCGACCGTGTGGGAGTCGGCCTGGAAGGCGTTTCTGCGACAAACCCCGATGGCGGCTAACCCGGAAGTGGTGCAGCTGGATACCTTTCAAGAGGACTTTGAAGCGGGAATGCGCTGGTTGACGCTCAAGGCACTGGAGCCGAGTCTGCTGGAGCTTCGATAACGAAGGGGTTGGCGGCGCGTCTAATTCAAAGAAGCGTTCTCCCCCTGTCTTGACAAGAGACAACGTCTGTTGCATATTTAATAAAGTTACTTTATAAAGGTATTATGATATGTGGAAGGGTGTAGGCGTGGCTACTTGGTTTTTACTGGTTATCTATATGGCCTTCATCAGCTTGGGGCTGCCTGATTCGCTGCTCGGCTCGGCTTGGCCCGTGATGAGGCTGGAGCTCGGAGCACGCCTGGATTCGGCGGGGCTTCTGGCCATGATCGTCTCGGGCGGAACCATCCTCTCCAGCTTGGCAAGCGGGACGGTGGTTCAGCGCTTCGGGACTGGAAAGGTCACCTTGATCAGCTGCATGCTGACCGCAGGAGCCTTGCTTGGTTTCTCCCTGTCACCGTCGTTCTTGTGGCTTACCATTCTGGCGATTCCCCTTGGCTTGGGGGCAGGAGCGGTTGATGCGGGGTTGAATCAGTATGTCGCAGAGCATTATAAGGCGCATCACATGAACTGGCTGCACTGCTTCTGGGGAGTCGGGGCAACGATGGGACCGATCATCATGTCCGCTTCGCTCACGGGCTCGCATTCCTGGAGAGGCGGGTATGCGACGGTGGCTATCATCCAGTTTGCGTTGGTCGTCCTGCTGTTTGTCACGCTGCCTTTGTGGAAGCGGGTCGCCGCGAGCCGGGAAGGTGAGGCATTAAACCGTTCTGAGCCTTCCATACCGGAAGAATCGGAAGCCTCGCAAACCTTGCAAGCCTCGCAAGTCCCGACCAAGGTGCTCCAGCTCCGGGGAGTCAAGCCCACTCTTGCTGCTTTCCTGCTCTATTGCGCAGCGGAGAGCACGGTGGGCCTATGGGGAGCGAGTTATCTGGTCGGCGCGCGGCAGGTGGCGGCGGATACGGCAGCCGGGTGGATTTCGATGTATTACGGGGGCATCACCCTCGGTCGGCTCCTAACCGGGTTCCTGACCCTGAAGGTATCGAATCGGCTTCTCATCCGCTACGGTCAACTGGTCGCCATAGGCGGCGGCATTCTGCTGCTGCTCCCACTTCCCGCCCAAGCGTCCCTCATCGCGATTCTGTTCATCGGCCTCGGCCTGGCGCCGATCTATCCGGGGCTTCTCCACGAGACGCCGGCGCGCTTCGGACGGGAGCAATCGATGAAGCTGATGGGCGTTCAGATGGCGGTAGCTTATACAGGCAGTACGTTTCTTCCCCCGCTCTTTGGTGCCTTTGCAGCAAAGACAAGCCTCACCTTTTTCCCCTACGTGGTAATGGCCTTCCTTGGGCTGATGCTGCTGAGTGCGGAGAGAGTCAATCGCATCATGATGATGAAAGGACGAATGAACCGATGAACCAAAAGGAACGCATGCTGGCGGGGCTGCCTTACAAGGCCTGGCTGGATGGACTTAGTGAGGAAAGAATGGCAAACAAGCGAAACATTCGGGAATACAACCTCCTCGAGCCTGATGACCATGAGACAAGGGATGCATTGATTCGCCGCATTCTCGGCAAAACCGGGGAAGCGGTTCACGTGGAGGCTCCCTTCCATTGTGATTACGGCTCCAACATCGAGGTAGGCAACAACTTCTACGCCAACTTCAACTGCACGATTCTTGACGTAGGCAAGGTGATCATCGGCGACAATGTCATGTTTGCGCCGAATGTGTCGATCTATACGGCGGGGCATCCCCTTCACCCGGACTCCCGCAATTCGGGCTATGAGTACGGAATTGGCATCACCATTGGCAATAATGTCTGGATCGGCGGCAACGTCATCCTGAACCCCGGTGTGACGATCGGCAACAATGTCGTCATCGGCGCAGGAAGCATCGTAACCAAGGACATCCCGGATAATGTGATCGCGGTGGGAAGTCCCTGCAAGGTGATCCGGGAAATTACCGAAGAGGACCGGAAGTATTATTACAAGGATCGGGAATTCGACGTAACGGATTATCGGTAAAAAGCGCAAAGGCAGCGGCCTGTCCTCGTGACAGGGCTGCCTTTTTGGTTTGTTCAATGAGCAGAGACTCGGTTGGTAACCCTCTGAGATTAAACCGTTGTCTTTTTATGCGTCAGGAAAGAGACAGGAATGAACGTTAACCCAAGGACAACGATGGAGGCAAAGAATCCTGCATGGTAGCCGCTTAAACTGGTGATTGGGGTTGCTTGCGTTCCCTGAACCGTTGAAACCACGGTTGCAATAAAAGCGGTACCAAGGCTTGAACCAAGATTCTCAATAATCGTAATCCCCACACCTGCTTCCGGAAGCTGCTCGCTTTGAAGTCCTGTATATGCATCACTTGTCATGGGAAGCATAATTCCCCCAAAACTCGTGCCCCGAATAAATAAGAGGATGGAGATCCAAATGATACTTGTCTTATCTGTGATAAAGATGAGGGGAATCGTGCCAATAAGAGAGACAAGTAAACTTACGATAACCACATATTTAGCACCAATTTTATCAATCATCCTTCCGATTAAGGGTCTGGTAACCAGCATCCCGATACCTTGAGGAATTAATGCTAGGGCGGTTTCGATTGCCGTGTACTGACGGAAGTTCTGAAAGAACAAGGGAACGATCAACATCGGCCCCATAATGGAGATATTGGCTAAGAGTAACCCTGCAGTTGATGCGGAATAGGTCTTGTGCTTGAATAAATGCAAGGGCAACACGGTTTTATTTTTTTTGATGCGATTATACAGCATATAGCTGATGGCAAAGGCCAAACCAATTCCTACCCATAAGTAAGTTTCGTGGTTAGAGAAAGACGCATGTTCAGCGGCTTGAGTGATTCCATAAATCAAGCTGCTGCTCATTATGGCTAAAAGGAGAATGCCAATGCGATCGAGTGGTCGATCCTTCTTAAACGGCTCAAAATCGGGAATGTTTTTTGCCATGAAGGGGACGGTCAGGAGTGCAAAAAATACATTAATGAAAAAAATCCAGTGCCAGGATGCAACCTGGACGATGAAGCCCCCTAGTATTGGGCCAAGGATGGGGCCAAAAATCATAGGCGTGCTTACAATCGCCATGACCCTTCCCAGGTTTTCATGGCCTGCTGTTTTGACCAAAAGAGTTGACATAAGAGTAGTAATAATCCCGGCGCTAAAGCCTTGAATCAATCTAAAGAAGATGAAGCTGGAAACATTCCAGCTAACCCCTGCGAAAACAGAAATGATTGCAAATGCAATAACGGATCCAAGGTATACCCTCTTTCCGTTAAAATGATTCATCATCCACCCGCATACGGGAACGGCTATTGCAAGGGCTAACAAATAGCCGGTAACGGCCCATTGGATGATCGGCAATGTTGTATGGAAATCCTTGGTTAGCTTATCGATAGCGATGTTCACCATAGTGGAATCGAGCATAGGCGCAATAGCCCCCAGGGCAATGGCCCAGGCTGCCAGAAGGATTTCTCTTGGTAACCCAAAAGGGTTTGCTTTTCTTTTCTTCATAGGTTGCTTCCTTTCAAGTGGTTATAGATTCTTCACATGCACACTCATTATTGTGTCCTGGTAAACAAAAAGATACATGATTTTTGTGTCCCAGTCAACAAAAATAGCCTAACTCTTATTTAGAGTTAGGCTATTAAACATTTCCAATTATTCTACTGTAGGATTGTTGCTCCATTTGATCATTTCCTCATCCAGATGCTTGTTGTATTCTTGAAGGAAATGCATTACTTTTTCATATTGCTCCGCACTTACTTGATCAAATATAACTTTGTCTCGTTCGTAAAACTCTTGATGCAACCGCTCATGAATTTCATTAAGGGCTCGTCCTTTTTCAGTTAGCCTGAAATACACTTCTTTTTTGTTGTCCGTTTTTTGATAGCTTTCGATAATCCCCTTATTTATCAGCCTCTTCGTCATTTTGCTTATCGCGCTTCGAGTCATAAAAAAGGCTTCTCCAAGCTGCGTCACGTTCGGATCTTTGTGCTTCTCAATATATTCAATACAATGAACCTCTGAGGGCGTGTACCCTTTCAAGCTCTCCTCCATTTTTATCTTATTAAGCCAGGTCATTTTATTAAATACGGTTCTAATGGTTTCAAACGTTTGCTTATGGTTATCCATACTCTTTTCCTCCGAGTACTGAGATTCGATTTTACTCCTTCTACTGTATTCTTTTCTACTTCATTTGAAAATATGGTTTGCTTGAACCGTTCGTCCCATGCAAAGCAAATTCGGCTGCCCGTGATAGCATATAACGAGAGGAGAAATCCGTTTGAACGCCTTTGAACGAATGAATGCGGTCATCGAGTATGTGGAAGCGAACCTGACCGGGGAGATCGACTATGCGAAAGCGGCGAGGATTGCCTGCTGCCCCAAGGATCAACTGCCGCGATTGTTTGCCTACCTCACGGAAATTCCCTTGTCGGAATACATCCGTCGCCGAAGGCTGACGTTGTGCGCCTTTGAGCTCCAGCAGGGGAAGAGGACAGTGCTTGAGCTTGCTCTCCACTATGGCTATGACTCGCATGCTGCGTTTTCCCGCGCGTTTAAAGAGTTCCACGGGCTTACTCCTTCCCAGGCTCGAAGCAAGGGTGCGGTATTTGCCCTCTATCCGAGAGCCGTCTTCCAGGCCCAAATCACGGGAAAAGAACGGAGTGGATGCAAAGTGGCAATGTTGGGAAAAATCGAGTTTCTTGACCTTCCGGCGGTTCGCATGATCGGCAAGAAGGTCATCAACGGTGCAGGGGATAATCCGGACAACCCGGTTCCAGCGCTGTGGGCAACGTGTTTTGAAGAAAACGCATTTGAGCCGCTGGAGCGCAGTTTTCCAGTGGTGGACCGTTATGTCGGCTGGATGGGGGAATACGATCAGGAGACAAACACCTTCACTTATCTGGCAGGCATGCTCCTTCCTGCAGGGAGTGCGGTTCCTGAGGGGTTCGACTATCGGGACTTGGCCCCCTGTCGGGTGGGGGACGGGTACATCAACGGAAGCTTCGCCAATGGAGATGTTTTCTGCCATGCTCACGAGCTAACAGTGGGAGGGATTCTCGAAAACGGACACGAGCCCGATTATTCCCAAGGCTGGAGCGCGGAGGTGTACCCGAAGGACTTGTCCTTCGAAGCAGAAGAGGGGACGATTCATTACTTCTGTCCTTGCCGAAAGGGCTGAGGGTCCGCCAGCATGTCTGTCCGCTTACGAAAGAAGCCTCGCCGTTCCCCCTGGGAATAGGCGAGGCTTCTTTGTGTGAAAGCCGTTGGGATACGGATACTTTGCGAGGAGTCCGGTTCTCGGTTCTGTTCGAGTGCCGTGTTGTGTGTCAGCGCCCTCTTTAACCCTTAGTCAGACGAGCTGGGTGATGCCGATGAGCAGGGCAGTTGAGCCGACAAGCAGCGTGTCGCCCCAGCCCCAGGTCAGCTCGTGGAAGCGGGAGCGGGGAGCATGCAGCCGGTAGCCGCGCGCCTCCATGGAATCAACCAGCTCCGAGGCACGGCGAATGGCGCCAACGGTGACCGGCACGAGCAGCGAGATGAGCAGCTTGGCCTTCTGCAGCACGTTCTGGTCGCGCAGGTCCATCCCGCGGGAAGCTTGAGCGCGCAGAATCTTGTTCGCCTCCTCGAAGACGGTGGGAATGAAGCGCAGCGAGGTGGTCAGCATGAGCGTAATCTTCCGCGGCGAGAGGCCGACAAGCGCGAGCGGCTTCATCAAGCTTTCCAGCGCTTGCGTCAGCAAGAGCGGCGGAGTGGTCAGCGTCAGCACGGCGGTGAAGGCCACGAACAGCACCATGCGGGAGACGGAGAGAAAGCCCTTTTGCAGACCGCCGGAGTAGAACTTCACCGGACCGAGGTCGACGTACCAGGAGCCGCCCGTGTCGAACAAGACATGGAAGACGAAGATGAACACCATGAGAAAAAGAAGCGGCCGAAGAGACCGCGCATACGTGCGAAAGGAGATTCGGGTTGTCGCCATGACGGCGACGGAATAGGCGGCCAGGATCACCAGATCGACCGACGAGCGGACGAGAAAGACGGCGACCATGAAGAGCAGCATGGCGATCGTCTTGGCGCGCGGGTCGAGCTGGTGCATCCACGAGCCAGTGTTGATGTACTTGCCCATGATCATGCGATTGGACATGCGGGAGGCTCCTTTCGGATGACGTCCCGGATGAACCGGGCGAGCTCGTCGGCCCGATAGGGACCATCCGGCAGCGAGGTGCCGAACCGCTCGGAGAACGAGCGCAGGAAGCGGACGGCTGGAGGGGCGACGATGCCGGCCCGCTCCATCAAGCCGTCGGTTTCGAGAAGCTCCCGAGGCGAGCCGTGGAAGACGGCTTTTCCCTGATCCATGAGGACATATTCCTCGGCATAGGGAAGCACCTCTTCCAGGCGATGGGTGACCAGGATGACGGTCTTGCCCTCCTGACGGCACAGATCAGCGAGGAGCGTGAGCAGCTCCTCACGGCTTGCTTGATCGAGCGTAGCCGCCGGCTCGTCCAGTACGAGGACATCCGGGTCGGCGGCCAGCACGGTGGCGATGGCCGTCTTCCGCATCTGTCCGCCGCTCAGGTGGAACGGATTGCGGCCGAGCAGCTCTTCGCCCAGCCCGAGCGCCTTCGCCGCCTTATGGGCGGCGATCCGCGCGTCCTCCGGCTTCATGCCAAAATTGCGCGGCCCGTAGAGAAGGTCCTCTTCGACGGTCTCCGCGAAGAGCTGCTGTTCGGGAAACTGGAAGGCGAGCCCGACGCGGCGCCGCAGCTCTTTCATGCCCTTGCCGGACATACCCGGCGTAAGGGTGTAGTCGAGGATAAGAAGCTGCCCTCCGGTGGGCAGAAGGATGCCGTTGAAGTGCTGGAGCAAGGTCGACTTGCCGGAGCCCGAAGCGCCGAGTACGGCGATAAACCGACCCTCCTGCAGCACGAGGTCGAGGGCATCCAGTCCGATGCGCCGTTCCCCGGCTCCACCTGGATACGTATAGGTTACTTGCTGGAATTCAAGCGCCATAATGCCTCCATCAATTCTCCTTCGTTGGATAGCGGCGGGATCGGCAGGCCGAGCTCGGCCAGCTCCCGGCTGAGCGCCATTCCGAAGGAGGGGGTGAGCCGGAGCCTCCGAACGAGCTCCAGATCGGTCAGCAGCTCGCGGGGAGTGCCGTCGGCCACGAGGTGTCCGTCCGCGATGGCGAGCATCCGGTCGGATGCGAGCATCTCGTCGGTGTCATGCGTGACCGAGAGGAGCGTGTAGGCTCCATCGCGGCGCATGTCGCGGATAATCGCGAGCATCTCGGTCTTGGCCTGCTCATCGAGCATGGAGGTCGCCTCGTCGAGGACGACGACCTGCGGCTCCATGGCGAGCACGCCTGCGAGCGCGACGCGCTGCTTCTGGCCGCCTGACAGCTCGGCGGGATGGCGGTTCAGGTACTCCGTGATGCCGAGCTTGTCGGCATAGCGGGCGAGCCGGTCCGCCATCTCCGGTCGGCTCATGCGGCGGTTCTCCAGGCCGAAGACGATGTCATCGGCCACGGTCAGCCCGACAAACTGGTTGTCGGGGTTGGCGAAGACCATGCCGATGCGCTCGCGAATGTCGCCGACGGTTGCATCGGTGAGCTCGATGCCGTCTACGACGATGCGTCCGCTGCTCATCGGCAGAAGGCCGTTCAGCCGCTTCACGAGGCTGGACTTGCCGGAGCCGTTCGCGCCGACGATGCTTACCCATTCGCCGGGGCGGATGGTGAAGGAGATGTCGCGGAGGAAGTTGGGCCCTCCCGGCTCATGAGCACAGCTCACGCGGTCCATCTGAATCATCGGGGTGTCGGTCATGGCGTACCTCCTGCAGGGCGAAGCAGCCCCAGCTTGTCGATCGAGCCGATGAGGAAGGTCGAGGCAACCCCGATGAAGAAGCCGGTCACAACGCCTGCGACGAGCAAGAGCGGCAGATAGAAGAAGATCGACGTGCTGCCGAGCACGAGCGCTGCCGCCCCAAGCTGGCCGAGGTTATGGGCGATGCCGCCCACGATGCTGATGGCGGCCAGGCTGAAGAGCCCTTTCTTGACGCGCAGCAGCGCGAACATAACAAGAAAGCTGGCCAGCGAGCCGAACAGGCTGAATAAGAAGGTCGAAAACGTGCCGAGAATGAAGGAGGTCAGCAGTGTCTTCAGCAGGATGAGCGTAATGGCGTCCCGTCCCTTGAAATAATAGAGGCAGGTCAGCACCATGATGTTGCCGAGCCCGAGCTTGGCGCCCGGAACGGCAACCGCGAACGGAATGAACGATTCCACAATGCCCAGCACCACGGCGACCGATGCGAGGATGGAGATCATGGCGGCATTTTTCAGTTCCAGGCGATCAGGAGGCGACGCCATCAATTTCCCCTCCTTGACCGGTTTCACTGATAACTTGCACCATAAGGCGGTGCGGCAGGCAGACGATGGTCTGACCGACCGCATTGACGGTGCCGAACGTCAGGCACAGCTTGTCCGGGCAGTCGGCATCCTCCATCTCGATGCCGCCGTCATGCATTCTCAGCAAGTTGTACCCGTATTTGGTTTCGACCTTAAGCTCCTGGACATCACTCGTCAGCTCCACGGTTTTGAAGGGCTTGCCGTCCACCGTAATTTGGGCATACAGCTTACCGCCTGCAGGATTCTCGCTCTTGGTAAGGAAGGAAGGCACGATGACGAACGCGGCGATCACAAGGACAACCGCGAGGAGGATGAGATCGGCTTTTTTGAACAGTTTCCACATGGGAGATAACCAGCTCCAATACGAAGAAGGGTGCGCCTCCGCTCGCGACCTGGAAAACGCGGAAGGCCCACCTGTACCATTTGTCACAAATCGGATTTGACCATTTGCTTTTATCCTACCATAATAAGAAAGAAAAAAGAAACGCTCTGCCGGCGCGGTCTTTACGACATTTCGACAATATTCGAGCGGGCTGTGCCGGAATCAACACCAGGAGGCTTTGACATGAACAAGCAATCGCGCGGGATGTTTCCCGTGATCCTTATCATTCTTGCACTGAGCCTGGCGATCAGCGGCTGCGCCAAGAAGACACCTTCCGCCAGCTCGACGGGCGCCAAGCTTCCGATCAGCGAGACGTATTACGTCTTCGATACGGTCGTGACGGTTAAGGTTTATGATGAAAAGGTATCGAAAGAGAACTTTGCGAAGATCGGTACAATCTTGGACAACGTGGAGATTTGGCTCAACCGGGAAAACAAGGACAGCGAGATTTACAAGGTGAATGAAGCGGCCGGGAAAGAGGCCGTCAAGGTATCCCCCGAGACCTTCAAGGCCGTGAAGGCGGCGCTGCAGGACTCGATTGACTCAAACGGCGTGTTCGACCTGACGATCGGGCCGATCGTCTCCCTCTGGGGAATAGGCCAGGACGGGGCGCACAAGCCGGCGGACGCCGATATTGCCAAGGCGCTCGCACTCGTGAATTACAAGGAAGTGACGTTGGATGAGCCTAATCTGACGGTGAAGCTGAACAAGCCGGGCATGTCGCTTGATATCGGCGGTACCGGTAAGGGATATGCTGCTGATCTTATCGCGGAGTATGTGGAATCCCAGGGCTTCCACAGCGCGATTATCGACATGGGCGGCAACCTGTTGACCGTGGGCCAAAAGCCGGACGGCAGCGACTGGACAATCGGCATCCAAAACCCGGACCAATCGCGCGGCACCTCGGTAGGTACCGTCAAGGTAGGGCCGATGGCCATCGTCGCCTCCGGGATCTATGAACGGTTTTTCATGGAGGACGGCGTGCGCTATCACCACATCATGGACACGGACACCGGGGCACCGGTGCAGAATGAGCTTGCCAGCGTGACGATCCTTACCGATCTGAGCGCCATGACCGGCGAGGGCCTCGACAACTGGGTCTTTTCCCTCGGACTTGAAAAAGGGCTCGCGTATGTGGATTCGCGTGAAGGCGTCGAAGCGGTCTTCATCACGAAGGACCAGAAGGTCTATGTCAGCAAAGGCTTAAAGGGCAAGATGACGATGACCGATGATAGCTTTACGCTCGCGGGAGAATAATAAAAAAACATAAGGGCTGGCTCCATCGGATTCCTCCGATCGACCAGCCCTTTTTTGGTTGAACTGCGGATCTGCGTTTTCCTACAGGGAGGGCAGAGTGATGCTCATGATCTCGGCCTTCAATTTGGTCTTCAGCGTCACCTGTGGAGACGGGAAGTGCAGAAGGCCGTCCTCTGCCATCTGCTCCAGCTTGGAGCGGGAGAGATCGAGCAGCTCGCGAAGCGCTTTATCCACGCGAAGGTCGAAGGGGTAACGGGAAGATAGGTGGATGGTGAGCCCCTCAGCCTGATCTCCGATCCGTTCGGTTGCCCAGTGATAGGGAAGAGCAGTCTCCACCTTGCTTGTTACCTTGCGCAGCTTCTCGACCTCAAAAGCATAGCGCCAGGCGGTCTCGCGGTCGTTGACCTCGAACTGGCGCTGAAGCTCCCGGTTGATGCGGGTGGAGTGGACCCTCGACAAGATGTTATGGTTCCACGTGCTGTCGCAATGGGTGCATTTGTAGATGAGCCAGACGTCGAGATGCTTCTGCTGGGCGTTCATGCGGAATTTCTCGCTGCAGCGGAAGGCGGTCGTTCGTTTACAGCGACGACAGGGTTTGTGGACAGTGGGCGTTTCTTCCGCGACGGCCTCGCACCGGTAAATTCCTTGGGTAAGCATAATAGGGTTCCTCCAATGGATAGAGGAACGCGGTATGGTCGTCCGGGAGAGCGATTTCTCCCCATGAAAAAACAGAGCTGCCCTAACAAGGACGTGTTTGTATACACGCTCCAGGGCGCTCCGGATGGAAGATGAGCGGCGTCGATAACCGGCGTTCCCTGTAATGGTTAAAAAGGGCGCACGTCTCCCTTGGTGCATGATTGCGTGTCAGGGAGGCATGCGCGATTTTGTTGATTAACCATTACAGGTAAGATGGCAAAACAGGTTCCACCTTTCACGTTCTCCTGCCCTTCAGTATAGGGAGCCGGATTGGTGTTTATAAGGGAACGGTTGGGTAAAGGTGTTTTTTCCGCCTGGTAGGAGGCGGTCCCGTCGGAGGAGTCCTGTGGTATAATGGCTCCCATCGAGATATTTCGGAAAATGGGGGAAACCCCGAGCGTGTCTTCAACCGGTTGAAGCACCCCTGGAAGGCTAGTTGGGTTAAGGCATGCTCCACCCTAGAGAGCGGAGGTCCTGAGCTTGCGTACGCTGCGATCCTTTGTCCATCCTTATCGAAAGCCTGCTTTTCTCGCTATTCTCTTGATGCTCACCGAGCTTGCCGTCGAGCTGTGGCATCCCCTGCTCATGAGCCGGATCATCAACCGGGGAGTGATGAACCGTGACATGACCGAGGTGCTGCGGTACGGCGGGCTCATGCTGGCGATCTCGCTCGTCGGCTTTGCGGCGGGTATCATCAATTCCTTTTATGCCTCGCGCATCAGTCAAGGCGTCGGAGCAGACCTTCGAGGTACCTTATTTGAACGGTTGGAAAAGGCGGCCTTCGCCGACTTCAGCCGCTTCCCGGCTTCGACGCTCATTACCCGCATCACGAGCGACGTGACCCAGATTCAAAACATCGTCTTCATGGGCCTGCGCGTCATGCTCCGCGCCCCGCTCATGATGCTGGGCGGTCTGGCTCTCGCGTTAACCCTCCAGTTTCGCGTGTCCTTCGCACTCATCCTCGTTACCCCGCTCTTGGTAGCGGCCATGGTGACGGTCATCCGCAAGGGCTTCGGGCTCTTCCGCAGCGTCCAGGAAAAGCTGGACGGCACGAATGCGGTCATGCGCGAGAGCTTGACCGGGATGCGTTGGATTCGCGCGCTCGTTCGCTCCCGCCATGAGGTGGACCGCTTCACGGACACAAGCGGCGAGCTGATGAACCGCACGGTCAGCGCCAGCCGCTGGATGGAGCTCACCATTCCGGTGCTGTTGTTCGTGATGAACGTCTGCGTCATCTTCATTCTCTGGTTTGGCAGCCGCGAGGTAAGCGCATCCCGCGCCAATGTGGGCGATATCGTCGCAGTGGTCAACTACGCGACCCGGATCACCGGGGCGTTCGGCATGCTCTCCTGGATTCTCTCCAGCGTGTCGCGGGCACGGGCCTCCTGGGGCCGGATCGGCGAGGTGCTGGAGATACCCGAAGAGGGCCATCCGGCTGGACGATCTGAATCAGCAGACCTGATCCTATCGGAGAAGCCGGACGGACGGTCTGAATGGGCACAAGCGGCAGGCCGCTCCCTATCCGTTGCGTTCGACCGCGTTACGTTTACCTATCCGGGGATGGCAGAGCCCGCGCTGACGGATGTTTCGTTTTCGATCGAAGCGGGAAGCACCCTCGCCATTCTTGGGGCGACAGGCTCCGGCAAGACGACGCTCATGCAGCTGATCCCGCGCCTCTACCGCCCGGTGAGCGGGCGAATCATGCTGAACGGACAAGATATCGCCGGAATCCCATCCGAGCAGCTTCTTGCATCCATTGGCTATGTTCCTCAGGAGGTTCAGCTCTTCTCCGGCACCGTTCGGGAAAACCTGCAATGGGGCAAGGAATCCGCGAAGGCGGAGGAGCTAGTGGAAGCTGCACAGGACGCTCAACTTCACGAGACCATTCTGCGGCTCTCCGATCAATACGAGACGATGCTCGGGCAGAACGGCGTGAATCTATCCGGTGGTCAGAAACAGCGGCTCTCGATCGCTCGCGCCTTGATCCGCAAGCCTCGTCTGCTGCTGCTGGATGACAGCACGAGCGCCCTCGACCTGAAGACAGAAGCCAAGCTGCTTCGTGCGATTGCCCGTTACGGCTGTACAACGCTTCTCATTACACAGAAGATCAGCACGGCGATGGAGGCGGACCGGATTCTCATTTTGGAGGACGGACGGCTTCTTGCCGAAGGAAATCACGAGGAGCTGCTCGCATCCTCGCCGCTCTATCGGAAGATCGTCGAATCCCAGTTCGGCCGAAAGGAGGCGACCCTCCATGAGCGCCATGAATAGACCGGGCGGCGGCCGCGGGCCTGCCCCCAAGAAAGTGCGTCCAGCGGATGGCACCGCCGCGCTTCGCAAGATATGGGCTTACCTGGCCGTGCATCAACGACTCCTGCTTGTGATCCTGCTGCTCGTCCTCTTGAACTCGGCGGCGGGGTTGCTCGCCCCCTACCTGCTGGGCCGGTCGGTGGATCATTTTACGGCCGGTAAGGGACAGCAGGAGCTTATCCGCTTGCTCGCGGCGTTGCTCGGCGTATACGTCCTTCAATTCGTTTCCGGCTGGCTGCAAAGCTACTGGATGATCGGCATCTCCCAGAAGACGGTCTTCTCGCTCAGGCGGGATCTGTTCGCCAAGCTGCACCGGCTGCCGATCTCCTATTTCGCCAAGCGACGGCATGGGGAAATGATGAGCCGCCTCACCAACGACATCGAGAACGTGAGCCAGACGCTCGGTACATCATTCATCCAGATTCTATCCAGCGTGCTCACGTTCATTGGCATGCTGGTGCTTATGCTGTGGCTGAGCCCGCTGCTCACGCTCGTCACGCTGACCATCGTGCCGCTCATGGTGCTCGGCATGAAGTGGATCACCTCGCGGACCGGGCCGCTCTTCAAGGAACAGCAAAAAAGCATCGGCGACCTGAATGGCTTCGTGGAAGAAACGCTGTCCGGCCAACGCATCGTGAAGACCTTTGCCCGCGAGGAGCGGGTGCTGGCCGAGTTCGCAGTCAAGAACGAGCGGCTTCGCGAGGCGGCGGCCTCCGCACAGACGTATTCCGGCTTCATTCCGAAGCTGATGAACGTGTTGAACAATGCGAGCTTCGCCCTGATCGCGGGAGTTGGGGGCTTGCTCGCCCTCAAAGGCTCGATCTCCGTCGGGGTCATCCTGACCTTCGCGGAATATGCCCGCCAGTTTACGCGCCCCCTGAACGACCTCGCCAACCAGTTCAATACCTTCCTCTCCGCCGTAGCCGGCGCCGAGCGGGTGTTCGAGGTGCTGGAGGAACCCGAGGAAGAGGATGACGAGCGCGATGCGATTGACCTGGATCGGGTCCACGGAGAGATCCGCTTCGAGAACGTGTCGTTCGCCTACGAGACGGGAAGACCGATTCTCTCCGGCATCGCCTTCCGCGCCGAGCCTGGCGAGACCATCGCCCTCGTCGGTCCGACCGGGGCGGGCAAGACGACAGTCGTTCAGCTTCTGTCCCGCTTCTATGACCCGAGCGGCGGGAGAATTCTGCTCGACGGACACGACACCCGCGCGCTCAAGCGGCAGAGCCTGCGCCGCAGCATGGGCTTCGTGCTGCAGGATGCCTTTCTCTTCCAAGGGACCGTTCGGGAGAATATCCGCTACGGCAAGCTGACGGCGACAGACGAGGAAGTGGAAAAGGCCGCGCGGCTCGCCAATGCCCATTCCTTCATCTCCCGACTGCCGCAGGGCTACGAGACCGTGCTGAGCCATGACGGGAGCGGCATCAGCCAGGGGCAGAAGCAGCTCCTCTCAATTGCCCGCGCCATTCTCGCCGATCCGGCGCTCCTCATTCTCGATGAGGCAACGAGCAGCATCGACACGGTGACGGAGCTGCGCATCCAGGAGGCGCTGAATCGCCTCATGGAGGGCCGCACCAGCGTCGTGATCGCCCACCGCCTCGGCACGATCCAGAATGCCGACCGTATTCTGGTGCTGGACGAAGGCCGCCTGGTCGAGCAAGGCTCGCACGCGGAGCTACTCGCTCTGCGCGGGTTCTACCACGACCTGTACGAAAGCCAGTGGAGCCGGAACGGGGAAGATGCGGGACAAGCTGGAGATTCGGGGTCTCAACGAGGTGACTTCGCATGAAGCTCAATAGCGTGGAAGATATCCTGTCTCTCGTTCAAGAGGATGAGTGGATGATGGAGGTGCTGCGGGCTGCCCAACTTCTCCGCTTGCCGGATTGGTGGATCTCCGCGGGATTCGTTCGAGCGAAAGTCTGGGATACGCTGCACGGGTTTGCGGAGCGGACCCCGTTGCCTGATGTGGATGTCGTTTATTTTGATCGGAGCCAATTGGAGAATGCGGAAGCGGTGGAGAAGGAGCTGGAGCAGAAGCTCAGAGGCCTGAACGGGACCGTCCCCTGGTCGGTGAAGAACGAAGCGAGGATGCACGAGGTGAATGACCTTCCCCCCTTCGGTTCGACCGTGGAGGCCATCTCCCACTTCACCGAAACGGCGACGGCGCTCGGGTTAACCCTTGATGAGGAAGGACGCCCCATTCTGGCCGCACCATGGGGGATCGAGGACCTTCTTCGCCTGGAAGTGAGGCCAACTCCTCTCTACCGGGAAAACGAAGAATACCAAGCCATCTACAATCGCCGCATCATGAAGAAGAAGTGGAAGAACAGTTGGCCTCAGCTCCAGATCTATTCGGCAACGGGTGAATTGCTGGAGGAAGAATCATTCCAGTGACGCTTGCATGTAGAAGTGCATATAAGCAGCAGTGACCGCTTCCCGGACTATTCCGGGGGGCTTTTTTGATATTCTTTTGATATTCTTTGGGAGACAACGATCGTCTAAGAGAATATCGACTGAACAAAGACGGGTCGATCAAAGAGTCGGACCCCGAATAGTCATGCCATCCATCTGTAGAAAAAAGAGCGAATCAAGGAGGGAGTACGGCTCCCTGTTCCTTGATTCGCTCTCATCTTTACCAGGTATGCGATTATTCCTTCGGCACGATCTGATGCTCGCTATGGAACTGGACGATCCAAGCGATGATCTCACCATTCTCGTCGCGAGCGAAGCGAACGGCTTCGTAATTCCCATCCTCATCGCTGCCGCTTACGCTCATGAAGGGGGATTCTCCGACCTGTTGGTCATCGGAGAACAGAATGCTCTCAAGGAGAGCGAGGGAATGACCAGCATAATCGTAAGTCAGCAACCCGTCTTCTCCCTTCACGAGAACCCTCTTCGAATCGGGCAGTACCGTCCCCTTCTCGAGATCCTTCTGCCAGGCCTCTCGCAACGCTTTTTCCTGGGCTGCGGGGGAATTTGAGTCTTGCGGATCCTTCGTGTCCTGCGGGCCTCCCGGATCATTCGCCCCCTTCTCCTCTTCCCTCGGCTTCAGTAACTGGTCCAAGTAAGCGTCGGCTTTCGCTCGGTCGGCTTTGGCCGGATCGAGCGGCAGGGTAAAGAGCGCGTGGGCTCCCTCGAAATCGGGATTCAGCCCGATCACGCCGCTAGCTTCGTCATACGTGAACGAGTGGATATCGTAGAAGCTTCCGGTGCTTACGGCTAAGTACAGGCCGCGGTCGGCGAATTTCTCCACGTTGTCACATTCAATCAGCCGATACTGGACTCCATCCACGACCAGTTCCGAATACCCGCCTTGCATGGACGCGATGTTAACCTGCCAAGGCGTTACTCCTTTGATCAGGGGGGAGACGAAGAAGGGCTGCTTCCCATACTCTTCATCTTGAGTGGAAGGCATCGGCTTGCCGTCGGTTCGGGCGATGGAGACGACCGCATAAGTACGATCGACGAGGACGGTTCCATCGTTTTCGTAAGCGAAATCGCTCAGGCTTTTCCCGGAGACAAGGCCGTGCAAGGTAAAGATATATCCGCCGGATTCGGCAGACTGATTCAGGGGAACCGCATCCTTGCCGGCAAAGGCTTCTGCCAGCGCTTTGTCTCCAATTTGGTGGACCACCTGCTTCGAATCGAGCAGATGAGCGGCAGCCAGGGCAGACGCGGATACGGCGAGGGTGATGGCGGCAGCGAGGAGCACTGCCACCCGTTTTTTGGGACGACTGGTCTTCACGGGTTCGCTCTCCTTTATCATCTGGAGGACGCGTCGATTCAGCTCGTCCGGCGGTTCCGCCGAAGAGCCCAAAGCTTGCTTCAAGGCGCGTTCCCAGTGGTTGGGTTTATCGTTCATGGTCTTCCGCCTCCAGCATGAGTTTGATCCGCTTGCGTGCTTTGTGCAGCCGACTCTTGACCGTTCCCGCCGGAATTCCGAGGGTTGCTGCAATCTCGTCCACGGACAGCTCCGCCGTGTAGTGCAGGTACAGGGGAATTCGCAGCCGATCTCCTAGGGCTTCGGCCGCTGTCCGGATTCCTTCAGCCCGTTCTCGTGAGAGGAAGATGTCCTCCGGCGAAGCCGTTTCGGCCGAGAATGGGCGGGCCTCCGAGCATGAGGAGTCCTCCGGGAGGGAGCTTGTCGGAGCGATCCGCTGTCTCCAGGCGAATTTGCGCCGCCGGTTTCGGTGCAGGCCGACCGCGATCGAGAAGAGATAGGCCTTCGGGTTTCGGCCTTCGTCGAGCTGTCGGCAGAGCTCGACCGCCTTCAGGAACGTTTCCTGGTAGAGGTCCTCGGCATCTGCCGGAGAAGCGGTCAGCCGGAGGCAAAAGCCGTAGACCGCTTTGCCGTGCTGCCGCACAAGGGATTCCAACTCTGCGTAATCCAACGACTTGTTGCTCCTTTCTGAATGGCCATTCATCCTTATATGGTCACGGCCCAGGAAAAGGTTCCCTTTCTCTCAAGAGAAAATAGCCGCAAAACAAAAAAGACAGCCCTGCAAGCAGAGCTGCCGATTCTTGTGAGGAGTGAGGGCGGCAAGTCTCGGTCCCAGACCACCTTGTACCGAGCTTCTCTCCAACCCTCCAACATATGCGCTATTCTCCCTATGAAGTGGCGGTGGAAATCCACTTAACTGGATGGAGAAGCGGTCTTGCCGGGAAGAGGACGCTAAAGGAAGCTTCAACCTGATCCCAGACTACCCCTCAGTTTGGGTTAACGCCTTGCGACGGCGAGGCGGGCTCGTTCGCATCAGGGAACTTCATGCTGCGGGCGAGATACATCACCGGCGTAGAAGCGACGGAGATCACGAACTTGAACAGGTACGTCGTGACGAGAATCTGCCACCATACGCCGAAGGAATACTCGCCGGCGAAGGCAATGGTGCAGAAGATCAGCGAGTCCACCAGTTGGCTGAACACGGTACTGCCGTTCGTTCGAATCCACAGCTGGTTGTAGTGGGAGAAGTGCTTTTTGAGCTTGCTGTAAATGCGCACATCGAGGAATTGGCTGCAGAAGTAGGCGACCAGACTCCCCAGCGCTACGCGGGGCAGGAAGCCGAAGATGGCTTCCAGGTGCGGCTGAGCGAAGTCTTCCGCTCCGGGCTTGAAGACGAGCGCCATCTGCATCATGACGATGGAGGCCAGGAGACTGAAAAAGCCGAACCAGACGGCCTTTCGCGCATCCTTCGAGCCATACTTCTCATTGAGCAAGTCCGTGCACATGTAGATGCTCGTGTAGATGGTGTTGCCGAGCGTCATGGTGAGGCCCAGCATCGGAATGGTCTTGGCTACCTGAATGTTGGCAACGACAGTAGCAAAGCCGATCCAGGCGTACAGCCCGGTCTTGCCGAACATGCGATAGCAGAGCAAGAACAACCCGAAATTCACAACGACAAACAAAACACCCCAGAAAAAATTGAACGTCAAAACCGTTTCCTCCCTAGTTTTGGTGACGCGGGATGGTCTCGAACCGCGGACCGGTCGCCTTTTGCGCCGGACCTTGTAAGAATACCAGAACGCAGGTCGAGAGAAAACCGTTATTTTTCTGCCAGCCAGCCGTTTCTTGCGGATAGTCAGAGAGGATTCCCTGTCATGTTTGGGTAGGGTTCCCGCTCCCTGCTGATTGAATACCGCGAGACTCTGGTTTGGCTTCGTTCGCTTTTTCGGGGGCTTTCGTCGCCCTTACACGGACTTGTAGCCGCCTTCCAGCTTTTCTTGCATCAATCGGCTGAGCTCGTCCGGGGTTCCTGCGGTGATATCCGCTTTCGGCAGGACCATGGCATGCTTTTTGTTTACATAGAGGTAAAAGGCCGTCTTCGACTCATACACGCGATAAAGGCTGTTCCAGGCGATCGTAGAGGAGGACTCGATGCCCCCTTGATTTCCTTCATACCGAATCGCTTCGGGGGTTAGCGTAAAGTGCTGGTGCATCGGTTTGCGGTCCAGCCGCTTGCCCATCCGCCAGATCGTGAAATGAGGAAAAGCAGCTACGGCCAGAAGAACGATTCCAGGGATGACGTCCGCTCGTTGAACGAACAAGCCGACCGCGGCCACGATCATGATGACCGACCAGAGCGGGAGAACCAGGCTTTTGCGGTAAAAGTGAAAGCGAAGAAAACGGGTTAAAGCTTGGCTTCGATTGGTAATGTGAACTTCGATGGGTTGAGGCATGCGGGTCACCGGCCTTTTTGGTCGAAATGTCGAGCTACGATAGCCATTATACCAGTATCCGACGGCTGTGGCTTCCCTCTGCTGAATGCTCTCTAGTCACCCCGTTCTCACAGAGGGGTTAGCGGCGGACCCGGGACAAGGAGGAATAGGCGAAGATGATGGCAACCAGAAGTACGAGCTCTCCGGCGAAAAGGTTGCTGAATCCGTAGGCGGCGGGATGCTGCTGAAACGGATTAATGGCTCGGTTCATCGAAAGATCGAGCAGCCGTCCGAGTACCGTCGCCGTCGCCGCCGAGGAGAGGAAGGTAAGCATGGAAAAGAACCCCATGCCGACACCGGCATGCTCAGGGCGAAGGTCTGCTGCTACGGTGCCGGAGAGGGCGACCAGCATGAGCGTTTGTCCGAGGTAGCCCGCCACGTAGATGAGGCCGACCACGAGGACGGGGCCGCCGGCGTAGGTGGACAGCAGCAGGCAGCAAGCCGCTTGAAGGGCAGCGGCGACTCGAAAAAGCGCGCGGGTGCCGTGCTTGTCGGCATAGCGGCCGCCCCGCCTGCCGAGGAGCACGGACGTGAGCGCTCCCGGCAGCATGACCCAGCCGACGCGGGAGGAGGCGAGCCCGTTCACCTGTGCCAGAAGCTGCGGCATGAGGAAGGGGAGCGAGAAGCCGATGCCGTTTGCGGCAAAAGCGATGGCGAGCCCGAGCGAGTAGCGGCGGCTTGCGAACAGCGCCGGATCGACGAAGGGCGCTCGCGCGGTGCGAATGCGCCGCACGAAGAGAGCGGCCAGCCCGATGCCCATGACCGCGAGCGGAAGGTCCAGGCGCGTCACGGCGAGCAGGAGGCAGAGGGCAGCGCCTGTGAGGAGCAGCGCGCCTGCGATATCGAGCGGGGTGCCGGAGAGAGGCGGCTCGTGTGCGAGAAGCCGCCAGAGGAACGGCAGCGCGATGAGGGCAAGCAAGGCGAGCAGGAAGAGGAAGCGCCAGCCGGCGAACCCGGCGATGAGGGCGGCGGCGACCGGCCCGGCGGCGTTGCCGAGGGCGGTGCCGACCGCGTTCGAGGCGAGCGCCCGCCCGCGCCGCTCCGGCGGGAAGAAGCGGACCGGGACGAGCATGGCGGCCGCGGGCACGACGGAGGAGCCCGCCGCCTGGAGCACGCGGGCCGCGACGACCATGCCGAAGCTTTGCGCGGCTGCGCCCAGCGAGGAGCCGACGGCGAAGAAGACGAGGCCGAAGGTGAGCAGGCTGCGGAGCCGCCAGCGGTCGGCCAGCTTGCCGTAGACGACGGAACCGACGGCGTAGACGAGCATGTACCCGGCGGCGACCCAGCTCACCTGCGAGGGAGCGAGCCGGTAAGTCCGGGCGATGTCGGGCAGGACGAGGTTGAAGACGGAGCCATTGAGCACGGAGATCATCAGGGTAAAGCGAAGCACGAGGAGGAGCTTTTCTTCCTTAAACTCATGCCCATCTGTCGCTTGAGGCTGTGCGCCGCCTCGGTTTTTCTCGTGCTCTGCGAGACTTCTGCTCCGGGTGCGGTCGCTCGGCTGATCTTGTGCGCGGTCGCTATTTTTTTGCTCTAGCCCAAGCAGATTCTTGCTTCCACGCCGTGCTGTCCCGTCCCGATCCGCCGTCTTGTTCACGCAAGCCGTTCCCCCTGTTCCTCTTTGACAGCCTGAGCGGCTGGCGGTAAAGTTATTTCCGTAGCATAACCAGTTTCGGCCAGATGACCCGCTGCGCTTGTACTCGCTTGCCTTACTCCCGCTGCACCTGAACCGCTTGCCTATACCGCTTGCCTGTACTCGCTGCGCCTGAACCCACTTGCCTATGCGCCTGGTTCTTTGCGTAACACCTCGCTGCTTGAGACTGATCTAACCTACGCTTTCGCACCGTTGTGGACCAGCATCGGAAACGGGTAAATCGGCTCCTGCAGCGTTTTAAGCATTCAACACCTGAGGCCAATCGATAGATGAAGGAGACCATTTATGGAGATCGTCGTTCAGTACCTGTCCTTTTTTGTTATTCAAAGCGAGAGCGAGGACCCGGAAGCCGCGAAGAGCTACCGCCACTTCCAGACGCTTCACCGGGAAAGCTATGAGAACAGCGAGCTGAAGGAGTTTTTGCATGGAGAGCTCGAACGGATTCTCAAGCGAAAAGCCGAACGCAACCCGAAGACGGAGCAAGCCCCTACGAAGATCGGACGCTTTCTCGTTGAACCGGGGTATGAATTGTCGTCGAACCCCAATTACAACCTGTTTCAACGCCTTCGGCAGTCTTCCATGCGGGAAGATTTCCAAGCGGCGAGCGACGATCTGATCCGCACGTATCTCAACACGAGCGCGGTTCGGGGAGGGGCTTTTCTTGTGGCGGCGGCCAAGCTCCCGAAGTATTTTGACGAGCCGTTCCTGCTCGTGATGAAGTGTGACTTTGAGCCGAAGATCGCCCGGATCTCGGACGAAAAGAGCCTTGTCAGCCAAGTGGAAATGGCGATCAGCGCTCGCAGCATCAAGTCCATTCAATATCCGTACATGCCGGAGCCCGGTATGCTGGAGGAGTGGGAGGTAAAGATTCACCAAGCCTCGCATGCCCGCTATTTTGAGGATTTTCTGAAGTATGTCACGTACGAGAAGTCGAAGCCGGCCATCGTCACCGAGCAGATGCTGGGCATGGTTCAGGAATACATGGACGCCAAGTGGCACGGGGCGTCCGGTGGAATGCCCATTGGATCGGAAGCGGACGAGGATGAGGATGAGTCGGCATTTGGTGTGAATAGAGACGGAGAGCCTCCGATGGGAGTGGGCCGTGACCAGAGCGGACAAGCTGATTCCGACTCGGACGTCCCTCCATGGAATGCGGGGGGAGAGGAGGCAGACGGCGGCGAGAGCGGGGAAATCCTTCAAGCGGCGGCACCCGGCGCTTATGCGGATGCGCAGGAGCGGCCCGTTCGAGCAGCGGCACCGACCGATGCCCGCCGTCGCGAGGAGCAGCGGTTGGAGCTGTGGGCAGCGGGGGAGAAGCGCGAGCTGCAGGAACGCTGGACCCATGAGCTGGTCGCCGATGCGACAGCACGGATCGTCGAGACCCAGCCGGATTATGAGATGAACTTCAAACTGGATGGCGTGTCCATCCGGGCGAAGATGGAGGAATACGGCAAGAGCGTACACATCGCCCGTCTGAACGGCCGCTACGTGGTGCTGGTAGAAGGCGACGCCTTCCGGTTTGATAAAGGGATCTCCCCCATCGAGCTATTGAGCCCGGAGCCCTTCGATGACGTGGTTGCCCGTATAGCGGAGGAATCGGACCGCCGCGTCGTGGAAGAACGGGAAGCGCGCTGGCGGGAACGAGAGGAGCGGGATGCTGCTGCATCGGCAGGCTCACACGGGGTCTCAAGCGAGAGCGCTGACGATGGGGACGCAGCCGGGAGTGACGATCGTGGAGACAAGCTTCCGTGGGAGTAAGTGCGAGTGCAGGCGGTAGGCTGTAGGCGGTAAGCTTCGGTGCAAGCGAATCGGTTATTGCTCCCAGCAGGGGGCGCCCAGGGTTGCTCGAGTGAAATAGTGATATGGGAGATACCTATTTGCGCTGAATGAGGCTCATGAACGGAAATAAGGATATACGAGATACCTAAATGCTCGCAGCCGCGCCAAATAGTGCTGATTGAGCGAAATAGCGATACGTGAGATACCTATTCGCACTGAATGAGGCGCACGAGCGGAAATAAGGATATGCGAAATAGCTAATTGCCCACAGCGGCGCCGAACAGAGTGGATTGAACGAAATAATGTTACGAGAGATACCTATCCACGCCTAATGGGGCACACGAGCAGAAATAAGGATATGCGACATCCTTATTTCGCTCACAGCAGCGCCGCCCAGGGGTGATTGGGCGTAATAGGGATGCGAACAGGAAAGCCGCAGAGGGGGGCCGATGGTGAAAAAGCGCTTGGTGTATATCGAGGACGACCGGCAGATCGGAAGCTGGGTGAAGGAGCATTTGACGGCGAACGGCTACGAGGTGGACTGGTTCACCGACGGGAGCAGGCTGGCAGCGGAGCCGGGGGCGGTTCTCTCCGGCACGGATGCGGGAAAGCCCAGCTGTGACCTGGTCATTCTGGACGTCATGCTGCCGGGGCTCGATGGCTTTACTCTCGGCAGACGGGTGAAGGAGAATCGGCCGGATGTGCCGGTGCTGATGCTCTCTGCCCGAACGGCGATTGAGGACAAGCTCGAAGGGCTGCAATTTGCCGACGATTACCTTACCAAGCCGTTTCACCCGGATGAGCTCTCGGCTCGCGTGGAGGTCCTGCTTCGCCGGTTTGGCCGCATGGAGGAAGAGGCGCTTACGCTTAAGCATCTTCAAGTCTTCGGAGAGGCTGAGCGCATCCTCCATGCGGAGACGGGCGAAGAGATTCGCCTCACGGGAAAGCAGCATCAAATCTTTCAAATGCTGCTCCGTCATCGCAACCGGATCCTGACCAAGGAGCAACTGTACGAAGGAGTATGGCAGGAGCCCTATCTCGACGGGGACAAGACGCTGATGGTCCACATCCGCTACCTGCGCGAGAAAATCGAGAAGGACCCGAGCTCCCCCGAGATCGTGGAGACGATTCGAGGGATCGGGTACCGGGTGCGGGCATGAAGACCAAATGGCACAAATCGCTGCTCATTCGCTATCTGCTCATTCTTCTCATGGCCTTCCTGCTCTGGCCGATGATGCTTCCGGCAGCGGCTCTCCTGTCCACGCTGTCTTTTCCTCAGCAGCAGGAGAGGGAGGAGGCCCTGTACACAAACCGGACGGAGCTTACCAACCAATGGCATGACGAGGCAAAGAAGCTCGGAGCAGCGAAAGATTCCGAGATCAGCAAAGCGCTGCTCGAACTGAAGGATCACTATCCCAAGGCTTCGATGTTTTGGGTGGATGAGGCCGGTAGGACCCGCCTTTCGATGCCGACCCAGCCCGATCTTCCCGAGCATTGGACTGCGAGCGAAACGGTAGCATTTATGAAAAGCCACTACGATGCCGACCCGTTCACCGTCGTGGCCTTCATCGGCGGGGACGTTTCCCGCGGCTTCATGGTGCTCCAGATTCCAGACTCTCTATTTCAAACAGGTGTCGCTCCTGTGTTTCGAACCAAGACCTTCGTCGTTCTGCTATCGCTGGTTCTCGGTGCTTTTCTCTTTATCTCGGCCTGGTTCTTCTACCGGCTTCGAAGGCGGCTCGTTATGCTGGAGAAGGCGATGGTTCCCGCCGAGGGAACGGGAGGCATTCCGAATCCGGTTCCGATCAGCCGGGAAGACGAGATCGGTCGGATCGAGTTTGCCTTCAATCGGATGATTGACGAATTAACAGCCGGGCGAGAGCGTGAAAAGGGCGAGGAGAAGCTGCGGCGAGAGCTGATCGCCAGCCTCTCGCATGACCTGCGCACCCCGCTTACCGTTCTCCGAAGCCATGTCTATTCGCTGGAGAAAGAGCCCATATCCACGGAGGGACGACAGTCTCTCCACGTGCTTGGCACGAAGGCGGAGGAAGTCAGCCGCCTGCTGGACGATCTGCTCTCCTATACCCTCCTGACCGCAGGCAAGTACCCCGTACACCCGGAGAAGCTCGACATGGGGCGGCTCCTGAGGGCACACGGAGCGGAATGGTACCCCCTCTTGGAGCAGAATGATATGGAGCTTGAGGTTACCACGCCCGACCATCCGGTGACATGGGAGGTAGACGGCAATCTCATGCGGCGTGTGCTGGATAATCTATTGCAAAATGCAGTGCGTCACGCATCAGAAGGCCGGTATGTTGGCATTCGATTGACTTCTCCTGAGTCGAGATTCCATGAGGGCCGTGGATATGAAGCGGGAAGAGCGGGATCAGACGCGCAGTCGGTTGAGCTGGAAGGGATTGAAATTGTGGACCGAGGCCCGGGGCTTGCGGCCGTCACCGAGCGCAGCGGAGCAGGGCTGGGTCTTGCCATCGTCCGGCTTATGCTGGAGCAGATGCACCTGTCTCTAACCTGTTCAAGCTCGTCAGCAGGAACGACATTTCTCATCCGACCGAACAAGCCCGCCGAAAACGCGTGGGGCTTGCTGCCTGCCGGGAGAATCCAACGATCGTCGCTGCAAGGCGAGGAGTAAGGAAGCAGCAGCAGAGTAGGGGAGAAGGGTAGCAACAAAACAGGGCAACAGCGGAGCAGGACAGCAGAGCAGAGGAGTAAACAGGCAGCGGCATCGTAAGGGCGTAGAGCCTACGATCAACCGCTTGACGGTACCTATCTGCTTGTGGAGCCCCGAGCTCATAGCTGGAGCCATCTCAATGGACCAACCAACAACAAACATAGCAAAAGCCGCTTCCCGAAGTTGATTTCGGCGAAGCGGCTTTTTTAAACCATTTTTAAACAAGATGCGCGCTTGTCTTTAACCTGGCCCCGATAGAATGAACTCATACCTGCTGGCGAGTGCGAACGAATCGGCGCGCCAGGCAAAAGAAAGAGGGGCAAAACGCAATGAGTGAACTCGTATTGGAGACCAGACAGCTCACCAAGAAGTACAAAAACCGGGCTGCGGTGAACGGAGTCAGCATGAGCCTGGACCGGGGGGACATATACGGCTTCCTCGGGCCGAATGGGGCGGGAAAGACAACGACGATCCGCATGCTGCTCGGCTTGATCCGGCCGACGGCGGGCAGCGTTCATGTGTTCGGTAAGCCGCTTGCCGCGAACCGGATGGAGATCCTGCGGCGTGTGGGCTCGCTGGTCGAGTATCCGTCCTATTACGGGCATCTGACCGCGCGGGAGAACCTGGAGACGCTGCGCCGCATCCTCGATGTTCCGAAGGCCCACATTGACGAGGTGCTGTCGATTGTCCGGCTGAAGGGGGAGGAAAACCGCGCGGTGAAAGGATACTCGCTCGGCATGAAGCAGCGCCTCGGCATCGCTTCCGCCCTGCTCGCGCATCCCGAGCTGCTCATCCTGGACGAGCCGACCAACGGGCTCGACCCTGCGGGGATTCACGAGATCCGCGAGCTCATCAAAAGCATGCCACGGGAGTATGGGGTCACCGTTCTGATCTCCAGCCACCTGCTGAGCGAGATCGAGCACATGGCGAACCGCGTCGGTATCATTCGGGAAGGAAAGCTCATCTTTCAGGATAGCATCGACGTGCTGAAGCGTCAGGCTTCCGGTCAGCTTCGGTTGGCGACAAGTGATCCGAGCGAGGCGCTTCGAGTGGTTACCCGCTATTCCGGGCAAGCGCAGCTTGAGGACGGCCTCATCCGCCTGGATCTGCTGACGAACGAGCAGACGGGCCGCCTCGTCTCCAACCTGGTGGAAGCCGGCCATTCCGTCTACCGCGTCGAAGAGGAGCGAAAATCGTTGGAGGACCTCTTCCTCAACATGGTGGGAGGCGAAAGCCTGTGAGCCAGACTACTGCTAGCCAGAACACGGCTAACCGGACACCTGCTGGTCGGACAACGGCAAGCCGCGGCACGCTGCTGGGCCTCTTTTCCTCGGATTGCCTCAAGCTGAAGAGGACGATGGCGCTGCCGCTCGCCATCCTCGGGCCGTTCGGGGTTGTCGCCTTGACCGCCTTGAACTACGGGCTGCGATACGATTATCTCTACAAACTCTACGAGGGTAAGCATTGGTCCGCCCTCATCAGCAACACCATCTTCTTGAGCTTCCTCGCCCTTTTGCTCGGCATGTCGCTTCTCGCGTCTCAGCTTGCCGGGCGGGAGCACCAGACCCATGCCTGGAAGCAGACATTGGCCCTTCCGGTCTCGCGCCTGAGCGTGTATACGGCGAAGTTCCTTCTGCTCATTCTCTTGCTCAGCTTTTCCTGCCTGCTGCTGTTCGGAGGCACCTGGCTTCTTGGAGGCTTGCTCGGCTTCGGTTGGGAGGCGCCGCTTGCTCAGCTTGCGATCAAGTCCTTTTACCCGCTGCCGGCCGGACTTGCCTGTCTCGCGCTCCAGTACGGGCTCTCGGTAGCCTTCCGCAATCAGGCGATCGCGATGAGCGTAGGCGTGCTTGGCGTCGTCATCGGCATGTACAGTATTTCGCTACCGGACTTTATCATCTGGAAGCTTCCGCTGCTGGAAAATAACGCGGGATACCCCGAGTGGTCGGTTGTCGCAGGCACGCTGCTGGGAGTAGTCCTTTTTACGGCGTGGAGTCTGCATTTTGTTCGAAAGGACGTGAACTGACATGAGCGCTTTCCTTCGCATTCGCAGGGCCGAGTGGCAAAAGCTTCGCAAGAGCACCATCTGGCTCTTGATTCTGGTTGGTCCCTTTTTCAGCGCGTTAATGGGCGGGCTCGACCTCTCGCTTCCGGGGGAGGAACGGTGGGGAGAATTGCTCACCAACATGGCGGCGGGGCAAGGACTGTTCTTCCTGCCTCTCTTTACGGGGATTTTTGCCGCTTTCGTCTGTCGCTTTGAGCACCTGGACGGAGGCTGGAAGCAACTGCTCGCGCTCCCCGTTTCCCGCGCTACGGTTTATTGGGTGAAGCTCGTCATCGTGCTGGAGCTGATCGTGGCGATGCAAGTGATTTTCCTGGGTGCGTATTGGCTCGTTGGCGAGCTGCGCGGAATCCCCGGTGATATCCCCTGGAAAATGGTTCTCACGAGCGTAGGCGGCGGCGTGCTCGGTGCAATTCCCATTGCGGCATTGCAGCTTGCGGTCTCGGTGGGCTGGACGAGTTTCGCTGGTCCGCTCTCCCTCGGTGTCATGCTGACCATTCCGAACATCCTGGTCGTCAATTCTGTGAAGATCGGGCCGTGGTATCCTTGGGCGCAGCCGTTTCTCGCGATGATGCCCCGTTTGAAGGAAGCGGACGCTTTTGGAGCGCTCAATTTGAGCCTTCCCACCATCCTCGTTGTGATCGCGGGCGGGGCGGTCCTCTTCATCGCTGCTGGCCTTACGTACTTCTGTCGAAAAGAGATCTAGGAGCTGCAAGGAAATGAGTATCCGCTTTTGCTGACAAAAGCTCCGCGGTTTTGGGAGTTTTGTCAGCAATTTAGCGGTACTTATTTCGTTGCAGTCTCTCAGAGCGTGTACTTGCAGACCCGACTCTTGGTCGGATTCGTCGGTGGTATCACCATCTAGCAACAGGGCCACGCCCCCATGAACACACCGGCTCTTGTTTCCTCGTCTCGTGGACGGCCCTCCACCCGATCCGCTACAATGAGAGGACCAGCAGGAGAAGGGCGGGAACGAAACAACATGAGCGGGACAAAGGCAAGAGAAGCAGCATCCGCCGGAGGGGTCCGGCAAGGGAAGCTGCGCAACGTGGGCTTGTTCGCCCACGTCGATGCGGGCAAAACGACGACAACCGAGCAAATGCTCTTCCGAAGCGGGCGAATCCGCACGCTGGGCAGTGTGGATTTCGGCACGGCGCAGACGGACTTCCTTGAGGTGGAGCGAGAACGAGGTATCTCGGTGCGGGCCGCCGTCACCCGCTTGGAATGGAACAGCGCCGCGATTAATCTGGTAGACACGCCGGGACACGTCGATTTCCTCGCGGAAGTGGAGCGAGCGCTCGATGTGATGGACGGAGCGGTATTGATCGTCTCAGCGGTGGAGGGCGTCCAGGCTCAGACCGAGGTGCTCTGGGATGCACTCACCGAACGGAGGATTCCGGTCTTGATCTACATCAACAAGATGGATCGGGTAGGGGCGGACCCACTCGGTACGCTTCGGCAGATACAACGCTTGCTCGGAGCGAATGCGGCGCCGCTTCAAGTGCCGATCGGCCAGGAGGGCGCCTATGCCGGGGCGGCGTTCTTGCCGGGTATTCCGCTAGGCAAAGCGATAGACTCTGCTGTTACCTTGTCGAGGCCGGATTCAGGAAAAACGGAGAGCGCGACGGCCGCAAGCGATGCGGGCTCGACTCTCTTCGAGTTGGGCGAAGCCCAAGAAGCAGAACACTATCGTGGCCTTCTGATCGAAGCGGCGGTTGAAGCCGATGAGGAACTGTTCGCCCGTTATGTGGAGGAAGGGACTCTTTCTCTTGAGGAGGTAGCGGCCCGACTGCCGGAGCTGACGAGGCTGCGCAGGCTTACGCCTGTGCTGTTCGGGGCGTCAGCGCGCGGGCTCGGGGTGAACGAGCTGCTGGACAGCATCGTGCATCTGCTTCCCGCACCGGAGGGAGACCCCGCAGGCCCGCTCTCCGGTGTGGTATTCAAGCTGGAGAAGGACCCGATCATGGGACGCGTGGCTTATGTCCGCTTGTATGGAGGTACCCTGAAGAACCGCGATCTGGTCGTCAACCGGACACAGAAGCTGTCCGAGAAGGTGACCCAAATCCGCCGTGTAGAAGGGAACCGTTCAGAGGACATCGGGGTGCTGCAGGCAGGAGATCTGGCGGCCGTGTACGGCCTCTCTCGCGCCTGCATCGGAGATGTGCTCGGGGAAGCAGAGCTGCACAAGCGGCGAGCCTTGGCCGTTCCGCTCCTGACGGTGCAGGCGGAATGGCCTGCCGGAATCGAGGACCGGGCCGTCGTCGCTGCCTTCCAGGAGCTGGCGGACGAGGACCCGCTCCTTGACCTCATGTGGCAGCAAGAGACAAGAGAGCTACACCTGAAGGTGATGGGGCCGATCCAGATGGAGGTGCTGACGGGGCTTGTGAAAAGCCGCTTCGGTCTCGACATCCGCTTCGGCGCGCCATCTGTCATCTACAAGGAGACGCCCGCCCGAAGCGGCGAGGGGCTCATCGCCTATACGATGCCCAAGCCGTGTTGGGCGATTCTGCGCTTCCTTATCGAGCCTGGAGAACGGGGCAGCGGGCTTGTCTATCGTTCGCTCGCCCGGCCTGAGCGGCTGCTCGAAAGCTACCAGAATGAGGTGGCCCGCCGTGTGCCCGAAGCGCTCCAGCAAGGGCTGTTCGGCTGGGAGGTCACCGATCTCAAGGTGACGCTCCTCGAGGGCGAGCATCACGTCTGGCATACGCACCCGTTGGATTTTGTCGTAGCCACCCCAATGGGCATCATGAACGGGCTCGTGCAGACGGGGATTCAGCTGCTGGAACCGATGCTGCGCTTCCGCCTGTCGGTACCGGAGGAATTCGGCGGCAAGCTGATGAACGAGCTCGTGGTGATGCGGGGTGAATTCTCCGCTCCGGAGCGGATCGGAGAGCGAATGGAGATTACCGGACTCGTACCGCTCGCGACCTCTCTTGCGTTCCCAGCCCGAATCGGTTCGATGACGAAGGGACGCGGCATCTGGGCAGCGACCTTCTCGGGCTACCAGGAATGTCCGCCGGACGTGGCGGCTGAACGGCCTCGTCGGGGCGTCAATCCGCTCGATCAGGCCAAGTATATTTTGGCCGCCCGGAGCGCCCTCTCCTAAGGTATGCCTACGAGGCAGGGCAGCGGCGTGACGAAGACGTCATTTTCAGGGCGGGCCCCTCGTATCGATTTTGAAAAAGAAAAAATTGCAGGAGCGCGATCGCCTCGTCATGCCTGGAAGTCGGCAGCGCCACTTCCAGGGAGCGGAAGACAGGGTCTCCCTCGTGCATCTGATAGGCGATGCCGAGCACCTCATTCTCTTTCGTCCCGGCATCCTTGGTGTAGAAGAGAAAATTTGAGTTCAGCATAGACCGCTTTTGAATGTCCGGCAGATGGCGAGGGGGGAAGCCCTGTTCTTCCGCCCAGCTCTCCAACTCGGGAAAATAAGCGCCGATCTGGCTCGTGATACAGCCGACACAGGCCCCGTCGTCCTGGAAGCGGATATATTCGTTCGTCTTTTCCGGATTTTCCAGACGAATCGCGCTTGAGCCATTCGCTCCAATGGCGCCTTGGTTCACTATCCAGCGATCCGGAGCGAGAACAAGAAGCCCGCGTGCAGGGTCAAAGTCTCCTTCACTCAACCAGTACCCGGCAAGCTTGCCGGACAGGGAGGGCGGGAGCAAGTACCCCGATAGCTGGAGCGGAGCAGGAGGCTGCTGCGATTTGGGTGCCTCGAGACCATACGTCCCGCGAATGCAGGAGAGAGGCAGCTTGGTTGCGGCCGAGCCTTCTCCCAGCGTCAGCTCACCGCAGGAGAAGAGGCTTTCTTCGCCGGGTGAACCTGACGTGACTGCTGCCGCAGAAGATGCGGGCGAGGCGGGAAAAGCGGGAGAAGACGCAGCGGAAGAAGGGGAAGCGGATGGGGTGCGATCATCCGCTTCACCAGCCGGTTGGCTCTTGCTGGAAGAGGAACCGGGGGAGGGTGAAACCGCCAGAGAAGAGGCTGCAGGGGATGAGTCGGCCAGAACGCCTGTACCGCTCGGCCCACCTGCTGTACTGGCGGCCGGGGAGTCCGCGCGCTTCGCGTTCCCGCCGCAGCCCGACAAGAGCAGGATTGCTGCCGCAATAGAGAAAAAGAGAAGAACTGTTTTCTTCATAAGAGAACCCTCCCGATCCGCGAGCAGGCGGAGTTGCCTGCTATTCTACAGAGTAGACGGATCGGAGGGTTTTCTTGTTTCCATTTGCAGCCAAACGAGGGTCAAGTCGTGGAACCGGGGGCTGTCAATGAATCAGCTTGCTTTTCTTAGCGCTGGCGACGAATTTGGCGGAGGCCCGGTTGATCGGCGCTTTCAGCGCCAGCCCGAGTACGAGTGCGATGGCGGCATAGACGGCCATGTGCACAAAGTCCCTCCAGACCACATCCCAGAGAATGCCGCCGACCGCCTCACGCATCATGCTGATCCCGTAAGTGAACGGCAGGTAGGGATAGAGGGCCTGGAAGAACGGCGGCGTTACTTGAATCGGGAAGGTTCCTCCCGACCCGGCGAGCTGCAGGACGAGCAGGATGATGGCGATTGCTTTTCCCACGTTGCCGAAGACGGACACGAGCGTGTAGACGATCAGCATGAAGACGGAGCTGAGGAGCAGGCCGAACAGCACGAAATAGAGTAAGTCGTGAACATAGGTACCGAGCAGGAAGCGGTCTCCCAACGTCACGAAGAGCGCCTGAAGAAGCGCGGTCTGTAAGAACAGGAGGTAACGGCCAAAGTACACCTCATGGTGGCGGCAGCCTCCCGGGCAATCGTCCACCTCGACCGAAAGGAGGGAGACCAGGAGCAAGGCTCCGACCCATAACGACAGTGTGGTGAAAAAGGGCGACATCCCCGATCCGTAATTGGGAATGGGGTAGAGCTTGTTTTCCACAAGGGTGACCGGATGGGCGAAGAAGGCGCTTTTCTTCTCAAAATCGTTGACCAGCAGGCTGATGATATCCTGAATGTCGCCCTGCTGCTCAAAAGTGCGAATGCGGTTGGCGATGCCGTGTACCTTCTCTTCGACAGAAGGAAAGGCGGCTTGAATGGCCTTGGCCTCTGTGGTTCCCCAAACGATGCCCGTGGCGGCGTCTTGAAGCAGCTTCTGAATGTTCGGGAGGGCGGCTGTCGCTTCATCCAAAAGCGTCTTCGTGTCGCTAATCGTTCGATCAACGCCATCAAGGGCCGTCTTCACCTTAGGTGCGACCGTCGAGTCATATCGACTGACCAGGGAGCCGCTGATGCGAGCTGCCTCAGCAGTCCGTTCGGACAAGCGGCTGAGGAGCTCGGCGGCGGTCCCTTTGCCTGCTGCCCGTGCTGCCTGAATCTGCTTGAGCAGGGCAAGCTGCTCCTGCGTGAGCTCGTTCAGGCGGGTCAGCTCCGTGCGCTCGCCGGCAAAAAGCGCAGAGGCCCCGCCAAACCGCTCAAAGCCCGCGAGAAAGTCGCGAACCGCGAGCGTGAGCGCGGCCGTCTTCTCCAGCCGGGGGATGACGGCAGAGAGCGCCGCATCCACCAAGGTCGGCTCCGCGCTCTCATCGGCAAGCCGTCCGGCTGCTTCGCTCACCGCCTCGGCTGCGCCCTGGACCGCGATGAGGTCCTGCCGGATGTAGGGCTCCGCGGCGGTGAGCAGCGCGCGGCTTTTTTGTGCGGCCTGCGCGGCTTCCGTTGCGAAGGCTTCGCCGTTCGCGAGCAGCTCGTTCGCCACCGGTAGCGCCTGCTGGGCCTTGCCGACAATTGTCTCCGCTTTGGCGAGATCGCCTGCCGTCGTATCTACAGCCGTACGGGCTGTGGGAAGCAAGCTCTCGACCTGAAAGATGAGGCTCTTGGTCTTCTCGATCACGGGAAGCTCGCGTGTCAGCTCGATGCCGAGCTCATTGAACAGCCGAAACAGCGCCTCGCTCGCCGTCTGGACGAACGTGGCGCTCACTTCTTCCACGATGCCGCTCGCCCCCTTAGAGGTAATCTTGGGAGCGATGGCATTGATTTTTTCGTTCACGTAATAGAGAATTTCCGCTTCCACCGGCTCCTTGGACAGGACGGAGGCGATATCGCGCGAGAAGGCTTCGGGGATGATGAGCGAGGCGTAATAGTCTCCGTGACGAACGCCGGACAGCGCCTTCTGCTCCGTGGTAAACACCCAGCCGATTTTGTCGTTTTGCTTCAGGGACTCGATAACTTCATCGCCGACGTGAACCGGACTGCCGAGCAACTCGGAGCCTGCATCCTGATTCACGACGGCTACCTGAATCCCCCTCGTGTTCCCGTACGGGTCCCAAGAAGCTTCAATATTGAACCAGGCGTATAACGAGGGCAACAGCGCGAGAGCGGACAGCATGATGAGCGCCGCCGGGCTGGTGAACAGGTTCTTCATATCCCTGCGATAGATCGAGAAGATACGCCGCATGATCGCCTCCGAGTCTCGGATCAGCCGCACCTACTGGCTGGGCTGCCCTTTTGTCTGACTCAGTTTTCCAATTGCAGTGGAGCTTCATGCGGAGAGAACGCCGAAAGAACGGCGAAAAGGCGAGGAGGGAGGATGGAGAGAGTGGAGAGAGTGGACGTTGGGAAGGTCAAAGCAGACCAGAGAAATCCCGAGAGAAAGCCCCCAAGAGCCCCCCAGGAAGACCACTCCCCGTCTACAGGCTTATCGTCGATTCCAAGCAGCTTCGCCATACGCAACCTTACCGCCGAAGGTGGGAATAAGGCCGGCCAGGATGCGGAGCAGGGTGGGTTTGCCTGAGCGTTTTGACCGATCAGCCCGTAGATGGCTCCTTTTTCTACACGAAGAGAAACGTCTCGCAATGCAGCACTTTTTCCATAGCTTTTTCGGATATGCTCCGCAGTTACGATGGGCTCGCTCATCTTTCTTTTCCTCCGCTCAAGGGATCGTGGCGTCAACCACTCTCAAATCCATTAAGAAGTAGAGCACAAGGGCGATGGCGGCGGTGATCAAGATCCCCTTAAGCAGTGCTTTGACCATGCTTTTCTTCCATTCTTTTGCCAGGTTGGTAACGGCCGTCGCCTCATTCCAATGGGTTTGAACCTGGTTTAAGGGAAGCTGACGGTCCATTGCCTCAAGCTCTGCTCGGCACGATTCGCAGGAGGCCAGATGCTCCTCGACCAGCTTTCGGCTGTCGCTACTGCATACGCCATCGTGGTACAGGGGCAGCAAGTCTTTGATGATTTCACAGGATACGTTCATGTCAGATCCTCCTGTAGCTGTTTTTTGGCCCGATAAAAGATCAGCCGCGCCCAACTGTCCGTTTTTCCAAACAAGTCCCCGATCTGCCGAAAAGAAAGCTCTCCGTACACGCGCAGCATGAACACTTCCTTGTAAGGCTCCTTCAGCCGATGGACCAAACCATGAAGCCGCTTGGCGGACTCTCTATTCAGGTAGTCCCTCTCCACGTCAGCGGGGCCCGGAACCTCGGGGGCCAGAGCGGGTGCAAACCTCTGTTGCTTCTGGTAGTGGGAGAAGTAGGTATTCTTGGCGATCTGGCAAAGCCACACCGACAATTTGCAGGTTCCGTTGAACCGATCCATGTGCTTCATGGCCTTGAAGAAGGTATCCTGGGTCACCTCCTCGGCGATGGTTTCATTTTGGCTAAGAGAAAACACATATTTGTATACATCCGAAAAATGCTCCGTATAGACCTTCCCGAAATCGGACAAGGTTTCACCTCCCCTTCATAAGACCATCCTTTTCCCAAAACGTTTCAAAAAAGGATGAAATGAAATTTGGTGTCAGGTCGGAACGGCTGGTGTTGGTCCTCAAGCGGAGACATTTTACTAAGAACGGTATAGGGTTTATTGGAAAAATATACATGATAGCAATCCATATAGATGGTATAAATAGGCTATTCCCATGTTTAGTGGATGGATACTCAATGCTTCATCAAACGAGGAGGCGATATTGTTGTCGGAAACAGAAAAGATTACCATTAATCTTGGAGCTGTGGACCTGGGTCAACTCGATCTGCTGGTGGAGCAGGGCTTTTACTCCAATCGGACGAACTGAAGAAGATTTCTTCAGGAAGTCCTTAACAAGTCGCTAACATGTGTAAGGTAATGTGAAGGGGGGTGATCGATTGGCTAAGATTATGATTGTAGAGGATGAACCCTCCCTGAACGAGTTGATTCGCAGGAATCTGGCCCTGGTCGGGCATGAGAGCACCTGCATCCATGATGGCCGCCTGGCTCTTGAGGAGGCTCGGAGAGAGCCGCCGGATTTGATGATTCTCGACGTGATGTTACCTGGCATGTCGGGCTTTGATATTCTCGACCGGCTGGTGAAAGACAGTCACTCTCGTATCCCGGTAATCTTTTTGACGGCGCGTGATAAGTTGGCTGACCGCATTAAAGGATTAGAGTCCGGAGCGGACGATTATATCGTGAAGCCCTTTGAGACGCTGGAGCTGCTCGCTCGGGTAGAGGCGGTCCTACGGCGCACAAGGAAGCATACCCGGAGTTTCGTGCTGGATGAAGCAGAGATTGATATGGAGGGGCGAAAGGCTCTTTACCGGAATGCGCCGGTCGAGCTTGCCCCGAAAGAATTCGAGCTGCTTGAGGTGCTCATTCTCAACCGGAACCTTGCACTTTCCCGGGACAAGCTGCTGGAGTTGGCTTGGGGGTATGAGTACGAGGGCGACATGCGGACAGTCGATGTACATATTCAGAAGCTGCGAAAGAAGCTGGGGTGGGAAGACCGGATACAGACGGTGTACAAGCTGGGCTACCGGTTGGAGGCGGGAAAATGAGATTTTGGCAAAAAGCTTTCCTGCTTACCCTGGCTCTCTTTCTTGCCGCTTTTGACACAGGCATCTTCTTGACGGTGCAAACGACATTTCGCCGCAACATGGACGGGGAGCGGGAACGATCACTGAACGAGCATCATTTTATAACGGCGTCTATGGCGCGTGACCTCTACGCCATCGAACAACGAGCGTCGGAAAACGCAGATCGCGCCCTGGAGTCGCTCTTCTCGGGGTATGCCGCTTATTACAGGGAGAAGGGTGTCTACCTGGAACTGCGCAAGGAGGGAAGCCCGCTCTATACAGACATTCCCGCCTCGTCGGAAGAACTCGGAGTACCGAAGCTGCAGGCAAAAGCGGGTGAGCGGACCACCGTCATCTTGGCTGAGGACGCGGGCAAGCTTCTGTTCGTTCACGGAACGTTGGCGGAGCCCTTTGGAGCCTACAGCCTGGTGTATGCGCACGATATCTCCGAATTGCTCGCTGATCAAAAGCGGCTGAACGGCCTACTGATTGCCATTACGATCTTGATCTCCATCCTGCTGGCCGGTTCCTTGTATCTGCTGCTCATGCGCCTTTTGAGGCCCGTAAGAGACCTGTCCCAGGCTGCGCAGCGTATTGCCCAAGGACATATAGAGGAGCGTGTGGGAGTCGTCGGACATGATGAATTCGCCGAGCTGGCGGAGCATTTCAACAAGATGGCCGATCAGGTGCAAAGCCACATCCGCACCCTGGAGCTTGCTGCGGAGCAAAAGCAGCAGTTCGTCGACAACCTGGCTCATGAGCTGCGAACTCCCCTTGCCGCTATCTCCGGATATGCAGACTATTTGTTGCGGGCGGCGGTGGACGAGGAGGAGCGGTATATGGCGACGAATTACATTTTGTCCGAGAGCAGAAGGTTGCAGCAAATCTCCCTCAAGCTGCTCGATCTGGCCCTGCTGCGGCAAAATGAGGTCGAACGGGTGGAGGTGGATCTGGAGAAGCTGTTTCGTCAGGCAGAGGAAACTCTGCGCCCGAAGCTGGCGGAGAAGCGGCTTACGCTGTTGCTGACGCCTCAGGAGCAACGGGTGACGAGCGATCCGGTGCTGCTCGAGAGCCTGCTGATCAACCTGCTGGACAATGCCTGCAAAGCGTGCTTTCCCGACGGTTGCATAGAGCTATCCTCGTATGTGGATCAGGGAATGACCGTGCTTGCGGTCAGGGACGATGGCTGCGGGATGACGGAGGAGCAGTTGCCAAGGATTACCGAGCCCTTTTACCGGGTAGATCCTTCGAGGAGCCGCAAGCAGGGCGGAGCGGGCTTGGGCCTGGCATTGAGCCGGCAGATCGCCGAGCGGTTGAATGCTCTGCTTGATTTTGCTTCGGAGCCGGGAGCGGGGACCACGGTGAGCATCCGTTTTTTACAACTCCCTGACAAGTTGGTTAAGTCTTCGCAATAGGTGCGGCTTACAATATGGATGTAAGCCAAATCGAAGGAGGACAATCCCATGAAGAACCGAGCAAGCAAGGTTGGAAAAAGCACGGCTATCGCGTTGGCGTTTACCCTGGTCGCAGGGAGCGCGGCATTGTTGACAGGCGGCATTCGTGCGGTGCAGGCAGAGCAGGAAAGCCGGGTCATCACGGTGCTGGAGAAGCAGCCGCAAACGGTGGTCCCCGTGGAGGGGAGGCTGCTCACTCAAGGGGTTGCTACTGCGAAGGAAAACCGGGTGTTCACCATTGCCGATTTCGTGGTACCCAAAGCCAAGACCAAGAAGGGCAACGGACCCGGCTATGTGCCGACGGCCAAGGACCTAGGTCGCGATGAGGCAGCCGACCGTATGGCAGAGAAAATCACCGCCTTGACAGGAGACAAATTGGATGGTTATACCGCGACGATGATGGTCTATCTGCTGAAGGAGCGCTCTACCTGGCTTGGGCATTTTGAGTCACGAGACAAGAAGAATTCTTATCGAGTTCTGCTCGATGCCGTCACGGGGAAAGTATGGGAAATCGATCAGACGAAGAACACGGGACCGGAGGAGAAAGGATATTCCGGACCAAACAGCTCGGAAAACGAGATTCTGCTGGAAGACTCGGAGGCTGTGTTCGGCTATAACCTGCGGGAGTCGGACCCGATTTTCAAAGAGTAGCGGATTGCTGCTGCAGAGAGCTCCCGAACTCGACTAAAGCAAAGACACTTCTCCCACAACATCGTTGTGAGGGAGGTGTCTTCTTTATTGATTTGGTACAATGAACAGGAAAGGTGAATCACAGAGAGGAGTGGCACTCATGGTAGAAATTCCTTTGCAAACACGCCGAATTCCGGCAAGCCGCCTAGCTTTCGGTTGTATGGGACTCGCAGAGAATTGGGATGCGGTCCCCCTGACGGAGGGAGATCGCAAGCGGGCATATGCCGCCATCGAGGCAGCGTTATCCATCGGCATCACCTTTTTCGATCATGCAGACATTTACTGCCGAACCAAGTCGGAGGCGTTGTTTGGGGAATGGCTCGCCGCCCATCCGGGCGAACGGGACAAGCTCGTGCTGCAGTCAAAATGCGGCATCCTCTTAAGAGAACCGGGTCGTCCTGAGCACTACAACCTGTCCCGAGATCACATTCTGCAATCGGTGGACGGAACGCTCAAGCGGCTCGGCACCGAGTACCTCGACATTCTGCTCCTGCACCGACCGGACCCGCTTCTTGAGCCGGATGAGATTGCAGAGGCGTTCCTTGCTCTCACGAGCGCAGGCAAGGTCCGGCATTTCGGTGTGTCCAACATGAATGTGCCGCAGATGAAGTTCATCCAGCGCGCCATCTCCCAGCCGCTCGTGGTGAATCAGCTGCGGATGGGGCTGGACCATCTGGACTTCCTCAACCAAGGCCTGTGGGTGAACCGGCGAGAGGGAGAAGCGGTCAGTTTCGGGGAGGGCATCCTCGAATACTGCCAGACAGAAGGCATCCAACTGCAAGCGTGGGGGCCGCTCTCCCAAGGTAAATACAGCGGCCGTCCGACAGCAGGAGGCGACGAAGCCACGGCCCGCGCCGCCGCTTATGCGGCCGAGCTTGCCCGGAGGTATGAAACGACGCCGGAGGCGGTCGTTCTCGGCTGGCTGATGAAGCATCCGGCGAAGGTTCAGCCGATCATCGGCAGCGCGACCCCCGAGAGAATCATCGCGTGCGGGGATGCCGCTTCGATAGCGGACAAGCTGACGCGGGAAGAGTGGTACCGATTGTATTACAGCGCCCGCGGCGATGTCCCGCTGGACTAGGGTGATTCTTCAACACCTGCGTTGCTGATGGCTAGCACCATGAGGAAACGAACAAACCCGGCCTTTGCCGCTAAGCGGCAGGGGCCGGGTTTGCCTTTGGTTTAAGGACCTCGTGGAACGGTGTATCAAAGAGCAATTTGCACAGGCGTCAAGTTCCGCAAGAACCCCGAACGATCAGCTCAGGCTGAACGAGCTGGGCGGCGGAGGCATTCTGCTCGTTGATGAGATCGAACAGCATGAGCGCGGCATACTTGCCGATCGTCTCCTTGTCCTGGCGGATCGTAGTCAGTGCAGGCTGAACGTAACGGCTCGCCTCGATGTCGTCGCAGCCGACGAGGGCGATGTCGCCCGGGACGCAGAGTCCCGCCTCGCGGAAGGCGCGCAGGGCGCCGATGGCGAGCTGATCCGAGGCGGCCCAAAGCGCCTGCGGCAGCGCGCCGCCGGTGAGGAGCCGCTTCGCCGCTTCGTAGCCCGCGTCCTCGAAGAAGCTGTCCGCGTGGATGAACCACTCCTCGCGGACCGGCAGCCCGCGGCTCGCCAGCGCCTCGCGGTAGCCGGCTTCGCGCTCGCGGGACATCTCCGAGCTCTCGCGGCTGCCGAGGTAGCCCAGCTCGGAGTACCCGAGCTCGGCCAAGTGCCGCGCGACCAGCTCGGCCATCTCGCGGTTGTCGGTGTTGATGTGAGCGGAGAGAGGCCCGCTCAAAGTCAGGTCGACCCCGATGCAGGGGATGTCGCTCTCATCGAGCTCGCGGATGGAGGGCTCCAACTCCTCCCCCGACAGCAAAATACAGCCGTCCACGTGAAAGTGACGGCAGCGGGCCGGGTAATCGCCGCGGCCTTGAAACTTCTCGTTCGAGAAGAACAGCAGGTCGTAGCCAAGGATGCCCATCTGCTTCTTGAACGCGTTCACCACCTCGACGAAGAAGGGGTGCGTCATGTCGATATTGAGCTTGCCCGCGAAGATCACCCCAATGAGGTGAGACCGCTTGGTGGCGAGCGTCTGGGCGGAGTTGGAGGGAATGTAGCCGGTCTCGCTCATGATTTTGCGGACGCGAAGCTTGGTGTCTTCCGAGATGTCCGGGTAATCGTTAATAATCTTGGAGACCGTCGAGACGGAGACTCCGGCGAGTTGGGCGATCTTCTTGATATTCAAGGGCGAAACCTCGCTTCGCAGGTGTACCGGCAGGCCGAAATCGCTCAAGCCTGTGAGGTATGGATAGCCGTATTATATCGCAGCAAGTGCTATCGGCATAGGGAGGGGCTGCCGAAGCCTGCCATTGACGCATTTCGGGAAATTCACGCCCAGCATGACATAAACACAATCGCCCTTTACAAAATCTCGGCCATCCACAATAATGAGGTTAACGAAACCGGTTTCGGAAATGAGCGTTATACATTTCGGCAAGCAAACCGAAACCGATTCAACCAGCGAGAAGAAGGGTGCGATACGTATGAAGGAACGAGATAAAGTCATGGGCTGGCGCTTTACGGGAGAGGATGGGGAGTTTGAGCTCACGGCCCCGGAGAAGAGCCGCTATCTCTATTTTCCCCTGGTCAATGAAGCAGGGATGATGTCCGCCGTGACCCCCGCTCACAGCGGGGATGTGAAAGCGGGACTGAACGAGTTTTTGACCCCGCCGATGTCAGCGGAGGATCTTCACGAATCCTCCTGGAACCGGAACTTCTGGCTGACCCTCGACGGCTTCGGGCCTTGGTCGGCTACCGGCCGTTCAGCCGCCCAGCTCGCGGCGGCCCATACGGAGCGGGAGGATGAGACGACGCTGCGGGCCGGACTGCTCTGGCACCAAACCACGCGCACGCACCGGGAGAGCGGCCTCCGTGCGGAGGTGACCTCCTTCGTCCCGGCCGCGAACGATCAGGTGGAGCTCATTCGGGTGGCACTTGTCAACGGCGGATCAGCCCCTCTGCGGGTGACGCCTACCGCTGCTATCCCGTTGTACGGCCGCTCTGCCGATAACCAGCGGGATCATCGCCACGTCACCTCGCTCCTCAATCGGGTCCGCTTGCTCCAGCACGGGGTTGAGCTCCAGCCCGCGCTCTCCTTCGATGAGCGCGGGCATCGGATCAACCGTGCGGCGTATGCTGTGCTGGGCGCTGAGGCGGACGGAACGGCTCCGATCGGCTTCTTCCCGGAGCTGGACAGGTTTACCGGGGAGGCCGGTACCCTCGATTGGCCGGAGGCTGTCGTGCGGCCGCTCTCTCCAACCGCTCTCCCCGGAGAGGAACACGAGGGCAGCGAGGCGATGGGGGCTCTGCGTTTTCGCGACAACGAGCTTCAGCCGGGAGAATCCGCTGCCTATTACTTGATCCTATCGATCTCACAGGAGCAGTCGGATGCCGATCGACTCATTCGCGAGTATGCTGCTCCAGCCAAGTTCGAGGAGCATCTATCCGCGACGAAAGGGTATTGGGCGGACAAAGTGGGCGGCGTCGAATTCCGCTCGGGTGACCGCGATTTCGACCTCTGGATGAAGTGGGTCACGGTTCAGCCCGTGCTTCGCCGCCTGTTCGGCAACTCCTTCCTGCCCCATCATGATTACGGCCGTGGAGGCCGGGGCTGGCGTGACCTGTGGCAGGACTGCCTGGCGCTGCTCGTCATGGAGCCGGACGAAGTCCGCCCTCTCTTGCTCAACAACTTTGCGGGTATCCGCATCGACGGCAGCAACGCAACGATCATCGGCTCGAAGCCCGGCGAGTTCATCGCGGACCGCAACAACATTCCGCGTGTCTGGATGGACCACGGCGCCTGGCCGCTCCTGACCACCCTGCTCTACCTGAACCAGAGCGGCGACCTCGCCTTCCTCCTCGAAGAGCAGCCGTATTTTCAGGATCGCTTCCTTAAGCGCTGCCGCGAAACCGTACCCGGCTGGAGCCCGAATGGAGGCACATCCCTGCTGACCGAAGCTGGCGAGCTTTATACCGGAACGGTGCTGGAGCACTTGCTTCTGCAAAACCTTGTGCCCTTCTTCCACGCGGGTGACCATAACAGCATCCGGCTCGAAGGAGCCGACTGGAACGATGGAATGGATATGGCAGCGGTCAAAGGCGAGAGCGTCGCCTTCACCGCCTTCTATGCCAGCAACCTGCGTGAGCTTGCCCTTCTCCTCTCCGAATTGCGGGAGCGCCTTGGGCTCACCGAGGTGCTGGTGGCGGAAGAACTTCAGGTGCTGTTCGACTCCGTTGGTGAGCATCCGGTGGATTATGCCTCGCCCCAAGCCAAGCAGGCGCTGCTGGAACGCTATTATGAAGCGGCTCCCGGCCGTCTGAGCGGCCGCAAAGCCCTCATCGCTATCGATCGCCTGATCGTTGATCTGGAGCGCAAGAGCGGTTGGTTGACCGAACACCTGCGCAAGCAGGAGTGGATCGCCTCGCAGGAAGGGGAAGCATGGTTTAACGGCTACTACAACAACGACGGAGAACGGGTGGAAGGGGATCATCCCGAAGGGGTGCGCCTGACGTTGACCGGCCAGGTCTTCCCGATCATGGGCGGTGTGGCGACTGAGGAGCAGGTGAGTCAGATGGCCCGCGCTGTGGACCGCTACCTGTCTGATCCGAACATCGGCTATCGTCTCAACAGCCGTTTTGGCGGTATTCAACAAAACCTGGGCCGCGCGTTTGGGTTTGCCTTCGGCCACAAGGAAAACGGAGCCATGTTCAGCCACATGACCGTCATGTACGGCAATGCGCTCTATAAGCGGGGTTTCGTTCAGGAGGGCCGGAAGGTGCTGCATTCTGTATACACCCTCGCAAGCCGCTTTGAGACGAGCCGGATCTACCCGGGGGTTCCCGAATACATCAACGAGCAAGGTCGTGGCATGTACCACTTCCTGACCGGTTCGGCCAGCTGGCTTCTGCTCACTCACCTGACAGAAGTGTACGGAGTGAAGGGAGAATGGGGCGACCTCATCCTGGAGCCGAAGCTGACCGCCGAGCAGTTCACGGAAGACGGAGAAGCGGCCGTCACTACTCTTTTTGCGGGTCGCCGCCTAAGGATCACCTATCGCAATTCGGCTAGGCTGGAAGCGGGGAGTTACAAGGTTCACGCCATCCGCCTGAACGGAGAGTCCGTTTCGTGCCAAGCTCGTCGTGACGGAGCCTTGCTCAACCGCTCTCTCCTCACTTCGCTTGCAGAAGAAACCCTGCACCATCTTGAGGTTGAGCTCGGAGCGCGCTAAACTGGAATCATTACGGCAACAGAGAAAGGAATACGAGCATGGCTTACCATTTGCTGAGCGAAGAACTGGACGTGCGCATCGCCGAATTGGGCGACGACTACAAGGGGGCGCGCTTCGATTGGAATGGCCTCGTCACCCAGGTGACCTGGCGTGGAACCGGACTGACCTTTTGCGGGGTCGAAAATGAAACGCCTGGACAAGGCAGCGGCGGCATTGGCATCTGCAACGAATTCGGGATTGAGGGAGCGCTTGGCTACGAAGAAGCAGCAGTCGGAGAACGATTCTCCAAGCTCGGCATCGGCCTTCTGGAAAAGCTGGACGAAGACCCGTACTTCTTCATGCGCCAATACCCCATCCAGCCCTTTGCCGTTCGTCGCGAAGGCGATGAGCGTTCGGTGACCTTCACCGTAGAGCCGGATGAAGTGAACGGCTATGCAGCCCGCTTGGAAAAGACACTGACCGTGGAGGGAAATCGGCTGTCCATCGCGTACCGGTTGACCAATACCGGCAGCCAGCCGATCGAAACGGATGAATACGTGCACAACTTCCTGCGCATCGGTTCCTACGAAGCGGGACCGGACTATGTGCTGACATGGGGAGGCGCGGTCGAGGTCGACAGCCCCGAGGTGGGCAACCGGGCCGACCTCAAACTGGATGGAGAGCGGATCGACTGGACCGGACGGCCGGACGGCGAGTTCTATACGAAGCTGACGGTCCCGGAGGTCGCGGCCCCCTACACCTGGGAGCTGCGCCACGAACCGAGCGGGGCTTACGTACGGGAATCCGGCGACTACCCGATTGATCGGGTGGCGCTGTGGGGCCATGCCGCTGTCATTTCTCCCGAAGTCTTCATCCGGCTCTCTCTTCAACCGGGGGAGACGACCGCTTGGACACGGACGTACGAATTTTTCGCCAAGTAGGGAGTTCTCAGTAACTTTACGAGCAAGAACGTAATGCAAAAAGCCTCCCAGACCGCCATGAGCGATCTGAGGAGGCTTTTTTCGTGCGATCAGAGGGAGGCCAGGCATATCGTGATCAGGCGAGGGATAAACTCCATGCAGTAGGGAACGCTTAAGCGTTCGCGTCCAGCTGAGCCTGATAACGGGAAACCGCCTCTGCCTTCGAGCGGGCACCGTCCTGAATAGCGGCGAGCACGTCCAAGAGGTCGTTGCCCCCGGCTTCCAGAGCCAGTCCAACCCAGGCCGCTTTCGAGGCTGCGCTCTCGCGGGAGGCGGGAGAGGCGAACTCCATCTCATCGCCGTGGAACGTCATGAGCGAGAGGCTGTAGCCATCCGCGGTATGCGGGTGAAGGACAGGAGGTTCATCTGCCTGTGTCAGCCGATCAAGCACGGCAAGCCAGGACGCGGCATCCACGAAGGGCTGAGCGTCCATCATGAGGCGGAGAAGCTCCGGGTGCTGTTCCGTCAAGCCGGGGAATGCAGCACGAACGGTGCGTAAAAAGCCAGGTGCGTTTCCGTCGATTGGATAGCGGACGGCTTCCCCGCTTTCCTCAGGCTTTTGGTCCGGTGCAGCCACGCGGTGCATTTCTTTGGCGCAATCATCGAGCAGCGAGCGCACCAACCGGGCGTATGCCTGGATTTCGGTATAGAGGGATTCAGGGATCGCTCGGGCAGCCAAAGCTGCTTCATAGGTCGATCCGAGTGCTTGCAACTGGTCTTCCGCTTGCTGGAGCTTATTTTGGAATGAGGAGTTCATGGGTGGAGTCCTTCTTTCATCAAGGGCTGGGATCGTGAAAAAACAAACGTTGTGTCTGCATTGTAGCAGACAACCCCGTACCATTTCCAATTTGACAGATAAAAAGGGTGCTGATATAGTTCGTGTAGTGAACTATTTTATTCGTGAACAATACGTGAAGTGAACCATTTGGGACAAGGAGGGAGGTACAGATGAAAGCAGAGCTTTTGCCGGACATCATCAACCGCTATACAGCGGCCAGCTTCACCATTACCCGGCGGGTGACAGCGCTCATGCGCGACAACATGCCGGAGGGGATCACCCAGGATCAATTTGCGATCCTCCAATCGATCAAAGGAAGGCCGGACCGTTCGACGACCTCAACGGAGCTCGCGTCGGTCTTTTGCGTGGGGAAGAGCTCCATAACGGCCATCGTTGCGCGTTTGGAGGCGAAGGCCTTGCTTCGTCGGCAGGAGGATCCGAAGGATCGGCGGGTAACCCGGCTCATCCTCACGGAAGAGGGGGAGCGAATCGTGACCGAAACGACGCAAATCATCGAGGGGATTCTGGCGACGTTTCTCGCCGAGTTCGATGATGAAGAAGGGCAGCGCTTCATCGAGCCTTTTGAAAAGCTGGCCAGATTGATGAAAGAAGCGGATGAGGGGAGAGAGAGCTAAGAGATGAAGTTCATACTGAAAATCCGTTGGGTGGTGCTGATCCTCTGGATCGCGGTGGTCGCCGGGCTTGCCCTGACCGCTCCGGCCATGGAGGGCCTCGTTCGGGAGAAGGGACAGATTACCGTTCCGGACGGCTACTCGTTCAAGCAGGCGGCTGACCTGCAGGCCGAGATGAACAAGGACAGCAAGGATACCGGAGAAAGCACCGTGCTGGTCTTTCATAAGGATGAGGTGCTGACCTCTGCAGACCTCGATGATATCAAGGCCACTGTGGACGGACTCAAAGCGAAGAAGGAAGAGCTGGGCATCCTCTCGCTGACAACTCACTTTGACACTGCCGAGTTGAAGAAGGAAATGGTGTCGGAGGACGGCAAGACCGTTCTGGTGCTCGTCAACGTGGCCTTCAAGGACCGCACGGCGGCAGAAACGCGCGACGCGCTGTATGACGCCACGAGCAGCGCCAAGCTGGAGCATTATTTCACCGGGAACTGGCTGATCACCGAAGACGTGGTCGAAAGCTCGCAGGCCGGCCTGCAGAAGACCGAAGGCATTACCGTCGTCTTCATTCTCATCATTCTGTTCGTCGTCTTCCGTTCGGCGGTCGCGCCGTTCATTCCGCTTCTTTCCGTAGGGCTCAGCTACCTGGCGGCCCAATCGGTAGTGGCCTTCCTGGTGGACCGAGCGGACTTCCCGATCTCGACGTTCACGCAGATTTTCATGGTGGCGGTCATGTTCGGGATCGGGACCGACTACTGCATCCTGCTCATTAGCCGCTACAAGGAAGAGCTTGCGGCGGGCGCCGACAAGAAGGAAGCGCTGCTCACCACCTACCGGACGGCGGGGCGCACGGTTCTCGTCGCCGGAGCGGCCGTCCTTACGGGCTTCGTGGCCATCGGCTTCTCCGAGTTCTCGCTGTACCGCTCCGCTGTCTCGGTAGCAGTGGGCGTTGCGGTTCTGTTGATCGCCCTCATTACATTCCTTCCCGCGGTGCTGTACCTGCTCGGTCCGGCCTTGTTCTGGCCGGCCAAGGGCGGCGTAACCCACAAGGAGAGCCGGCTGTGGGGAACGGTTGGCCGGTTTTCGATCAAGCGTCCGCTGATTGCGCTCTTGATCGTGGCAGCGGTGGCGGTTCCGTTCCTCTCCGTCTACACCGGATCGCAATCGTTCAACTCGCTGGATGAAGTGGGCAGCAAGTACAAATCGGTCAAAGCATTTGACCTCATCTCGGCCAGCTTCGGCCCCGGCGAATCGCTCCCTGGCAATGTCGTATTGAAGGCGGACCACTCGCTTCGTTCGGCGGAGGGCCTCGCGCAGATCGAACAGATCAGCCGCGAGCTGGCGAAGGCGGACGGCGTGAAGACCGTTCGCAGCGCAACCCGCCCGACCGGCAGCGTCCTGTCCGATCTGCAGGTGACGGATCAGGCCGCGCAAGTGCAGGACGGCCTCGGCCAAGGGGCTGACGGGCTGAAGAAGATCTCCTCCGGGCTGTCGGATGCCAGCTCGGCACTCAAGGAGAATGAGCCGAAGCTTGCCGAAGCGGCGAGCGGCGCGGACCAACTCGTGAGCGGCACGGAGTCGCTCAAGACCGGCGTCGTGCAGCTGGGCGATGGGCTGAAGCGCATCGAGCAGGGCCTCAAGGACGGCTCGATGGGCGCTTCCGAGCTGAGCAAAGCGATGAAGCAGGTCAAGGCGAGCGCGGATCAGCTCGCCGCAGGCAGCAAGACCCTGCTGGATAGCTACAAGAAGCTGGATAGCGGCCTTAGCCAGCTGTCCGGCGGATATAGCCAGGTTGCAACGGAAGCCGGAAAGCTCGCAGACGGGCTTTCGAGCGTCGGGCAAGGCTTTACGGGTCTCGGAACCAAGTATCCAGAGCTGAAGACGGACCCGATCTACCTCCAGACGCAAGGCGCACTGGATCAACTGAAGACCGGCGCCGCGCAGCTCAGCCAAGGCCTCACCCAACTGAACGGCCAACTGAAAGCCGTCCAGACGGGACTTGGCCAAGCGAACACCGGTCTGTCGCAGGCGACGTCCGGGCAATCGCAGCTCGCCTCCGGACTTGGCCAACTGGCAGACGGCATCGGCAAGCTGCAGCAGGGCTTCCAGCAAGCTGCCGCAGGCCAAGGCCAAGTCGTCGGCAAGCTGCCGGAGCTGACGGGCGGCATCGACAAGCTGACCGACGGGCAGAAGCAGTTTGCCCAAGGGTTCGCCGACATCAGCAGCCAGCTCGGTCAACTGACCGGCGGGCTTGATCAGAGCGTGGATGGCCTGAATCAGGTCACAGACGGCTTGAAGACGGCGCAAGACTATATGAAGGCTCTCTCCGTCTCGTCGGATAAGCAGCTTGCCGGCTGGTATGCGCCGGACCAAGCGCTGGAGAATGCCGACTTCCAGAAGGCGCTGGATACCTACATGTCGCCGGACGGGAAGATTGTTCGCTTCGACGTCATTTTCGAAGGGAACCCGTATTCCACGAAGACGATGGAGCAGACGGAAGGCGTCCGCGAGGCGATGACTCGCGCGGTGAAGGGTACGGATCTGGCGAAGGCGGAATACGCCGTAGGCGGCGTATCGAGCATGAACCATGACTTGAAGGAGATCTCCGACGGCGACTATGCCCGCACGGCGGCCTTCATGCTGATCGGCGTGGCGATCATTCTGATCCTGTTGTTCCGCTCGCTGATCATTCCGCTCTACATTCTGCTGTCTCTCCTTCTGACGTATTTCACGTCGATGGCCATCGCAGAAGTCATCTTCACCCGAATCCTCGACTATTCCGGCATCAGCTGGGCCGTAACCTTCTTCGGCTTCACCATGCTGATCGCCTTGGGGGTCGACTACAGCATCTTCCTCATGGCGCGCTTCAAGGAATACCCCGAGCTGCGCGAAGAAGACGCGATCCTCGAAGCCATGAAGAACATGGGCTCCGTCATCATGTCGGCGGTCGTGATTCTGGGGGGTACCTTCGCGGCCATGCTGCCGTCCGGTGTGCTCTCGATCCTGCAGATCGCGACACTGGTATTAACCGGCCTCGTTCTGTACGCGTTCATCATGCTTCCGCTCTTCATTCCGGTCATGGTGCGGACGTTCGGCCCCGCCAACTGGTGGCCGTTCATGCGCAAGTCCTCGGAACGGTAATGAAAAAGAAGCCTGCACCCTCGGCCATTTTTGCCAAGGGATGCAGGCTTCTTTTTGTTCAGTTCAGACAGTTAGCGGTTGGGGGAAGAGGGAGAGACAGTCGCCGCAGGGCTCCCTGAGCTTGCCGGCTGGGTATCCTCCAGCGAGCCTTCCGGCTCCAGACGGGGCAACTGGGTCACGTAGCTGTCCGAGAGGTTCAGAAGCTCCAGCGCCCGCTCGTATTCGCTTCGGGTGACGCCATCCTCTCGAATGAGGCCGTCTGCGAGCGGGTATTGCGTTCCGTCCTCGTAGCCGCTGCCCGGGATGAAGAGGGCGTTCGGGCCGATCAGAGAGCCGGTCGGCAGGTAATACCGTTCCGGCAGCAGATTCCGGGTGGTGTTGAACAGGTCCTGCCCGAAGTGAAGCTGATCCGCGAGAGAGAGGCCCGCAAGGTTGGCAATCGTCGGCAGCACGTCGACCTGGCCGCCCATTTGCTCAAAGACAGATGGGTACGTGATACCTGGAGCGATCACCATCAAGGGAACGTTGAACATGTCCGAGAAGCTGTATTCACGGCCGACCAGACCTTCCAGCAGCTCGACCTCATTCTTTTTCAAGGAGTAGATCGGCAGGCCGACGTGGTCCCCGTAGATCAGGATGAGGCTGTTGTCATAGACACCGCTTGCCTTCAACTCGTCAATGAACTGGCCTAGGGCGTAGTCGGCGTAGCTTTGCGCGCGTAAGTAGTCACCTACGAAATTATCCTGGTACTCCTCCGGCAGCGTGATCTGATCCAGCTCCGCCGGGGTGGTATAGGGATGATGGGCCGTCATGGAGATGACGTGGGCGTAGAATGGTCTGCCGCTCTCCTGCATTCTCGCGAGCTCCGCGCTCGTTTTTTCATAGAGCACTTCATCCTTCGGGCCGAAGAAAACGGTATCCTCGGTGCCAAAGTAGGATTGATCATAATAGCGATCAAACCCGAGGGCGCGGTACAGGTTGTTGCGGTTCCAGAACTCGACCACATTGGTGTGGAAGGTGGCGGTGTCGTACCCCTGCGCCTTGAACAGCTTCGGGAGGCTGGGAAGGTCGTAATCGACGTAGGACATCGTGGCGGCTCCTCGACGAGGGATGTACATCGACGTGTTCACGACGAACTCCGCATCTGAGGTATTGCCTTGACCCACCTGCTGGTAGAAATGATTAAAGTAGAAGTTTTCCCCCGCAAGCCGGTTGAGGTTCGGGGTGATCTCCTGCCCATTCACCCGGAGGTTGATCAGAAAGTTCTGCAACGATTCCATCTGAATGACAATGACATTCCGTCCCTTGGCGGCAGCCTGAAGCTGGGGAGGTACGGCAGCAGCGGGTTGGGTGCCCTTCAACTGATTGACGGTATCCTGGGTAATCTCCGTCACCGGGACAGGCACCTGTTTTTCTTCATCGGCAAGCAGGGTGTACGCTTCGTAGCCGATGATACCCATTTGCTCCGCCTTCTTCAGCTCGCTCATGCTGGCCCGGTTGGGCAGGATGTTGAACATACACAGGAAGAGCGATAACGCAAAAAGAGCGGTCACGACGCCCCGGCGTTCCTTTTTGGCAGCGAGGGTCTTCCAGGCTTCGGCGTGCTTGCTGCGGATCAGGTAGAATCCGATGACAAGGACGTCTGTAAACAGGAACAGGTAGTAGGGCTGCAAGAGCGAGAACACGCTGTTCTTGACCGCCGTGACCTGGTTCACTTGCTCCAGCGCATGGTACGTGGCGATAACCCCATAGTATTTGTAGTACATGACGACCGCAAAAAAGAGCCCGGTAACCGCGAGGTTAATCGTCAGATAAATGGTCAGCTTGCGCTTGGTGGCGAGCCACTCCACGATGCAGAAGAGAATCCAGATGAACGGCATTTCGGTCAGCAGGATGTTCAGGGCGGAGCCGCTGTCAAAGAGCACGGACCACGCGAGATAGCTTTTCAATAGCAAAATAATCGAGAAAAAAACAAAAGGCTTCAATAAATAATGGCAGGCTTTCTTTAGGTAAAGCACGGAAGGGCCAGCTCCTTTCAGGAAAGCATCATTCCCCATTATGATCCGTGAAAAAACCGATGTCAAAAGGGAATTACCCATTTTAGAGGGCATTGCTGGGGAGGAAGAGCAAACTTTTTTGTGAACAAAAAAGGACGGACCAGGTCGATGAGCGTCTGGCATTCTAGCATCTATAGGCTTATTGCGGTCCAGCATGATATACTGCAAAAAGAAAACATACGTTCCGGTCGTGATGCCGGTAAGAGTCGAAATGGAACAGGCGGTTAAGCCTGCACGGAGGTGAATGTGGAGTGACGGAACGGGTCTGGTCGGTTCGTTCGGTGGTGGAGTACGTCCACCTTTCGGGCAGCTTAAGCGTTGGCGGCATCGGGATGATCGCCTCCTTCCAGGAGGGCAGCCGGCTTCACCGTCAGCTTCAAGCGGACTACGGCGAGGAGGACCGCAAGGAAGTCTTCCTCCGTGCAGAGGTGGAGGATGCCGGGGATCGCTTCGTGCTCGAAGGCCGGTGCGATGGGTTGCTCGCTCCCTGTGCGGAGCGGGAGACCGTGACCATCGACGAGATCAAATCCACTTCGTCTAGGCTCGACAGCCTGCCCGAGGACGGGTATCCGGTCCACTGGGCGCAAGCTTACTGTTATGCCTGGATGTACCTGCAGGCGGAGGACCAGGAGCGCGTTGCGGTCCGGCTCACGTACATTCAGACCGAGAGCGGTGACATTCGCCGCATCGTTCGGGAGCGGACCCGGGCGGAACTGGACGCGTTCCTTGCGGAGCTTGTCCGCGCCTATGCTCCGTACGCCCGAATGCAGGATCGTCACCGCGCGGAACGGGATGCCAGCATCAAGATGCTCGGCTTTCCCTACGGCGGCTACCGCAAGGGACAGCGAGAATTGGCGGCGGCGGTGTACAAGACGCATCTGGACGGCTGCCGCCTGTTTGCAAAGGCGCCGACGGGAACCGGGAAGACGATCTCCACGCTTTTCCCCACCGTCAAGGCGATCGGGGAGGGCGTGCTTCGCCGTCTCTTCTACCTGACCGCGAAGACGACGACGCGCACCGCAGCTGAAGCCGCCTTCGAGCGCATGGAACACCAAGGCCTGCGGATGCGCAGCGTGACGCTTACCGCGAAGGAGAAGCTCTGCTTTCAGGACGAAGTGGACTGCCGCCCCGAAAGCTGCCCTTACGCCGAAGGCTTCTACGATCGGCTGAACGCGGCCATGCTGGACCTTCTCGGCAACGAGACACGGATGACGCGAGAGGTGATCGAAGCCTACGCGCGGGATCATCGCGTCTGTCCGTTTGAATTCTCGCTCGAAGCCGCCTATGCGGCCGATGCGGTCATCGGCGACTACAACTACCTGTTCGATCCTCGTGTCTCCCTGCGTCGGCTTTGGGAGGAGGAGCGCAGGAAAACCGCTGTGCTCGTCGATGAAGCGCATAACCTGGTTGACCGCGCCCGGGAGATGTTCTCGACAGAGCTCTCGAAGGACAGCTATCTCGCCCTCAAGCGGGCCTTTAAAGGAGACGAAACCGGAGTGGGCGAAGCCGCTTCCGCCTTGAACGCCCTGTTCATCGCCTTGCGCAAGACGGTTCCCGCCGAAGCGAAGCCGTTCCATGTGCTGCCCGCTCCGCCGGACGCCCTGCCGGACCTGCTCGCTGCCTTCGTGCAGGCAGCAGAGCAGCGCTTCGGCATGAAGGACGAGGACGAAACGCGCGCCGAATTGCTGCTCGATGCTTATTTTGCTTCCCGCTTCGCCTTCTTGCTTCTGGAGCAGTGGGACGAACGCTTCGCTGCCGTGCTCCAGGAGACGCGGGAGGGCTGTCGGCTGCGGCTTCTCTGCCTTGATCCGTCCCTCTCCTTGCAGCAGGTAACGAAGGGCTTCCGCTCGACCGTATTCTTCTCGGCCACGCTCACCCCGCTCGGGTATTACCGAGAGATTCTCGGCGGGGTGGAGGAGGATCATCGCCTCGCGCTGCCGTCGCCCTTTGCGCCGGAGCAGTTGGATGCGATGCTGCTCCCGTTCTCCACCCGCTATCGGGATCGCGAGCGCACGAGGGGTGAGCTGGCCCGCAGGCTGGACGAGCTCGTGCGGACTCGTCCCGGGCGCTACCTGTTTTTCTTCCCTTCCTACGAGTACCTGAACGACATTCTGAGCCGGGTTCGCGAGTATAACCCGCCTACCACCTTCCTGGTTCAGCATTCGGGAATGAGCGAAGGGGAACGGGAGGCGTTCCTCGCCCGTTATCAAGACGATACGGGGGAGCCGCTCGCCGGTTTCGCCATCATGGGCGGAATCTTCGGAGAGGCGATCGATCTGGTCGGCAATCGACTGACGGGCGTTGCCGTTATTGGCGTCGGCCTTCCCCAGCTCGGGCCGGAGCGGGACCTCATTCGCGATTATTGCACCCGGTCCGGCAAGAACGGCTTCGACTATGCCTATGCCTATCCCGGCATGAACAAGGTTCTGCAGGCCGGAGGAAGGCTGATTCGCACCGAGCAGGACCGCGGAACGCTGCTGCTCGTGGACGACCGCTTCCTGCAGCCGCCCTACCGGCAGCTTCTGCCTGCCGAATGGCAGCCGCTTAGGGTACTCCGGGCGGGTGAGCCGATTCCCCCGCTCGCTTCCTCGCCTTTTGTCCAGGAAAAGGGTATGGTATAGGGAGAACGAAGCTTCTAATTCGAGCGTGTCTTCCGAATGAAAGCATGCACGAATGCCCAACCCATTCTTGACGAGGAGGATGTACGATGAGCGATTTATTGCGAAAGGCCATTAACCTGGGTGTCGGACTGGCGGTTGCGAGCAAGGAGAAGATCGAACAAGTAGCGGAAGAGCTGGTGGCGAAGGGCGAGCTGTCCCGGAGCGAATCGAAGGACTTTGTCAGTGAACTGATGCGCAAGGGAGAAGAGCAGCGGGACGAGCTGAAGGGAATGGTGCGCGAGCAGGTAAGCAAGGTGCTGGCGGAGCTCGACATTGCGACCCTGCAGGACCTTCGTCGCCTGGAGGTCCGGGTTGCGGCCCTTGAACAGGCCCAGCATAGGGAGTCCGCGCCTCCTGCGCCATCGGTGGAGGGAGATACCGAGACGGCGGCGCCTCCGGTTGATCCGGCCTCGTCGGATCGTCCGACCCCCTGACATGGCGCTGAAACTCCGCCATACCAAGCGGTATCGTGAGATTATTGCCGCCTTGGTCCACCATGGCTTCGGGTATCTGGTGGAGGAAATGGGCCTGTTCCAGCTTCTCTCCCTCCCTCGGAGATGGCGGAGCGGGCCGGAGATCCCGGCGAAGACACTCGGGGAGCGGATACGCCTCGTGCTGGAGGAGCTCGGTCCAGCCTTCGTGAAGCTGGGGCAGCTCTCCAGCACCCGGCAGGACCTGCTTCCCGCGGAGGTGATCCGGGAGCTGGAGAAGCTTCAGGATGATGTCCCCCCTTTCTCCATGGAGGAAGTGCGAGCCATTCTCGAGCGGGAGCTCGGGCGTCCGCTCGAGGAGAGCTATCGCGAGTTCCAGGAGACCCCGATTGCGGCCGCTTCGATTGGGCAGGTGCACAGCGCCCGGCTCCCCAGCGGGGAACAGGTGGCGGTGAAAGTGCAGCGCCCCGGGGTGGAAGAAGCAATTCGGCTTGATCTGGAGATTCTCGCCGATCTGGTCGAGATCGCGGATCGCCGGATCGGCTGGGTAGCTGGCTATCGGGTTCCCGATCTGGTCGAGGAGCTCTCCCGCTCGATGCTTCTGGAGCTTGATTATTCCCACGAGGGGCGGAATACCGATGCGATCGGCCGGAGCTTCGCTCACGATCGCCACGTTGTCATTCCGGCTGTCTACGGGTCTCATACTACTTCGCGTGTCCTTACAATGGAATTTATCGACGGGCTCAAGTTGAACCATGCCCGTGAGCGGGACAAGGAGCAGTTCCGGCAGGAACGGGTCGGGGAGCGATTCGTGAACGCGATGTTGAAGCAGATCTTCACGGACGGCTTCTTCCATGCCGATCCCCATCCGGGGAACCTGCTGGTTTTGCCTGGAGGGCGGATCGTCTTCCTGGACTTCGGAATGGTAGGGAAGCTAAGCGAGGACATGCGGTACCACCTGATCTCCTTCCTCATCGCCATGATGAGAGGAGACAGCGTGGGGCTCGTCCGTGCTGTGCTTGACCTGGGCATGGTCGGAGAGGAAGCGGATCTCGCCGGGTTGGAGCGAGAGATGGACCGGCTCCGGGAGACCTACTATGAGGTTCCCTTTGCCGAGATCAGCTTGGGCGCGGTCATCAGCGATCTGTTCCAGGTGGCGAACAAGCACGGGGTGCGCATCCCCTCGGACCTCACCCTGCTCGGCAAAACGATGCTGACCATGGAGGGGGTAGCGGCGAGCATCGACCCGGAGCTAAGCATCGTCGGGCTGGCGGAGCCGTTCGGCCGCAAGCTGCTTAAGGAACGGCTCCGCCCGTCCTCCATCCGCAAGCGCGCATGGAAGTCAGCAGCGGAAGCCGGACGCTATGCCCTGCAGCTCCCGCGGGAGATTCAGCAGATCTCCCGCCTTCTCCGCACAGGCAAGCTCAAGGTGGACGTAGGCCTGCCGGAGCTGGAGACGGTGCTGCGCAAGCTCGATCAGGTGAGCAACCGCATCACCATCAGCATCGTGCTGCTTTCCTTCAGCATCGTGCTCGTCGGCCTGATGATCGCTTCCGCACTCGGCAGCGGCACACAGGCGATTCTGCATTTTCCGGTGATGGAGATCGGCTCAGTCATCGCAGGGCTGATGCTGCTCTGGCTTTTGTTCTCCATCTTCAAATCCGGGCGCTTCTGACCGGATCGGGGAAAGGGAGCCGAGCAAGCTGCAAGCGGTAAAAGACAAGCCGCAGCGACAGTCACAAAGAAGCTCCCCTGCCTCTAGCGAGAGACAGGGGAGCTTGCGTATGCCTATGTGCGGGTGGGAGGAGCAGCAGGATGAGCCTACACTCGGATTACGGAGCAATGCCCCAGACGAGCACACCGTCCTGGTAGGCCGTCACCTTCGTCCAGTCGGTATAAGCCGTCTTGGTGATATCACGGGAGTAGTCGTCTGCTTCATTGAAATTGGACCAGTCAGCTTTGCTCATCCGAACGTGAATGTCACTGGTCTGGGCTCCAGGGGCAAGCGTGCCGGACGTGAAGCTGACCTCCAGGTAGGTGTCCGCTCCGGGAGCCGACAGGGTGCCGAACGAGGTCTTCACGTATTGATTTCCCATCGCAGCCCAGTCGACCCAGGCGTTCATGGCCTGGCTGCTGTCCTTGGTGAAGTAGTAGCGCAGCTTCACCGTCGTGAGATCGACCGGAGTGGTTCCGGTGTTCTTCAGATTGAAGTGGGGCTTGATCTGATTGTCGGTGGCGTTCGTGTCCCCGGCGCGGTATTGAAGCACGAGGGAGCCACCCCCCACGACCGGTACGCGCGGAATAACGGTTACCGGAGTGGTGTTGCCGGATTGCCCGTTTGCATTCGAAGCGCTGACGACATAGTAATACGGCGTCTCATTGACAAGCCCCGAGTCGGTGAAGGTCGTACCCGTCACGGTAGCGATGGTCGTGAATGGCCCGCTGCTCGCGGCGGCACGCTTCACCTGGTAGCTGGTTGCGCCGCTTGAAGCCACCCAGGAGAGGGTTGCCTTTCCATCGCCTGGGGTACCAGTGAGTCCGGTCGGTACATCCGGCACCTGCGTAGCGGCTCCTACGATGGCCCAATAAGCCGGCTTGGATTGGAGGCGCTCATCGAAGAGAAGCGGCCAGTTGCTGCGGGTGACCGGGAACGTGCGCAGCCAGCTGTTGCCGTCGTCCTTGCCCCATACCGTGACGTTGGTGATCTTGTCCTTGTGCTTGCGGAAAATATCGAAGAGCTGCTTGTACCGCTCGGCTTGCTTCGTGGCGGAGGCTGCCGGCAGGGTGTCATATTTCAGGGAGTTGTTCGGGTAAATGTCCACATCCAGCTCGGTGATCTGCTGCTCCAGCCCGAGCGCGGCAAATTTGACGATGGAGCTGTCCACCTCGGACAGGGAGGGCCAGTCGTTGCGGATGTGGGTCTGGTGCCCGATTCCATGAATGGGGACTCCCTTGGCCTTCAGGCGGGCGACGAGGTTGTAGAGCGCTTGGCTTTTGCCGGATTCGTGGGTGTTGTAGTCGTTGATGAACAGCTTGGCGGCCGGATCTGCCTCATGAGCGTACTGGAACGCCTTCTCGATGTATTCCTCTCCGGCGATCTGATACCAGAGGCTGCGGCGCAGGCCGTCCGATTGAGAGGAATCGATCACCTCGTTCACCACGTCCCAGTCCCGGATGACTCCTTTGTACCGTCCGACCAGCGTCTTGATGTGGTTCTCCATGCGGGCGTAGAGAACTTGCTTGGAGACGAGAGCTCCACTTGCATCATAGAAGACCCAATTCGGGGTCTGGTTGTGCCAGACGAGCGTGTGGCCGCGCAGCCCTTTTCCATTTTGAACGGCGAATTGCACCGCCGCATCGGCTTGTGTGAATTGGAAGCTATTCTCCGCAGGCTCGGTGCTGTCCCACTTGAGGACATTGCCGGGCGTCAGCGTGGCAAAATGCTTGTTCAGCAGATCCCGGTCAGGGACGGAGCTGATTTCAAAGTTCTCAAATGCGGCCCCGATGGGGAAATCCGCTGCAAACACATCCTTCAGAGACGGGATGTTCGGCTCAATGACAATCGGGCCGAGATCGGGCTTCTGCTCCATTCGAAAATCATCCAGATAGAGGCTTTGGGTTGCACTGCCGGGGATTTCGAAGTAGACGGAGAGGTTGGTTGCCGCCTCCTTGAGCTTGTATTCCGAGGATAGCTGCACCCAGCCGTTTGCGTTGGCGGATGCGGATACTAACTGCTCGTAGTGGGCTCCGTCTGCCGAGGTCCTCTGCATGGTCATGTATACGGTGGCCGAGGAGGAACCGGCGGGAAGCTTAACCCACCCCGAGAAGACATAGGTTTGTCCGACGGTCATGTGCTGGGTTACATCGAGCGTCGGCCCATGCCAGGTCTTCGTTCTTCCTGCTACGGCGAGGCCTGCGGTGCCGCTTCGTGCGGCTGCAGCATCTGCAGAGAGGAGCTCCACTTCTCCACGCCCGGCCCAACCTTGGGTTGTGCCGTCTTCGAAATCACTCGTGACGAGCAGGGTGTTCTCGGCATGGGCCGATGGGGCGGGGAAGAGAGGGAAGGCGAGCAGAACGATCAATAGGAGGAGAAAGAGTTTTTTTCCATAACGGAACGAATTTGCAGCGTTCATATCGGGCGCTCTCCTTTCGAATAGGGAATTCGCTTGCCAGATTGCCTTTGATAACGCTTACAAAATAGAGTGGTAACCGATCCGTGTCGCGACTGTCCGCACCTCTAAGCCGGGAGGAAGAGAGTCACATGGAAGAAACCTCCTTATACCATATTTACTAACATATACCATTTTACGGTCGTGGGACGCTTCTTGTCCATAGGCAGTCCGTAGGATTCCAATACGGTCCCACCCGCGATTTTGAGAGAGAAGGAGACTCATCATGACGAATGCTGACATTTTGAGAGTTTCGATGAGCCAGTCTGCGATTGATGCGAATTGCAAGCCGGAGGATTTTCTCCTAGCGGAGAGCAAGGTGGTGCGGTCTGCAGCTCACCCTGACGCGAGAAAGTACCTTGACCTGCCCTTCTTTTGCAGTCTGGTGTCGTATGGAACGAACATCGTGGCGTCAGTACACCCGGACTTCGCCGAACCGGCAGAAGCCTATATCCACAAGTATTCGGTCGAGCATTGCTTCGAGACGCCGAATCTTCACGTTCTGAACGATGACCTGCAGCAAAGGGGGATGCGGATCTGCGAGATGGCGGAATACTTCCTGCCGGACCTTGAGGCGCTTCAGCCTTGCTCTACGCCCTTTGAACTCCGGCTGCTCACCCCGGAGGACTTCGCCGGGCTGTACCAGGAGCCTTCTTGGACAAATGCCCTTTGCGAAAAGCGCAAGCACCTGGATGTGCTGGCGATAGGGGCCTATGACGGGGAAAGGCTCGTTGGCTTAGCAGGTTGCTCGGCCGATTGTGAGACCATGTGGCAGATCGGGGTCGATGTCCTTCCCGAATACCGGCGGAACGGCATCGCCTCCGCCCTCACCAGCCGGCTGGCCCTGGAGACCCTGGAGCGGGGCAAGGTTCCCTTCTACTGCGCCGCCTGGTCGAACCTTCGGTCGGTCCGCAATGCGATCCGGAGCGGGTTCCGGCCGGCGTGGGTAGAGATGACAGCGAAGAGCGTCGAGAAGGTCGCGGAATTAAACCGACAATAGGGCGCATGAAAGAAGCCCCGCCCCCAGCGGAAACCAAATGAGAAGATCATTTGACAGAGGCGAGCCGTCTGTGTCATTTTAATAGAAAATGTATCCATGTACCGCCTTAACGCGTTGAAACAAAAACCGAGTTGACGGTGGGCGGAGCGTAAGGTAAGATGAGGTTAGTTAAATCACATAGGAATACTTGGTTTTGAGCGAACGCCCTTCTTTTCATCCCATTATCCCATTGGAGGAATGACCGATGACGCAAGAAAGACAGCTTCAACCCGAGACGCTCGCTGTACATGCCGGGCAGGAAGTCGACCCCACGACGAATTCCCGCGCCGTTCCGCTCTACCAGACAACCTCTTATGTGTTCAACAGCACGGAGCATGCCGCCAACCTGTTTGGCCTCAAGGAATTCGGCAACATCTATACCCGCCTCATGAACCCGACGACGGATGTCTTCGAGAAGCGCGTTGCTGCGCTGGAGGGAGGCGTAGGGGCACTTGCCACCGCCTCCGGGCAGGCAGCCATCTCGCTGGCCCTCTTCAATATCGCGGGGGCCGGGGACGAGATCGTCTCCTCGACGAGCCTGTACGGCGGTACCTATAACCTGTTCTCGACGACGCTGCCGAAGCTGGGCATTCAGGTCAAGTTCGTCGACTCCTCCGACCCGGAGAATTTCCGCGCTGCCATCACGGAGAAGACGAAGGCCCTGTATGCCGAGACGATCGGCAACCCGAAGGGCGATGTCCTCGACATCGAAGCGGTCGCCAAGATCGCGCATGAGCACGGCATTCCGCTCATCGTCGACAACACGTTCCCGAGCCCGTACCTGCTTCGCCCGATCGAGCATGGAGCCGACATCGTCGTGCATTCCGCAACGAAGTTTATCGGCGGGCACGGCACCTCCATCGGCGGCGTGATCGTGGACGGCGGCAAGTTCGATTGGAAGGCGAGCGGCAAGTACCCCGGCTTGACCGAGCCGGATGCCAGCTACCATGGCGTCGTCTACGCCGATGCGGTCGGCCCTCTCGCCTTCATCATCAAGGCCCGCGTCCAAGGCTTGCGCGACCTCGGTGCCTCCATCTCGCCGTTCAACTCCTTCCTCCTTCTGCAAGGGCTGGAGACGCTGCACCTGCGCATGGAACGTCACAGCGAGAATGCGTTGAAGGTGGCTCGCTTCCTGGAGGAGCATGAATCGGTGGAATCGGTCAGCTACGCAGGACTGCCTTCCCATGCTTCCTACAAGCTGGCGCAGAAGTACCTGCCGAAGGGAGCCGGCGCGATTCTCACCTTCGAGATCAAGGGCGGCGTGGAAGCCGGCAAGAAGCTGATCGAATCCGTCAAGCTGTTCTCGCATCTGGCGAACGTAGGCGATTCCAAGTCGCTGATCATTCATCCGGCCAGCACTACTCACCAGCAGTTGAATGAAGAGGAGCAATTCTCGACGGGGGTTACCCCGGGGCTTGTCCGCCTCTCCATCGGTACAGAGAGCATCGACGATATCCTGTATGACCTGGATCAAGCGATCAAGGCGAGCCAGACCTAAGCTGGATGGATCAGCCTTGAATGTGGTGAAGGATCAAGCTTGAGAAATAGGCTAGATCAGCATGAAGTGACAGAAGGAGCAGTCTCCCCCAGGGAACTGCTCCTTTTTTTGTGAGGGATCGAGTTCTCGGCTGCTTCTACACGGGGGTTGCTCAACTCAACCCTTCCGCTTTTGCCAACGCGATGATGCTTTGAATAAATGGAGCTTTCTCGTTTGTATAGGTAATCCGGTCGTCGGGGTACAAGTGGGCAAGCTTCTTTTTCAACTCGGCATATTGGCGAAGCGCGTCTGGATGGTTCCGTAAATAGTTGCGAAACCCTAATTGGTTCTCCCATTCCTCGCTCGCAAGCTCATAAACGTGCAGATGATGCGTTCCTTTTCGCCATTCGCCTTTTCGGAAGAACCGACGTTTTGGAAATTCCTCTTTTGGCACATATTCATAACCGATGGATTGCAAGGGCTCGACAAAGGAATCCGCTGCCCTCAGGTCCTTCACGGCAACCGCAATATCAAGGATGGGTTTGGCAGGCAAACCGGCTACAGAAGTGCTGCCAATATGTTCGACGGCAAGAGCCTGATCCCCTAGCACCTCTATGATCCTTGCCCTGTCCAGCTTAAACTGCTTGGGCCACTCGGGGTTGTACTCCACCACGTTCACTTCATAGGTCACTCGGGCTCACTCCTCGGATTGCTTGCCTCCCTTGCCGCGCTGCTCTATGCGGGAGCCCTCGAAGGGAGGCTTCTCCCTTCTTATATCAGAAGCATACAAAAATCGCCATGTTTTTGGCTGATAGTAAGGAGAATATCATAGAAATTCCTGAATTTTTCCCCTATGATAGGAAAATAGTTGCAAAAACGACCATGTGGAGGCGAAAGCAACATGAAGAGGCTGACGGCCTTGATCCTGGCTGTGCTGATGACCGTGATGGCGGTGCTGCCAAGCAGTAACGCTGCTGCGGCCACGTCTTATTTCTCGCACAACCCGGCGCTCAACTCTATTTTTCAGCAGATGGAAAAGCAGTTTCTGAAATTCCCCAACGATGAAGTGGTACCTCTTGAATTCTATGAGCTCGCTGGGGATGAAAGTGAGAGGAACACGGTTAAACGAACGGTTAAGAAAATTTCCGAGCAGCAGAGGAAGGACGCGGTGGCGCGGCATTTGAACGAGATTCGGGCCGAGATTGAGATCAAGGAAGAAGAACTCGGCGGGCTTTCCGCGCAGGATTACAAGCGGATTGCGGATCACCTGACGCAGCAAATGCTGCTGACCCAGGGCAGCGACTTCGGCTGGAATGTGGCAGGAACGAGGGTCAGCCTCCATTTAAACGTCAATTACGATGCATTCTATAATTTCCCAGGACTTGTGGGCAACTTCGCTGGAATGGGCAAGGAGAAGGACCAAGTGAGCCAAGCGGACCTCCTGGTGAAGAACAAGGTCAATCGGTACCTGAATCAAGCGATTCAGAAGGGGAACAAGATTGGGGCGGACATTCTGAAGCGGTTGCCCGGCGAGGTGGAGAAGGTGTTTGTGGAGCAGCAGACCTCGAAGCTCGTTACCTACCGGGTGCTGTCGGTCCTTCACGACGACATCTTCAATCCAGAGGATGAGTCCCGGTACGACGGATCGGAGTCGGTGGAAGACTTCATCGAAAGCTTCGAGGTTTGGGTGAGCTCCGAAGCGCTGGACCGGGAAGTCGAGATGCGGATGGAATACTTTCAATACCCGGCGGATGCACCCTCCGCTGATTTCAAGACCTATATCACCAAGCTGATCGTGAACGAGGAGCTGTCGGATTCCTTCACCTCCGGGTTTACCAAGACGATCACGCTGGACGAGTTGGCCAAGCTGTACTTTGAGAATGAGGAAGTGAGCGAGAAATTCGTGATCGAGGACCCGGCGGTTCCGGCCGGCAGTCCGGACTATATCAAGCAGGCTTACATCTATGGCATGCTGGATGATGCCAAGAACCTGTCGAAGCCGTTGACCCGATTGGAGGCGTCCCGCTATCTGGTCGATGGCGTCATCTACGACAACGGCTTTGATAACTGGCTGCCCATCACGGACGCCGGCAAAATACCGGTTGCCGATCAGAAGACCGTGGCGATCAATTTGTCCGGCGGCATGGGTACCCGGAGCGACAAGTTCGAGCCCCAAACGGGTTATATGAAGCAGGAAGCGATTCGGGACCAGGCCCGCTTCTCTTTTACCTTCCTGAGAGGGTACAACATTCCCTACAGCGAAAGTGCGGTTTCGCAGGTTCTGGTTGGAAAGAATACGGTTCATTTGCTGTTTGAGGATAAGAAGGCGCTGAACGAGTACCTGGAGAATTACCTGGACGATACGGTGCTGGACAAGGTCAAGCCGAACGGAAAGTACACCAAAGTGGATACAGGCGGGGCGGTCATCGAGCTGTTTACACCGGAGAACGGGGTGAAGTTTACGATGAAGTCCGGTGTCACCTTCTTCGATCTGGAGAAGGGCGAGTACGGCCCCGGCATGGAGTACAGCATTGAGCCGAAGGTGGTCAAGGCAACCGATAAGCTGGACATGACCCTGCAGCCGGATGCCATTAACAAGAAGCTCAATCCGAAGCTGGACGCGGTGCTGAAGAAGATCATCAAGCCGAACATGACCGATCAGCAGAAGGTCAAGGCCATTCACGATTACATCATCACGAATGTCACTTACGACATCAAATTGAAGGATGTGCAGACGGTAGAGAGCATTCTCGTCACCCTCGAAAAAGGCAAGGGCGTCTGCGGCGACTATGCGCTTCTCTTCATGTATCTGTGCAGACGAGCCTCCATTCCCTGCGTATACGAGGCCAGCGTCGAGATGGAGCATGCGTGGAACTCCGTGTACATCAATGGACAGTGGTTGTTCATTGACGCGACTTGGGACGATGGCGACAACGGCAAGATCAAGTACACCTACTTCCTGAAGGACCGCTTTGCCTTCATGAGCAGCCATACTCCGATCATGGGCGTCCCGAAACCCACGATGTTCAAGAACCTGGACCCGATGAAGCTGAAATCACAGGATGAAATCCGCGGGTACCTGCTGCAAAACTTCTATTGGGTAGACGGCTTCAAGCTGAGCTTCCGCGTAGCCGACAAGTCGCTGAAGCCGATCATTCCCTATATGAAGGACCCTGATGTCTCCGTCAAGCTGACGTATGACGCCAAGGCCGATCTGTACACGGTGACGGCCAAGAAAAAGTAGGGAGAAACCATGCGGAGGTGAAAGCAATATGAAAAGACTGTCGGCGTTAACCCTGGCTGTGCTGATGACCGTGATGGCGGTGCTGCCAAGCCGTATCACTGCTGCGGCCACGTCTTATTTCTCGCACAACCCGGCGCTGGGCTCACTTTTTCAACAGCTGGAAAAGCAGTTTTTGAAATTCCCCAACGATGAAGTGGTGCCCCTGGCATCCTATGGGATCATTGGGGATGCAAGCAAAAACACAATCCCCCGAACGGTAAAGAAAATTTCCGAGCAGCAGAGGAAGGACGCGGCGACGCGTAAGCTGAACGAAATTCGGACCGAGATCGAGATCAAGGAAGAACGACTCGGCGGGTTTTCCGCGCAGGAATACAAGCAGATCGCGGATCACCTCACCCAGCAAATGCAGTTGGCCGCAGGCAGCGAGTTCGGCTGGAACAAAGAAGGCACGAAGGTCATCTTTCATTTAGATGTTGATCTTGATGGGTTTTATCGTTTTCCAGGACTTGTGGGCAATTTTGCCCGAATGGGCAAGGAGAAGGATCAGGTCAGCCAAGCGGATCTCCTGGTGAAGAGCAAGGTCGACCGGTACTTGAATCAAGCAATTCAGAAGGGGAACAAGATCGGGGCGGACGTTCTGAAGCGGCTGCCCGGTGAAGTGGAGAAGGTATTGGTGGAGCAGCAGCCCTCGAAGATCGTCACGTACCGGCTGCTGGCGAGCCTTCACGATGATATCTTCAATCCAGAGGATAAACCCCAGTACGATGGATCGAAGTCCGTGGAAGACTTGATCGATAGCTTTGTCGTCTCCGTGAAGATGGAGGTCCGGAACCGGGAGGCTCAGATGAAGCAGGAGTACTATGAGTACCCGGCGGATGCCCCCACGGCGGATTTCAATACCTATATCACCAAGCTGATCCTGAACGAAGAATTGTCGGATTCCTTCACTTCCGGGTTTACCAAGACGATCACGCTGGATGAGTTGGCCAGGCTGTATTTCGAGAACAAGGAAATAAGCGAGAAAATTGTGATCGAGGACCCGGCTGTTCCGGCAGACAGTCCCGACTGGATCAAGCAAGCCTACATCTATGGCATGCTGGACGATGTCAAGAGCCTGTCGAAGCCGTTGACCCGATTGGAGGCGTCTCGCTATCTGATCGATGGAGTCATTTACTCCAAGGGGAGTATGGACTGGCTGCCCATTACGGACGCAGGCAAAATTCCGATTGCCGATCAGGAGGCTGTGGCGGTTAACCTATCCGCCGGCATGGGCACCCGGAACGACAAGTTCGAGCCCCAAGCGGGCTATATGAAGCAGGAGGCGATCCGGGACCGGCAGTTCTTCTCCTTTACCTCCCTGAGAGGCTACAACATTCGTTACAGCGAAAGAACGGTTTCGCAAGTTCGACTCGGGAAGGATTCCATTCATCTGCTGTTCGAGGACAAAGAAGCGCTGAACGAGTACATCAAGAGATATTTGGACAGTACGGTGCTGGGCAAGATCAAGCCGAACGGGACATACACCAAGGTGGATACGGGTGGGGCCGTCATCGAGCTGTTTACACCAGAGAACGGCGTGAAGGTTACGATGAAGTCCGGTGTTACTTTCTTCGATCTGGAGCAGGGGCGCTACGGCCCTGGTACGATGTACCTCATCGAGCCGAAGGTGATCAAGGCAACCGACAAGCCGAACATGACCCTGCAGCCGGATTCCTTCTATCAGAAGCTCAATCCGCGGCTGGATGCGGTCTTAAAGAAGATCATCAAGCCGAACATGACCGATACGCAAAAGGTGAAGGCCATTCACGATTACATCATCACGAACGTTACCTACAAGCCCAACGCTGAGGTAACGGTAGATAACGTTCTGACTCCCCTCCAAAAAGACAAAGGTGTCACCGGCAACACCGCTCTCCTCTTTGTGCACCTGTGCAAACGAGCCTCCGTTCCCTGCGTATACGAGTCCAGCCAAATGATGAACCATGCGTGGAACTCCGTATACTTGAACGGACAATGGTTATTCGTCGATGTGACATGGGACAGCGGTAGCAACGGTAAGGTCCAATACACCTACTTCCTGAAGGACCGCTTCTTCTTCATGGGCCTGAGCAGCCACGATCCGATCATGGGCGTCCCGAAGCCTGAGCTGTTCAAGAACCTGGATCCGATGAAGCTGAAATCGCAGGATGAAATCCGCGCGTACCTGCTACGGAACTTTTATTGGACAGACGGCTTCAAGCTGAGCTTCCGCGTAGCCGACAAGTCGCTGAAGCCGATCATTCCCTATATGAAGGACAACTATGTCACCGTCAAGCTGACGTATGATGCCAAGACCGATCTGTATACGGTGACGGCCAAGAAAAAGTAAGGGGAAGACAAAATGAAGAGGCTGTCCCTGCAAAAAAGCCGGGACAGCCTCCTTTTTTTATTCCTGTCATGGAAAACAACTCAACTAGGAGCGAATAGATCGCTCTGCTTCTTCAATGGATTGATAGAGGCTTTGAAAACGGGCATCGGTTCGTAAGGGGTCATACTCCTTACTTGAAAACCGTTGAAGCATGTGCAGCTTACGGAAATCACTCGGGGTAATAGCCGAGACTTCCTGACCATTCGCAAGCAAGGATGCAGGAATGAATGGTTTCAGAGAATGAATACTCTTTATGGCGCAGTCTGCCGCCGACTGAAGATAGTCGATCGCACTCTCGTTCTCGTGCTGCTTCAAAGCAAGCTCAGCCATGTCCATGTAGGCCGACGCCTTGTACCGCAAAAGGATAGGGACATCATCCTCTTCCATCAAAAGATCGGCGACACTGCAAAACTTACTCACGATCAAACCTTTCTCTTCGGGTGAGTAATGGTCGGTATCCTTCATGTAGGATATCTGCTGGAACAACGAAACAATGAGCGCAACGATTGCTTGTTGCCCTATTTGAATCTTTTCCTTGCCCTCCAGAAACATCACCAGGGCGTTTTCTTGTGTCTTATAGATCGTTGGCAGTTGCCTTGCGCCTTTGATTGCTTTTTCGGTATCGCCGTTTCTCCAATAGGAATGACATACATTGAACAGGAAGGCGTTCCTTATCTCGGCATCCGGACAGTGTTCAACGATCCGCTCTGAAAGTTCAATGGCTTCGGCCCTGTTTCGCACCCTTTCGGCAGGCGAAGCTTCGCATTTTTCGAGCGACGTAACAAGCTGTGCCATAAGCAGATAGTCGTTCGGATACTCCCTAAGCGCTTCACGCATCAGCAGAATGTTGTCTGCATGATTCCCCTTCGCGTTGTTTTCGTTCCACTGGGCATGAAAGTCGTGGAGACGTTCCTCTCTTCGGATTTCGTTCATTCCCATCAGCTCGTCGAGAGTAACATCAAAAAAGCGCGCTATAACGGGAAGAAGGGGAAGATCAGGATAACCGTCGCCGCGTTCCCATTTGCTTATGGCTTGAAAGGAAACGCCGAGAAAACCAGCAAGATCCTCCTGTGTCAGGCTTCTTTCCTTGCGTAGTCTTTTCAGATTACCTGCTATATGAATGGTCATGCCTTTCCCTCGCTTACCAAAGATAAACAGATCTGTTTTCCCCTCTATCGTACCGATCCGTCAGAGCTGTTTCAATAAACGCATATTTGAAAGGGACTCTACGAACCGTAGAATAAGCAAATCGATAGGGGAGAAGAATCCCTCATTCCGTATGAATCAACTGTTTTCTATCCGGGTCCCAGCGCCAGGTGGGATTACCCTGCAGGTGCAGCCCGCCGTACCACTCCTTCATTCCCTTCACCTTCACCCAGTCCTGTGCACCTGATGCGACTTTCAGTCCTAATTCCGTTAGGGAGAGCTCGCTATTTTCATCCCGCAGCTCGATAAGCGCATTCGGCTGTTCCGACATCCTCTTGACTTGATAGCCAAATTCCAAATCTCCCATTCCCAGCACAGGTAAGCGAGTTCCGATCTCATCAAACACCTCGCGAGGAGTGGCAGCCCCTTGTTGAATCCGCTCCAGGATGATCTGTTCGACGATCCCCAGCCCGTTCCTTGCGGATGGCAGGCGGGATAGATGCATGTCCAGGGCCGCGTGAGCAAAGGGCAGGGCTGATGTGTCCTCATGAAAAAGGGCAGCGTGTCGTTCCACATCTGGAGAAGCATAGGCTTCCCAGATTCTGCTGCCCAACGCTAACTCTCGCTGATCGATCCTTTTCCACGTGCCGGACAAGGTATCCAACTGCTTGGGGGTAAGCTGCCCCAACCCCCGAAACAGCTCGATGCCTGGATAATCTCCGATGCACAGTAGATTCAGCTTGGTGGAGCCTAAGGGTTGCTTGGAAAACCAATGCAGCAAATAGCTCAGCATGAGCTGATCAAACAAATCGTGCTCGAACCATAGGACCACCTCATCGTACTTGTGGAAGCTCTGCAGAATCTGTTCCTGCGACTTGCAAGCTGCCGCATAGTCCTCTGCTGGAATGCCCAAGGTTCTCTCCAATTCCTTTGCTCTTGTCGCCCTTTGCCGGGCTCCGTCCATTTCGACAAAGACGGGACCTGCCGGATAGACCTCTCTCCAAACCAGAATATCTCCGTGAACCTTCGCCTTCTTCAGCTTATCCCCGACCACATCTCCATTAACGATGTGAAGCATGGATACTCCTCCTTCGTATAGATCATGGAACATGGACACAAAGTCGGAGACAAGCAACGAGGTTCTCAGCTTGTTGCGTGCGTCGAACAACCGTTTTTTAAGTGCAGAGGGGGAGAGGTCCAGGAAACTGGATAGTTCTTTTATCGAATACCCTTGGAAATAGAACAATTCGACGACCAGCTTTAACGGGCTGGATAACCCCTCAATGGATTGATGAAGGGCTTCCTGCCGTTCCTTTCTTTCCAGAATGGCCTCTACATTGAACTTGTCCGCATTCTTTGCAATCGATTCGTCTATCGGTATCGTGGAATGCCGTTTCCGCCGAAGAAGGCGGTGGCATTGACGTTCGAGGATGCTCTTGAACCAGCCCGGGAACGCCTCTGCCTCCTTTAACTTATCGAGATGGGCAAATGCTTCTGCGAACGCTTCTTGAACCGCATCTTCTGCTAGGCCCGGGTCCCCTACCTTCCGATAGGCTACTGCAAAGGCCATACCACTGAAATGGTTCACGAGCTGCTCCCAGGCCATTTGATCACCAACCCGAGCTTTTTCGATCCACTGCTGCACCGTTTGCACCTCCTTTGCTGTCCAGTTCTATATACAAAGTGCCGGTATCGTTGCAAAAGGTTACAAAAAAGCAGAGCCGCGATGATCTTCCCATCCGTGGAGGATCTGCTGCTCTGCTTTTGGCCTACCACTCCAGTGAACCTATACAGACTCCAATCTCTGGATCAGCTCCAATGCTTCTTCATGATCCGGTTCCAGCTTCACTAATTCCTTCAGGTAGGTCAATGCCTCATCTTCTACTTCTAACTCGAAACAACAGATGGCTAAACAATAGTAGACGGTAGAGACGACCTCCCCTTGTTCTTCCTGGATCGAGAGTTCCAAAAACCGTTTGGACTCCGGGTACAGGTCCATCTCAAACAGCAAAAGGCCAGCTTCTAGTGCGATGTTATAGCGCTGCTCCATAACATAGAAGGATGACCACAACCTCTCAATCCCATGAAGAATATTTTGTCGTTCCTCGTCATTCGCTTCCTGCAGCAAACTTGAGATCTGCTTCGAGCTCTGGACGAAGAATTCGGCATCATAGCCGCCCAAACGCCAAAAGCTTAAAATCTGCTGGAGATCCATGCTATCCAGGTTGCGATCGACCCATTCCTTCAGAATAAAGAATTCATCCGGACCAAAGCGCTCAATAAACCGGCGATATGCCAATCGGGTTTGGGAGTAGCTCATCGGGGTGTTCAACTGGAGGATACAGCCCACATTGATGTTTTTGTAATGATGCGGGGGAAATAACGCGAGCGCTCCATTCTGCTGAAGAACGTGCTTAATCGCATGGTAGTTGGCCGTTAAGGAGAAGCTTCCATGCAGGATCAGCTCGGGAGGTTCCGCAAATTTGAAGTCTTCCACCAGGTGATCCCCTTTGTCAGCCGTTATCAGCAAATACCCCGCCTGCGACAGCTGGTTTAATCGATCCAAACAGGTCAGGGCGGCGGATGGGAATAGGACGTGGGAGTCTTCCAATTGCTCCTGGTAGATGGCGATGAGATCCCGGTAAGGGTAGGTCTCCTGCTCGTACTCGGGTGCCCGACGATGCTCATACTGCAGGGAGATCTGAGTAAGCAATTCGGACGGCTTCAGGGACTCCCTGTGTTTGGGATAGTCAACGAGTACATCGGCCTCGTAGATATGACCTTCTCCCACATAAAGGAGCTCATGCGGAATGCTGTCAAAGAAGTAATTGCCCACGATGATCAAGGGTTGTTTGAGGTCTCCCGGACGAATGGTTGTTTCGGACACGACCAAGTTCAATACAGCGTCATGAACAGCGTCAAATCGTGCAAAATCAAGCATCCCTCTCGCGATAAAAGGTTGAAGTGCCGGATGCTCCTTCCAAGCGAGGACATTGTTCATCGCCAGATCGGTCATGATATATCGAAACAGAGGAACCGGGATCCCCGCATAATCGATCAACTGACTTAGCTCGTGCAGCACATGGAAAGCAAAACGCCCCGCCCCGGCTCCTAACTCCACGAGTAGAACAGGCTCGGAGGTCTCCCCAATACGAGCTCGGTCTTGCAGAAATCCGAATATCATCTCGGCATAGGCTGTAGCGATCAGGGGATTGCATGTGATGTATTGAGGAACCTGATCGTTGTTCCAGGCCTTCAATCCTTCTTCTTCATAATAGCTGCGTTGAATCGTCCATATCGGTGCTTCACTAAAACGGTAACGTTGTTTCTTTGCTGCCTTCATCTTCATGTTATCCTGCTCTCTACGAATAGTGATTTCTCTACCTCTAGTGTACCTTACCTGCGTCTATAATAATCCCGTCATCCTCCAATGAACCTCATTCAAGTTCATCTACCGGAGTGCCGATTAGAAGGGGAACAGGGAATTCATAGCTTTCCGTTGCAAGAAAAACCACTCGCCACCTTCTGTTTTTACTTCTTCTGTGACGGGAGAAATCATCCGTCCACATAATCAGCAACGGGTCGAACAACTCGTTTTGCGCGTCGGCAATCTTCAACTTGATCTCATCGAAGCTCCCCTGAAAGACGTCGGATAGCAAATTCCACGTTCCGGATGGTTTTTGAAATAGGGCTTCCCATAAATCCGTTTCTTCCCCGGCATCATATAAAACCTGAGCTACTTCCTCTACTTGGTTACGTAAACGTTGGTTCTCCTCGATGGCTTCCTGAGGTGTCGCCATGTCCTCCAGGTAGAGCGTAGAGTCGTCCCCATGGAGCTGCTTGAAGCAATCATAATGGCAGTAGAAGGTTTGTTCTTTTCGCACCATGGCCGTGTGATCGCAATTTGTCGTTACGGTCAATGCACAGGGGTTATGTTTGTTTATCCTCTTGTCTTCCGAAGTTATGCTTTGCTTACAAATGCAACATTGATACTCCAAAGCAGGACGCCTCCATGATCTGTATATCGAAAGAAAGGTATTATGACTTCTGCCTGATGAAGGGCCGAAGCAAGTAACTGGCGATTTTTAGCGTGTTCAAGCTGGGGCTTGTCAGTAATTTCTTTCCCCAAGGGCTATTGAGATTTCGGACAATGACATCCAGGGATTCACTCGAGAGGTGCTCCATCGACCTGCGCAGAACGATCGAGTTCTCATAGCTCTGCCGGATCGGTTGGGTCAGATCCTCATAATGGCCGATCCCGCATAAATCGTGAGCCGCATAAATCCCGGTCATCCAGGCGGCATACTGACCAAAGCCCATGAAGGGCATCATGGCACCAAAGTTGTTGCCAACGTAAAAGGTGTTGCCGACTCGGCCGGAATGGCATATCCCAATCGGGTAACCGGTAATTTGGAACTGGTCGGTAATGGGCAGCTCCTGCTGAAATTCGGCTTGTACCTTAGGATAATAGAGACTCCACAGAAATTCCATGTCCATGTTGCTCTCCGGGAGATCGGGAATGGCAATGACCAGGTTCGCTTCTTTCTCGGAAAAGGGAATGAGGTAGCCGTATCCGAAGGGGGCGATCTCATAATCCAGCCATACCTTCACTTCATAAGGATCGAAGCGGCCTTCGACCGTGGCTCCTTTGATGGATACCGTCAGGTCTTCTCTGAAGTTGCGGTTTTTTTTGGCGTAGTCGCTGTCCCCGGTGGCCAGCACCACATGCGTATAGTCGGCAAGGAGCTCCTCGTATGTTTTTTCAGAATGGACATGGATCTTCGACCTGACCTGCCGGCCCAACTGTGCTTCAAACGAGTGCTTTTCTCTGCCGCGAACGTTCGTGAACCCCAGTTGCCCGTCCAGGACGACCTTTTCGTGTTTCGAATAAACGGTCATCTTCGCAATAGATGCGATGGGATGAAGGAAGATGCCATGGTGCTCCGATAAGGAGGCAATGCAGTCGTTGACAGGACGGGTGAACAGGGAGAGCAGCGCTTCTGCATTCACGAAGCGATCCCCAACCGAGCTGCGTTTTTCAAAAATAGCGGGAGTCACCCCATGCTTCTCCAGCGTAATGGCGCAGGCCAGACCCGAAAGACCGGCTCCCATGATGGCCACCTTCATGAATCCCACACCCCTCTAAAGGCTCATTTGCCTCCATTCTTCCCGCTGATGCAGGAGGAGTATTCGCAGGGGGAATAGGAAAGCGGCTTTCAGCAGAGGGCGAGTTTATTCGTTCAGGATGTTCTATTTCCGGCAGTCCAGAATAAACATAGAGGCTTCTTGACCCATGAACAGGTTGTCGGCGGAATAGAAAACCTCGGATCGAATATCCTGATACCCGATTTCCTGCAGAGTGCCCGCCAGCTCAAGTTGGTGGAATCCGTTATGAACGAGGTCGGAAGCAATGTTGTCATTTTTGTCAAAATCGACGATCAGCAAATGGCCGCCTTCCTTCAGAACATCAAATAACCTTGTCAGAACGGGCTGTATATCCGGGATGTGAAGGAGAACCTGAACCATAAAGATGTAGTCGACATGGAGCTCGGGCAGGGACTCCTTTTCAAAATCAAAACACAAGGTATCCGCATTTGAAATCGACAGGTCCGCAATCTTCTGCTTGATCTGTTCGATCATATTGGGCGAGGTATCCAGAAAGAGCACGGAAGCAAACTCGGTTGCCAGATCCAACCCGACAAGCCCGGTTCCACAGCCAAAATCGATCGCATGTTTTGTTTTGGCATCCACCAGATATTTTCGAATGGCGTCGGCCGACACCTTCGCGACATGGATTCGTTCCGGAGTGTCATACCGTTCCGCTATCCGGTCAAACTGATCGGTATTTCCCATGAGATCCCTCCTCGTTTCAGAATACCTCTCCATATGGTTTTTAGTCTATTGTTTCCTATTCAGAGTCCTTCTCCTGGCTGTGAGCCCGGCTTTTCATGCTTCCGGCCACCAGCCCCTTTTCTAAACGAATGTGTAGCAGTTCCGTCCGAAGGTCATACTCCATGCCATTAAGCTCGGATAACAGCTTCTCCCCGATCTCCTCGGCAGATGCGCCATGCTGGGATAGGAAGTCCAGTATCGAGACCCGTATTTTACGGGCATTTTAGTTAGTCGGCTTATTAAATTTTACGCGTAACCGTTTTCAAGTTAATTTCACTTCCAATGCTCCGATTCGGAAAAAATTCTTATAATCATTTATCTTTTTTGCTCACAAAGGATTCCGGTTGACGCCATTTCGAGATGGTGCTATCATGGGTAACGATTAGCCGACTAACTAATAAAAAAAGGAGGTTTGACCTTGCTAAAGGAGGACCCGAGGGACACTCTCTACTTCCTATTCGCCCAGGTCATCCGCCTGCACTTCAAGAGAGCGCACGCTCATCTGGAAAAGATCGGTCTCTATCCGGGTCAGCACCCGGTTCTTTTTATTCTCAAGCATCGGAAAGAGGGCCAAAGCCAGAAGGACATCGCAGAAGCCATGCGCATCAAGCCTGCGACCTTAACGGTGATGCTCAAGCGGCTTGAGAACAGCGGAATCGTCAAGCGCAAGCCGGATGAGGCAGATCAGCGGATCACACGTGTATATCTCACCGAGAAGGGATTTGAAGTAGCGGAAGAGATGGAACGGGCCATGAATGAGATCGATAAGGAATGCTTCAAGAATTTTACGGTCGAAGAACAGGCATTGCTCCGCAGGTTTTTCATGCAAATGAGAGATAATTTAAAGGAAGCAAACAAAGAGTGGAGATGAGGCAACTTGCTGAAACTGTTTCGAAATTTGAAGCCTTACACCACGGCGATCGTGTTCATTCTGGTGTTCGTGCTGATGCAATCGCTCGCCGAATTGTATCTGCCGACCCTGATGGCGGATATCGTGGACAAGGGGATTGTGCAAAGCGACAACGCGTACATCTACCGGATCGGTGGATACATGCTGGCCGTAGCTTTCGTCAGTATGATTTGTGCGGTGCTGTCTACGTACCTGTCCGCCAAGGTGGGGATGGGCTTCGGCCGCGATCTTCGCAACAAAGTGTTCGGTCACGTGGAGAAGTACTCGCTGCGTGAGTTTGACAAGATCGGGACGGCGTCCCTGATCACCCGGACGACGAATGACATCACCCAGGTGCAGAACATTACGATCATGATCTTCCGGATGATGGTCATGGCCCCGATGATGTCCATCGGCGGGATGGTCATGGCGCTGAACAAGGATACTACCTTGTCGTGGATCTTTGCTGTCGTTATTCCGCTCCTCGGGCTGGCGATCTTCGCCATCGTGGGAACGGCGATGCCGCACTTTAAGGCAATGCAGAAGAAGGTCGATAAAATCAACCTTGTCGTACGCGAGGAGCTGACCGGTATTCGTGTCATCCGAGCCTTCAACCGCATCGACCGGGAGAAGAAGCGGTTTACTGCGGCGAACGCTGACCTGACGGGGACGGCCATCAAGGTCAACAAGATTATGGCGTTCATGATGCCGGTCATGATGATCGTCATGAACATTACGACCATCGGCATCATCTGGTTTGGTTCCATCCGTATCGACGAAGGGAATATGCAGGTTGGGAGTCTGATGGCGTTCCTGCAATATGCGTTCCAGATCATGTTCTCCCTTATTATGATGTCCATGATGTTCGTCATGCTGCCCCGGGCTTCGGCATCTGCAATCCGTATCAACGAAGTGCTGGATATGAAGAGCGACATTGCAGACCCGGCAACCTCAAAGGCGGCTGCAACGCATGGACATGTGGAATTCGATAACGTCACCTTCAGCTTTCCGGGGGCCGAACAACCGGCGGTCAAAGGTATCTCGTTCCATGCTGGACCGGGTGAAACGACAGCCATTATCGGTGGCACGGGCTCCGGCAAGTCGACGATCATCAACCTGATCCCCCGCTTCTACGACATTGACAGCGGAAGCGTTAAGGTGAACGGCGTCGATGTTCGCGAGATGAGCCAGGAGACGCTGCGCGCCAAGATCGGCTATGTTCCGCAAAAAGCGATGCTGTTCACCGGAACGATCACTGAAAACATCCGGTACGGCAAGGAAGATGCCACCGATGAGGAAATCCGCCATGCGGCAGAGGTGGCTCAGGCAGCCGATTTCATCGGCGAGATGAAGGAAGGCTATGAGTCGATCATCTCCCAGGGCGGCACCAATGTTTCTGGCGGTCAAAAGCAGCGCTTGTCCATCGCTCGCGCGCTCGTTCGCAAGCCGGAAATCTATATCTTTGACGACAGCTTCTCGGCGCTCGACTTCAAGACCGACGCCAAGCTGCGTGCAGCCTTGAAGGGCGAGACGGCCGAAGCGACCGTTCTCATCGTCGCCCAGCGGGTCAGCACCGTTATGGACGCAGACCGTATCATCGTGCTGGATGAAGGCGAAATCGCCGGTATCGGTACGCACAAAGAATTAATGAGCACCTGTGAGGTTTATCGGGAAATCGTGTCCTCTCAGCTGTCGGAGGAGGAGATCGCATGAGTGAGAACAATCGCAAGCAACCTCCCCGGAACCAAGGGCAAGGACATGGAGGTCCTCCCATGGGACGGCCGGTTGAGAAAGCCAAGGACTTCAAAGGGACGCTGAAACGGCTGGTTCGTTACCTGCGCCCGCAGCAGGCGAAGCTGCTGACCGTCTTTGTCATGGCCATCCTGAGCACCGTCTTCAGCGTATGGAGCCCCAAGGTGATGGGGAAGGCAACGACGAAATTGTTTGAAGGCGTCATGGGCAAGATGAAAGGAATTCCGGGAGCCTCGATTGACTTCACGTATATTTCGCACATCATCTTCTTCCTGGTAGGGTTGTACATCTTAAGCGCATTGTTCACGTATGCGACGCAATATATCATGGCCGGCGTTTCCCAAAACGTGGTCTATGACTTGCGGGAGGAAGTAAACGGAAAGCTGAACCGGCTGCCGTTGAAATACTTCGATGCCCGGACGCACGGGGAAATTCTGAGCCGGGTGACGAACGATGTGGACAACATCGCGAACACCCTGCAGCAAAGCTTGACCCAACTCATCACCTCGGTCTTTTCCTTAATTGGATTTATCGTGATGATGCTGACCATCAGCCCCTGGATGACGCTGATCGCGTTCGTTACCCTGCCGGTCTCGGCCTTCATCGCGAAGACGATCGCTTCGAAGTCGCAGCAATACTTCAAGGATCAGCAGCGGGAGCTTGGAGAATTGAACGGCCACGTGGAAGAAATGTACACCGGTCACAACATCGTCAAGGCGTTTGGACGAGAAGAGGAATCGGTCGAGAAGTTCCGTGAAGTGAACGACCGTCTTTACCATTCCGGATGGAAGGCCCAGTTCATCTCCGGCTTGATCTTCCCGATACTCGGGTTCGTCAACAACATCGGGTATGTCCTGATCAGTGTAGTGGGGGGGCTGTTCGTTACCCACGGGCGGATCTCCGTCGGTGACATTCAGGCCTTCATTCAATACTCTCGTCAATTTACTCAACCGATCGTGCAGACCGCCAACATTGCCAACATCCTGCAGTCGACCGTCGCTTCGGCAGAACGCGTCTTCGAAGTGCTGGATGAGCAAGAAGAAACTCCGGAGCTGGAAGGCGCCAAACCGCTCGCCCATCCGGAAGGCAATGTGAAATTCGAGCACGTGAACTTTAGCTACACCGAAGGAACCTCGCTGATCGAAAACATGAACATCGACGTCAAGCAAGGACAGACGATTGCCATCGTCGGTCCGACCGGCGCCGGTAAAACGACCCTGGTCAACCTGCTCATGCGCTTCTATGAGCTGAACGGCGGGAAGATCACCGTTGACGGCAAGGACATCCGCGATCTGAAGCGCGGCGATCTGCGCAGCCTGTTCGGGATGGTGCTGCAGGACACCTGGCTGTTCAACGGGACGATCATGGACAACATCGCCTACGGCAGAGAGGGAGCCTCGGAGACCGACGTCGTTCGCGCCGCGAAGGCCGCCCATGCGGATCACTTCATTCGTACGTTGCCGGAAGGCTATAACACCGTGCTGAACGAAGAAGCCTCCAACATCTCGCAGGGGCAAAAGCAACTGCTTACCATCGCCCGCGCCATCTTGGCCGATCCGGCCATCCTCATCCTCGACGAAGCGACGAGCAGCGTCGATACCCGGACCGAGGTGCACATCCAGGCAGCCATGAACCGCCTGATGGAAGGCCGCACGAGCTTCGTCATCGCTCACCGGTTGTCTACGATCAAGAATGCCGACCTCATCCTCGTGATGAACCACGGAACGGTGATCGAGCAAGGTTCGCACGTCGAATTGCTGCAACAAGGCGGCTTCTACGCCGACTTGTACAACAGTCAGTTCACCGGACGCGCGACCACTGCTGTGGACGCTGGATAAGGGGACGAACGTCCTCGTCATGGAACTCGGGTACAACGAAAAACCGGAGCCTGCCTGTGCAGGACTCCGGTTTTTTGTGTTTGGTTCGGATGACAACAGTTCTTGCCAAATGAATCGGCCTGCTGGTACGATGGTAGACAGTCAGCGCACCCGCTTGTGGCACGGCTTGATGAATGAGTCGAGACCATGTGCGACAGGGGCCGGGGCGCGAAAGGCAGGGTATGTTCGTTGATTTGGAAAAACCGAAACGTCTGGATTGTGCTGTTGGGGGAATTTATCGCAGGGCTGGGCTTGTGGACGGCGACGATCGCCAACCTGGAGTTCATGCAGCGGTTGGTTCCCTCGGATTTTATGAAATCGCTCATTTTGTTTGCCGGCTTGTTCGCAGGGGTTCTGCTGGGGCCGCTAGCAGGACGGATAATTGACAACACCGCGAAGAAAAAGGTGCTGGTCTACTCCGGCATTGTTCGCCTCTTGAGCCTCGGACTGATGTTCGTCGCCCTGGCGCTGGATTCTGTGGCATGGATGGTCGCCTTCATGGTCGTCCTGCAGATCGCAGCCGCCTTCTATTTCCCGGCTTTGCAGGCAACGCTTCCGCTCATCGTCCCGAGGGAGCAGCTCATCACACTCAACGGAGCGCACATGAACGCCTCCACGCTGTCGCGAATTCTCGGAACGGCACTGGCGGGCATCCTGTTGACATTCATGAACTTGACCGAGCTCTATATCGTGTCGGCGGTGGCCTACGCCATTCTCATTGGGACAACCTGGCTGCTGCAGATCGATGAGGGAGCGGACGCTTCCCTCGAACGCTCCGCTGCTGCCGGGAAACGAAGCCGCTCCAAAGCGGGAGCAGAGCAGGGAGGAGGCTTCCGCGAGATGATCCCGCTTTTGAAGGGGATGCCGGTGGTGGTCGCATTGCTGCTGCTTGCCATTATCCCCACCTTGTTTATCGGCGGGTTCAACCTCATGGTAATCGGGGTGAGCGAGCTGCAACAGGACGCGACGATCAAGGGGATTCTCTATGCCGCCGAAGGCACCAGCTTCATTCTCGGCGCCTTCCTCGTGAAGAAGCTCTCGTCCAATGGGCCTCTGCTCAAGCGGCTGGTTCTGTTCGCGCTGCTCGTGGCCATCGCTCACTTGTCGCTCTATTTCGGCGACTCGAAGCCTTTTTCCATCGCATCGTTCTCCCTGTTCGGCTTTGCCGCAGGCTGCTTCTATCCGCTGATTGCAGCTTACTTTCAGACGGAGGTTCCTCGGGAGTACCACGGGCGGTTCTTCTCGTTCCGCAACATGCTCGATCGAGTGCTGACCCAAGTGGTGCTGCTCTCCACCGGGTTCTTCCTGGATACCATCGGCCTGCAATGGATGGCGGTTGCCTTCGGAAGCATATCCTTCCTATTGGTGCTCTTCGCTTTCAAGTTCACAGGGAAACTTGCCGGGGCAGCTGCGACCGCCGATCAGCGATAGGCTTCCTCATAGGTCTTGAGCGTCCGGCCGACGGCCAGTACGACATGGACTTTATCATTCGGATTCTGCAGGGTAAATGAGATCTTCTCCGTGAAGATCTCATTTTTCTTTCGGGCGGGCCGGACTTCTTTGCTGTTGATGCGCGGGCTTTCATAGTCATTCATGCACATGATCTGACTTTGGTAAATCCAGACGTGCAGATCCTGACGGCCCTTCTCAATGGCTTCGCCCGAAACATTCTGTGCCCTGACGAAGGCGGTTCCACTCGTCGTACCGGTAATGGGGGAACTCTCGGTTTCCACCTGAAAGGACAGGTCCAGCGGGCGAATCGACAAAGGGTCCAGGGTGCGGCCCTGGCCGGTCCAATCCAATTGATCGTGATAGAGATAGCGTCCTTTTTTGAAAAAGGAATCTCCTTCGAGAACCGTAATGCTCCCTTCTTGGCGGCTTGGAATGTGCAGTCCCTCCATCAGGAAGCGAAGAGGAACATAGAGACTTCCTTGAACGGCAACAGGGCTTGATTCCAACGGAATCGGCTCACCATCACCATAAGCGGTTGGCCCTCCTTCCCTGATCTCCAATCGGTGCCCACCCCGCGATACAATCGCACTTTTTGTGGATGGGGTATACGAAAGTTCGGCTCCGATCATCTCACTAAATAAGCGCAACGGGACCATGAGGCGACCCTGTTCATTCACATAGGGAGCCTTCGGGTAGGTGTACATCACGTACACATCGTTCAATCGGATGAGAGGAGCAGTAGCGGTTCGCGGGTAGGAAAAGCCGGTTAACAGGACGCAGCAGAGTAAAATCAGAGCGATGGTTAGGAAGAGCTTTTTCATGGGTTGAATACCTCCAGAATGGACGGGTAAGATCTTTACAATAAAGATGCTTAGTTAGAGAAGAAAGTTGCTTACGAACTCCCGCTCTTTTCCAACTCGTATATTTCCACTCCGTTGCTCCATACTAATGCCAAAAACTAGTGGAGGGCTTCCTTGTGGGCGTATGGGCGGAATGGCTGTTCTATTACACGGTTTACGGGTTCGGGGGATGGCTGCTGGAGAATGTCTACAGCCGGGTAACAGCAAGACGGTTCTGGAAGGAAGGGTTTCTGTTCTCGCCGATCAAACCGATGTACGGCCTGGCCGTAACGTTTGTCCTTGCTGCGAAGGAGACGGGCGGGAGTCTGCTGTTCCTCCTGGTCTGCTGCTTGCTGATTCCGAGCGGCATCGAGTTTGCCAGCGGCTTTTTGCTGGACAAGGGCTTTGGCAAACGGTATTGGGATTACCGGGGGATGAGGGGGAGCGTACAGGGGTATGTCTGCATGGCCTTTTCCCTGTGCTGGTTCCCGCTGATGCTGGGAGCCCTGTATGGCCTGCACCCGGCTGTCCGCACCATGTATGAAGGAATCGCAGGGCTTTGGAATCCTGCGGCGCTCTGGATCGGGATCGCGATGCTGGTGGAGGTAGTGGCGGCTGCAATGATTTTGCGAAGGAAGCAAACGAAAGGGCTGCTGGGGTGGAGAATGAAACAGGACAAGGAGAGGGCATGGATCGGCGAAAGGACGAGACCGGCTGTTGAAGAGAAGGAGAATCTACTGGAGCCGGCGGCCAGCCAAGTAGGGGGCCCTGAACCGGAAGGCAGTCTCGCATAGAAACCATACTCCTTCCAAGAGCGAAAAGGGACAGTCCCTTTTTGCTCTTTTTTATGTAGAAAGAGCCCCACATAAGTGAGGCTCTTGGTTAGATAGGAAGGATGGCTCGTTCGACGATTACCGTGTATAGGTTGCCGAAGCCTCATTGGACAGTGGAGAGAGGGCATTTCGGCTAGATGCCTTCACTTTATAGTAATATAGGGTCCCATTGACCATTTCCCGATTCACATCGACAAAGGTTGTCGCGGTTATTTCCTTTATTACGGTTTTGTATGGGCCGCCTGAAGTTGTAGATTGATAGACATTATAGAAATCAGCTCCCGGAACCGGATCCCAAGTGAGCGTGATTTTGGATTTTGCCGAGACGGCCTTCAGATTCGCTGGGGCTACAGGAAGATTCGGTGTCGCCGAAACTTGGTTGGAGGGTGCGCTCTCATTGTTAATCCCGCAGGTTACCACATAGTAATATGTAACGCCATTTTTAACCGTGTTATCCGTATAGGTCTGCATGATCGACATGGTGCCGATGGTTTGATAGTCCCCGTCTGCCTTGGTAGCCCTTTTAATATAATAGTAGCTGTCTCCGCCACCCTTCCAAGTAAGCCTCACAAATTCATTACCAGCGACGGCTGTAAGATTGCGCGGGGGGGACATCGTTCCTGCCGCGATTGCTTTGTTGAGAGGCGCGGATTCAAACGAACTGCCTACAAGCACAACAAGAACGATAAGAATAGACATGAGCTTTTTCATGAATCAAATCCTCCTCGACAAGATATTGATATTCCTATGTATTCGAGCTGAAAAGTCACCTTTTGAGACGACATCCCCCATCCCCGGAAGCTTCTATTTTAAGCAAAAAGTCTAGAATATCCCCATGTTTTGACTTTTTATGAGAGAAGAAAGCGAGACTTCCTAATTTTACTACCCTATTCAAAAATGTTCCATATCAAACCTTGATTATTTGTACGGAGTATGGATACAGGACAAGCTTGAGTCGTGTTGCGAGGCTTGCTCCCTATGCAATTGCCTTTTTCGTGCCTTCTTTATAATCGTTCCAGGCCGAATAAAGCCTGACCCTCATAGGGACGGCGATAATCAAAGTACATCCGATACCACTGATCAATCCAGCTTCGAACCTCTTCATTGGTTGGGTTAGACCGAAGCCTGGCCAAATCGCGTTTGGCACTCCAGGTGATGTAGCGTTCCCAATCGCCGGTCGAATCGGTGGCCAAATGGGTAATAAAATAACCGAGGTTTGTAAATATCTTGTTCAATTCTCCGAGCGTCAGCACTTGGCCTTCAAAGTCGAGAAGCTCCTGCGGTGGGTTTGGTGTTTTTGCATATACTTTTTGATAAGCCAAGACGCCTTGCGGTTTTAGAAACCTTGCGCCGAGCGCCAATGTAGTATCTATGGAGTCGAAGGTTTCGCTGCAAATGACGACATCGTAGGAGGCGGTATCCTGGTACTGCAATACATCGCCTTCTATCAAGTTAATACTCTTGATTCCCGCTTCTATCAATCGCTCTCGTCCTATCAGGATGGCCTCATCCCAGATGTCTACGCCTACCCCGCTGACTCCAAAGGCTTCATGCCATACCTTCAAGACGGTTCCGTACCCGCAGCACAAATCCAATACTTTGCTCTCCTTATGGAGTCCGATGGAGTGCCCAAATCGAATGATCTCATCAATCGGTACCATGCTGATCAAATGTTTGCTGTCTTCCAGCTTCTTTAGGGTTTCCTTATATGGATTGGTCATGGCTTCCTCCCTGTTTTCACTTGTCATGTTTCTCTAACGAGCTTCCTAAAACAAGCATAACATGGCACAAAGTGCTTTCCCTTGGAGAAAATGGATATAGAGAAAAAATAACCACTGTTGGTCAACTAATACTGGATTGTGGATTGACAACTCTATAATTCACCATTACTATATACTTAGTAATACAAAGTAATAAGCGACGCAGAGGTGACTATGAACGAATCAAGCCAATTGAAAAAGGGCGTACTGGATATTCTCGTGCTGCATTTGCTTGGCAGCGCCGATCTGTACGGGTATCAACTGATCAGCGAACTGGACGAGAGAAGCCGGGGGTATTTTCGTATGAAGGAAGGGACGCTCTATCCGGTTCTCTATCGGCTGGAGGACGGGGGCTACATCGAGAGCTACTGGGAAGAGAAGGATGCGGCCAAGCGCGGCGCGCCGCGTAAATATTACCGAATCACTCAGGACGGCAGGACACGAGAGCAGGAATTGAAGGCGGACTTGAAGCACTTCATGACGTCCATTCAGCATGTGTTAGGGGGAGACTTATGACATCGTTTCGTATAGAGGAGTTTGTCGCCAAGGTGCTGGCGAGGCTGCAGGTGGATGCAGCGACGAAAAAGCGGATCGAGCGGGATCTGACGGCGTCTATTCTGGAGCGGGCGGAGCGGGAAGGGGTGGAGGCGGCCCTTCAGCGCATGGGCACTCCTGAGGAGGTCGCACGAGAGTTTTCGGAGAATTTGGGCGGAAAAGTGGAAGAAGACCGGCTTCCGGATCAGTTGGCCCAGCTGATCAAGAACTTTGGAGGATATCCGTATTACGAATACAAGAGCAAGCGGACCCTCTTCGGACTGCCGCTCGTTCATATCAAGCTTCGAAGGACTTCTTTTATTCCTCCCGGCGGCTTAGCGGTTGCGAAGGGCATCCTGGCCGTTGGCGATATCGCATTTGGTTTTGCTTCGATGGGGATTCTTTCCTTCGGGCTTCTCTCTCTGGGCGTACTCTCTATCGGACTGCTGGCGTTTGGTGCGATTGCCTTGGGGTTGGGAATGGCAGGAGGAGCCATTGCGGTCGGCACGTTCGCTGCAGGCGCCATCGCAGTTGGGGTCGTGTCCTTCGGCGCCCTTGCCATCGGGCACATGGCCGTGGGGGCGGAGGTCGTCGGGGAGATTACGCGGAAAGTAACGAATGCAGAACCGCTTCGCCAAGGAGAAATCCGCGAGCTGCTGCGGGCTGCTTTTCCGAATTGGTTCAAGTGAATACAGGAAGTGCTCGATTCATCATGATAATAGAGGAAGATCCATCTCGCTTGGTGCAAAGAAACCAAGCGAGATGGATCTTCTTTTTTATGCGATCCTGGTCTTCCGACGACTGAAAAATATAACATTTTATACAGTAGATAGGAAAACATTGACGTGGTATGCTGGAAAGGCGATTCGTCCATGAAACCTTCCAACCCCAATCCTAGGGGAGATGATCCCGTGAAACAGAAGAAATCGAGAAGACGTTACCATATCAGTCTGGTCCTCTTGGCCCTCCTGCTTGTCGGGTGGATTGCCGATTACAAATTCCCCTATAAGGCCGATCAAGTTCTCCCGTCTGAGGAAAAGGTTCAAACCATCTTTTATGGAACCCTCTATGCAGATGGAGAGTTTCATACGAGGGACATTACGATCAAGGATAGGGATAAGATTTCGGCATTTTACGGGAAATTCCACGATGTGCGTGGTGTGCGGCTGCTGAGATTGTATAGTGGCATAAGCGAGGGGGGGGCCGCCTCCGAGAGCATGATTATTACTCTGATGTACGGGGATGAGGGCAAAGAAAAGCCGGTAAGCTTGTTAATCAGCAACGAAGGCGACATCAGCCTGGACGGCGGAAAAAAGGCGTATCGCTTGTGGTCCCGTCCGAAGGACTCCCTTTTTACTAGTGTGAAGGCGTTCTTCGCGGAAGAGGATAAGGAATGAGGAATGAAGGTGCGGTGACACAACCGGCTGCATCAAACCGCTCATCAGCCTCCGGCTCCCAAGCGAGGATAAACATGCGACAGTCACAGGAACAAGGATTTCCCGTATCCTTATTTCGATCTGAGCGCCTCTTTCAGCGGAAATAAGGATCTGCCGTATTCTTATTTGCGCCACCTGCCCCGTTTTTACGCCTTTTCAGGACAATAAGGATATCCCAAATCCTTATTTTGAACTCCGCTCCGGTGTTAGCGCAAATAAGGATCTGCCGTACCCTTATTTGCACCAGCTGTCGCGTTTCGCACCGCTTCAAAACACCATGATTGGCTTTTGGGCCTTCCCCAGATGAGAGCCAGCAATCGCTTATGCATCAGGGGCACCTCTTTCCCATGCGCCTGTCGTGCGTTTAACGTGAAAAAGATCGCCCGTCTTCTTGGCATTCCAGCCAAGCGGAGGGCGATCTTTTTTCGAAGCGAGCCAAGAAAACCCGCCTACCGGCGAGGATAAAAATCGACTCCTATTATAAGGAGCGGCGGTAAATGGCGAGGACATCCTCGCGATCGAGCTTCTGGAAGTGGCCGAACGGGCCGTAGACCATCGCTTTGTCGACCATCGTCTCCAGTTGGCTGTCGTCGATGTCATAGTCGGCAAGGCGGGATGGAGCCTCGATGCTCGTCCAGAAGGCGCGCAGCGCCTGAATGCCTTCCAGCCCGACTTCCCGTGCGGATTTGCCGGCCGGGTCGATGCCGAAGACGTTGACGGCCATTTGCTTGAAGCGCTCCGGGCCGGAATCCAGCACATGCTCCATCCAGTTCGGGAAGAGAATCGCAAGACCTCCGCCGTGCGGGATGTCGTAGACGGCGCTGACGGCGTGCTCGATATTGTGCGTCGCCCAGTCGCCGCGAATGCCCATGGAGATCATGCCGTTCAGTGCCATGGTTCCGCAGTAGAGGATTGTCTCCCGATGCTCGAAGCTGTTCAAGTCCTCCAGCAGCTTCGGAGCGGTCTCGATCACCGTACGCAGCAGCGTCTCGGAGAAGCCGTCCTGGACCGGGCGGTTCTCGGTATGGTTGAAGTACGATTCGAAGACGTGCGACATGATGTCGACCATGCCGTAGATCGTCTGGTTCCGAGGAACCGAACGGGTGTAAGCCGGGTCGAGGATGGAGAACTGCGGGAACACGAGCGGGCTTCCCCAGCCGACCTTCTCTTGCGTTTCCCAATTCGTGATGACCGAGCCGCTGTTCATTTCAGAGCCGGTCGCCGCGAGCGTGAGCACGGTGCCGAACGGCAGAGCTTCTTTAACCGGAGCTTTATGGGTGATGAAGTCCCACGGGTCGCCGTCATAGCGCGCACCTGCCGCAATGGCCTTCACGCAGTCGATGACGCTGCCGCCGCCTGCGGCGAGGATGAAGTCGACGTTTTCCTTTTTACAGAGCTCCGCCCCTTTGCGAACAGTAGACACGCGCGGATTGGGCTCGACGCCGGACAGCTCGTGAACCGTGATGTTCAGGTCGCTGAGGATGCGGATGATGCCGTCGTAGAGGCCGTTTTGCTTGATGCTCCCGCCGCCGTAGACGAGGAGAACGGTCTTGCCGTAAGCCGGAAGCTCCTCCTTCAACTGGTCCAGGGTGCCTTCGCCAAAGTGCAGGCGGGTCGGATTGTGGAAGCGAAAACGATTCATGGGATACCTCCGTGAATAAGGAGCTGCGAGGAATAACGCGATGCTTATTTCGTCGTAGTCTCCAAGTATGGGGATTGCGGCGTTGCCGCAAACTAGGTTCAGTTTCTATTGTAGCAGAGGATGTCCAAAATCCATAACGGACAAGGAGAAGCGAACCATGAAAGCTGCGGTAACCCATGCATTCGGCAAAAAGCTTAAGATCGAGGAGGTCGAGCGGCCCCGCACGGGACCAGGGCAGGTGCTCGTGCGCATTCATGCCTGCGGCGTCTGTCACACGGATCTGCACGCGGCGAACGGAGATTGGCCGGTTAAGCCCAAGCTGCCGCTTATCCCAGGACATGAGGGAGTAGGAACGGTAGAGGAGCTGGGGGAGGGGGTTACGCATTTGCGCAAGGGAGACCGCGTCGGCATCCCCTGGCTGTACTCCGCTTGCGGCCATTGCGAGTTCTGCCTGAGCGGCCGCGAGACGCTGTGCCCGGATCAGCAAAACGCCGGCTATTCCGTGGACGGCAGCTATGCCGAATACTGTCTGGCCGCTGCTGACTATGTGGTCAAAATCCCCGAAAACCTCGGGTTCGTGGAGGCCGCGCCGCTCTTCTGCGCCGGAGTGACGACCTACAAAGCGCTCAAAGTATCCGAAGCGAAGCCGGGAGACTGGGTCTCCATCGTCGGCATCGGCGGGCTCGGGCACCTTGCGGTGCAGTATGCCAAGGCGATGGGGCTGAACGTCGTTGCGGTGGACACGATCACCGAGAAGTTAGAGCTGGCCATCAACCTCGGCGCGGATCTGACGGTCAATCCGACGAAGGTGGACGCCGAGAAGTGGATCAAGGAGCGCATCGGCGGCGTACAGGCAAGCATTGTTACCGCCGTGACGGCCAAGGCATTCAACAGCGCTTACCATTCCCTGAAGCGGGGCGGCGCGCTCGTGCTGGTCGGGCTCCCTCCGGAAAAGATGGAGGTGCCCATCTTCAACACGGTGCTTGACGGCACCCGCATCGTCGGCTCCATCGTCGGCACGCGCCTCGACCTGGAGGAAGCGCTCCGCTTTGCTGCCGAGGGCAAGGTGAAGGCGACCATCGAGAAGCGGAAGATGGAGGACATCAACGAGATCTTCGCCGAGATGGAGAAAGGCGACATCCAGGGCCGCGTCGTCATGGACTACGGGGTAGAACCGCAGCGAGAGCTCGCCATGGCTGGAGCTTCAAGCGGCGGAGCGGATGGCGGACGCTAGTCCTGCTGAGTATGCAGGCAATGAAGCGGGCGACGGGCGCTAGTCCGGCCGAAGCTCGTGAGCGTTGGCGCTAGGAGACCAGTTAGGAAGCCGAGCATGAGCCAGGCTGAAGCCCTCGACGCCTCAGAGAAGCGGGAAGACAACAGGAGGAACCTCCGGAGAGAAGAGCTCACAGCACTGACACTGGAGGAAGTCTACCGGATCAAGTGCTTACATCAATGTTGGCAAACCGGGTAGGCCACTCGCTGTCCTGATGGAAGTGGGTTGCCCTGAGAAGGAAAACGCTCGTAGCACCGACGGTAAAAAGTCGGTGCTACGAGCGTTTTTTATTTTTGACCTAGCGGTCCTGCTGTCCGTTAGAATCGAGCAGGGAGGAAACGGTTCTTCTAACGGTCGCAAGTGTTAGCAAGAATCTCTACTAACCCTTAGCCTTCGAAGCTTCGATCACGCCGATCCCCACGGTAACCCCGTTAATAGGACGTCGGAGCAGAGAGAAAATGACTATACCCATTTTGTGGACTGCACCGGGCGTATCCGTTCGCCTAGAATGAGAGTAATCAGTGGGTTCACCCTAGACCAATGTGCGGATTCCACTCTCATTCCCCCTTTCTGGAGGTTCTATATGAACGAAGCTGTATTTTCTGTTCGCTACTCCCAACTGCATCCCGATGCCTTGAAGCACGAATTAACGAAGCGCTATGAATGGGAGACGCCGATCAAGTGTCGGCTCTTCGACAGTGGAATTAATGATATTTACGTGGTGGATGCCGGGGAGAAGCGCTTCTTTTTGCGGATCTCGCTGACCGGTCGCCTGAAACAAAAGGATATCGAAGAGGAAGTCACGGTGATGAACACGCTGGCGGAGCACGGCATTTCCGTGGCGGCACCGATCCCCTGCAAGGATTTCGCGTTTGTGTGGGAGATTCTAGCTGCGGAGGGAGTCCGGTATGCCGTGCTTTTTGCCGAGGCCAAGTGGGCACCCTCCCAAGACAAAGTCAAACAAGCCTCCCGCCTGGGGAGCACGCTCGCCCGCCTTCATCAGATCGCCGACGAACAGAACTTCACCGTCAGCCGTCCGGCCATCGACCTGCAGCAGCTCATCCAGAACCCTTTGAACAAAGTCAGACCCCACCTGAAGCACCGAACCGAAGACTATCCATTCTTTCAAAAGACGGCAGAGCAACTGGGCCAGTTCATCGAGCAGAACCTGGGGTACGAGAAGCCCTACTACGGGTATTGTCACGGGGACGTTCATGGGGGAAATGTGCATTTTCAGGGGGAAGAGCCGACGCTCTTTGACTTCGACTGCATGGGGTATGGCTGGCGGGCGTATGATATCTGCGTCTTCGCCTGGAATGAGACGTTCGGTGAGGAGGGCTATGTCGACAAGGAGCCATGGAAGGCATTCCTCGAAGGCTACCAATCGGTTCGCCCGTTGAGTAAAATGGAGCTAGACCTCATCCCTGCCTTCGCGGCTCTCCGGGATTTTTGGTTAGCTGCCCTCCATGCCGATGCAATCGAATGGAACGCGGGCTGCACGTGGTACAATGACGATTATTTCAACAACCGCCTCCGCTACTTTAAGCTTTGGCATGAGCGGGCAACCGCTTGCCTGGAAAACGGGGGGATGGCGGCTCACCTGTAAAAGGAATTCACAGAATGGATGGTACCTCATGAACGATAGATTGACCGCGGTCATCTTCGACCTGGACGGCGTGATCGCCGATACGAACGGGTTGTACGACCGGGCGAACCGTAAGCTTGCGGCAGAGCTGGGCGTGACCGTAACCGACGAGGAGAACGACTCGTTCAAAGGCATTCACCGCTCCCGCATCGTTCGCACCATCGCCGCCAAGGCGGGGCTCGCCCTGACCGACAGCGAGACGCTGGAGCTGGGCGAGCGCAAAAACCGCTATTACCAGGAGATGATCCATGCCCTCGGTCCGAAGGACACGCTGCCCGGCATCCCCCGGTTTCTGGACGAGCTACGCGCGGCGGGAGTCCGCATCGGCCTCGCCTCCTCCAGCTCGAACGCGCGCTTCGTGCTGGAGCGGCTCGGCCTCGCCAGCTATTTCGCCGTGCTCGCCGATCCCCGCGTCGTGGCGGCGAAGCCCGCGCCCGACTTGTTTCTCGCGGCGGCGCACGAGCTCGGCGTGCCGCCCGTCGCCTGCGCCGCCGTCGAGGACGGCGAAGCGGGGCTCGCGGGCATCCTCGTCACGCCGATGTTCTCCGTCGGCGTCGGGCCCGCGCCTTACCTCGCCGCGGCGGAGTGGCACGCCGCCGGGACGGAGGAGCTCTGCTGGCCGGAGCTCGCCCGCCGCTTTGCGGCGCGGAGGCCGCGGCCATGAGGTACCGCAGCGTGGTTCCGGCTCTCCTGCTTGAGCGGGAGAGCCGTTTTCTCGCGCGTGTGCTCCGCGACGGGCACGAGGAGAGCGTGCACGTGAAGAACACGGGCCGGCTCCGCGAGCTCCTCGTGCCGGGGGCCGAGGTGTACCTGGAGCCGTCCGGCAACCCGACGCGCCGCACCGCGCACTCGCTCGTGGCCGTGCGGCAGGGGGAGCGAGTCGTGAACATCGACTCGCAGGCGCCGAACGAGGTCGTCCACGAGGAGCTGCTCCGCGAGGACGGCTGGCTGGCCGACTGGCTGTGGACGAAGGCTGCTAACCTGCCGCTCCTGCCTGACCGATCACAGGCAGACCGAGCAGTCGAACCTCGCGCCCCGGCTCCATCGCCTTCTCATCCTTACGTCGTTCGGCGGGAAGTGCGCTTCGGCGCGTCCCGCTTTGACTTCGCCCTCGAAGCGGCGAACGGAAGCCGCCTCCTGCTGGAGGTGAAGGGCGTGACGCTTGCGGCAGAGGGACTTGCCGAATTCCCCGATGCCCCGACAGCGAGAGGAGCAAGGCACCTGGACGAGCTTGCTGCGGCAGCCCGCGAGGGTCATTCTGCGGCGGTCCTCTTCGTCATCCAGATGGAGGAAATCCGCGGCTTCGCCCCCTGTCGACGCATCGATCCGGCCTTTACCGATGCGCTGCAGCGAGCTTCCGCCGCAGGGGTGCACATGGCGGCCTGCGATTGCCAGGTGACACCGGATACGCTTCGGCTTAACCGGCCGGTGCCTGTAACCGGCTTGTAGGCTGTATCGTATTACTAGAAGATAAGGATGGGATTGCGATAGCTCTTGATGCGGGGTCGTAAACCAACCGTGGGCTGTTCGTATGGAATGGGCACCAAACAGCATGCAGTAAGCAGCGAGTAGTCCGCTCCAGCCCCGGGATATGAAAGGAGTCGAAGAACAGGTGACACTTTTCTTTCGAGACAACTTTTTCAGCATGGGAGAGACCGAGATTCTCGGTTCGGCCGGGGAAGCAGCGGGGCGGATTGATTTGAAGGGGGCGTTCAGCTCCTCCCTCGATGTGTACGATGCGGCGGATCGTCTGGCGTATTCCGGGCGCTTCACTCTTTTTTCGGGAAGGTGGACGATTTCGAACTGCCGCGGTGAGGAGGTCGGGAAGCTGCGCCCCCGCTTCAGCCTGAGCACGAAGCGTTTTGAGTACGATGCTCGTCAACGCGGTGTCTATGAGATTCGCTCACCGATCTTCTCCAAGGAGTACGAGATCTTCGATTCAAGCGGGCAAACGGTAGCTCATTTCGAGAAGACGAGCGGCTTCTTCTCCTCGGATGCCTTCCGTCTGACCAACTCCTCTCCCCAGTTGGACGACTATGAGCTTGTCGCGGTCGTCATGGGCCTGTACGCCATTCAGAAGCACGACGGCGCCGCCGGAAGCAGCGCCTCTACCTAGAGCGCGTTTGTAAACATGCTCTATTTTGCTCGGCCAACTCTTGTATGCGAACTCTTCCAAAAATCCGCCGCTCCCATTATATTTTCTTCGAAAATTGTGTACTATAAGGAGATACGAAACGGCCGGGACAATGCAACGGCTGACAACGAACCGGAAGGGCTGGGTTTTATGGATACGGAAAAACCGACTTCATCGAATTTCATCAAGAACATCGTCATCGACGATTTGAAATCCGGCAGGGAGAACACGATCGTCACGCGGTTTCCCCCGGAGCCGAACGGCTACCTGCACATCGGCCACGCCAAGGCGATCTGCCTGAACTTTGAACTCGCGGACGAGTTCGGGGGCAAGACGAACCTGCGCTTTGACGACACGAACCCCGTCAAGGAAGACACGGAATACGTCGAAGGCATCCTGAACGACATCAAGTGGCTCGGCTTCGAGTGGGACAACCTGCACTTCGCCTCCGACTACTTTGAGATGAATTACGAGAAGGCCGTCCTTCTCATCCAAAAAGGAAAAGCCTACGTCGATGATCAATCGGCGGAGGAAATCCGCAAGACGCGCGGTACGCTTAAGGAGCCCGGGAAGGACAGCCCCTTCCGGAATCGCAGCGTAGAGGAGAACCTCGACCTGTTCAAGCGGATGCGCGACGGAGAATTCAAGGACGGGGAAAAGGTGCTCCGCGCCAAGATTGACATGGCCTCGCCCAACATCAACCTGCGCGATCCGGTTATCTACCGCATCAAGCATGCCCACCATCACCAAACCGGTGACAAGTGGTGCATCTACCCGATGTACGATTACTCCCATCCGCTTGGAGACGCAGTTGAAGGCGTGACCCACTCCCTGTGCAGCCTGGAGTATGAGGATCACCGTCCGCTCTACGATTGGGCCGTCCGCGAATGCGAGATGGAGAATACGCCGCATCAATACGAGTTTGCCCGCCTCAACGTGACGAACACGGTCATGAGCAAGCGGAAGCTGAAGGCGCTTGTGGATGCCGGAATCGTTGACGGCTGGGACGATCCGCGGATGCCTACCATCGCGGGGCTTCGCCGCAAGGGCTACACGCCGGAAGCGATTCGGAACTTCTGCCGCGAGATCGGTGTAACGAAGAGCTATAGCATCGTCGACGAGCAATACCTGGAGCACTTCATCCGCGAAGACTTGAAGCTCAAGGCACCGCGGACGATGGCCGTCATCGACCCGCTTAAGGTCGTCATCACCAACTACCCGGAAGGGCAAGTCGAGTGGTTGGACGCCGAGAACAACGCGGAGAATCCGGAGATGGGCCACCGCCAAATCCCCTTCTCCCGTGAAATCTACATCGAGCGCGAAGACTTCATGGAAAATCCAGTGCCGAAGTACTTCCGGTTGTTCCCCGGCAATGAAGTGCGCTTGAAGCATGCTTACTTCATTAAATGCGAAGAGGTCGTGAAGGATGAAGCCGGCAACGTGATTGAGCTTCGCTGCACCTACGACCCGGAGACGAAGAGCGGCAGCGGCTTCACCGGCCGCAAGGTGAAGGGGACGATCCATTGGGTCGAAGCCACCCATGCTGTTCCAGCCGAGTTCCGGCTGTATGAACCGATCCTGCTTGATGGCGCCGAAGCCGCACCGGAAGAGGAAGCTGCGGACGAACTGGCAGGCGAAGAAGAATACACCGGCGGAGCGGCGGGAGAGGACAAGTCCTTCCTCGACAAGATCAACCGGGACTCGCTTACCGTACAGAACGGCTTCGTCGAGCCGGGCATGAAGGATGCGAAGGCTCATGACAAGTATCAATTCTTCCGCCACGGCTACTTCAACGTTGATCCGAAGGATTCGACTCCAGAGCACCTGGTGATCAATCGAACGGTGTCGCTGAAGAGCTCGTTCGTGGTGAAATAACATCCGAGTTTCGGGTGTAGGAAGGAGGGGGCATGATGGCCGTTGCCATCTTCTTGAGCCTCGTTCTGGTCGCAGGCGGCGTTGGCTGGGTGAAGCTCTTCGATATCCGGCTGAGGCCGGAACGGATTATTCTATTCGGCCTCCTGCTGATTTTGGCCGGGATCGGCTTCGGTACGGCGAGCGTGCTGGGCTTGATCCTGCTGATCACGGGACTTGCCACTGGCATTCTCGGGTTCTTCTCGGGCTCGGACCGCTCGGACTCGTCTGGCGATCCTTCCTGAGCCATGGCGCTTAGTATGAACCCGTATGGGGAGCTTTTGATGAAGAGAGCTTTTTCCCCACTATAATGGATAACAAACCGCTCTTATCGGTTATGGTTGGTCATGCTCCCATCCTCCGAGGGAGCGGTTTTGGTTTGGTTATGGCGCCGATGAAATCAATAGAGCCGTGAAGAGAAAGAGTAGAACGGAATTTGGACAAAGGATGAGGGAGGTGCTGGCCATGAGACTGGGAGGACAGCTGTTTGGTACGTATGAGGACCCAAAGGCGTGGGCGGCTGCCGTAACGGCAGAAGGGTATCGCGCCGCCGTATTCCCTGTTTCGGCGGAAGCGGATGAGGCGGTGCAGGAGGCCTATGCGCATGAGGCCGGCCGGCAGGATATCGTGATCGCGGAGGTTGGCGCGTGGAGCAACCCGCTCAGCGCCGATCCGGCCAAGCGGCGTGAAGCAATTCGCTATTGCCAGCAGCAGCTCGCCTTGGCCGAACGTATCGGCGCCCGCTGCTGTGTGAACATTGCCGGGTCGCGCGGCGAGCAGTGGGACGGGCCGCATCCCGACAACTTCTCGGAGGAGACCTTTACGCTCATCGTGGACACGGTGCGGGAGATTCTCGACGCTGTGAAGCCGATGCGCACCTTCTATACGCTGGAGACGATGCCCTGGATCTTTCCCGACAGTGCGGACACCTACCTGGCGCTGATAAAGGCTATTGATCGCCCGGGCACAGCGGTGCACCTCGACCCGGTCAACCTGATCACGAGCCCGCGAACCTATTATCAGAACGGAGCGATGATCCGTGACTTCTTCGCGAAGCTCGGCCCCTATATCAAGAACGCCCATGCCAAGGATATTCATCTGGAGGGACGACTTACGGTTCACTTGAATGAAGTGGTTCCCGGACGCGGTCTGCTGGATTACCGCGTGTTTCTCACCGAGTTGAACAAGCTTGCTCCAGATACATCACTCATCATCGAGCATCTGGCGACAGAAGCGGAGGGGCGTGAAGCTGCGGCCTACATCCGCGGCACGGCGGAGGAGCTTGGCATCAAGCTGAACGGCTAAGCGAGCGGCAGGTAGTCTCGCCCCAAAGAAAACAAGCCTTCGTTCCCGATCACGGAATGAAGGCTGTTTTTAGCAGGCTCGGCTCTTACTTCCCAACCAAAACGAACACATTGCCATCCGGGGCTTGCATGACCGCAACATAGCCGGATTCTGTGGCAAAGGGAGCTCTTATCCATTTGATTTCTTCATTTTGCTTTAATTCTTGGTAAGCTTGACGAACATCATCTACCAGAATCTCCACTTCCGTATAATGGATTTCGGGATGATTGCTAAGCACGAGTTCCGAGCTATCCTTTTGAGGAAACGTTAACCCGATCAGCGTCCAGGTAACCCCATCCTCCAAGGCACGGTCTATCCTCCAGTTCTCCACTAACCCCATTGAGGTGTAAAAGGAAAGGGATTTCTCCATATCGCTTGTATACAGACTCACGCATTCCAGCCTCTTAAACATCGAATGCATCTCCTTTTGCCGCTAGAGCGTGTTTGCCAACCCGGCCTTCGGTCGAAGGAGTCTACCGTTTCATGGATTTGCAAACACGATCAAAGGGTAGAAGAAGACTGCCCCAAATGGAGCAGCCTTCTTCACATATAGGAAACCAGCAGACGCCTATTGCGCCTTTCGTTTCATCACCGGGATGTAGATATCGAGCTGAACCAGCCCGTTCTCATCGCCCAAGCAGCGCTCGTCGTAATACTCAAACTCGAAGCCTGCTCCCGAGTGCTCATAGTCGGAATGAGGGAACCATTCGCCATAGATTTGTCCCCAGGTCGCTTGAATGGAGTCCGTGAACTTCTCGCGCGGGACCTTCGGGGTAGTAAAGATGGCGAACGTGGTGACGGGGAAGGAACGCAGGACTGCCCCTTCTGGAGGGGCAACCGATTCCTCTGCATCGACGCCAATGAGGTAGGTGAATTCTCCGGTCTCCATGTTGAAGTCACAGCACAAGCCGTATTCATTCACATTCCCGGTAGCCTCGTTCAGCGCCTTCCCCCAGTTCTCGGTCATGTACTTTACCCAAAAGGCGGGGATTTCCTTCATGTTTTGCCCGTCCGTGTTGCGAGTAGCCATCGTATAGCCCAGCACATGAAAAGCCGGTTTTTCCTCAATGCGATAGTCCATTTGAATTCCTCCCAGGTAAGGTTGAAGCCGCTGCTTTCGCACGGACGCCCGGGGGTACGTAGGCGTGTCGACCCGCCTTTTGCGGTACATGCCAGGGGTTATGCCGAATAGCTTGCGAAAGGCTCGGATGAACGTTTCCTGCGAGCCGAAGCCCGAATCGAGCGCGATGTCGAGCAAGCGGTCCTTCGTGTGCGAGACGCGATAAGCGGCGCCGGCTAGCTTGCGCTTGCGCACGTAGTCCATCACGGTATCACCGACCATGAACTGGAAGACACGGTGAAAGTGAAAGTCCGAAAAGCCCGCGACAGCAGCAAGCTCTGACAGGCTGAGCGGCCGGTCCAGATGGTCCTCGATATAATCGATTACCTGCTGGATGCGCTCGTGGTAGTCGTTCATCCCTAAGCCTCCTTCTCTCTCTACGATAGCGGAGAAAACAAATGTTCTCTTGACGTTTTTTGCGGAATTGCCCGGGGAGGGCCGGCTTGTCAGATCACCCAGTTGCCGGCGCGGAAGAGCGGCTCGCGAACGCCTTCGGCCGTCTCGCCGTCGATGTCCATCTCGGCCGAGCCGATCATAAAGTCGGTATGCACCAGACTTTGGTTGAAGCCCTTCTCCTTCAGCTCATCCCGGGAGAGGCCGGCTCCGCCCTCAATGCAGGTTGGAAACGAGGAGCCGATCGCCAGATGGCAGGAGGCGTTCTCGTCATAGAGGGTGTTGTAGAAAATCAGACCGGACTGCGACACCGGCGACTCGTGCGGAACAAGCGCCACCTCGCCGAGGTGTGCCGCCCCTTCGTCGGTTTCGATCAGATGACGGAGGATGTCTTCGCCTTGTTCGGCACGAACCTCTACTACCATGCCCTTCTCAAAGGTGAGGGTAAAGTTCTCGATCCGCGCCCCGTTGTAGTTGAGCGGCTTCGTGCTCGTCACGTAGCCGGAGACGTCGTTGCGATTCGGAGCGGTGAACACCTCTTCGGTGGGCATGTTGGCGACGAAGGGCACGCCCTTCGCGTTCTCTTCCCCAGCGCTGATCCACTTGTGCCCTTCCGGCAGGCCGACCGCCAGCTCGGTTCCAGGCGCCTTGAAGTGGAGGCGGCGATAGCGCTTCTCATTCAAGTAGGAAGCCCAGCGGCCCAGCCGCTCCAGGTGAGCCTGCCAGGCTTCCAGCGGCTTCTCCTGATCGGAGCGAGTGAGTCGGAAGATCTGCTCCCAGAGCTTCTCAATGGCTTCCGCTGGAGTCACATTCGGGAAGATCTTCGAGGCCCAGCCCTCGTTTGGAACGGTGACGATCGTCCAGCTTACCAGACTTCCGCGGGTGTAGGTGCTGAACTCCCGGTTCGCCTCCGCTGCGGCTCTCGTGGCTTTGGCGATGCGGGCGGGATCGACGCCCTTGAACAGGTCCGGGTCTGTCCCCTTGATGTACAGGAAGGCGGCGCCTTCCAACGCCAGCTCGGTCATACCAGCCGACTTCCAGAGCGGAACGCGGGTGAGGGCTTCCTCCGGCGCTTCCTTGTACTTGATCGCGGTCAGCAGCTCGTCCGTCCATTCCACATGGACGTTGCCGGCTCCGGCGGCGTAGGCTTTGCTCGCAACGGCCCGAACAAATTCGGCGGCTGTGAGCGGAGCGTTGACTACGAGCGTTTGACCCGGCTGAAGGTTCACTCCGGTTCGAACAGCGAGTTCGGCATAGTGGTCTAGGTTGCGGTGAAAAGCATCTTGGGTCATGAGTAAAGCTTCCTTTCCTATGTAAAGTGGATGTGGCAAGCAGGCTTAGCCCAGTCTACCTCTTTATACCGTGCAGCTAATTTTCTGTCAAACGACCCACTGAAAGGGACAGGCCCCCTCGAATCGTATGGCAACGGAAGAAAAGGGAAGGGAGGGAACAATCAATGTCCGCCGTGTATGAAAACCTAGATCAGGAGTTTTCCTCCATTGAAGGCAAGATGGCGCAATTGGAAGAGAAGCTGACGGAGCTGGAACGAGCTTTTCTGTTTCTTGATTTCTTGGCTGCCGGAGGCCTGGAGCCGCGCAGATCGGGGGATTCCGAGGAAAGCTCAGCTGCCGCTCAACCGTTGACGATTGACTGAACCTGCGCCCTGCATAACGGGCGAATCCATATAACAAGCCGTTTCCTCCCCAACCGGGTGGAAACGGCTTTTTCATTGCTTGGATCGCGGAACGGAATAAGGGAGATCGGAAGCTAGCCCTGCCCTTCCTCCCGCTCTGCCGGGACAAGGGCCCTCGCCCGCATTCGCCTCCTTCCCCAGACGCGTTCCGCAGCCTGGCGAAGAACCCATGCGATCCAAAGAGCCATGACCACCAGCATGGCATCGAAACAAGCGTTGAACAGAAACAGGTGCTTGCCAAGATCCGCCTCTCCATCGCCTAGAATAGGCGTTACGAGGGAGAAGGCGGCAATAGCAGGCAACAGAAGCAGCACCTCCAGGTGAATTCGCCCGCGACGATCGCGGGTTTGCCGGCGGCGAGCGAGAACCCCGGCCAGATAAAAGGCAAAGACCGCCGTCGTAAAGCCGAGGGTGTTCGGCAGGGTGCGATGCTTGAACTCGCTCCAAGAGCTGAAAGTGAACGAGAGGGAGCCGGGCGGTTTCCCAGCCGCTTTCTCATAATTGCCCAGGTAATAAGGGCGGATCATCATGGCGTTGCGTGCGGCGTTCTCCAGCTTCTGCACGAACCGGAACGGGTGGAGGAGGTAGTAACGAACGATATCCGCATGACTCAGCTTGTCGTACAGCTCGCGGTGAAGCAGCGGGTCGTCGGGAGGGATTACCGTATTCCCCTGAAAATAATTCGTTCCGGCAAGAATGGCCAGCCTGGATGGCAGGCCGAGGCTGTGCAGGTCTCGCTCCGGATGGGGAGAGTCCTTCAAGACCCCGTAAAAGACCGTCTGGTACAGATTGATCTGCTTGAGCCCCCCGGGAGCGATCCCAACGACCAAGAGAGAAAGTGCGACGAGCGCAGCAGCTCCGCCGCGGGCCAGCCGCTTCCATGCGCGATCCGCGCGCAGGCGGGCAAAGCGCAAGCTCAAGAGAGCGCAAGCGATGCCGATCGGCGCATGCTGCAGCTTGGTCCCGGCGAGAGCAGCGGCTGAGAGAAGAAACAGCGCGAGCAGACGGCGGGACGGCAGTTCCCTGCCGGTTACGGCAAACCCGAGCGCGGTAGTCAGCAGCAGGAAGAGGAGGGCAGCAGGCTCTCCGTAGAAGGAGTTGAAATAAGCCAGATAGCCGACATCAAGGAACACGAGCGCAAGAACCGGCACGAGAAGGAGCGAGAGGGCGGGGAATCGGGTCTTCGTACCCTTTACGAGGAGGGATAGGGCCACAGCGAAGACCGCCATATAGAGAGCAGAGAGAATGCGAATGTCGAAGCTTCCACCGACAAGGCGCCCGATTAGCCCCGCAAGAAAGAGAAAAGGAAGCTGAGAGGATGCATAACCGCCCGGTCGGATGGCGCCAAAGGCGTATTCTTGGTGTGAATAGCGGAAATATCGATCCTCGTATGATTCCGACGAGTCCAGATACTGAACGCCTGCCGCCGGCATGACCCGGGCGAAGTCGCCGTTATCCGCTACACCGATGACGGGCTCCCGGTACAGCACCATCAGATAGAGGCCGATGCACAGGATCACCATCAAGGTTTCAGGCTGCTTGAGCCTTTGAAGCATGTCGCTTTCGTCTCCTTCCTTTTCCGAGAAAACCAACAGATCTGTTCCTCTCAGTATGGGAAAAAAGAAGGGGTCTCCAAACCTGGTGTAATCGAAATGTAATGCAAACGTAAATGGGGATTAACCAACTCTTCGACAAAATCTACTATAATGAAAAGAAGAACTCTGCTGCTAATGACCTCTCACCCGGGAAGCGAGTCGCAAGCTTGTCCCTCTGAGGTCCCGGTTATCCCGAGCAAGACTTTCGCCTATGATTTTGCATAAAGGAGGGATGTCGGATGAGCACACCCGAAGCGAGCTTGACCCTTTTCCCCGCAACAATAGATGGAAGCGCTATCATAAACGTTCCCGTGCTTCGCCGTCCGCGCAAGCTGATCAAGAGAATGAAGCTTGTTCTGAGTCTGGTGCTGACCTTCGCCATCCTGGCTTCCGGTGCGCTCGTGGGCTTTTATGCTTATATTCTCTACAAGCTGCAAAATCCTCCGGTGCCCACGCTCGGATCGAATCCCTGGAAGGCCATCGGGCTTCCCTACAGCGACGTAGAATTCCCGAGTGCAAATGGGAAGACGCGGGTGGACGGCTGGTACATTCCAGGAGCATCGCGCAACACGGTCATCCTCTCCCACGGATATGGAGGCAACCGGGAAGAACCCTGGATTCCGCTCTATCAGATCGCCAAGGAGCTTCACCATAATCGCTTTAATGTGCTTATGTTCGATTACAGCTTCGTTCGTCCCGACCACTACGTGACTGGAGGTATCCAGGAATCGTCGGAGCTTCGCGGTGCAATCCAACTGGTGAAGGAACTGGGCGACGAGCAGATCTACATTTGGGGCTTCTCGATGGGGGCGGGAACCGCTCTTCAAACGGCTCTTCAAGACCCGGAGGATATTAGCGGCATGATCCTCGACAGCACCTTCATCATGGATTCGGATGCCGTCTTCCAGAATGTGAAGCAGCGGATCACACGATTGCCGAAGGCCCCGTCCGTGTTCATGCTGAACCTGCTTTCGCCGATCTACACCGGGTACAGCATCAAGCAGGTTCCGACCGCTCAGGTGATGAGCACCAAATACCCGATGCCGCTCTTCCTCGTCCATGGGGAGAAGGATAAGGTGGCACCGGTAGCGAGTGTCGTCTCTTTTTACGAAGAGCAAAAGGATTTCCCCGGCACCCAGCTCTGGACCCTTCCGGACGGTCAGCATGAGTTTATCTACAAGTACCATCAAGAGGAGTACATGAAGCGAGCGATCAAGTTCCTCTACGACAGCGTTCATCAAGCGAATCGGGCGCAGGCAGCCAAGCTGCTCTCCACGTGAGAGAGTCCGGTTCCATAACGGATAAAGAACCTTTTCCCAGGACATTTGCCTTGGAAAAGGTTCTTTTCTGAAAATGGATGTGAAATCTATCACATGTTCATGAAGGATTCATGAAATTCTCACATATTGTCCATTCAACTGTAACAGAAAAAGGTAAAAAAAACGTTTCAAATCCCGTAGGGGTGAGCTATAATTAGTCCAGTGATAATGATTATCAGTCGAATCTGCAGCAAAGAGGATGATGGGGATGAAACTTACCGAGATTCACGTGGGGGATAAAGTTCGGATTACGGACCTGGAGACGGTTAACCGCTTGGTGCGCCGCCGTCTGATTGACCTTGGTATCATGGAAGGCACGACGATACAGATCAAGAAGACTCTGCCCTTCGGAGGACCGTATACGATCGAAGCCTGCGGGCAGCGGATCGCGATACGGAAGAAGGAAGCGGAACACATCATGGTGGAAGCCGCATGATGCAGATCGCGCTCGCCGGCAATCCCAACACCGGTAAAAGCTCCTTATTTAACATTCTCACGGGCTCTTATGAATATGTAGGCAACTGGACCGGTGTTACCATCGAGAAGAAGGTGGGCTTGCTCAAGAACAAGCAGGGCTATCTGATCGACCTTCCCGGTATTTATTCCGTCAATCCGCTTTCGAAGGATGAAGGCGTGACGGCGAACTTTTTGCTTCATGAATCCTTTTCGAGCATCCTCAACGTGGTGGATGCCTCCCAGCTTGAGCGGAACCTCAACCTGACGATCCAACTGCTCGAATTTGGCAAGCCGATGGTCATCGGCTTGAACATGATCGACGTAGCCAAGCAGCAAGGGATCACCATCGATGTCGACAAGCTCGGGCAATTGCTCGGCGCCCCGGTAACACCGGTGGTTGCGCGTACGGGACAAGGGGTCGATGGACTTCTCGGCCGCATGCTTGGCAAGGAAGAAAGAGAGATCTTCCCCTTCAAGATCGACTACGGCCAGCCGGTGGAAGAAGGCATCGAAGCGCTTATCCGCAAGCTGCCGGAAGGGCTGCAGGCGAACAAACGCTGGCTCGCCATTCAGCTCTTTGAGGGCAACGAAGTGGTGATGAACTACCTCGGGCAGTCCATCGAGAAGAGCTGGCTTGCCGAGCTGTTCCAGAAGACGGAGCAAGCGGCTGCCCGCGAAACGGGAATCAAGCTGCTTCCTCAAGTGATTCGTCAGCGTCGCAGCGAGGTGATCGCGGGTATTCTCGAACAGTCCGTTACCCGGACCAAGGAGCAGGAGCTGACCTTCTCCGACCGGATCGACCGGATCGTCACGAACACCTTCCTCGGCATTCCGATTTTCATGGTCTTCATGTATTTAACCTTTCAGCTCACCTTCGACTGGTTAGGGACACCGCTGTCTGACCTGCTTGACGGGTTTATCGGCGGCACCCTTACGGATTGGCTGACCAGCTTCCTGGACATGGTGAACGCCACCTCCTTCGTCCGCGCGCTCGTGCTCGACGGCATCGTAGCCGGGGTAGGCGGGGTTCTGGTCTTCACACCTCAGATCTTCATTCTGTTCCTGATCATCTCGTTCATTGAAGACTCCGGCTACATGGCCCGGATCGCAACGGTAATGGATAAGCTGATGGAACGCATCGGCCTGAACGGCAAAGCTTTCATCCCGCTCGTCATCGGCTTCGGCTGTAACGTACCCGGCGTCATGGCCGCACGCTCCATCGAACGGCCGAACGAACGGCTGCTCACGATCCTGCTTACTCCGCTCATGTCCTGTTCCGCTCGCTTGCCGGTTTACATCCTGTTCGGAGGCGCGTTCTTCGCAGGTAGGCAAGGGATCATCACATTCTCGTTGTACATGATGAGCATCGTAGTGGCCCTTCTGGTCGCCAAGCTGTTCTCGTCGACCATTCTCAAGCAAGAGGGCGGCTCGATGTTCGTGGTGGAGCTTCCGCCCTATCGTGTACCGCAATGGCAGACGCTCGCCCGAAGCACGTGGGAGAAGGGCAAAGGCTTCCTGAAGAAAGCCGGTACCTTCATCTTCGGCGGTTCCGTTCTGATCTGGCTGCTCAGCTACTCCGGTCCCGGCGGCTTCGACGTTCCGATGGACGACAGCTTCCTCGCCATGATCGGCGGCGTGATCGCGCCTCTCTTCCATCCGATCGGCTTTGGCACCTGGCAGGCGGGCGCTTCTCTCATCACCGGTTTTGCAGCTAAGGAAGTCGTCGTCTCGACCATGGCCATCATCTATTCGGTATCGGAGGATGGACTGGGGGCTCTGCTCTCCGGCCATTTCACCGCTCTGCAAGCATACAGCTTCATGGCCTTCATCCTGCTGTACATTCCTTGTCTCGCTACCGTCGGGGTAATCAAGAAGGAAACGGGCTCGGCCCGCTGGACCTGGTTCTCCATGGGCTATGCCTTCGTTCTGGCTTATATCATCAGCCTGATCATTTACCAAGGCGGCAAACTGGTTGGTCTCGGATAATTCGACTCATCCCATCCTAGAAAGGAAGTGGAGTCATGATCTTCAGCATCGTGGTTGTCCTCGCCATTTTCGCTTACGCCGGATGGACGATTCGCCGTCATGTGATGAAGAGCAAGGAAGGCAAATGCTCGGCCTGTTCGCTTAGCGAAAGCTGTGCCGCTTCCTCTTGCTGCAGCACAACGGATTCACCTACCGCTTCGTTACGCCCCTCTAAGTCGTAAGGAAGTTGGAGTTTCATGAAAGCCGTGCAGGGAGTTGCCGTTTTCTCGGCGCCCCGCACGGCTTTTTGCTGCTCACGAAAACCGGGACGGCTCATGAAGGGGAGAGGCAGGCTATGGTATAATGGACAACAGAATGGATAAGGGTCAGCATTAGGAGCGGGGAGTGAACGCACATGTGGTTGTTTTTTGGTATTTTGTTGGCGTTTGTGTATATCCTGATCACCAATCAATCGCGAAAAAAGAAAGTTAAAAAGAAAAAGACAGAAGTGAAGCCGCAGGGCAAGCAGCCGATCGTACCGGTTCGCTGGACGCCGGATCTGTCCGCGGAAACCGAGCAGGAAGCCGGAATGGCCCGGCTTAGCACCAGCAAAGAAGCCTATACGCCGGAAGAATTGGAGGCGGCTCGTGCGGAGGAGGAAGCGGCCCTTCGGGAGCAGTTGGAGAATCGAGAGCGGGAGCAGGACGAGCGGGAGGATGGAGACGAGCGGGACGAGCCGGCAGAAGAACCCGCTTCGACAGCATTGGAACCGACTGTTGACGAGATCGAAGCCGAGCTGGAGCTGCCCGTATCTCCGCGTCCGGACATCCCCGCAGCGGAGCTGCTGGGCGATGAGCGGATCCACTCCATCTGGGAGGCGGGCAGGGCGCTGGAGAAGCTGGCCGGTACGCCGGCACGATCGTACATGACATTCGACTTCGGTACGCGGAAATATCCGCAAGAAGCAATCTCGGTGATTGCGGATGAGGACCTGGGCCGCGATTGGGTAGATGCTCTACAGGACCGGCTGGAGGGCGAACTGGTCGCCTTCATTGGGACGACCCGTTGGCGTGGTGAGGTGAGAGAGGAAGGTGTTGAGGTCGTGGTCGCAAGAGGGGAGACGCCCTTCGACATTTTGCGGCTCGCGCAGACGGATGCGGCAAACTACGACCTGTCCACGGAGGACATCATCACCAAGCTGAAGGAGCTGGACCGCCGTTATGGCATCCGCATTTATGCAGCCGAGACGGAATGTGTCGGGTTTGAGCTCCTAAAGCAGCCAAGTGATATCGAAGCCTTTGCCGAGGAGCTGTATGCCTTCTGTCCGGATCTCGTCGATCAGGGGGTAGGCACGATGGAGCAGCTGATTGCCTATCTGAAGGAAGACCGATACCTTCACCTGTGGTGGGACTGATGACCGATTTTCTTCACATTCTTGGCAACGGAGATTCGATGGGAGTGCCGCGGATTTACTGCGACTGCGAGGTATGCTCCGAATCGCGGATAGATGGGCGCAATCGACGTCTGCGCTCCGCTGCTTATCTGGAGGCGGCGATGGGCGATGGGCTTTGGATTGACATTGGTCCGGATTGGAAGGAGCAGATGGAGGCACTGGGCAAACGGAGCATGCCGGTCGCTCTTCTGACCCATGCTCATTATGACCATATGGCCGGGCTACCCGAGTGGGCGGATTGCTGCCGCTGGACGAAGGAGAAGGGCATTCTCTATGCTCCGGCGGAGGTGCTCACGCAGGTTCGCGAGCGCTACCCGTGGCTGGAGAATCAGCTGCATTATCGGGAGGTCGACAAGGGGACGCGGTTTGGCGACTGGTCCATTACGACGAAGAAGGTGTGCCACGGCAAGAACGGTTATTCCTATGCCTATCGACTCCAGAAGGCGGAGTATGCCTTCGCCTATTGCCCCGATGCCATCAACCTCGGAGCCGAGGAGAAGGCTTTCCTCACCGGACTCGACCTGCTCGTGCTCGGCACCAGCTATTACAAGGAAGAGTTCGACTTCCATACCCGCTCCGTCTATGACATGACGGAAGCGGTAGAGCTGATTCGGGAGATCACTCCCGGTCGCGTGTATTTCACGCACATGTCCCATGGTGTGGACGTGCGGGAGCCGTATCCGCTGCCGCCGCATGTATCGCTGGCCGAACGGGGGATGCGCCTTCCGCTTGCCCGTCCCTGCGAGAGATAAGTATGACAAAGGCCGCATCTTCCTTGAACAGCAAGGAGATGCGGCCTTTGTCATGATGCGGGGATGCTTGCGGTACAGGCTCAGCTTCGCAGGCTCGGTCGTCGGGAGAGCACTGCCATCAGCAAGAAGCCGCCGAGAAATCCGCCGAGGTGGGCATAGACGTCCACATTCGGAACGATGAACGAATAGAGAGCACCGACAATGACGATGGTAACGATGGTTTGGCGCGAGCTCGGGTCGAGCCGCCGCTCCCCGAAGAAGCCCATGTAGATGTAAGCGGCGTAGATGCCGTAGATGGCGCCTGAAGCGCCGACGCCGACATAGCCCATGGAGTTCAAGGGGTAGGAGAGCAGGTTGCCCATGACGCCGGTCGCAAGATAGAAGATCGTGTAACGGACAGATCCCAGGGTCCTCTCCAACGGCGGGGCGAAGACGAGCAGGCCGAACATGTTGAAGAGCAGATGGTAGGCCCCGTTGTGAAGGAAGGTGGAGGCGATGAATCTCCACCATTCCGGAACGGCGGCAAGCCCGATCGCCTCCGCTGAGAATGCATCGGTTTTGTACATAGCGCCATAATGAAGCAGCGTAGCGAGAGAGGTAGAAGAACCATCCAGCGTTAAAATGATATACATGAGAACATTCAGCACGATCAGAAGAGAAGTGATCGGGTACAGCTTCAGGTACTGGCGGAAGCTTTCATAGCGGATGAATTGCATGGGGCAGACTCCTTTTTCAGATCATGAGGGTCCGGGGACCCGTGTTGCGATGGTGTATATCCAAAGTACCGATTCGGGGAGCCAATGTCAAACTCGCCCCCTGGATGAAGGAAAGGCAAACAGGCTTCCCCCCATTGGGTGGAGCCTGTTTGCCAGCAGCGTCTCGACAGCTAACCAATGTTTGTTTCACGATCACGGAATGAACCTACGGGCAACCAAAAGGATCATCCGTGAACAACGGTTCCTCCGTTGATATGAAGCACCTGGCCCGTGATGTACGACGAATCCTCCGAGGCGAGGAACACATACGCGGGAGCAAGCTCCTCCGGCTGTCCCGGCCTCTTCATGGGGACGCTGGCTCCGTGCTGGGAGGTCTTCTTGGCATCGAAGGTGGACGGGATGAGCGGGGTCCAGATCGGCCCGGGAGCAACGGCGTTGACGCGAATGCCCTGTTCCACCAGGCTGCCGGAGAGCGAATAGGTAAACGCGGAAATGGCTCCCTTGGTCGATGAGTAGTCCAGCAACTCGGGGCTTCCCTTGTAGGCGGTGACAGAGGTCGTGTTGATGATCGACGCCCCTTTTTTCAAATGCGGAAGCGCCGCCTTCACCAGGTAGAACATGGCGAAGATGTTCGTGCGGAAGGTCTTCTCAAGCTGCTCGCGCGTAATGTCGGCAATGCTCTCCTGCGGATGCTGCTCTGCCGCATTGTTGACGAGGATATCGAGTCTGCCGAAGGCCTCCACCGTGTCCTTGACGAGCTTCTTGCAAACCTCCTCGTCCCCGACGTCGCCGGGCAGCAGCAGGCATTGGCCGCCCTGCTCTTCTACGAGCCGCTTTGTCTCTTCGGCATCGCCGTGCTCGTTCAGATAGGAGATGGCGACGCGGGCTCCTTCCGCAGCGTATGCGACAGCGGCGGCTCGGCCGATCCCGCTATCCCCGCCGGTGATCAAGGCGACTTTGTCCTTCAGCTTACCGCTCCCCTTATAGGCTGGATCGACTGCCTTCGGCTTGGGGTGCATCTCGCTTTCGATTCCGGGCTGACGATCCTGATGCTGAGGCGGCATGGTAGGCTTTTGATTTGAGTTCGTGGAAGACATGGGTTCTTTCTCCTTTCAAGTCGTGAGTCGTGCGAAATGGAAAAGCGCTTCTGGGGGTAGAATGCCCTTTCTTTCGAAGGACCAACAAACCGGTGAAAGAAAAATCGGAAGACAGGAGCCGGGGACCGGCCTCACTTCCGATTAAGATGAACCTATAGGGAGGTTGCAGAATGACTACGCTCTTTAATAGGTGCTCTTGCTGCGGCGTCCTATGAAGAAGGAGACCACGAAGAGAATCAGGAAGAGCACGAACAGCACCTTGGCAATGCTCGCAGCGGCTTCCACAATGCCGGCAAAGCCGAAGATCCCGGCGATGATGGCGACAATCAAAAAGAGCAAAGGATATTTTAACATCGTAAACCGCCTTTCTGCGCTCGTTGCGCGTTTGGATAAATCCTCCTGATGGAGCTGATTTCGCCGCCTTCAGAGAGGCTTTCTTGTCTGCCCTTTCTTACCCGAGGGGGCAGGGGGTGAATCAACGCGCGGGTCTTGTCGCTTTTCCTGAGGGGGACATTCTGCTATCGTAGGAAACAGAGATGTTTAGGAGCAAGAAGGCGAGGAAGCACGCATGCGCATCAACAAGTTTATCAGCGAGACCGGGATCTGCTCGCGCCGCGAGGCGGACAAGTGGGTAGAGGAGGGCCGGGTGACCATCAATGGTCAGCGCGCCGAGCTGGGCAGTCAGGCAGAGGCGGGCGATGACGTCCGGGTCGATGGACGATCGATTGGAGAGAAGAAGCGGACGGTCTACCTGGCTTTGAACAAGCCCGTGGGGATCACCTGCACCACAGAAGGTCACATCAGGGGCAACATCGTCGACTTTGTCGGCTATCCGGAACGCATCTTCCCGATCGGCCGACTCGATAAGGATTCAGAGGGGCTCATCCTTCTGACCAATGACGGCGATATCGTCAACAAGATTTTGCGAGTCGAACACGGGCATGAGAAAGAGTACATCGTTACCGTGGACAAGCCGATCCCCGATGATGTTCTCGTTCGAATGAGCCGGGGTGTCCCGATTCTGGATACCGTCACCCTGCCTTGCAAAATTCACCGGACCGGCGACCGAACCTTCCGCATCATCCTCACCCAAGGCCTCAATCGGCAAATTCGCCGCATGTGCGCCCATTTCGGGTTCCAGGTGCGGCGCTTGAAGCGGATTCGGATCATCAACATTCGCTTGGGCGAGCTGGCTGTCGGCCAATGGCGCAAGCTGTCGGAGGACGAGGTGCAAGGACTCGTGCCGGGGCACAACACCGATCGTCCGCGATCGGGCCGCTGAGCAAAAAAAGACCAAAGGGCTTTGTCGGGGGCAGTCCAGTCCCCGGTGAGGCCCTTTAGTCTTTTTCTTTGACGAGCGAGGGTTGGCATTCCGTACAGATGGTGCGGTTTTTGCCAGATGCTTTGGCAAGGTACATGGAGTCGTCGGCGTTCTTGAAAAACTCATCTTTGCTGAGCCCCGCTTCATATTCCTTGAGGCCGATGCTGACTGATACTTGAATCTTGGGGTGTCCGATCACAGAGATTTCGGTGATCTGCTTGCGGATTTTTTCAACGGTGGAGAAGACTTGGTCGGAGGTTTTCTCCAGGAACAGGATGGAGAACTCCTCTCCCCCGCAGCGGGCGGCGAAATCGTCGGGACCGATCATCTTGGAGATCAACCGGGCGACCTCGGACAGCACCTGGTCCCCGAGGCGATGGCCATAGTCATCATTGAACTTCTTGAAATTGTCGACATCGATGACGGCTAAGTGAATGGAGAACGGCATTCGCTTGCTCTGCTCGATCAATTCCTCCAAATAATCGTGAAAAGACGTGTGCGTGTAGAGGCCGGTCAGCGGGTCCGTCTTCACCAGCTTGTCCATCAGGATGCTTCGTACCATCAGCTCCCGTTTGGACTCGAGGGCATTGGCCAGGTCGCGCATGAGCTGCTCCACGCGTGCAATGAGAAGGAGCAGAATGCAGATCCCGATCAGGTAGGCCATCACATCGACGAGGAGGGCCTTCAGGGTGAACAGCTCCAAGAGGGGCTTATAGACGAGACTGAGCAGGGTGGTTCCGGCCAAACTCAGGAGAGCGGTAACCAGCGTGTAGGCTTTGCGGAAATAAAAGACCGAGACCAGCATCGGCATAGAGGTGTAGTAAAGGAAGTTATTCGGGTTCGTATCGAGCGGAATGAGCGCAAGGCTGATGAGCATTCCGGTAGCAATGACGGTAAGCGGATGGATCGATTTTCGGATGAACCGTACCGCTTCCGCGGCCAGCAAAACCCCAACGATCATCAGGCAAGCCAACCAACGCAAGGCGGAAAATTCCGAAAAATCCTCAGAAAGCCAGAACCCTCGGACCAGCATAAGGAGCGCGCTCACGATGACGACTCCCCAATAGACGGATAGAATCCGATTGTTCCATTGATGGGGGGTTCCTCGTTCTGATTCACTCACGGGCCTCACCTCCATTTCGCTCCGTGAACAAGGCTCTGCTGAGAGCGAAACCTTGTAATAGGCATTTAAGCCTATTATACCAAGAAAGTGTTGTGATTTAAAAATAATACTTCTATGAGAGTGAAGAAGAAAAGAATGATTTCGACAGCATCCGTCAAATGATCAAGGTATTCATGGGAGTATTCTCCTATTTTTTCAGAAAATCGGAGTTAACCTGCAAAAAAACCTTGCCCTTGCCAGTGAAACGAATCGTTTCCATGGCTGCGAGGACAAGGCTTGGATGGACGTTCAGAGCCAATTTGAAGGGCTACCTTCCGAGACCGGCTAGGGGCAGCTTGCGTTCGGCTGTCGCGGCTGCTACCGAAGCAGCGGGATTGACCATGCTCGCCTCCGAGCGGCATGGACATTCGGCGAACAGGGCGAGGGAGCAGGTAGAACAAGCGGGAGGCTCCTCACTTCGGCGGAAGATGGCATGGAGGGCATGGGCGGTATCAGGAAATCGATCCTCCGGGGGTACAACGGAAGCGTGACCGGTCCGAAGCAGGATGGTTTCCGGCTGCAGGCGAAGTCCAGCGAGGATTACCTTTCGGCCCGCCGCCTGAGATTTGCGGATCAGGGCGGCCAGCTTGGCGGCACCTGTGGTGTCGAGAACGGTCATCCGGTTCATCCGAAGGAGCAGGTAAGCGGAGGTTTCCCCTTCGGACTTGCGAAATTGCTCTTCCAGCGCATCCGCCGTTCCAAAGAAGATCGGTCCTTCCACCGTCAGAATCTGGACATGCGGACAATGTCGGTCGTCCCCGGCAGACAGCCGGCGGAACTTCCGATCAGGGCCGGTTTGTTCCGGCAGGGAAGCCGTTACGGTAAGGGTGTCCCGCATCTGCTTGAGGAAAAGCACCACCGATACCCCGAGTCCGATTTCGACGGCGGTGGTCAAATCGGTGAACACGGTGAGCAGGAAGGTGGCGGCGAGCACGATGGAGTCGCCAGTGCGGGCCTTGAGTCCGTGGAGGAGCTCTTTGCGCTCGCTCATGTTCCAGGCGACAATCATGAGGATCGGCGCCATCGCCGAGAGCGGAATCTGGCTGGCCAGTGGAGCCAGGACGAGCAGGACGGCCAGCACCACCAGGCCGTGGATAACCCCGGACATGCGGGTAGCAGCGCCGCTGCGAATGTTAGTCGCCGTCCGGGCAATGGCGCCGGTCGCCGGGATACCGCCAAACAGCGGAACGACGAGGTTGGCGATGCCTTGGCCGACCAGTTCGCGGTTGCTGTCATGGCGCGTTCCCGCCATGCCGTCGGCGACAACGGCGGACAGAAGCGATTCAATGGCACCGAGCAGGGCGATCACGACCGCCGGGCCGATCATCTGCTCCATGCTGCCGAAGCTCAAGTCGGGCCACTGCAGGCGAGGAAGCTCGGCCGGAATGCTGCCGTAAGCGGAGCCGATCGTCGCAACCTTGCCGGGATAGAGATAGGTGGCGGCGAGTGTAGCGACCACGAGCCCAACGATGGACGGTGGGATCTTCTTGGTCAGCCGAGGCAGGAAGAGCAGGATGGAGAGGCAGATGCCGGCCGTCACCACGCTGTAGAGGTTCAACGTCGGCAGATGAACCGCCAGGTCGCGGATCGTAGGGAGGAAGTGTTCATGGCGTTTTACTCCGGTCAAGCCGAGGAAGCCGCCGATCTGGCCGGTGAAGATGGTGACCGCAATCCCTGCGGTGAAGCCGATGGTAACGGGGCGAGGGATGAAACGGATCAGGGAGCCGAGCTTGAAGATTCCCATCAGGACGAGCAGAATGCCCGCCATAAAGCCGGCAACGAGCAGCTTCGGGTACCCGTAGACGGTGACGATGCCGAGCAGGATCGGCACGAAGGCGCCGGTCGGTCCGCCGATCTGGAAGCGGGAGCCGCCAAAGAGCGAGATGAGAATCCCCGCGATGATGGTGGTGTAGATTCCGTATTGGGGTTCCACCCCGGATGCAATGGCAAAAGCCATTCCCAGGGGAATGGCTACAATTCCGACGATTAAGCCGGAAACTAAATCTTGACGCAGCTGACTGGCGACGGTTGAATTTCCTTCCGACATTCTAGACAAGACCCCGTTCTATAAGTAGTGAGAGAAAGTTGACGTTTCCCTCTATCCTAAAACGGAGTCAGGCGCTTTACTGTGACGGGCATCATATCTGTTCAAAAAACCGCGATGGTTCCCGGAGGCGACTATCAACGGAACGGAAGGGTTGCGCCAAAATCGGAACCCGGAGCGTAGTCGTTCATCCGAGAATCCTGAGCTTAGACGTCCATCCGCGGATTCGAAGCTCAGACGTGCTCCGCGGAATACGGCGCTTAGGCGCTTATCCGCAGAATCCGAAGATCACACGTCAATCCACTCCCGGCGCAGGCGGAACAGCTCGCGCAGGTCGTCGGTGGAGAGCTCGGTGATCCAGTTCTCGCTGGCGCCGACGATGCGGCTGCTGAGGTCAAGCTTGCGCTCGATCATCTCGTCGATTCGCTCCTCCAGGGTTCCGAGCGTGATGAACTTGTGCACCTGAACGAGACGGGTCTGCCCGATCCGGTAAGCTCGGTCGGTGGCTTGGTTCTCCACTGCGGGGTTCCACCAGCGATCGAAGTGAAAGACATGGTTGGCTGCCGTCAGGTTCAGCCCGATCCCTCCCGCGCGCAACGAGAGGATGAAGATGCCCGGACGCTCGGCGTCCGGCAGGCGGTCATCCTGGAAGCGGGCGATCATCTCATCCCGCTGAGCCCGCGGCGTGCCGCCGTGCAGGAAGAGCGCGGGCTCGCCAAGCTCCTCGCGGAGCGCCCGCTCCAGGAGATGGCCAGCCTCGACAAACTGCGTAAAGATGAGGCAGCGGTCTCCCTCGGAGCGCAGCTCGCGCACCATGTCGAGGAGGCGTTCCAGCTTGCTGGATCTCCCTCGCCAGGGAGCCTTCGCCTCATGCAGCAGGAGCGACGGATGGTCGCATACCTGCTTGAGCCGTGTGAGCGAGGAGAGGATCAAGCCGCGACGCTCGAGGGCGGTCAGCTTCTCCAGACGCTCGAACATCGTCTGGATGTGATTCTCGTATAGCGTCGCCTGCTCGGTGGTAAGCGAGACGTAGACCTTGCCCTCGTTTTTGTCCGGCAGGTCGAGGCGAATGGCCGGGTCCCGCTTCTCGCGGCGCAGCAGAAACGGCTTCACGAGCTGCTGCACCCGGGAAAGCGGCTCTGCCCGGTCCTCGCTGCGCTCAATGGCATTCACGAAGCGGTGGGTGAACTCGCGAAGCGACCCGAGGTACCCCGGGTTGAGAAAGTCGAAAATCGACCACAGCTCGGTCAGGCGATTCTCGACCGGCGTGCCGGTCATGGCGATGCGATGGTAACCGGTTAATCGGCGGATAGAAGAGGCTTGCTTGGTGTAAGCGTTCTTGATGTTCTGGGCTTCATCCAGGCAGATCGAGCCCCATTCCAACTGCTGGAGCTCCCGTTCGTCCAGATGGGAGAGGGTGTAAGAGGTGAGCACGAGATCCACCTCGCTCACTTTTTCCACAAAGGCCTCTCCCTTCAGTCGGTTGGGGCCGTAATGGAGATGGACGCGCAGGGACGGGGCGAAGCGCTCCAGCTCCTTCTGCCAGTTGCCCAGCACCGAGGTCGGGCAGATAAGAAGCGAGGGCCCGCGGCCCGCAGCTTCTCCCTGCTCCTGCTGCTCCTTGACGCTGAGCAGGTAACAGATCCATTGGATGGTTTTCCCGAGCCCCATGTCATCGGCCAGGCAGCCGCCGAGTCCTATGCTGCGCAGGAACAGAAGCCAGGCGACCCCTTCCTCCTGGTAGCGGCGAAGGGAGCCGTGAAAGGCGGCCGGGGCGGCTTCGAACGGAAGCCTTTCCTTGTGCTCCAACTGTTGGAACATCTGCTGGAGGGTGGCATCCAGCTCCAGCTCCATCATGATGCGATCATCGGGATCGAGCGCTCCAGTATGGTCGGAGGCGGGAACCTCCCCCATCAGGTGCATCTCCATGACCTCGCGGAAGGTCAGCCCGCCGCGCTTCTTCGCCCGTTTCATCGCTTCGCGGATTTGGGCAAGCTGGGTGGGGTCGAGCTGAATCCATTGACCGCGGAACTGGATGAGGCGGCGCTTTTCTTCCAGCAGGTCGCGGAACTCCTCCTCCGTGAGCTCCTCCTCGCCGATGGCGAACCGCCAATCGAAGGAGAGGATGCGGTCAAGGCCGAATAGCGACTGCCCTTGCACCGATCCGACGGAGGACTTCATCTTGGCTTTGAGGCGCGGCCGGGTACGCCGCACGCGCTCCCACCACGAGGGGAGCAACACCGCCGCTCCCGCCTCGGCCAGTTGCAGCGCGCTGCGGCTGAGCAGCTCCCAGGCGGCCTCCTCGGTCAGCTCGCCTCCGAGCTGACCCGATTCCCCGCCGAGGATCGGCGCGATCCGCAGCCAGCGCTCGACCTCCCGCGGGACGCGGGACGCGGCATCCGCCCAGGAGGGCGGCAGCTCGCTTCCGTCCGCGGGGGCGCCTTCGGCTGTGACCGGGAGGAGGGCCTCCGGCCGCTCCCGGTCCTGGAGCACCGGGGCCGCGCGCCAGCCACGCCCGCCCGCGGGCTCGACGAGCTGCAGGCAGACGCGATACGGGCTTGGGTCATGGACCCAGCCGATCGCCGTCAGCCAATCCTCCTCGTCGAGCCACATCGCGGCGGCATCCGGCGCCGCCGCTGATTCCAGCGTGAGCCGGCTGAGCGCGGCGCGCAGCTCCGGCTCGCGCGCGGCCCGCTCGGCGGCCAGCGCTTCGATGAAGGCGCGTGCCACGCCGCTGCTCGCTCGTGCGCGGACCTCCACGGGCAGCTCCAGCTTCCAGCCGAGCTGCCCGCGCTTCCACTGCTCGAAGTCCGGCATGAACGCGCCGGACGCGAGGGCTTGCTCGATCGCCGGGGCAATCGCCGCGAGGTCCGCCGCTTCCGGGCTCAAGACGGCGCTTCCATGCACGAGCGGCGGGGTATGCCGGAAGAATTCGAGCGCTTCGGCAGGCGCCAGCTTTACCCCTTCGTGCAGGCCCGTTTCGGAGACCTCGATGAAGGTTCCGTAGAAGGAAGGCTCATGCCAGGCGAAGAGATGGTCCTTCATCTCCGCCGGGTCGACGCCTCGGGGGCCGTTCAGGCCATAGAGAAACAGCGCCCCTTCCTCCAGCCAATCGACGTGAACGAGGTAAGACCCTAGAAGACTCATGGCAGCAGGTTTCCTTTCGTCAGTTCCTCCTGGAAGGCGCGCAGGCGGTTGTGTTTGTCTGCAAGCCTCCCGATGTATACCGTCCAGCGATGGGAAAGCTCCGCTTGCTGGTAGCAGCTTCGGAGTCGTTTCAGCTGGCGGATCGCTTCCTTGTAGGCGTTGCGGTTCTTCTCGGCGATCGTTCGCTCAATCGCTTGGTGGTAGATCGGCAGCATCAGCTCGGGAGAGGCCTCCTGGACGCTCTTGAAGTCGGCGGTGTAGAGACTCTCCGCCGAAACCCGGACGGCCAACTGGAGGTCCACCCACTCGCGGAAGCGGCGATACTTGAGCAGGTATTCCGTGTAATACGGATAGCTGCGCGGCAGAAGCGACCGCATGGCGGCGACCCATTCGTCATGGGCATCCAGCTCGCGGGCCGCCTCGGTCCAATGGCTGCAGAGCCGGTGGAATTCATCCTGGCGGGCGCGCGGGAGCGCGGGCAGAAGCCAGCGCAGCCAATCGAGCAGCCGGCGCCACTCCTTCTTCTCGGAGAGCGCACCAAGGATGGCCTCGAAATCGCCGGCTTTCTTCTCCTGCAAGTTCTCCAGAAGGCGCATGGCAGCGGCATCCTGGCCGTCCAGAACGTCGAACTGGGCTTCGGCAAGCAGGGACAGATCCAGGAGGCGAACCGGGACCGTCCTTTCCTCTCGCAGGAGAGCGAGCCGCTTTCGCTCTTCGAAGCTGTCCTCCACGCGGCCGAACAGCTCCCACCAGAGGATACGGTACGTATCCAATCGATCGGAAACTGCATGTTCTCGGCGAAATAAGGCTTCGCGCACGAAGGTCATCGTCTTCTCCCATGAGGCGGGGTGGAGAAGCTTCACTTGGGCAGCATCGACCGACCGCGCGGCATCCCGGAGCGCCTCCCGTCCGCGGATGGAGGTGTTTCGGGCCGAACCCTCGTGATAGTACGTCATGAAGGAAGTTTCGTTGTCGAGCTGGAAGCGGTCAAGCCGGTGGAGAATAAACAGATACACATGAACGCGGAACAGCCCGGCGATTTCCGGCTTCCAGCCGGACGCGAGCGGGAGTAACAGGCGCAGGGCCATCTCAAAGAAGCCCTCCACCGATTGCTGGTAGGTGAGCGTGTACCCGCTGAATCGCCGATCAAAATGCTGATGCCATTCCTCGGGAAGCTCCGTCGGAAGCGGCACAGCGGGCGCTTCGCGCTTGGGCTGCCGGTCTTGGGCGGCACGGGCGCGGACTTTAGCCCCTGCGGCCTTTTGAAGACTCACAAAAAGCAGTTCTGGCCTGCCGTGTGCGGTATAGGCCTTAAAGAGAGCGGCGACTCGGTGCTTGCACCAGCCTTTGTACGGGCATGTGCAGGAGCTGTGCTCGGGCTTCTCCAGGTCGAAGGTGACGTGGTAGCGTTCCTCTCCGGAGCCTGCCACATCGACCTCCAACTGAGTCCCCTGCTGCAGGGAAAGCTCGCCTACCCGGCCGCGATGATAATAGTTCCATCCCCTGGCCAGGATGACCGATTCAAGCCGGGGTTCCATGGCTTTGATCAAGGCCTCCATCCGGCTGTAGGGAATTCGTAACGGTGCCATCAACGTTCCTCCGTCATGCGAAAGACATTCCCTTTATTGTACCAGATTCGATGAGGATTTGCTCAGTGCGAAGTTGTCTTTTCATAAACCATGCAGTAGAAAGAGGCAGGGCCGGTCGGGGTCGGCCGCTCATATTCGTCGGTAATGCGGAAGCCGGCCTTGCGGTAAGTGCGCAACGCCCGCTCATTATCCAGCCGCACTTCCAGGTCGATCTCATGGTCCGGATTCAACCGCAGGGCTTCCTCCGCTGCTAATCGGGCAAGCCCTTGGCCTAGCCCCCGGCCGCAAAGGTCGGGCCTCAAGCCCAGGCCAAGCCGGGTAACCCCAGCGATGGGGAAAAACTGAACGAAGCCGACCAGGCGAGCACTCCCGTCCAAGACGGCGCGGTATTGGGCGGCGCGAATGGCAGGATCAGCGAATTCCTCTTGCTTCTCTTGCATATCCTCCCAGGAAGGCCAATTGTATCGATCATAGGGCGGTTCGTATTTCCATTCGCACAGCTTCTGCGCATGGTCCTCACCTAGGGGGACCAAGTGCAAGCCGGATAATAGGGAAGTCATGTGAACTTCAGCTCCTTATATAGATGCGTGTGGAACAAGCTGTTTAGGGAAAGAATAAGACCGGCTCCTCTTCATCCTAATCAAGCTGCACCGATGAGGTCAATCCACGGTTCTCCCTACTCCGAAGGCGATAAGGCCGGGATTCAATTTTCGGGGAAAAGGGTAAGAAGGAGGGGGAGTGGGGACTCTCGCTCCAACAAAAAAAGGCCTTTCCTCGCATCGGCGGGAGAAGCCTTGATCATCGGTTCCGGTTACGCTTCCTTCTTCAGCAGGAAGTTGCCGAAGAGCTGGTCGTTCTTTTGGATGTGGTTGATGAGCCAATCCACGAGCGCACGGTTCAGCTTGATGGTGGTGAGAACGGACGCGCCTTTTTCCTTCAATTGGGTCTGAATGGCAGTGACTTCATTGATGAAGCGATCATGCTCCGCCTTGTGAGCCTCGTATCGCGGGTAGTGGTTGCCCTGCATCAACGCTTCTTCGTCGTGAAAATGCTCGGCTGTGTAAGCGAGCAGGAACTCGAGGGTTTCCTCCAGCTTCTCCTTGCCCTTCTGCTGGGTGCACGCCTCCAGAAATTCATTGAGCTTGCGAACGAGCTCCTGGTGCTGGGCATCGACAGCTTCCACGCCGATATTCAAATCATCTCTCCAAACGATCACAAGGCACCGCCTCTTTTGACATTTTCTCTTATTATCCCTGATTATCCACAGACCCTCTGTGCGCCAAATCACACGCTGTAGAAGAGGAAAAGGTTTCGTCGAAAGCGAGTTTTGTGCAAATTCCCCATTCCATGAGAAGCGGGTTTGCCGTTATAATAAAAAGAAATGAACAAAGGAAGGGATTGTCTATGACGTCCACCGTCAGTATGCAATGGGTTAAGGATCACTTGAGTTGCTTCGATATGATTCCGGTAGATTCCAGATTTCTCTCGGGACAGCCTGAAGCGGGGCGTGCGGCGTATGAAGCCGGACACCTGCCGGGGGCTGTCTATTTTGATTTGGAAAAGGATTTATCCTTGCCCATCAGCCCCCACGGAGGAAGACATCCGCTGCCGGTACCGGAGGAGCTCGCCTTGAAGCTCGGTGCGGCCGGAATCGGGCCGGAGACACGCGTCGTCGTCTATGATGACCAAGATGGAGCAAACGCATGCCGCCTGTGGTGGCTTCTGCGTTATTACGGGCATCGCCATGTCGTGGTGATGGAGCAGGGCTATCGCGCATGGGTGGAAGCTGGCTACGAAGTGGATACCGCTGTTCCCGAACGAGAGCCGCAGCGTTTCACGCCGCGACTTCAACCGGGATGGGTAGCCGATCGAGAAGAGGTCATGACCAAGCGGCTCGTGCCGAATGCCGTGGTGATTGATTCTCGCGAGCCGGCTCGGTATGCAGGGCTGACCGAACCCATTGACAAGATCGCCGGCCATATTCCCGGAGCGGTCAACCATTACTGGAAGGATGGCTTGGACGCTGCGGGAAGTTGGAAGGATCGCGAGGGGCAGCGCGCCCGCTTTGCGGGCATTCCGCTCGATCGCGAAATCATTGTCTATTGCGGTTCCGGAGTAACCGCCTGCCCGAACGTGCTGGCGCTGAAGGAGGCGGGCTTCCCCCATGTGAAGCTCTATCCCGGAAGCTGGAGCGATTGGATCAGCTACCCGGACAGTCCGATTGCAGCTGGTGAGGAGCCGAACGGCGAATGGGAGGAAGCAGGCGCATAAGGAAGCCGATGACTAGTAGAGAAGGCCGCTTCCGACGCGGTTGGTTTGAGAGCTGCGACAGGTGATGAGCAAGTGACCTGTCGCAGCTCTTTTTGGGCTTGCTGCAGGTTAGCTGAAAACGTCGAAAAAGACAAGTCTATCTCTTTATGGGAATGACAGGTATAGTGGATTTGCTGACCGGTACAGAGAAGTGCAGTGGATCATGCCGTACAGGTGATCGAACAAGGACAGGCTTTGATGGGTGTGAGATCAATTTCCATGAACAAAGAGCGATCTGAAAGCTCATTTCCCTATGGATTTTTAGGAAGGAAATACACATTTTTGTTGCGAGGTGACCGTATTTTGCAATTTCTTTACTCGATGCATGTTGATTTGGTTTATCACGCTCTTACCTACTTGAAGGTGGACAATGCTTCCAATGGGTATTGTCCCGATTATATCGAGAAGATGGCTCTGGAGAAAACGTCCCTTCCCTACTCGATGGAAGAGGCTATGCATTCCTTGCAGGAGTATTATAACGCCCACTTCCAACGTTTGATTATGATCAATTTCCTCCCGTTTCAGTGCACCCACTATGAGGAGATGAAACAGCTGCTCTTGGGTTTTCCCCACTTTACGGAGGAAGACAAAGAACACTTTGTCGAACCGTTCCTTCGTGCCTTGGATCAGGAAGCCTCGTTTTACTTCCCCTATTGGGCTGCACTGCATGAACGTCGGGAGCGAGAACGAATGGAGTGGGAGCAAAGGCTGGAGTCGGTGTTTCAACGGTACATGCCCGTCTTCCAGCCCTTCGGGAAACCCTTGGTGCTGGGGCTGTCCTACAGCATCCGCCTGAATGGCCGAGGCTTTGGGCGGGACGATTGCTTTTTTGCCTTCGTTCCTTATCCAACATCCGATGAAGGGCTGTGGGATACCTTTTTCCAGGCCTTTCATGAGTACACCCATCAATTCACGGATCATCTGGTGTCCAACATCTCGATGGAGGACGGTACGCATTCGCTTTCGGAGTATATTGTCCTGGTCGCCGATTACTACCTGGTCCGAGCGCTGGACCCGGATCAGGTAAGCCGTTACCTGGACTGGATCTCCCGGATCACCGGCTATTCAGGAAAAATGGTGACGGAAGAAGCGTTTTTGGAGGCCTTCCCGCTTGATCCCGAGCTGGATCAAGCGCTTAAATCGCTTTTACGCGAAATCTCAAGCTCCCTTGCGGTTTGAGGGGATAGAAAAAAGGGCGCCCCGGAGTCACGTTGGTGATGTTCGGAGCGCCCTTCGTTATGCTTATTTGAATTTGATCGATTCCACAATCTTGTCGGTTTCGGCCTTCGATTCATCATCGAGGTAGGTGAGGATCAGGTTGAAGGCATACCCGTCAATAATTGCGCTGTAATATTCTTGATGGACTTCGGCCGTTCCGTTGTTAATGGAGGCTTTCATCAAGTCCATGTCCTTGCCGCCGACTTTGACGGTTTGGATCTCTTCAAATTTGTAGGGAAGCTGGGAGTCGACCATCAGCTTTTTCGAAGCTTCCAGGTAGTCTTTCCCGTCTTTGATTCCTTGGAGCAAGCTAACCTTCTCGGCTACTGCGATGGCGGAAGGCCCGGCTTGACCCGAGTCCATCGGGAATTTCGAGGCCATCAGCAGGTTGAGGGTTTTCGTTTTTGCCAGGTCCAGCAATTTTTCCTTGGTTTTGCTGTCGCCAGCAGCCACTTCTTGGCCAGCTTCCATCAGCTTCATCATCTGATCGGCATCCTGGTAAACCCATTCTTTCGGGAAATTCATGGACAGCCCGAAGTATTCATTCGTGTATGAGCCGGCTTCGGTAACCCCCAAGCTGACTTCCTTGCCCTTTCCGCCGCAGGCGGTCACCAGCGCCATCACCAGCAGCAGCGCCATGGACATCAAACCCATTTTCTTTTTCATAAATACCCTCCTCACGATTCTCTCTAGTTTTGGACACCACAAAAGTTTAGCATAGCATGACCCGATTCCCGGCCTATACAAATCTATAGGCAGGAAATCGGGTCATGCAAGGGAATGGAGGATACAGGCTAAAGCAAAAACAGGCGGGTAGCAACGGAAACCGCCTCGGAGCTGGACTGAACGCCTAATTTTTCGAAGATGACCTTCTTGTGGTGGTTGACGGTGCACTCTTTTATGTTCAACTGAGAGGCGATGGCCTTCCCGGGAAGCCCCTGGGAAATCAACTCAAGAACCTTCAATTGGCGCTCGCTCAGCGGCTTGGTCGGCTGCCCTGCGGCTTGGTTCGCCAATTGGAACTGGTAGCTGATCAGCATATCGGCTGGAATCAGCTTGGCGATGGCGATCAGCTCACTTTTCATATCCGCGTCAATCGTGGAGACATCCAGGTAACCCACAATTTCATTTCCCACGGTTAAGGGAACCGAGAAGCAGTGCCAGTCTTTGAAGAAGGGGCTTTCATGATCTTCGGGAGGCAAATAGACGGGACATCTCTTCGCCATGGCTTCCGAGATCGCATTCACCCCGCAGCATTGCTCCGTAAATTGCATTCCGAGATGAATGGGGTATTTCCGCATGACACTCTCCAGGTTGCGGCTGTGATCCATCGCAAGGAGAACACCTTCCTCGTCCGTTAATAGAAACAAGTAGGTGCCCGAGAGGTGGTCTTTAATATTGGCGATACAGTCCTGAAAGATGGTGATAAAGGGTTGATTCGATACCAAGCAGTCTTCTTTCTCAAGCTGGCTAGGTGTATCGATCGCTGTGATCATGACTAGAGTTCTCCTCCTGCTTAAGCTGAGCCGGATTTCTAGTGGATTTTCTATACTTATCGGATTAAATACTGGAAAAATTTAATTTTTGTTGTCCGCATTCTCCCAATGCAAAGACGAAATCCGACTTCCGGCATAGTTGACATCCGATGTAGACTTCTTTTTCCATTCATTAGGTATCAATCTGAGGCCCAAATCGCTCGAAAAACGTTCCAGAAGTCGCAAAGCTCCGGCAAGCAGTGCTTCCAGACTATTTTTCGTCACGGTCTTTCGAAACGGTCTACCTTTATATAACCTCCTAAATGCGCCTTGCACTCGTCTGCGCATAAAAAAACGTCCCGCCTGCTGGATGAGCAGGGAGGACGTTGATCTTTTTCATACGTTGCGGATGAGAGGAGGATTATCCTTGCTTGCGGGCAATCGAGAAGACGATCGTCTTCTGAGCGCTGTCCACGAGGACGTTCACCGTGTAGTCGCCAACATCCTTCCGCTTATCGGTGAGCAGCTTCCCGGCTTCCACTTCTGTGCAGGTTGCTGTGAAAAAGCTGCGGAATGTGCTGGCATCGTAGGTGAACAGCTGGTTGGCGAACAGCTCGATGGATTCTTTATTGCGGGCTAACGTCCCTTCGCGAAGGCGAACGGTAATGCCGTAGGTGTTATAGGTGGGATCGAGCCAGATCGCGGCTTCCTCGGTCGCCGCCGTGCTGCTCGTGCCGCTGCTGCTTACACTGCCGCTATCCAGAACGGCCTTCTTCTCCTTCTCGTCCTTGAACAATCGGAGGGTCGTGTCCAGTAGATCGTAATTGGAACCGCGAAGCTGGCCGGCCTTCAGCAGTGTATCGTAGGCCTCCCACATCTGCTTGTCCGGGAAAGCGACGATCTTCTGCCCGCCGCCTATGGTCGGCACCAGCCGCTGAAGCTTGTCCGCCTGAGGCTGGATCGGAACCCGCTTCGTTTTGTCTGTAAGGCGATTCAGAATGACGAGCGATTCTGCACGTGTCACATACTGACCTACGCCGAATTTGCCGTTGGGGTATCCTTGCATGATCCCTTTGATCAATGATTCGGCGATGAACTTCTGCTCGCGCTTGTTGGCGCTCATCAAGTCGCCGTAAGAGGAGGCAACCGAAAGGCTGAATTGCTCATCCTCAAGAAATTCCGTTTCCTGAAGCGTGTAGAAGAGGATCTCCGCCACGTTCTCGCGGGTCATGTCCGCCTGAAAATCGCTGTAGCGGCTCTTGTTGAGGAAGTTCAAATCGCTCGCCACATCGATGTAAGGCTTCGCCCAATAGCCGGTCAGGGCAGGCTTGAAGTCGAAGTACCGGTAATCCTGCTTGAGGATCGTACGGTTCTCCTCGGTGAGCGAATCCAGGAAGGTCGAGCGCCAGCTGCGCTTTTGATCGGGGTGAAGGTCGCTGAACGACATGACGAGCATCTTGATGAACTGGTCTACTTTCACTGGCTCGTTCGGACGGAAGGTCCCATCCGGATACCCGTTTAAGATTCCTTGGGTCACCATGGCTTCAATGGCTTTTTGCGCCCAATGCCCGCCGATATCCTTAAATACGGAGCTTTGCTTTGACGTCGTGTTGGTTGTTGCGCCGGCAGCTTCGGCCGCGCCTGCTGCTCCGATAGAGCCGGCCAGCAAGCAAATCGCGAGCAAGATCCGCGAACTCTTTTTGGCGACTCGTCTTATTGCTTGTCCTACCATGTTTCCGGGCCTCCTGAATGAGTTAGTGGTGATGGGCATCGAAGTAGTGGCACCTTTCAGAAAACCACATTTCAGAACCCTTGTGAATAGGTCGGACGGCTGTCCGATCTTTGTCGATAACGAGGGGGAACGCCTAGACCGAAATGACCAGAAGAACAAGAGAACAGGCTGCTTCTAGGCGGTTAGGAGGAGGCTTCTTCACCTGAAATCCTTCTTGTAATTCCGCTAAAGTCTAGTATAATACTTGGTATAAAAGAGAAATCAAAAAAAGCTGACATGCAGTTGTCTGCTCCGTCAGCTTCAGGAATGTATGAAGTTCAAAGGACTTACGACTTCCGGCAAGATGGTTGTCGGGTACGAAAACGGGTGGTAAATGGTCAGATTTACCGTCCGCGCCCTACAGGGACATTTGCTCCATTTCGCTCATCATCTGCATCATCTTCGTCGTCATTTCATCACACTCTTGAAGCTTCATGGTCATAGCGCTCATCATAGCCTTGTCTGCGCAGCCCATGCTCTTGCATTCTTCCATCATCATCATCATGCTCTTCATCTTGCACATCATTTCATCCATACACATGTTCATCATCATCGGCATCATCTTTTCCATTCCTGCCACCCCCTTCTGGATATATTTACCTTACCTATCCAAAATAACATGTCCGTGTTTGCTTTTTCAAGATCAATCTCGATGCAGAAGCGATCTTTTTTAGAAAACAAAGCCGAGGGTGCCCTGATTTGGTTCAGGACCCCTCGGCTTTTTGCTGGTTAAGCGAGTTGATGGAGAAAACGGGCGACCTCTTCCGCATAGAGGCCCGGTTCGTCATCGGGAATCATATGGCCTGAGCGGGCAAACTCGACGAGCTGAAGCGCCGGAATGGTGCGGGAATACGAGGCAAGATCGGCTTCCGATAGATTGGAGGGGATCGCCGACTGGGGATCCATCCCAACGAAGAGCGTGACAGGAAGACGCAGCTCCTCCAGCCTGGAGGAGAAATCAACGGTAACGGCTTCACGATGCAGGCCCTCGAGGGCTTCCCGGCGCATGTACTGAAGCAGAGGGACGCCATCATATATCAGAGCTGTCCAGAAGGCCAGTCCCTCGGCCGAAACGTTGATGTGCAACGGAGGCTGATCGATCAGGAGGAGCCCTTTCATCTCCTGCTGATGAGCAAGTGTCCAGCCTAATGCATAGGAAGCTCCTCGAGAGAAACCGAGCAGGCAGTAGTTCGTTAACCCAAAATGCTTCACGACTGCTGCGATGTCCGTCAGGTGATCCTCCAGGTCGTAGCCCGACGAAGGAGTTGAGCTTAGTCCACGTCCCCGAAAGCTCACGGCGATGGAGTGACCGGACAGCGATGACATAAGCGGAAGAGCACGTTCCGCCGGCTCCCAGATCCCGCACAAAATGAGCAGGGTGGGGGTACGGTCGGAGGGAGTCCCGTTTTCCAGAACGTGAAGAAGGATGGAGCCGTTGTGAATGAAGTGATTTTTCATAGGGGACCTCCAGTTGTTTCCACCATTCTATGGCGAAGCTTCAGCCTTGGCAAGCTCGGCGAGGGCTTTACGTGGCATGAACATCAACGACTGCATAGGAGCCGTGCTATGAAACTTCTATGTACTCCCTGCGTAGGAGTTTTTTGGTGATCCGATAAGAGACTAGGAGTGAGAGCCTGGCGAAGGTTGGGTAAGCCTATTGAAAGGCGGGGAGGTTACCCGCTCAAGATGAAAAGGAGAGAGAACGATGAAGAAGGTGCTATTGCTATCGCTTGCATTTCTGCTGCTTATGGGGAGCCTTCCGGCCCTTGCGGCACCGAGTACGTACCGGGTACTCGTCAACGGGCATGTGGTAACAGGAGACACGTTGAGCCAAAACAATACCACGTTGGTTCCGTTTCGAGTTATTTTTCAGGAGCTGAGCTATCAGGTAGCTTATGAGGCAAAGTCGCAAACCATTCAAGCGAAGAAGGACAATTTGACCGTTTCCTTGAGTATTGGCAGCAAAAGGGCGTATGTAAACGGGAAAGAGGTTACCCTTCCGGTCGCTCCAAAAAGTCAAAATGGCACGACCTATGTCCCTCTGCGGTTTGTTGCTAGTGTATCCGGTGAATCCGTCGCTCTGGATGACAAGCGCAAGGCGATTCAGATCGGCAAAGCCATTGATTGGGCGATACTTGATCGACCGTCCTTCCGAAATGCCAAATGGGGTATGACAGTCAGCCAAGTTAAGAAAACAGAAGGTGCAACCCTTATGGAGGATGATGTGGACAAGTCGGGTGAGCATTACCTTCTTTATGAGACCAAGCTGGCGGGGTTTCAGGCGTTCCCTTTCTACTTTTTTCAGGAAGAGACGTTGGGAACAGGAGGATACTTTGTCAAGAGCTCAGGGCCAGCCAAGTACGTTCAGGACTTCAGGACACTCACTGCCTATCTGACAAAACAATATGGAGAGCCCGATTTAAATACATTGGCTTACTATAAAGAGCGAGGCATCGAGCATACCGATGCGGAATGGAACCAGTATGCACTCCGCGACGATGAGTTTGGCTTCGTGTCCAATTGGAGAACGGCGGATGCGAAAATTATGCTGGTGGTAATGCCCGGTCTGCAAGAGATGTCGGATATTCAAATCACTTTTACCAGTTGGCGTAAATTTTAATCGTTCAAGTCTAGGTAAGCCGGAATCCCGATTCTAGGGGGTTCCGGCCTTTTCTTATTTCCTCCGAAAGATTACCTTTTCCCCTTGGGTTGCCGATATTCGATGTAACAGACAACCAAAGGAGCTGCATGAATGACTTCCAAACGAACGGTCCAATTGTTGAATGTCCTGCTCGTCCTCTCCCTGCTGTTCTCCGCCATTGCTTATGCCGGTCCGCAAAATCTGAATCCTACCTTGAACAAGAAGGATGCGGTCGTCTTTGGAGGCGGAAGCTTCCTGGAGGACAAGTCCACCTTTTCCAGTGCGGTAGAGGTTCAGATGAGCGAAGCAGGCGGGTATGTGTACCTGTCCTGGGTGAACAATCGTCCGAAGAACCCGATCTATTACGTCTCCATCGCCAAGGACGGCAAATGGCTCGTCCGCAACAAGAAGGTCTTCGAAGCGTCCGGTGCGGCATCCCCTATCGGCAATGCCGACTACAAGCTGAACGAGATCGTCAATCTCGGCCATGTGGCGTACTTGAGCTACCTTGATAGGAAGAATATGAAGTACTACATCCGCCAAGTTACTTTGGATGGCAAGGGGAGCATGGCCGTCAACAAGACGATCTTCACCCTGCCGATCACGAACGAGAAGAACAACCTGAAGGCCGGCCAGATCCGCCCGCTCTCTACATCCAAGGGCCCCGGCGTCATCTTCCACAAAACCTATGAGACCGAAACGGCTTATCCCTACAAGGTAAAAGAAACGGCCTATACGATCTTCCTCGCCTCGACCGGAGCGAAAGCAGCCTCCTTCTCAGACAGCACCTTCGCCTTGTACAAGCGCCTCCCCCGAGCGGAGCCGGAAACGTCCACCAAGGAACATTACAATGCCTATTGGGATGTGGAGGCGAAGCTTCTCTACCATAACGACGGCATGGGGTTTGTGCGCAAGTTTAATACCGCCACGGGGAAAGCGGTCGTCGATGCCAAAAACAACCCGGTCTCCCTCGTCACGAAGGCCGCCTTCCTGTTCGACAGTGAGCACCTGTTTGCTTACAATTCGGTTTCCAAGAAGCATTGGGTCGAACGATTCGATAACAAGACCATGAAGTCCAAGGCCGTGTCTGATTATTTTAAGCTGGACGGATATTCGTACAACAATAAGGTGTTTGCCACGGCTGAGGGGAAGGAATTTCACATTTGGGAGATTACCACTCGCGTCGATTCGGCCCAGTCGCCCGCGTTGAAGCTAACCACGGTTACGAAATAATACCGATTACTCTCGAGCAAGCAGTTGATGCATCGCATCGATGGCTTGCTTTTCGTTTTTGAGGCCGTATCCCGAATCCGTGCTGATCATGAAGCGGTCGGGGTACTCCTCAAAAAGCCTCAGCCGATGCTTGGGGCATGGGCTGAGGCTTACGGGCAGAGCTGCTGGGTGGGAATCACGAGGCCACCATCCAGCCAACTCGTTTTATTGGGTAGCTCCTTGCTATTAGACCAACTCTGGCTGAATACCGATAACGAAGCGGCGCGATTCTCCCGGCGCGAGCTGCTGAACGCCGACTCCCGTGTTCAGGGCATCAACCGGAGCCATCCAAGGCTCGACGCAGACAAAGGGCTTGTCCTTCAGCGTCCACAGCACAACATGCCGGAAGTCCTCATCCGCGCGAACGGTAACCTTCAAGCCGCGGGCTACATCATGGAGAACCGAGAAGGGCTTCGTCAGCTCGTCGAAGATAACGGTGGATTCCGCTTGCCCGAGGTTGAATTGTCCACCCTCCATGCTGTGCTCGACCATTTCCGAGTAGCTCGCGGACGGAACATCCAAGGCCAGTTTCGTTTTGTCCTCAACGTGAAAATACGGGTGATAGCCGAGATAGAAGGGCATCGTCTTGCTGTCCTTGTTCTCGACCTGCGCCTCGACCTGAAGGCCCTCCGCATCCAGCCGATAGGTCATGACGAGGCGGAAGTGGAACGGATAGCGCGCCAGCGTTTCTTCCAGGTCCTCCATCACGAGTGTAAGGGATGCGGATTGCTCATCGGCCCGAACCTCGGTCACGGTTCCTTTCAGATTGCGGGCGAAGCCATGCTGCTTCATGGAATACTCCTTGCCTTCGAATGTGTAGCTTTCGTCGGTCAGGTAGCTGCTGATCGGGAAGAGGATCGGATTGCCGCCGCGAATGTTCTTGCTGCTATCGTGAAGCGTGGCTTCATCCAGGTAAAAGACGTCCTTCCCTTTATAAACATAGCGGCTCACAATACTGCCGCGATCCGGGACAACCTCCACATAGGTGGTTCCCGAACCGTCTCCGAGAACATAGGTTTCATAAACGTCCATTTTCTTTTGCCAGGTATACATGGGTGTCCTCCTTAAATCATACGCTGTTGTTTCTAAGGTACGGCAAGACGGGAAAAGAGTAAAGCGCTTCGGGCGGGAGGGGCCTTCGGCCTCCTGTTCAAGGAACCGACAGCATGTTATAGTCGCAATAGAAATAGAATGATTCCATTATATAGAAACCGAGGTGACCCATGACCCTCTTATACAAGCTGATGAATGTGGGAAGCGGGCTTCCTCTTGTCATCTATCCCTTTATCCTGATCGCCAATGTGATGTCGCTGGCCGCTCCAACAAACGGTCAGGGTGGGATGCTCTTGTTCATCTCCCGTGCCTTCCTCATTCTTACCACGATCTACCCCATCAGCTATTTTGGCTGCTTGATACTCTTCTATGCCTTGAAAAAGCAGACGCTGCTTGTCGCAGGCATCCCTTATCTGCACCTGACGCTGATCGCGATCCTTTTCTTTCTGTGGCAGGCGGCCGAATAGCGCGGTTGAAAGGAGCTGTTCTCCTCAGCCTTTGACCCGTCCAATGGAAAGGGTCAGCTTGTAGGTCGCAAAGCTCGTCAACGGCTCCAGAAGCTCATTCAGCTGGGCCAGGTCGGCGGTCCGAACCCGCATCCAGTAGCAGCCCTCCCCGCTCACCCGATGGGCTTCTTCGACCTCTTCCCGTTCGTTTAGAAACGCTTGGATTCTGGAAAACCCATCGGGAGACCGCAGGAAGACCGTGACAAAGGCATGCACGGACAGCCCGAGCTTCTCCGCATTCCAGCGCAGGGTGCGGCCTTCCAGAATCCCCAGGTCCTCCAGTCGGCGAACCCGGATGCCGACCGCTTGACCGGTCATGTGTACGAGCTGTCCGAGTTCCTTGTGAGAGAGGGAAGCATCCTGGATCAGGTGCTTCAGGATGAGGCGGTCGGTATCATCGACAAGGGAAGAAGACATGAGGCGCACTCCTTTTCATCATGAAAGCGTTCGGGCCGGTTCTCTTTCTCCAGAGCATGGAAGCAAGCGGCCGCTCTCCCCTATAATAAACGGCATCACCCCGGAAGGAAAAGGAGAGAGGACAAGATGAAGCTAAGGCTTATTCGCAATGCTACGTTATGGCTGGAGTACGCCGGCATGACCTGGCTGGTCGATCCAATGTTTAGCGAAAAGGGGGCTAACCCTCCCATCCCGCATACGGCGAACGAACGGCGTAACCCGCTCGTTGACCTTCCGATCGAGCTGGCGGAGCTGTCGATACCCGACGTTGTTGTGCTTACGCATCGGCATCTGGATCACTGGGACGCGCCGGCGGCGGAGTTCCTGCCGAAGGAGGTTCTCTTTCTGTGTCAGCCCCCTGACGAGCTCCCGCTGATCCAGACGTACGGCTTCTCGCAGGTCGTTCCCGTGATCGGCCAAACCGAGGTGAACGGAGTGACGGTTATCCGTGTGCATGCTCAGCATGGGAGAGGGGAGATTGGAGAGCGGATGGCTCCGGTGTCCGGGTATGTCTGGAAGGCACCGGGAGAACCGGTACTCTATCTCACCAGTGACACGATCTGGTGTGACAGCGTTCAGGAGACGCTGGATCTTCAGCAGCCGGAGGTTGTGGTGGTTCATGCGGGCGGAGCGGAGTTTCTTGAGGGAGGTCCAATCATCATGAATGTGGAGGATGTGCTGGCCCTGTTGGCTCATGCACCGGCTGCTCAGGTCACAGCCGTTCATATGGAGGCCATCAACCACTGCCATGTGACACGTGAAGAGCTGCGCCAGCGAGTGGATCAGGCGGGAGAGGGCGGCCGGGTCCAAATCCCGGAAGACGGCGAGTGGGTATCCTTCCCCTAATGGAGGAAGAAGAACCTTATGATTTAGGAAAAAGAACCTTTCGAACCGCGGGCAGCCGTGGACCGGAAGGTTCTTCTGTCAGGTGTGCAGGCCGAGCGAATGTTTCGCAGACGACCTCATGGGGCGGGACTTGGCTCCGGTTCATCCTTGGGCACAAGCTTGCCCCGATAGAGATAACCTTCCGAGGTGATCTCGACCTCGGCAGTTCCCACGGGTTCGCCGTTTCGAATCGCCGTTAGCGTAAGTCGGCTCTCGGTGGGGAGGGGGCCAGGCTCCGCCTCTACCAGAGCGGACCAATAAACGGTGCCGCCGGGTTGGACGTCTGTACTCTTCCCCTGCTGCTCGACCTTGGAGACGGGAGGCTCCCAGAACAGCAGGCTTCCCTCCGTGGTCTCGACGCGAATGCGATCGGCGCCTTCCGCCGCAATCTGAATGGGCAGCCCGGGCGCAATGCTCATGGCCGGGCTGTACTGCCCCAAGAGGAAGGTGGCGTTCGGCTGAACGGAGACGGGCGAGCCGTCTTGCGCGAATACCGTAAGGGCGAAGCCATGGAATGAGGCGGTCCGGCTGTCAGGACTCGTGGAAGCAGGAGCTTCCTTCTGCCAGATGGGCAGCAGAACCAACGTCAGCAGGAGCAGTAGGGAAAGAGCGGCTCCGACCCGATACACCGGCCTTTTCCATACAGCGCGCAACGGGAAGCCATGAACGGCCTGGACGACTCGGCGTTCCAGCTGCTCTTGCTCTTCCTGGGTCAGCCGGACTTCCTTCATGCCCTCGATATACTTATTTGTTTCGTTCATCCGTACATCCCTCCAGGATCGTTTTGAGACGGGCTCGGGCTCGCATGAGCTGGCTGCGGACGGTGCTTTCCCTTACCGAGAGAAGCTCGGCGATCTCCCGGGTGCGGTATCCCTCGAAATAATGCAGATGAATGATAAGTCGGTATTTTTTCGGCAGGGCCAGGACCGCTTCCACGACCTCCCGATTGTCTGCGTTCGTGATGGCGGGGATGGATTCTTCCAGGGGGACGGTTTGCCGCCGCCGGAAGGTCCGAAGCAGATCGCGGGAACGGTGAATCGTGACGCGAATGATCCAGGCTTTTTCATGATCGGGTTCTCGAAAATGAGGCTGCTTGCGCAATAGCTGGACGAAGACTTCCTGACAGACGTCCTCCGCATCGCTCCGGTTGCCGGTGCAGGAAAGCGCCAGCCGGAGAACGAGATCGGAATAGCGCTGTATGTAGTAGGCAGCCTGATGGTCGAGTCCTGCTTCCGTTTCGATAATGGCGCATCCACTCCTTTCTACCGGAAACACGCCTGGAATCAGAAAATCGTTGCAGCGAATAAACTTTTTTTACCTGTTATTTTCCCCGTAGGCTTTTGCCGTTCGCTTCGATATGCTGGTAAGGAATACTCCTATTTTACATAGCCGAAGGAGAAGGAGCCATGATCATTGCCTATGCCGACCATGAGGATCGTGTCTATTTGGAACAGAAGGATCGTCACCTATGGAAACCGCTGCTGCCGGGCAAGCTGAACGGACGAGAGGTTCTCCTCGCTCGCAGAGAGGAGGGAGAGGTCATGGGGTGGCTTCGCTTCAATTACTTTTGGGACAATACCCCCTTTATGAATCTGCTCTGGCTGGACGAGGAGTATCGCGGTCAAGGCTTCGGCAGGGATCTTGTTCTCCATTGGGAGGAAGAAATGAAGCAGGCGGGACATGTCCGCGTCATGACTTCTACTCAGGCAGACGAGGGGGCCCAGCACTTCTACCGCAAGCTGGGCTACCGGGATGCAGGCTGCCTGCTCCTGCCGGATGAACCGCTTGAGATTATCCTGCTGAAGGGACTGGCTTGAAGGAGAGCGGCTGGCAATATACGAAAAAAGAAGCAAAGCGGGAGAGGAGTCCTGCTTTGCTTCTTTTGCATGGGAGAAACATACTCAACCCAAGAAATAACCATTCGCAGAGACTCTCTCGCGATTGGGGACAGACAAGCCCTTTCTGCTCGTTCACCCTTGTGCGCTAAGCACGGAGGGGGCCAGCTCCAGAAGCACCGGGCAGTGGTCGCTTCCGAGAATAGCGGAGTCGATGGACGCGCTGACGATGGAGGGAGCGAGGCGGGCAGACACGAGGAAGTAGTCGATACGCCAGCCGACATTCCGCTCCCGGATCTTCGGCATGTACGACCACCATGTATAGGCACCTTCCAGATCGGGATGAAGGTGGCGGAAGGTGTCCACGAAGCCGGCGGCGAGCAGGTCGCCGAACTTGCCGCGTTCCTCCGGGGTAAAGCCTGCATTTTGCCGATTGGACTTCGGATTCTTCAAGTCGATGTCTTGGTGGGCGACATTGAGGTCGCCGCAAACGACGACCGGCTTTCTTGCGTCCAACTCTAGCAAGTAGGCACGGAAGCGGTCCTCCCACTCCATTCGAAAGGGAAGCCGCACCAAGTCGCGGCGGGCGTTGGGGGTATAGACGTTCACCAGGAAGAAGGCGTGGAATTCCAGCGTCAGGACACGCCCTTCCGGCTCGTAGTCTTCTTCCAGACCGTATCGCACGGAAAGCGGCTTGTGACGGGTAAAGACAGCCGTCCCGGAGTAGCCCTTCTTCTCAGCGTGGTTCCAATACTCCTCATAATCGCCGTTCTGGACCAGGCATTGTTGACCATCCTGCAGCTTGGTCTCCTGCAGGCAGAACAGATCGGCGTCGACCGCTTGGAAATAATCATGAAAGCCTTTATTGACGCAGGCTCGCAAGCCGTTGACGTTCCAGGATACCAATTTCATGGGCAATGCTCCTCCCTATGCTCGGCGTGCTCCTGAATTCCGTTAGCATTCGCCGGTTGATGATGAAACAGGATAGTAGAAATAGAAGATAGGCTTCTCTTAAGTGTAGCACAGGGAGTCCTCAGGTCGTACCGAAAAAAGACCCCTTTCGGCAAAATTCGCCGAGGGGGGCCTTGAAGGGATGCTGTTACGAGTCAGGTTCAATCAAGCCTGGCCGAGCGCGATGTCCGCTTCTTCGTCATCGCGGTTGAAGGCTTCTCGATCGAATTCGCCTTCGGCATTCGCTACGAGAAGAGCCGTGACCGTCGTGCCGGTGGCATTCACGGCCGTGCGACCCATGTCGATGAGCGCTTCGACCCCGGCGACGATCGCCATGCCCTCGAGAGGCAGGCCGAGTGCGGTCAGCACGACGGTGGTGGAGATGGTGGCCGGTCCGGGTACACCCGCGACTCCGATGGACGAGATGATGCTGACCAGCACCAGCACGACATAGTCCGTAACCGACAGCGAGATGCCGTAGACCTGTGCGGTGAAGACAGCGACGATCGCCGGCCAGATGCCGCCGCAGCCGTTGAAGTTGACCGACGCGCCGAGCGGAGCAACGAAGCTGGCGATTCGGTCGGAGACGTGAAGCCGCTTGGTGATCACCTCCAGGTTAACGGGAAGCGTCGCATAGCTGCTGCGCGTCGTAAACGCGACGGTGATGGTCGGGTAGATTTTCTTGAAGAAGCGCAGCGGGTTTACCTTGGCGACGAAGAACACCAGCCCGCCGAAGACGAGCACGAAGTGCAGAATCAGCGCTACGTATGACGTGACGATGACATTGCCGAGATCACGCAGCGTTTCCCAGCCGTAGCGGGCCGCCACGCCGGTAATCAGACCGAAGACTCCGTACGGGGTCAGTCGGATAACAAACTTCACGACCTGGTGCAGCACCTGGGCGAGCGATTCGACCAGCTCGCGCACCGGGCGAACGGTCTCTGGCTTTTTGGCGCCGAGCTTAATGATGGCGACAGCCAGGAACAGAGCGAAGATCAGGAGCGGGACTACTTTGCCTTCTGCCGCTTGCTGAATAGGGTTGGAAGGAATGAGATCCAGAATGACCTGCGAGAAGGTCGGCACCTCGCGAGCCTCGAAGCCTTCCGGTACGGTCTGCTGGATCCCCGAGCCGGGGTTGAACAAAAGGGCAATAATCAGGCCGATCAAGGAGGCGATCCCGGTTGTTCCGAGGAACCAGGTGAACGTTTTTACACCAATCGTGCGCAGTGACTCCAGATTAGAGAGTCGGGATATGCTGTTCAGTACGAGGATAAACACGAGAGGAATGACCAACATGCGGATCAGGCTGACGTAAATGCTGCCGAAGGTGCTGGCACCCTTCGCTTCCAGGTCGAGGTTCTGCAGCACGATGCCGACCACCAGGCCGAGACCCAGCCCGATCAGGACGCGAGTGCCGAAGCCGACTCTCTTGCGAGCCAAGTAATACAGCAGGGCGAATACCGCGATGGCGATGAGGAAGCTGACTCCATTCGTCTTCACCGCTTCGAACAGATTGTTTTGAATGGGATCCAAGATGAGGCCCTCCTTAATCCGATTAAATGACTATGAATACTAATGAATAATATGCAGGAGGGTACCGAATATGTCAAGTATGTGACCAAAAAAAGAATGCCCACGGGGGAGCATCCTTTTACGAATGGGATGGACAGCAGGATGGTGCTTTCCATTTTATCCTTGGACTTCTGCCAACGTGCGTGTGGGCCGATCGATGCGGAATATCTCCGCATCCGGGTTTGACTTGCCTTCGATCAAGTCAGCGTTGATGCGAGCCGCAATCAGGCTATACAAGCTGCCGTTTCCGCCATAGCCCAAGGAGAAGAAGCAGCGGGGGTAACCCTCCTGTGCCCCGATCATCGGCAGGCCGTCATGACTCTCGCCGAAGGCGGCCGCCCAGCCATATTCAGCTCGAAGCGGCGGGAGCTGGGGGAACAGCTTCTGGACCTCGGCGAGAAGCTGTTCTTTTTTCCGAGGGAGCATTCGATCCCTTTCAACCGGATCGGCTATCGGTTCATCCAGCCCTCCGGCCACAATCCGGTTATCAAAGGTGGTCCGTACGTATAAGTAGGGACGAGCCGTCTCCCAGATAAGGCAGCGATCCGGCCAGTCGGGAAATTCCTCTAACGGTTGGGTGGCGATTACATAGGAGCTGATGATCTGGGCATTCGGGTTGGCCTTCATCTCCTGCGTCTCGTAGCCAGTCGCGAAAAGAGCGTATTGGGCAGTTATGCAATGTCCTTGGTCCGTGTACAACCGTATGCAGGAGTTGTCCGCCTTATGATGGCGGATACTCGTCTGGTCATGGATGGATACTCCGCGTTTCGACAGGCTGTCTGCCAGCGAATGGACGAATCGATAGGGATTGAGTTCCGCATCGCCTTGACTTAGCATAGCGGCAGGTTTGCGAAACGAATAGCGGGCAGCAAGCTCGTCCCCCGAGAGATAGCTCACCGGAAAGCCGTGCCGGGCAAGGGTTTCGTACTCTTCCTGCAAAGCAGCCACGTCCTCCTGGCAGCTGGCATAGTAAAGGCTGTCCCTTCGCTTAAACTGCGGGTCGAGCGAAAGCTTGCCGCAGACCTTCTCAAAGTGCTCAACCCCGTCCATGCACAGCTGATAGAAGCGGACACCCTTTTCCTCCCCAAAGGAATGGATGCAGGAGGTGAGGCTCTTGTCGCTGGAATACTGGATGAGCCCCGTATTTGCCGAAGAGCTGCCGCCGGCTACGGCTCGCTTGTCGACGACCCGAACGCGAATGCCCCGATCGGTCAATTCGTGAGCCGCCAGCATACCGGATACCCCGCCGCCTATAATCAGCACATCACAGGCCACGTCCTGCTCAAGAGGCGGGTAGGAAGGCGGGGCAGGCAACGTGTCGAGCCAATTTGATTTTTCCGTTCGCAGGTTCATGCGCGTCCTCCCTGTTCAGGTACCCTCTGGTACCGATATAGTATGGCTTCTCGCGGGTACGTCATTCGAATTCGGAATACATATCCCCCTCCAATCAGGGAACCTTAAAGGCGAACAAAGGAAAGGAGGGAATCCCATGTCCATGCAGCCCCTGACAGCAAAAGAGCTGGAGTACATCGTCGACTCCATGTCTAACGAAGAGCTGCTTCTCAAACAATGTGCCGCCGCAGGAGCCGCCGCTACGAATCAAGCGGTGAAGCAATTCTGCGAAAGCGAGCTTAAAGCACATGAGCAGCATTTAAACGGCTTGATGAATCTGCTCCAGCAGCATCAAGCTTCCGCACCCCAACAACCCGCTATGCACTAATCCCATTCTCGACGAAAGGAGGAGCCCACTCCCATGGCTCAACAAACCAAAGGAAGCCTTGAAGAAAAGGATTGGCTCAACACCATCATCTGTGACCTGAAGCGTACGACCCGTGAATATGCGACCGCTGCGACGGAGAGCAACTGTCAGGTCGTTCGCCAAGAGTTTACCCGACTCCTGAATGATACGCTCACTCTGCAAGGCAGGCTGTTTGATTTCATGAAGCAGCAGAACATGTACAACACGTCGTCCCCGGCTCTTGCCCAAGAGGTAAGCAAGCAAATTCAGCAATATCAGCAATCGGGGCAGCAAGCGTTCCAATTCGCCCAAATGCAAGGCTCGCAGATGGGACAGCAAACCCCTGCCTTTATGTAAAGCAAGGGCAGGCGGCCTGAATCAGATGGCTGGCCTTGTGAAAAAGAAGCCTTCCGCCCATGAACGGGGCGGAAGGCTTCTTTGCAATTAGACAAGCCCGAAGCGCCTCACCTGCTCCTCCTGGCCTTCGGCGAGCAGAATCTCGCCTTGCCGGGGACCGAGCAGATCGAAGTGGGGGTAGGGCAATCGTTTGTGGATATAGCGCGGCGGCAGGTCGTGGTGCTCGCACCAGGCGGCGAGCCGCGCAAGATCGGCACAGCCGACCTTCGTTACGGTCTTGCAGCCGGGAAAGCGCGGATCGAGCCAATAGTGGGTGAGGAAGGCGAGCTCGCCGCGGTCGATCGCCGCCTTCCACTCCGACAGCTCCCGGCGTGAGATTCCAAAGGCCATCAGACGTCCGTGCCTCCCTTGCTCGCGGAGGGGGAATAGCGGTAGCGGTCGAGGTCGATGCACCCGTCGGGTGTAACGTCGACGCCGTCCCGCCCGAGCAGCATCCGCTGGGTATAGGCTCCGTCCGGGTCCAGGAGCGAAATGCGGCCTTCCGCGTTCACCACGCGATGCCAAGGGAGGTCGTGCGACTCGCTCATGGAATGGAGAATGCGCACGACCTGGCGAGCACCTCTCGGACTGCCTGCCCAGGCCGCCACTTGGCCGTAGGTCATCACCGAGCCGGGAGGAATGGCTTTCAGGATCTCCAGGACCCTTTGCGTAAAGGGCTGCATGGCTTACAGAAGCGGTTCAATGGCGGCTTCGAGATCGAGCGGATCGACCGGCGATTCAAACCGTTCCACGACTTGTCCTTCCCGGTTGATCAGAAACTTCGTGAAGTTCCATTTGATGTCATTGCCCTCAAGCCGCTCCGGGAAATGTTCCTCGAAATAAGCGTTCAGCATGCGGCCTGATGAAGCGGCGAGGTCAAAGCCCTGAAACGGCTTGCTGTCCGTCAGGTAGGCAAACAGCGGATGGCGCTCCGATCCGTTCACGTCGATCTTCTCGAACAGCGGGAACGTAACGCCGTAGTTCAGCTGGCAAAAGGTGTGCACGTCCTCGTTCGTCCCCGGCTCCTGATCCCCAAACTGGTTGCAGGGAAACCCGAGGATGACAAATTCGCGCTCGGCGTACTTCTCGTAGAGCTTTTGAAGATCGGCGTATTGCGGGGTGAATCCGCATTTGCTGGCGGTGTTTACGATGAGCATCACCTTGCCCGCATACTTGTCGAGCGTGACTTCCTGTCCGCGAATGGTGTTGGCGGTGTACGCATAGACACTCATGGCACTTACTCCTTCGCTTCTGAGATAGGGTTCAGGATAAAGCGGTCGATCACTTGCTTGACACCGTCTTCGTTGTTGCTGGCGGTCACGTAGTCGGCAATTTCCTTCAACTGAGGAGTGGCATTGCCCATGGCTACGCCGAGTCCCGCCTCCAGAAGCATCTCCCGGTCGTTCCAAGAGTCGCCTACGCCGATCGTCTCGGACAGCTCGCAGCCGAAATGGCGGGCGAGGAAGCCGAGCGCATGGCCCTTGGTGCCTTCCCGGTGCATGATTTCAAGAAAATGAGGCTTCGACTTGGTGATATGCACGTCGGGTCCCAGCAGCTCCTTCAGCTCGGGAGCGATCTCGTCCAGATAAGCAGGGTCGTCAATGATCAGCAGCTTCGGCGTCGGCTTGTCCATCATGGCCCGGAAGTCCGGCTCGATAGAGTAGGGCGTGCGGTTCAGCTCGCAGTAGCCGCGCAGCTTCTCATTGTCCTCGCGAGCGGACAGCTTGTCGTCCACGTAGGTCTGCAGGTGAAGGTTTCGCTCCAGGCAAAAGTCGAGCAGCTTGTGGGCGGCTTCCTTGGGAACGAAGCGCTCGAACAGCACCTCTTCGTCCATCAGGTTTTTGATCAGGGCGCCTTGGTAGGTGATGATCGGCACGTTCAGGCCGGTCTGGCGGGCGATCTTCTGGGCGGAAGCATAGGCGCGGCCGGTGGCAAGGGTCACGATGACACCTTTTTCCACTGCTTGCTCCAGCGCTTTCTGAGTGGCAGGGGTTACTTCCTTGTCGTCGTTGATCAACGTATCGTCGATGTCGATGGCTATGAGCTTGTACATAAGCGGCATTCTCTCCATTTCTCTCTTCTTCGCCCCATTGTACCAAGCATACCGGAACGCGGTCAAAACGGATATAATGGAGTCGAGCGCAAAACCGTTCCGGTTTGGTGCAATGACTATAGGGAGGCTGCCGATCCGCGCGCAGCCGAAAGGGGTACTTAAGTGGCTACCAACGAACGCATCATTCACTCCGTCATCTTCCGCTTGAAGCACGAGGCCGGGGCGCAAGCCGAGCAGCAGTTTCTTGAAGACGGGAAGACCCTCCTGTCCGCAATCCCATCTGTCGAGAATTTTTGCGTGCTTCGCCAAGTCAGCCCCAAGAACGATTATGCATTCGGGTTTTCGATGGAGTTCGCCGATGAGGCGGCTTACCAAAGCTACAACGAACATCCCTCCCATGTGGCGTTTGTTCAGGAACGCTGGGAGACAGAGGTCGAGGCCTTCCTGGAGATCGACTATCAGAACCTGTAAGCACACCGGTCTGACCGCGAAGCAAGCTTGTCATCATGAGAAAAAGAGGCCGTCCCGCCAAGGGGGGGGCCTCTTTTTTGATTGCCGTCTGCCTGAGGCAGGTCCCCCGACTTTGGTCTAAGTTGGAAACCGGACTGCGGATGGTTCATCGCCGGCGGATAGTTCTTTATAGTGGATACAGGAATAGAACGGGCGGAGGTTGGACAATGAGCGGGGCAAACGAACGAACGGTTTACATCTTGCTGACGGATACAGGGACCTGGTTTACTCGCATGATCCGGTTGTATACCAAGGACAGCTACAATCATGCATCCCTTGCCTTTGATGAAGAGCTGACGGAGGTTTACAGCTTTGGAAGGCGGAGGCCCAATAACCCGTTTGTGGCCGGCTTTGTTCGCGAGAACCTGCGCGGAGAGTTTTTTCGAAATGCCGACTGCAGCGTATTTGCCTGTCGGGTGAATGAAACATCCTATCTGAAAATGAAGGAACGCATCGCTCAAATGGAGGGGGATGCGAGCCGTTACCGCTATAACCTGCTCGGGGTATTTGCTGTCATGTTGAAGGTGGTGGAGCTGGAGCGGGAGGATGCCTTCTTTTGCTCCGAATTTGTGGCGACCTTGCTGTCGGAGAGCGGAATCCGGGTAGGAGACAAGCCGCCCTGCCGGGTTACCCCCGGGGATCTCGCGAACGGAAGAGCCTTTCAACGCGTTTACGAGGGCGAGCTCTTTCCCTATTTGTACGGAGAGGAGCAGACTGATTCCGGTTCAACCTGGGAAACAGAGAGTTCCACGGAAGACAGTATCCGAAAAAGGTGGTTGACAAAACAAAGGGGTATGGGTATCTTTAACATTAATCAGATATTAAAAGTTAAACGATATCTTCCTATGTTTAAATAACCACTGACAACGGAGGTTGTGATGGATTTGGATGCGATGCTTCGGGAAAGGCTGACCTTTCGCTACTGGGAGCCGCTAGAGTTCCTGATTTCGATGGGCATGATCGCTTGTGAGGATGCTATGCGAAAGCTGGCGGAGGATTACAAGGTGGAATTTGACCCGCTCATGGATGAATTCCTGACCTATGCGAGAGAGAACCTGTCCGCCCATACGATGAGAGAATTGAAGTTTTTCCTGGGTCACGATTTCTTTCACAAGTCGTTCGACATCAGCGCCTATCAGTTCCTGACCCTGCATCCTGAGCTCGATAACGTGGAGGCATTCCTGGAGGCGTTGAAGAAAGAGCCGCTGGAGAGCTTGATCGGCAGCACCGTGCTCGGAGTCTATTACGACCGGCTCGATGAACTGATGGAAGGCGAATCTTGGGAGACGAAGAAGCAGGATTTACCGTTTCTCCTGCAGCAGGTGAAGAAGGTTTCGCCCATGCCCGTTATGGCCGGCGCTCACCAGCCGCTCCTCGAATGCTTGTCCCACCCGGAGGAGGCGCGGCAGCGATTCTTGCTGATGATGGAGCAGGTTCATCTGGCCGTATTCGCGCCATGGAGACAACGAATTTCTGCGATTACGGAATCGGCCGTCTCGCATTACCGCAGCCAGTTCGAGGAGGATCCCTCTGCTTTCATTCGCTTCTACAACAAAGCAACCCCGGATCTGTTCGCGCTGGAATCCCGTATCGTACTGCACGTCAGCTTCTGTCTGCAGATGGGCAACCACAACATGAGCTTTGACGGATTCGCCCTGTATCTATTCGGCATCTTCAACGAGAAGGTATTTGGGCCTGAAGCGTCGCTGGAGAAGCTGGAACGGTTTTTCAAGGCGATGTCCGACAAGCGAAGGCTGGCGATGCTTCAACTGCTGCTGAAGCGTCCGCATTACGGAACGGAGCTGGCGGAAGCGCTCGGCATCACGCCGGCAGCGGTGAACTATCACGCCAACTTCTTCTTTTTCCTCGATCTCCTGCAGCTGAAGCGGGATGACCACCGACTCTATTACCACGTCGATCAGGAGAAAATGAAGGAGCTGCTGCAATTAGCGGGCCAGATGCTTTTGAAGGAATAGATAGAGAAAGGTTTAGTCGGATAGGAGCGTGTTCCTAACACGCCCTAGGGGGATCGTCACCCGGGAGAAGGGGACGGATACGGGTTGGGGGGAAGAGGGATGGCTGTCAAAGAAGCCGAAGCGGCTGCCAAGCCGCCGGTCACGGTCACGTTAAAGAGGCTGCTGGGTCTCGGCAAAAGGTACTGGGGAGCATACCTGGTGTTGTGCTTGTTCGCGGTGATGGTTTCACTCTCTTCGGTCGTGATGGCGGAGGCCTTTCGCCGCATTCTCAACTCGGCTACAGCTGGCGATGTGGATGCGCTGAAGGGAGCGCTCATTCTAGGGCTGGTTTCCATTGTGCTTGAAGTAGGCGGGAATTTTTTTCGAACGTATTTGGCCGCTAAGCTCGAATACTCCTCTACGGCCCGGCTGCAGGAATCCGTCCTTCGCAAGGTACTTCGCCTTCGCACGAAGGACCTCGAAGGCCATCACTCGGCGGATTTGATCAGCCGCATCAATGACTCCGCTGCGGAAGCGCAGAAGGGGCTGAACGTGAAGGCCGTGGACCTTCTCGTCAATGCGATGCAGATTATGTTCGTCCTCGTTTACCTGGTCTCGATGGACTGGAGCCTCACGCTCGGGGCGGTTGTGATCGCCGTTATCACTCCGCTTGTGATGCTGCCATTCTCTCGCCGGCTGCGCGGGTTGTATGAGCAGCAGGCCAAGGCGTCCGCCGAGCAGCAATCGTTCGTGCAGGATACGGTGCAGGGAGCAGAGCTAGTGAAGAGCTTCGGGCTTTTTGCCCGAATGAGAGAGACCTTTCGCGAGAAGTATGACGCCTTCATGAAGGTGCATATTCCCATCCTTCGGCTGGAGGCAGTCGGTTATCATCTTCCGATTCTGGTTATCCTGGGCGGATTGCTCTACGTGCTTGGATTTGGTGGGTACCTGGTGGTTCAGGGCAGGTTGGACGTGGGGGCAGTGGCGGCCTTCCTCATTTCCTTTGAACAGCTGTCCAATCCGATGAGCAAGCTCTCCAGCCTGTGGACGGAGCTGCAAGGGGCCCTCGCGCAAACGAACCGGATGTTCGAGGTGATGGACCTGGAGGACGAAGATGCCGGCGGGGCGGAGCCCCCGCAATCGGGCCGACAGGATCGGAACGGGGATCTGGTCATCGAGGAGGTCTCGTACCGGTATGCTCCAGATCGGCTTGTGCTGGATCAGATGTCCCTCGTCATCCCGCAAGGAAAGATGACCGCGTTCGCCGGGCCGAGCGGCGGCGGCAAGAGCACCCTCATGAAGCTGCTTATTCGGATGTATGAGCCGGAGGCCGGCACCATCCGGCTTGGCACCGAGGAGGTGGCGTCCATCCCGGTTCGGGAATGGAGGGAGGGGCTCGCCTATGTGCCGCAGGAGCCTTACCTCTTCTCCGGAACGCTCTATGAGAACATCGCCTGGGGACGGCCTGGCGCCACTCGCGAGGAAGTAGTGGAAGCGGCCAAGCAAGCCGCCATTCACGACTTCATCATGCGTGCCCCGGAGCAGTACGAAACCCGCATCGGGGAACGCGGGCTTACACTATCCGGCGGCGAGCGCCAGCGGCTCTCGATTGCCCGCGCCTTCATCCGCGATCCCAAGCTGCTCCTGCTGGATGAACCTACCTCCGCCCTCGACAGCGAGAGCGAGGAGAGCGTGCAGGCGGCGCTCTCCCGATTGATGAAGGGACGTACGACGGTGACGATCGCTCATCGGCTCTCCACCATCCGCGATGCCGATTGCATCTACTACATGGAGCAAGGCCGGGTGTGGGAGTCGGGCACCCATGAAGAGCTGCTTTCGCTGAACGGTCGTTATCGCGCGATGTACGAACGCGGGCGAACGGCCACTGAATTTGAACTGACGAAGGAGGAGTATGCCTCATGAACGGAAAACCTTCCTTTTTGAAGGTCGCCGGACGGCTGGTTCGTTACGCTTCCGGGCGTGATCGCATCCTGCTTCTGGGAGCCATACTCCTGCTCTCGGCCAACCTGCTGCTCGACATCGGGATCGCAGCCATTCAGGAGCAGTTCATCGACACCATCAACCAATCAAACCTGGCTACGCTCATGCGATTGACCGGTATCTGCTCCGCCGCTGCCCTCGTCGTCCTGCTCAGCTTCATGGCGCAGTATTACCTGAAGCGGCTGTCCATTCGGCGGATGACGCGAGGAGTCGCCGAGGATCTGTTCGCGAAGACGGGACGGCTTCCGTTCCGTACCGCCGAGGAGATGCATTCCGGCGACCTCGTCAGCCGAAACAGCAAGGACACGGAGCTGTCCATGAAGCTGGTGGAGAGCGCCATCTTCGATCTCGGCTATAACCTGGTGCTCTGCCTGGTCGCCTTCGGGTACCTGGTCCGCCTGAATGTGGTGCTCGCTTTCGTGGCGCTCGGCGCCGGTCCCCTTGTGTTCTTGAGCGGCCGCTTCTTCGACCGCCGCCTGCGCGGCTTGTCGGAGAGCATCCTGGCCAAGGAAGCCAGCGTCCGCGCCATCCTTCAAGAGATCCTGCAAGGGGTTCAAGTGGTTCGCGTCTTTGGGATGGAGGAGGTGCTGGTCGCTCGCTACGCCGAGGAGCGCAAGCAGCTCAATGCGATGCTGCAGCGCCGGGCGATCCTGAACGGATTGCTGTGGCAGGTCTCCTCCTTCATCAACGGAGTGGTCCTGATCGGCTGCGGCGGTCTCATGGCCTACTACACCATTCAAGGAGAAGCCACTGCCGGCGGCATGGTGGCGTTCATCCTTCTCATGGGCCGGGTGCAGTGGCCGTTCGTCAACATGTCCCGGACCTGGGGAGCGGTCCAGGAGTCGCTCGGCGCGGCCGATCGCGTCTTCGCCGTACTGGACCTGCCCTCGGAGCCCGGAACGGAGTCTTCCCGCCCGGCGGCTCCTACGGAGGCAGCCGACGCTCCGGTGCTCGCGCTGAAGGACGTTCACCTTCAGCACCCCGGCCAATCGAGCGAGCCGCTCTTCAGCGGACTCAGCCTCGCGGTTCAACCGGGGGAGACCGTCGCTGTCGTGGGGCCGAGCGGCTCGGGCAAGACGACGCTCGCCCGCCTCGCATGCGGCCTCTATGAACCGGATCAAGGCGATGTGGAAGTAGCGGGCGTGCCGCTCTTGACCCATCGGGAAGAAGCCCGCTCTCACCTCACGTATGTTCCGCAATCGCCGTACCTCTTCTCGGGGACCATCCAGGACAACATCGCCTTTGGCTCAGAGGGAGCGAGTCGCGACGCCATCGAGCAGGCAGCCAAGCTTGCCGGAGCTCATGAATTCATCGAGCGCCTGCCGGACGGCTATGACACCGTGCTCACTGAGAGCGGGGCGAACCTCTCCGGGGGTCAGCGGCAACGGCTTGCGATTGCACGTGCCTTCCTGCGCCAGGCGCCGCTGCTCATTCTCGACGAGGCGACAAGCGCGCTGGATAACGAGTCGGAGGGAAGGGTTCAGGAGGCGCTCGACACGCTCATGCAAGGACGAAGCACCCTGGTGATCGCTCACCGCTTATCAACCGTTCGGGGAGCGACGCGCATTGTCGTGCTGGATCGGGGAAAGATTGTCGAGACAGGCACACATGCGGAGCTTTTGGCACGAGGCGGTCTCTATGCCCACCTGTACGAATTGCAATTTGCGCAAGCGGAGAAAGGGGAGCTCGCGGGAGCGGCTTCCTGATCCGTCGGCAGGGGATGGCTTCTGCGGGACGAAATTCCTAATATAGCAAGCGAAAAGCCCCCGAACCACGGGGAATCCGAGTGGTTCGGGGGCTTTTCGAAGCTGGACTGGATCGTACGGGCTTACTTGGCGATATCGTTGTACTGCTCGTTCGTCAGGATTCGGCGAGCGGTGACATACCGCTTGGCATAGTAGGATTCGCTCAACTTGTTCTTGATCACGCCGTTGTTGGTCGACGCATGAACGAAAACTCCTGCTCCAAGGTAAATCCCGACATGCGAGATGCCGTTGCCGCCGGTGTCGAAGAACACCAGATCGCCTGCGCGAAGATCGTCCTTGTCCACGGCCTTTCCTTGCTTCGCCTGATCTCTCGAACTGCGATCGAGAGAGATGTCAAAGGCATCGAAGACGTACTGGGTAAAGCCGGAACAGTCGAAGCCCTTGGTGGTCGTGCCGCCGTAGCTGTAATCGATGCCGATCAGCTTACCCACCTTGGTCTCCAGCTTGCTGGAGTCATCGGCGAACGCGTGACCGGACATGATTCCGAGCGTGAGCACGAAACCAAGCAATGCCAAAACAGCCTTCTTCAAGACAAAATCCCCTTCCAGTGCCTACGAGGTTAGCTAAGGGTTCGGTTGAAGGTTCCCTATGATCCTTCTCTTGCAAGATCAATTCACCCAAGACGGTTCCCCCGTTTTCCTTGCGGAAATTCGGCTTGTTCGGATCCAACCCGTGCTGGATAGCGAGCGGATTCAATCGTTCGAAAAACTGTATTCGCCTTAAATCGTCTGTTTCCTCCCTACTATATTAATTTTCTATAAAAAAATGTGTGGACACTCGAAAAATAGGGGCACCCGCCCAGAACCGTCAAAAAAGCGAAGCTTTGTCCAAAAAGGACGAAAGCTTCGCTTTTGTCGGGTCCGGCCTATTGAGCATTTGCGGTCAGACGTGCTCGCTCTTCCTCATGAACAGCTCATGCTGAGCGGTGATTCCCCAGAGGGAAAGGAAGGTGCGAACGAAGCTGAAGGCCTGGTAGAGCAGGAATGTCCACAGCCCGGCATCCCAGAGCGCGGCGGTCACGACCCCCGCGGAGAGAAGGCCGGTCAGCAGGAGAAGCAGCGCGGCCAATCCGAGGATGGACAGGCTTGAGGTGACCGCCCGGATCAGGGTCGAGAGAAAGGGCTGCTCGCTCGCTCGACCAAACTGCAGGTGGAGAAACAAGAGGTGCAGCAGGTATCCGTAGGCGGCATAGGCGGCAGCATAGAGGAGGAGCGTGTTGGGCTGTGCGGCCACGCGATACAGGTCGTTTACGGAATGGATGGCAGGGAAGAGCCAGAAGAGCGGAACCAGGGTGAGGGTCATCTGGAGCAGGTAATAAACGAAGAACGAGAGACTGAGCATCCTCACGCCCTTCATGAAGCGATAGCCGGTGTTCAGATGAGTGTGCACGAGCGAGTAGAAGACTCCGGCATTCAGGAAGGGGGTTATCAGCATACGAAGGCCGAGCAGCAGCAGGAGTCCCCACAGGACCTCTCCCGCGAGGTCGGATTTGGCGAGCCGGAACTGTGCCTCCATGAGGAAGAGCTGGGAGCCGCCTTCGGGTCCGTGGGCTCCGGGATAACGGGCAAGAATCGGGACGACATGAGCCTTAACCAGCTTGAAGAGTACGAAAGCCCAGGCGAATCGGTACAGAAACAGGAGGAAGAGGGCGAAGGGCTGCCTCCAGGCGCTCGCCCAGCCGTCTTTGAGTAAGCGGAACATGACCGTCACCTCACCACGCGACCCCGATCATGAGGGCCTCGATTATTTTTTGCAGGCTGAGACTGAACCGGAGCTGCTGCTTGTCATCCACTTGCGCCTTCAAGTGGTTGTTAATGACGCGCGATTCCAGGACGAGCGTTCGCTCGGGGTCGATCTGGACCCAGTCGACAGGGGCAGAGTGAACGAGCTTGTATTGAATCTCGCTGGCCTCTGTGCTCCAGGCGATATCCTTGGTCGAGCCGTCTGCGAAGTGGATGCGAACCGGAACGGTTGGCCAGGGGCCGCCCAACTTGCGGATGAGAATCTGGCTTTCGTAAGCGGGCATCTCCTTCGTGGAGCCTTCAGCCTTCTGGACCCGGATGCTGTCTACCGAAAAGTCGGACATGAGATTCCCGTAGACATAGGCGTCGAAGAAATCCGCCCAGCTTCTTCCTGTGACCCGTTCGACTACCGCCTGAAAGTTTTCTGTTGAGGGATGCCGGAACTTGTATCGATCAAAATAGGCCCGCAGCACTTTGTTCATCTTGTCCGCGCCAGTCTGCCTCTCGATGGCGTTCAGCACGAGCTTGCCGCGGAGGTACACATTGTCGGCGTAGTGATCGTGCGAGCCATATTTCCAGGAGAGCTGCTGCAGCGGCTCCGGACCGGTGATATAAGCGGCTTCCACTGGATGATTCGGCAGTTCCCCATACTCCCGCTCCATCACCTTGTCCTCTGCATAGGAAGTAAAGGCTTCGTCCAGCCAAGCCTCCTCAAACTCGTTGGAAGCCACCATGCCGTACCACCATTGATGACCGATTTCGTGGACAATGACGCGCTCCAGGCTGAGATCGGGGGTCTCCGAAGAGGCTCCCCATGCGGTGATAAGCGTGGGATACTCCATCCCGCCCGCTCCGTTCCCGCCTGCGGGAGGAACGACGATGGAGAGGGTGGAGTACGGGTATTCCCCATACCATTCGCTGTAGCGGGTGAGGGCTTTTTTGGCAGCTTGAAAATAGCGGTTCTTTAACGGCTTGTGCAAAGGATCGAGGTACAGCTTGATCTTGACCCCGGGAACGCCCGGAGCGGAGAACTTCTCCTCCTGGTAGACAAAGCGAGGGGAGGCCGCCCAAGCGAAGTCATGCACATCATCGGCATAGAAGCGGTAGGTCTTGGAGGTCTTGTCCTCTGTTGCCGGCTTGGTGGGAAAGCCGGTTGCCGCCACGGTGTAGCCGGAAGGGACCCGGATCTTCACATCGTAGATGCCAAAATCCGCGTAGAATTCCGAATTGCCGTGGTATTGATGCAGGTTCCACCCTTCTTCTGTGCGGCCGCGCGTTCCCGCCGGCTCATAGACCGCAACCTTGGGGAACCACTGCCCCGCCATGTAGAAGTCTCCGGAGTACCCCATTCGGGCAAAGACCTCGGGAAGCTGAACACGGAACTCCATTCGGAGCGTGACCTTTCCGCCTGGGGCGACGGGCTCCAGCAGCCTTACCTTGAGCAGAGTATGATCCTCCAGGTTGCCGTCATCCGGTCGCACGAATTCGGTCAGCCGCGACAGGTCGTCTCCCTTTTCCGTCTGAATGGTCGTCAGCTTCATGCCGCCTACACTGTTCCCCGTCCGCTTGTCCTCTCGGAGCTTGCCCCCTGACTCCCGATTGAAGGTAGAGTTGTCCGATTCGAACGCATTCGGGTAGAGATGAAGGTACAGCTCCTGCACGGGCTTCGAGCCGGGGTTTTCCCAGGTTACGCTCTCGGCGCCATGCAGTTCCTTCTTCTCGGGAACAAGCGAGACCGAAATGTGGTACTCCACCAAACGGCGGCTGAGCGCCTCATACACCGGGGGAGCGGCCGGCTTGACGTCGAGCGGTGCGGGTTCGATCATGGACACGCTCTGGGTGAGGGCGTTGTCATGGACAATCTTGCGGGGCCATGCGGCGAAGAGCGCCGCTGCCAGAGCCAGAACCAGAATCACGGAGATCCCCGCGGCGACGGGCGGTTTCGATAATCGGAGCTTCATGCGTTTCTTCCCTCCCGAGTGGTCGGACAGCCTTTTACAGCATGTATATGTGGACAGGGAGTGGAATATTTCTCGTGCATGCAAAAGGGAAATCGGCCCAGCATCTACGGGGTAAGGCGAGGAGAGAGGCCGCAGGGGAGTGGAAATGGCGGAGGAGCTTCCGCTACAATAGAGAAAGATTCTCACTACAAAGGAGTGGACGGCTTGAGCGAACCGACAGAAAAAAAGAAGCTAGCCCTCAATATCGTGAGCGGCAAAGCTGCCCATAAAGGCTTCGGAGCGGGCTCCATCGACCTGAGCAACGTATCCTCGATCATCATAGACGGCCCGGAGGCCTTCGTGGACAACGGTGCCCTTCATGCCAAAAGCCGGGTGGAAAAGGGCATCAAGTTTGTTTCGGATGTGAGCGAAGTGCCGAACGGACGGCGCTGCATCATCGTGTGGGTGGCGGTGGAGCGGAATGAAGAGGGCGGGCATTACGCAGGCGTTACCTCTTGCGAGATGCTCATCGACACCGAAGCCCGCCGCGGCTGGAAGGTGCTGGCCGACCATGTCAATCGCATGGACCGCGCGATGAAACGCCAGGTGCTGCTGGAGAACCTGACTGCCGACGAGAGGGAACTCCTGAAGGCAACCCTTCAAGAATTCAATGCTGCTTGGTGGGAGCGCTCCGGCGAAGAGCTGAAGCAAGCGCTGGCTTAGCCGGGCAGCGTGCAAACCGGACATGAACAAAGGGACGTCACCTCCTGCAGGCTTTCGCTTGCCTGGGGCGACGTCCCTTTTTGCTGCTTGCTTACATGGCGCGGGCATCCTCGGCGAGGTCTGCCTTCGCATAGCTGCTTGCCTTCGCTTAGCTGCTCCACCAGCGCTTGAAGTCTTGCCACCACGAGCCCTTGTTCTGCGCGGGGGAGGGGGTGGGCAATGCCGGAGCTTCGGAGCAGAACTCCTTCGGCTCCGTGCCGCTCACGAACACCTCCAGCCGCGAGTCGGCGCAGCCCTGGTTCGCGAGCTTGCGGGTCACCGTGTCCACGTAGACGCTCGTGACTCCGTCCGGCACGGCAAAGGGCTTCGGCGGCACTGCCGCCAGCGCAGTCTCCGTGTACTCGGCGAAGATGGGCGCGGCCTTGTGCGCTTCCGCCGAGCTGATCGTGCGCCCCTGGTCGTAGCCGACCCAGACCGCGGTAGCCAGCTCCGGTGTGAAGCCGACCATCCACGCGTCGGTGTTCGTCGTCCCGGTCTTGCCGGCCACGGGCCGCTTCATCAGGTCCGACACGCGGAAGCCGGTGCCGCCCTCCTCGAAGACGCTCTCCATCAGGTTGGTTAGCACGTAGGCTTGCGCGGGCTCCGCAACCTTCACCTCCTGAGGCTCGGCCCGGTAGAGGACGCGCCCGGAGCTGTCCTCAATGCGGAGCACGGCTACCGGCTCGGTGCGAACCCCTTGGTTCGCAATCGACGCGAACGCGGCGGCCATCTCGAACGGGCTTACGGGATAGGTGCCGAGGGCCAGGGACGGAAGCGGATCAAGGTTGCTCGTGATCCCCATCCGGCGGGCGGTGGCGATGATGTTATCCGCGCCGATGTCGACCAGGGTATGAACGGCGTAGATGTTGTTGGATTTGGCGACCGCCTGCCTCATGTCCATGGGCGCATAAGTGTACTTGCTGTCGTAATTGTTCGGGTGGTACATCTGCTTCCCGTCATCATAGGGAAAGCTGGTCGGCTCGTCCATGTAGGTGGTGAGGGGGGAGAACGTATGGGCGAGAGCGGTCAGATACACCACCGGCTTGAAGGAAGAGCCGGGCTGGCGGGTGGTGGTGAAGACGCGGTTGTATTGATTCTCCGCGTAATTCTTACCGCCCACCATCGCCTTGATGTACCCCGTGCGCGGATCGAGGGAGACGAGGGCTGCCTGCAGGTCGCCGGTTGTTCCGACCTGCTTGGCAACGGCTTGCTCCGCCGCCTTCTGCGCCTCCCGATTCAGCGTGGTGTAGATGCGCAGGCCGCCGGAATCGGAATAAGGCTCGCTCACCTGGAGCTTCTCCTCTACGACGCGCCGTACATAGTCGCGGAAGTAGGGGGCAACGGCGCTCCGCCCCTCGCTCTGCAGGGGCTGAATGGCAAGCGGCTCGCGGGAAGCGGCCTCCGCTTCGTCGGCCGTGATGTCTCCCGCCTTCACCATGGCGGCAAGGACCAGCTTTTGCCGGCTCTTGGCGTTCTCCATGTTCAGATAGGGAGAATAGTAACGCGGCCCCTTGGGAATGCCGGCCATGAGAGAAGCTTCCGCGAGGGTGAGGTCCGCCGCCTTTTTGCCGTAAAGCATCTGGGCGGCGGCCTGCACCCCGTAGGTGGAGTGCCCGAAGTAGATTTGATTGAGGTACTGCGCGAGGATCTGATCCTTGTCATATTGGAGCTCCAACTGGATGGCATAGATGGCTTCCTTCGATTTGCGTGACCAGGTTCGGTCATGACTCAAATAGAGGTTTCGCGCCAATTGTTGGGTGATGGTGCTGGCCCCTTGATCGGCGGACATGGACTTCAGGTTGGTGAAGACGGCGCGGGCGAGCCCTTTGGGATCGATGCCCGGATGCGAATAGAACCGGCGGTCTTCAATGTCGATCGTCGCCTTGATCAAGTAAGGTGATATGTCTGACAGCGCGACCGGCTGGCGATTCTGTCCGGATGTGAGGGCATCGAGCGGGGCGCCTTCGGCATCGTACAGGATGGACGTTTGAAGGAAGGAAACGGCGGGCAGCGCCTGGGAGCGCAAGTAGAGCAGGGCGATAAGGAGCATCGCACCCATCACGATCCCGAGCGAAAGGAGGAAGGCCGCTCCTCTTTTGATTCTTCTGGCAATCCGGTACAAGCGCGATTCTTCTCCCATTGGAGGGCGGGCAGGGCTTCTCATGAGGAGATGCCTCTCTTTCACGTGGGAATGTTACTTAGCAGTATGGGGATCGTTGGCAGTCGGTATACCTGGGGGAACCGATTCCGCTCGGAAAAGGCTGGAGGACAGCCTGGCCCTCATGGTAAAATGAAGGAAGAAATGAGAAGGATATCGTGAACGAACAGGAGGCGTTTTATGCCAATCTCAAGAACATTAAGACGGGTAACCGGCGTTCTGGAGCTCATTCTGGGCATCCCCTTTCTCGGGGCGATGATCGTGATCGGATCGGGCTGGAGCGTGCTTGGCGTGATGCTGCTCTTCCACATCGTCGTGCTGGTGTTTTCGCTCCAGGAACGAAGAAGCGGACTGGGCAGCATTCTCGGCATCATCACGTCCTGTCTGGCCTGGATTCCCTTCCTGGGCATGGTTCTTCACCTGATCACGGCCGTGGTCCTGCTGGCAGGCAGTTTGAGCGGCCCCCGTCATTCAGGAGGGAACCGCCGAACCTACCTTCGCTGATGGGGGAAGGGTTGTCCTCGTGCTTGAACCAAGAAACCTCTCAGGACCAAAAACTCCCGAGAGGTCTTTTTGCTTAGCGGGGAAGAGGCGGGGAAGAGGAAGGATGGAGGTCCTTTGCCGGAGGAAGAGGAATCGACTACACTGAAGAAAAGACAGGGAGTTACCCCAAGGAGGACTTCATGGAAGGAAAACGAAGCGTACGCCTTACCGTGGTGAATGACACCGGCGAGGAACGCATGGTAATGAGCTATGACGCCGATTTATATCGAAAAGGCGCGAATACGTATTATCGTTATCGAGAGCAGGAGGAGATGGGCGATACCGTCACCCTGCTCAAGATCGGCCCCGAGGAGATTCGCATCGTTCGACAAGGGGAGATGGAGTCGGAGCAAGCGTTTGCAGTCGGGGAGGCTCGCACCGGCTATTACCGCACTGCCCAGGGTCTCTTGTCGCTCGCAACCCGGACGAGCCGGATCGCCGTGCAGTTGGAAGAAGGAATCGGTACGGTCGAATGGGAGTACAGTCTCGAGCTGGCGGGGGATGCCGCCGGAACGTACCGTATCTCCATTCACATGGCCGATCGAGCAGATTCAACAGGCGAGACCTCTTTGTAAAAGAGACGGGTAGGAGCTGCCCCTGCTAGCGCCTGCCGACCGAATCGGTTTTCGTTGTCGCTTCTAGGCTCCCGGCCAGCTTCAAGCCTAGCAGGGCATTTGCCTGGCCGGCCTTCAACCGGAGGGAGCCGCGGGTAACAGGGGTTGCGCTGGCCTGGAGAAGGCGGCGGACGGCATTTGGCGACAGCCCGGGCCGGGCGGAGAGCAACAGGGCAATGACGCCGGAGACGTGAGAGGTCGCCATCGAGGTGCCGCTCATTTCCCGATAGCCGCCTCCTACCCAGGTAGAGGCGATCTTGTCGCCCGGCGCGTAGAGGTCGATGCTTCGCCCCCGGTTGCTGAAGGGGGCGAGCCGCCCCCCGCGCGTGGTGGCGCCGACTGCGATTGCATGACGGTAGCGGGCGGGGTAATCCACATCGCCGATCCGCCCTTCGTTCCCTGAGGAAGCGACGACGACGATGCCGTTCTGGTAAGCGGCACGTATTGCTTCCTGTAGAGAGCGGGGGGCGGTCTTCATCCCAAAGCTCATGTTGATGATGTGCATCTTGTTCCGGATGCACCATTCGATGCCGTGCACGATATCGGACACGTAAGCCGTGCCGTTGCGGTCAAAGGCCTTCACCGTATAAAGCTCCGCATCCGGGGCAATCCCGTGTATGCCTTTGCCATCCCCTGATGCAACAATGGTTCCGGCGATATGAGTCCCGTGGCCGTTGTCATCCCAGGGAGCCCGACCGGGATTTACCAGGTTGATCCCGCCGGCTGCTGCACGCCGAAGATCGGGGTGGCGGTAATCCAGCCCGGTGTCGATGACCGCAATGCGGACGCCGGACCCGGTGGAGATGGGCCAGGCGGAGGGAGCTTTGATCTCTCGCACCCCCCAGGGCAAGGAGGGGGCACCGGATCGATAGGGCCGGGAATCGGGAACGGGAACCAACGGGGATTCAAAGATGTTTGTCCGGTATATGCCATTGGAGAGACGAGTGCCCATACGGAATCCTCTCCCTTGCGGTAGTTTTCGTTTATCGTATGAGAGGGGGAAGAACCTCGCCTGAGAAGATCGCCCTTCTTCCAAGGAAATGGGGAGCCGGGTGCGCCATCCGGCGCCTGGGAGCATACGATGCTAGGGAGGATCGGTTCTCGGAGTCCTCTAGTCGGGTGCAAGGGGCGTATTCCCGGAGAACCCATCCGGGAAGGATACAGTCAGGGCGGGTTCTACCCGCCTTTTTTCCATTGGATCGGGAACTTCCCCGCACGCTTCTCCCCGAGCGCATCCTGGCTTGCAATTTGAGGAGAAATAAGGTTTACTATAGAGTACATTGGGTAGAAGTCTTTTTTTGCCGGAACCCTCTTTTGCGAGCGGCCCAAAAGAAGCTCTGCCGGACGTTTCAACGGACAAACGAAAATCGTTTGAGGGAGTGTGTTCCAACTTGAGCAATCAAGCATATCCGCCGCTTCGGCTGTCCCCCGAGCAGGCCAAGGAAACCGCTATGGTGGACCTGGCGTTCCTTATCCTGAAGACGGCCAACACGCCGTTTTATTATCGGGATCTCATGACCGAGGTTGCTAAATACAAGGGTTTTTCGGACGACTACGTCCGTGAAGTGATCGCCCAGCTGTACACCGAGATCAACGTTGACGGCCGCTTTGCCTGTGTTGGCAACAACCTGTGGGGCCTGAAGCGCTGGTACCCGGTAGACAACAAAGCGGAAGATTCGGTCGGCGGCAAGCGTCCTCGCATCATCAACGATGACGATGACGATCTGGATGAAGAGGATTCGTTCCCCGAGGAAGAGGAAACCTACACGGCGGACGAGGAGGACTTCGACTCCTTCGACGAGGACCGTGACGAAGTGAACGAAGAGGAAGAGGAAGAATTCTTCCCGGATGGAGAATCGGAAGAGGAAGAATCCGAGGACGAGGAAGAATCCGACGAAGAAGAGGAAGAGGAATTCGAAGACGAACAAGAGGAAGAGGACGAAGAGAATTAAGTCCCCATTTCCGGGGTCGATGGGGTTCGCCTGAAGCGAGGGCAACCGAGTCGATCCCGGCTCTTGACATGCCCCCTGGTGCAAGGTAAACTATTGCATGGGCTAATCGAAGACATTCGAATTGCATAGTGCGGATAAAAAGTGCCCCGTGGCTACGGGTGTCACTTTTTTGTTTTTTTCACCCGGTTTTGCAGCAATCTTAAGGTAAGGCTGAATCACCACAGGAGCCGCAGGGCTTACATCAACCAGGGGGTCAAACGTTGTGACGAAGTATATTTTTGTAACCGGTGGGGTTGTATCCTCGCTCGGCAAAGGGATTACGGCAGCATCGCTGGGAAGACTGCTCAAGAACCGCGGACTCAAGGTCACCATCCAGAAATTCGATCCGTACCTGAATGTCGATCCGGGAACCATGAGTCCCTATCAGCACGGAGAAGTATTCGTCACCGACGACGGAGCGGAGACCGATCTTGACCTCGGTCACTACGAGCGGTTTATCGACATCAACCTTTCGAAGAACAGCAACGTCACGACGGGCAAGGTCTATTCGTCCGTTATTTCCAAGGAGCGGCGCGGCGAATACTTGGGCGGCACCGTTCAGGTCATCCCCCATATCACGAACGAGATCAAGGATCGCGTATTCCGTGCTGGCCGTGAGACGGGAGCAGACGTCGTCATCACCGAAATCGGCGGGACCGTAGGCGACATCGAGAGCTTGCCCTTCCTGGAAGCGATCCGCCAGATCAAGAGTGACATCGGTCGCGAGAATGTCATGTACATTCACGTCACCTTGATCCCGTATCTGAAGGCGGCGGGTGAAGTGAAGACGAAGCCGACCCAACACAGCGTCAAGGAACTTCGCAGCATCGGCATTCAACCGAATGTCATCGTATGCCGTACCGAGAAGCCGCTCACCGAGGACATGAAGCGCAAGATTGCTCTGTTCTGCGATATCGATCCGGCTGCCGTGATCGAAGGGATCGACGCGGAGACGCTGTATGAAGTTCCGATGATGTACCGCGACCAAAAGCTGGATGAATATGTAGTGAACCACTTGAAGCTGGACGCGAAGCCGCTTGAGCTGGCCGACTGGGAAGCGATGGTCGGACGGATCAAGGGGCTGGAGCACAAGACGGAGATCGCCATCGTGGGCAAATACGTCTCGCTTCATGATGCGTACTTGAGCGTTGTCGAAGCGCTGAGCCATGCCGGTTTTGCCTGGGGCACCGACGTTCGCATTCGGTGGGTGAATGCGGAAGAGGTGTTTGATCACAACGTGGACGAGCTGCTCGGCGGCGTTCATGGGATCTTGGTTCCGGGAGGCTTCGGAGATCGGGGCATCGAGGGCAAGGTCATCGCCATCCGGTATGCGCGTGAGAAGAAGGTTCCGTTCTTCGGCATTTGCCTCGGCATGCAGGTTGCCGTTATCGAACATGCCCGCTACGTGGCCGGCCTGGCGGATGCCAACAGCTCGGAAATCAATCCGGCTACGCCGTACCCGGTCATCGACCTTCTGCCGGAGCAAAAGGACATCGAGGATTTGGGCGGAACCATGCGCCTGGGCCTCTATCCGTGCAAGCTGGCTCCGGGATCGCTTGCGGAGCGCTGCTACGACGATGAGCTCGTCTACGAGCGTCATCGCCACCGGTACGAGTTTAACAACCAGTTCCGCGATCAGATCGAAGCAGCAGGGCTCACGATCTCGGGTACCTCACCGGACGGACGCCTGGTGGAGATTGTCGAGCTGAAGGATCACCCGTGGTTCCTGGCCGTTCAATTCCATCCGGAATTTACGTCCCGCCCGAACCGCCCGCAGCCGTTGTTCCGTGAATTCGTGAAGGCAGCCTTCGAGCTTGGTCAAGCCTGATAAGAGCTCCTTCCAAACGGATGGCTCGGCAAACCTGACAGCCCCCCTCTTGAAGAGGGGGGCTGTCACATGATTGGCACAAAAAAATTCCTCTTCTGATGGTTGAGTGGAAGGGAATCTCCCTTTATCGTCGAATGTACTTTTTTAGGAATAATTTCCACGAATATGGAGGGCGGTTCCTTTGGACAAGAAAAAGATTTTGATCGTAGACGATCAAAATGGAATCAGGGTACTGCTGGTCGAAGTCTTTTCCAGCGAGGGCTATCAGACCTTTCAGGCTTCGAACGGGAAGCTGGCGCTGGAGATCGTGGTGCAGGAATCCCCGGATCTTGTCCTTCTCGATATGAAGATACCGGGAATGGACGGGCTCGACATTTTGAAGCGGATCAAGGAAATCGATCCTGCCATGAAAGTGATCATGATGACCGCATACGGCGAGCTGGATATGATTAAGGAAGCGACCGACATGGGGGCGCTGATGCATTTTACCAAACCGTTTGATATCGATGAAATGCGAACGGCTGTTCATCATCACTTGCGAAATTCCCAAACCGTGTAAGGTTCCTTCAAATGAGGCTGCAAAAAAAGACCCTGAGCAGGGTCTTTTTTAATTCCGGTCGGTGTCTGAAAAAGTGCGTTTGTGCTTGTCGGAACGGGATTGTTCCTTTTGCTAACGGATGGGCTGTGCTATAATAGGCAGGTATGAGCGGCGGAGGGGACTCGCGTGGTCTTTTCCGCACGACGAAAGATACGCATCCCAATCTAGGAGGAAAAACCATGCCACTCGTTTCGATGAATGAATTCTTGCCGGCGGCAAGAGAAGGCAAGTATGCAGTAGGTCAATTTAACATGAACAACCTGGAGTTCGCTCAAGCGATCACCCAAGCCGGGACGGAGCTGAACTCTCCGTTCATCTTCGGTGTCAGCGAAGGCGCCCTGAAATACATGGGGATCGAATTCACGGTTGCTCTGGCAGAAGCTGCTGCTAAACAATCCGGACTTCCGATCGCCCTTCACCTCGACCACGGCAGCTCCTTTGACGTCGCTATGAAATGTATCCGTGCGGGCTTCAGCTCCGTTATGTTCGACGGTTCCCACCACTCCTTCGAGGACAACATCCGTCTGACGAAAGAAATCGTTAAGGCTGCTCACGCGATGGGCGTGTCCGTAGAAGGCGAGCTCGGCACCATCGGCGGTACCGAGGACGACATCTCCGTTGACGCAGAACTGGCTAGCCTGGCTAAGCCGGAAGAAGCGATCCGTTTCTACGAAGAAACCGGAGTTGACGCTCTGGCTATCGCGGTAGGTACGGCTCACGGCGTATATGTCGGCGAACCGAAGATCCACTTTGACATCATCGAGAAGGTAGCTGCTGCCATCCCGGCTGCTATCGTTCTGCACGGCGGTTCCGGTGTTCCGGACGAAATGCTCCGCGCAGCGATCAAGGCTGGCGCTGCCAAGATCAACGTCAACACCGAAAACCAAGTGGCCGGTACGGCCGCTATCCGCGAAGTGCTGAACAAGGACGCGAAGGTTTATGACCCGCGCAAATACCTGACTCCAGCTCGCAACGCGATGGTAGAAGTTGTGAAGTCCAAAATGACCCAATTCGGCAGCGTAGGCAAAGCCTAATTGTCATCTTTACATGTTTTCTGCGACGTAACCTCGGTTGCGCTGCACAATTACACAAACACCAAGGAAAAAACATCGGTCTCCGATGTTTTTTCCTTCATTTCCTTTTTTTGCAGGAGGCTGCTTACGCCGTATGGATAAGTTGATGATTGCAGGAGGCAGACCGCTTCGGGGAACCGTGACGATCAGCGGAGCCAAAAATAGCGCCGTTGCGCTGGTCCCGGCCGCAATCCTGGCCGAATCGACCGTCATTCTGGACAACCTGCCGGATTTAAGCGATGTGGCCATTTACTCGGAAATCCTGACGGAGTTCGGTGCTGTTGTCGAGCGTACCGGGGATCAAATGAAGATCGACCCATCTGCCCTTCGCTCGGTTGCGATGCCGAACGGCAATGTCAAAAAACTGCGGGCTTCCTATTATTTAATGGGCGCTTTGCTCGGGCGCTTTGGAGAGGCTGTCATCGGCTTGCCGGGTGGCTGCAACTTTGAGCCGCGTCCCATCGATCAGCACATCAAAGGCTTTGAAGCACTCGGCGCGCAAGTGAGCACCGAAGGCGGAGCGATTCACATTCGCGCCAAGGAACTGCGAGGCGCGAAAGTATACATGGACGTCGTGAGCGTTGGAGCGACGATCAATCTCATGCTGGCGGCCGCACGAGCCAAAGGCGTCACCATCATCGAAAATGCGGCCAAGGAGCCTGAAATCATAGATGTTGCGACCCTGTTGAATTCCATGGGAGCACGAATTATTGGCGTGGGAACGGAAACCATACGGATCGAGGGCGTCGATTCGCTTCACGGTTGCCGGCATTCCATTATCCCCGACCGGATTCAAGCGGGAACCTACATGATAGCCGCTGCTGCGACGCGCGGAGATGTTCTTGTCGATAATATTATCCCCAAACATCTGGAGGCAATCACGGCCAAGATGTTGGAGATGGGCGTGCGCATTGAAGAGCGGGATGAAGCGCTTCGGGTGATCGGCTCGGAGAGCTACGATCCCGTTGATGTCAAAGCCCTTGTTTACCCTGGTTTTGCGACGGATATTCAGTCGCCCATGTGCACCTTGCTCACTCAGGCAAAGGGAACGAGCATTCTGACGGACTATGTGTTTTCCAGCCGATTTAAGTACGTACCCGAGCTTGTCCGAATGGGAGCCCGGATCAAGCTGGAAGGACGCTCCGCCATCATTGAAGGCGGAGCTCTGCATGCCGCAGCTGTGAAGGCGACGGATCTTCGAGCAGGAGCAGCTCTTGTCATTGCCGGGTTAACGGTAGCTTCAGGGGCTGGGATTACCGAGGTTACCGGTGTCGAGTATATCGATCGGGGCTATGATCGCCTCGTGGAAAACTTGACGGGGCTCGGCGCTGAAATTTGGCGGGAATAGCCCGCGACTGTTTCTAGGTACAGGAAATTTGATTCCGTCTGCCGTTTGACGGTTTGAGCGGAATTTGGGATGGTTAAGCTTTTAGAAGAATCTCATTTCATCAAGTGTGGTGGTTGAATGGATATGCAATTATCCCAGCTTGAAGAGTTAAAGCTGACAGAGCTTTACAAGCTGGCGAAGATGCATCAAATCCCTTATTACGGTCAGATGAAGAAGAAGGAGCTCATCCTTGCCATTCTTCGTGCCCAGGCCGAAAAAGGCGGACTCATGTTCATGCAGGGCGTGCTCGAAATTCTCTCCGAGGGCTTCGGGTTTTTGCGCCCCCTTAATTATTTGCCCAGTGCAGAGGACATCTACATCTCTTCCTCACAGATACGCAAGTTTGATTTGCGTTCCGGGGATTTGGTTTCCGGCAAATGCCGACCCCCGAAGGAAAACGAACGGTATTTCGGACTCCTTCAAGTGGAGGCGGTCAACGGCGAAAAGCCGTCAACCGCAGCGGAACGCCTTCATTTCCCGGCACTTACCCCTCTTTATCCGCAGAAAAAAGTCACCCTGGAAACGACCCCAACTCACCTGTCTACCCGCGTCATGGACTTGCTCAGCCCCGTCGGCCTCGGCCAGCGCGGCCTGATCGTGGCTCCCCCCAAAGCGGGCAAAACCCTGCTCCTGAAGGAAATTGCCAACAGCATCTCGACCAACTATCCGGAGATCGAGCTTTTCGTCCTGCTCATTGATGAGCGGCCCGAAGAAGTCACCGACATGCAGCGTTCCGTCAAAGGAGAGGTGGTTGCCTCAACCTTCGACGAGCTGCCGGAAAATCATATCAAGGTGGCGGAGCTGGTTCTGGAGAGAGCGCAGAGGCTAGTGGAGCACCGGAAGGATGTCGTGATCCTGCTCGACAGCATCACGCGACTGGCCCGTGCCTACAACCTCGTTGTGCCTCCTACGGGACGAACGCTATCCGGCGGCATCGATCCGGGTGCTTTCCACCGGCCGAAGCGGTTCTTTGGTGCGGCTCGAAACATCGAAGAGGGCGGCAGCCTGACCATTCTGGCGACGGCGCTTGTGGAGACGGGCTCGCGGATGGACGATGTCATTTATGAAGAATTCAAGGGAACAGGGAACCTGGAGCTGCATCTGGACCGGAAGCTGGCGGAACGCCGAATCTTCCCCGCGATCGACATCCGGCGTTCCGGAACGCGTCGCGAGGAGATGCTCCTCACCAAGGAAGAGCTGGATAAGGTCTGGATGCTGCGCAAATCGATGAACGATTCGCCGGACGTGACCGAATCGTTCCTCAAGAGACTGGGCGAAGCGAAGACGAATCAGGAATTCCTCGACGGGGTGGGCAAGACGCCTTCTGCGCCGCGACCAAGCTCTACCGGATTGGCCAGTGGGACTGCGGCTTCTTCCGCTCCGCGGACCGGTTCGACCTATGGCGGCGGAACCTCTGCCTCTCGTCCGGGGGGCGGGGCGAGCTCGGGAACAGCCGGCTATCGGCAGCATTCGGGAATGGGGAGCGGAGGGTCTTCCTCACCCGCTCGCCCGAACGGGACAATGGGCAGTGGAGCAGCCGCTCCTCGGCCGAGTGCAATGACCGGTGTTGGGGGAAGCTCTGCCCAACCCGGCAGTATGACCGGGCCAAGCGGCATGGTCTCCCGACCGAATGGAGCGCCGAGCAACGGCTCGGCCACACCGCGGTCCGGTATATCAGCCGGAGCGGGAACGAGTGCGTCTCGGCCAAGCTCCACGACCGCAGCAGGAGGGAGTACTGCTCGACCGAGCAGCACAACCGGGCTGGGGGCAACCGCTCCTCGTACGAGCGAGCCAGCGGATAGCCGTGCGGTCGCACCGCGCCCGAGCGTGACGCCGGGAGCGGAACAGGCACCGATGAAGCCGAGTGCAGCACCGGAAGGGGAGCCAACCGCTGCCCGTCCAAGAGCAGCAAGCAGTGAAGCTTCGGTGACTGCTGCTCCCCCGACCCGTGCGACGACCGGCAGGGCGACCTCGCCGCGTTCCAATGCGGCTTCGGCTGCCAAAGCCGCTGCGCCTCGCCGTGCTGCCGCAACGAATGCCAGCGTCGACACTCCCGCTGCACCTGTTGCGGGTGTCAAAGCTGCTATGCCTCGCCGTGCTGCCTCGCCGACCACCAGCGCCGACACTACCGCCGCACCTGTCGCAAGCGCGAACTCGGCAGCATCTACCGCACCTGTTGCGAACTCGGCCAGCGCCGAACGCGCCGCATCTGGTGACGAAGCTTCTTCGCCTGCTCCTGCCGCCGAGGCTCCGGCGAAAGGCACGCGGTCACGCACCGCATCGCGCACCGATGCGACGCCTCGTGCCAGCAAACCTCGCGCTGCCGGAGCATCCAAGCGTACTGGCGCAAGCGCCGCTTCCTCTCGGACCAACGCTGCGACAGCGGCTTTGTCTGAGGAAGCGCAACTGGCATCGGCTGAGCCGAAGGCACCTGCCGCGTCTGCTCCTGCCGAGCCTGTACCGGCTGATCCGCCGGCCGGCGAAGCCAAAGCACCGGCTCGCCCGACCCGCCGCCGCACAACCTCAACGTCGACAACATGATTCACCCGATAAAAGGAGACTGTTATGAATCTGGTATATGCTGACCAGGAGGGTCGTGTCTACGACCACCCGGATTACTTTGCGCTTGCCCGCAGCGCGGACCAAGCGGTGGAACTGCTCGACGAGGAGCTGATCCCGCTTCCAGCGGGCGCCACCCTCGTCGGCCTGCCGGGAACCCGTCCGCTCTGTATGGATGCGGACGGGAACATGTTTCCGCTGCCCGGGGATTATCAAGCCGTCGGCGCCTTGCTCCCGCAAGGCTTCACCCGGCTTCTCCTGCCCGGCTACATGAAGGCCGAACACGGCGCTGTCCTGCCGCTGTTCGGCTATACGGCGGTCGTCTGGAAAGAGGGCGGCTTCTATGTCGCCGCCCGCCCTTGCGACGACCCCGAACCGTGGAACCCGCTGAACTGCAACCCGGAAGAGCTGGATGCAGGCGTCCATCTCATCCGGGAGAAGTACCCGGAGAATCGGCTATATGAGCATTTGTCACATTGCGCACTCGGCTATGAATGCTTGACGGCCTCGAATACGTTCCTTCAGCGCTTGGAAGGGGCTGTCCCGGTGTCGTATTCCTGCAATGCGGGCTGCTTCGGCTGCATTTCCGAGCAGCCGGACGACAGCGAGTTCCCCTCTCCGCAGACTCGCCTCACGTTCCGTCCGACAGTGGAAGAAGTGACGCAAGTCATGCTGGAGCATCTGAAGACGCCGGAGAGCATCATCAGCTTCGGGCAAGGCTGCGAAGGAGAACCGTCCACCCAGGCTCCGCTCATCATCAAGGCGATCAAGGCGGTGCGGGAAAAGACGGATCTCGGCTACATCAACATCAACACGAACGCGGGCTTAACCGATCACATCCGCGGCATTGTGGATGCCGGGCTCCAGCTCATGCGCGTTAGCACGATCAGCGCCTTGGACGGCCATTACAACGCGTATTACCGTCCGCGCGGCTATACATTGAAGAACGTCGAGAAGTCGATTCGCTATGCTGCCGATAAAGGGGTACTCGTGTCCCTCAACTACCTCATCTTCCCGGGTGTATCCGATCGGGAGGAAGAGATCGAGGCGATGGTGGAGCTGGTTCGCCGCTCTGGAGTGAAGCTGATCCAGATGCGCAACCTCAACATCGACCCGGAAAGCTATTTGAAGCTCATTCCCCCGGCGCAAGGCGACATCCTCGGGATGGGCTCGCTGCTGGACATTTTCCGAGAAGAGCTGCCCGATGTGCTGATCGGTTCGTATACCCATACGCCTGAGGGATGGCTGCGCAAGCAGGCCAGAGAGGCTCGATAACGCTCGCTCCATGCTCGTCGACGTTTTCCTTGCATTGCAGAACTTGAGCGTGCTATAATCGTTTTATGTGTCCAATACTCTGGGGAGCCAATGCACATCCAGGGCGGAAAGAGGTGAAAGAATCATGAAACAAGGAATTCATCCGAAGTATGAAATCACGACGGTAACCTGCGCTTGCGGCAACACGTTCGAGTCCGGTTCCGTTAAGCCAAACGTGCGCGTGGAAATCTGCTCGGCTTGCCACCCGTTCTTCACCGGTAAGCAAAAGTTCGTAGATGCCGGCGGTCGCGTCGACAAGTTCAAGAAGAAATACGGAATCTAATCCGGCAACGGATAACGCCCCCTCCCAATGGAGGGGGTTTTTTGTTGGCGCGGGGGATTGCTGCCAGTCCTTGCTTATCTCTTTCAATTTCGGTATAATACTCCTTGCCGTGCTAGATGGGGAGGTAGCGGTGCCCTGTAACCCGCAATCCGCTACAGCGGGGTTGAATTCCTGTCAAAGGTCTTGTCGATGTAAGGTCTGACGTCTCGAGGAAGTGTTGACGGCCGGGTCCTTCGCAATGGATGTCCATGAACCCGGTCAGGTCCGGAAGGAAGCAGCCGTAAGTGGAAGTGTCCATGTGCCGAGGGGCAGCCTAGCCTGAGCTTGCGGAAGATGTTCCGCTTGGATCGCAACGATCGATGACAGGTGCACGGTACTACAATTTTATTAGACAGTTTTCAACGCTCTCTGTGTGAACAGAGGGCGTTTTTTGTTAGGTTCTTGGGGGAGAAAGCACGTCCAATGTGGCGCCAAACCGTGACTTTTGGATAAATCCGAACCTAACAGAAGGAGATTATTGGTTTGCAGAGAATGTTAATACATGAAAATGCTACTTGCCGAGGCAGTGGGGAGGTAATTCCTTTTGTCATCTCCGCGGAACTGGTGTATGCAGCACCGAAATATCAATTCGACGACGAATCGGGCTACAGAGTGTCCAAGGCACGCTTACTTGCTATGCGATGGGAATATGAGAATCGCGGGGATCTGCCCGCTTTTTCTGGATCGTCTCGGCTATAGGCAAGAGGACTTGCTGGACAAGCCTTTGTCCGTGTTATTCGAGTCGGGGATTGTTCCGGAAGGCATGCAGGGCTCATCGGAAGAGGATGGGAACCGGGACATCCGGGTGCACCTGAAGGGAAAGGCCAATGAATCGTTTGAGACCTCCGTTTGCCGGCTTCACGTGGAGGATGGGCGAGATCAACGCGCTTACATTCTATTCAGCTTTCCCGAGCTTCTTCGCCAGGCCAATTTGAATTTGCTGCAGCAATTTGCCGACGCCTTCATGCGGGACATCAACCTCGGGGTTTTGCTGATCGATCTATCCTTTCGACTTGTGGATATCAGCGGAACTGCCTGCCGCATTCTGGGGCTCGACCGGGATCTCGTTCTGGGAAAGGCGGTGGACTGCCTGTTCGAGGACCTGCCCGCCGAGCACCAACTCGTCGATCGTTCCATTCTCGACGGGGTCATTGTTCGCAATCATGCCGTGTCATGGATGAACGAAGAGGAGCGCTACGAATTGCTTCTCGATTCCAACACCCTCAAGGATTATGACGGGAATACGGTCGGAGCGTACATCATGTTCAAGGATGTGACCAACCTGCGATCCCTGGAAGAGCAGGTCAAACGCAGCGACCGGCTTGCCATGGTCGGGCAGATTGCGGCGGGAACCGCTCATGAAATTCGCAACCCGCTCACGTCCATCAAGGGGTTCTTGCAAGTGCTGAACAACAGCTTTGATGAGAAGAGCATGGCCAAAGAAAAGTCGTACACCGAGATCATGCTGACGGAGATCGATCGGATCAATGACCTAGTAAGTGAATTTTTACTGCTGGGCAAACGGAAGAATGTCAGCTACCATGAGGTTGAAATTCACACCACGCTTCGGGAAATCGTGCCAATTATTCACAACGAGGCCATTTTGCACAATGTGAACGTCTTTTACGAGCCGCCCGAGAATTGCCCTCGTGTCATTGCGGATCGGGAGCTGCTTAAGCAGGTTTTCCTGAACATATCCAAGAACGGGATTGAAGCGATGACGGATGGCGGAAATCTCACCATTCAGGTCAAAACAGATCCGGAGGAGCAGCTGGTTCTAGTTGAAATTCGGGATACGGGACCGGGTATCCCCAATTTTCTTATCGATAAGATTTTTGATCCTTTCTTCACAACGAAGTCGGAAGGAACGGGACTGGGTCTCTCGGTCTGTCAGCGCATTGTCCACGATATGGGCGGTGCCATTCGCGTGAGTACGAAAGGCTTTGGGACAACCTTCACGGTTTGCTTGCCTTGTCGGGAACGTTAAATAGGTTGTTATCGAAAACCCGGTGCCTTCTTGGTGCTAGGTTTTTTATTCGCTTATGAATCCAAGTCGCCGCGGCGGCTTTTTTACATGGTACGAAGGGATGGCCGGCAAGGCCTTCGCGTATTGGCAGAGGAGAGGGAGGCGGTTTCGAGAAGCCCCAAACTATAGTATAATGAAAGGAATCATTCTACCCCGTTCGGGGAGCTGAGAAAGAGGGAGCTATGGCGCATATTGCATTATATAGAAGCTGGCGGCCGCAGGCGTTCGCCGATGTGGTCGGGCAGGGGCATGTTGTGCGCACCTTGCAAAATGCCCTGCGGGAAAACCGAATCAGCCATGCCTATCTGTTCAACGGTCCTCGCGGAACCGGGAAGACGACCCTGGCGAGAATTCTGGCCAAGGCGGTTAACTGCGAGCGGGGGCCAGCCGTTGAGCCCTGCAACGCTTGCGATGCCTGCAAACGCATTGCGGAAGGCTCGGTAATCGACGTGCTGGAGATCGACGCCGCTTCCAATCGCGGAGTGGACGAGATCCGGGACCTTCGGGATAAGGTTAAATATTCCCCAACAGAGGTTCGTCGCAAGGTGTACATCATTGACGAGGTGCACATGCTCACGACGGAAGCCTTCAACGCCCTTTTGAAGACGCTGGAGGAGCCGCCGGAGCACGTGATGTTCATCCTGGCCACCACGGAACCGCATAAGCTGCCCGCCACGATTCTGTCGCGGTGCCAGCGGTTTGATTTTCGCCGGGTATCCGCTGATGAACAGACGGATTGGCTGGAGCAAATCAGCCGGGAAGAGGGCTTTACCGCCGATCGGGACGCACTTCGGTACATCGCCAAGCTGTCGGAAGGCGGCATGCGGGATGCGATCAGTCTGCTCGATCAGATTTCCTCGTTCAGTGACGAGCGCATTACTTATCAAGCGGTAGTCTCCATAACCGGAGGCGTGTCCTCTGAACAGTTTGGCCGTCTGGCAAGGGCTGTTCTGGAGCGCGATGTCGCACGTTGCCTGGAGCTCGTGGAGGGACTGGCCCAGGAAGGCAAGAGTGCGGACAAGTGTATGGAGAGCCTGCTCGTGTACTTCCGGGATCTGCTGCTCATTCGCATGGTTCCGAATTCCGAAGCGGTCACCGACCGGATCCTGCATGTAGAGGAGTTTCGTCAGGTCGCGGAAGGATTTCCTTCCGAGGAGCTGTTCCGCGTGATCGAGACGTTGAACCACTACCAAACGGAGATGAAATACTCGGCCCAACCGCAGACCTTGTTCGAGGTCGCGCTCATGAAGCTGTGCACGGCTCCGGCCGAAGCGCATGCAGGAGCGGGTTCCAGTGAAGCCCGTTCGGGCGCGGGGACAGCAGCCCCCGAAGAACTAAGGGAGCTTGTGCGCCGAGTAGCCCAGCTGGAGCAGCAGCTTGCTAAGCTGCGTCAGGAAGGGACGACGGGGGCGGCGGGGACAGCCTCGGCTGGCTCCGGCCCAAGCGCCCCGATCCTGTCCTCTGCGGTGCGCACCCCGTCCCCAGGAACATCCGGGGGCGCGAGGAAGCGCATCAAGCTGGACGGGTTCCTGGCCTCTCGGCAATCCGAGCTTCTGAAGCAGGTGCTGTCCAAGTGGAGCCAGGTGCTTGCGATGGTGAAGGAACGAAAAATTACCGTCCATGCCTGGTTGATCGATGGTGAGCCGGTAGGGTACGATGAGGATACGGTTTTGCTTGCTTTCAAGAGCCCCATTCACCGGGAGACGACGGAGAAGCCCGCTAACAAGCAGTTGATCGAGCAGACCATGTCTGACATTCTCGGACATCCGGCTCATCTCGCGACGGTGATGATGAAGGAATGGAAGGAAGCGGACGAGGGAGCCCAGGAGGCCCCGGCCGAGATCCTGCAGCTGGAGCCGGAAGAACCCAGACCGCAAGCCAAAGTCGTTACCGAGGCACTGCGCCTGTTCGGCCCCGACCTCGTCAAGATCAAGGAAGAGTAAACCTAGAAGAAGAACAGGAGATGTGCGGCAATGAACAATATGAATCAAATGATGAAGCAAGTGAAAAAGATGCAGGAACAAATGCTGAAGGCCCAAGAAGAGCTCGGCTCGAAGACGGTGGAAGCTTCGGCAGGCGGCGGCGTAGTTACGGTAGCCGTGAACGGCCACAAAAAGGTGTTAAGCATCGCCATCAAACCGGAAGCAGTGGATCCGGATGACGTGGAAATGCTGCAGGATCTTGTGATCACCGCAGTCAACGAAGCATTGAGCCAAGTCGACGAAATGGCGAACAAGGACATGAACAAGTTCACCGGCGGCATGAAAATCCCCGGCTTGTTCTAAGCGAAGTCTCAAGGCAGTTGATAATGGATTTTGCGAGCAAGCCGAACGGAAGCGGCGGGAAGGTGCCAAGTGCGCCGACCCGCCCGCCTTCTGTTATGAGGCAAAAAATGAAATGAGGGCATAGACGGTGTATTATCCCGAACCGATCGCCAAGCTGATTGATGCGTTCTCCCGATTGCCCGGCATCGGACCGAAGACGGCGGGACGGCTCGCCTTTCAGGTGCTGAGGATGAAAGAAGAAGACGTCACCGATTTTGCCAAGGCGCTGATCAATGTAAAGCGGAACCTCCATTATTGTTCCGTATGTTGCAACATTACCGATGTAGATCCGTGCCGGATCTGTCAGGACAAGAGCCGGGATGCTTCCGTGATCTGCGTGGTGCAGGAACCGAAGGATCAGGTGGCAATGGAGCGCACGAAGGAGTTTAACGGCTATTATCACGTCCTCCACGGGGCAATCTCACCGATGGAAGGCATTGGCCCGGACGAGATCTACATCGCGGACCTTCTCAAGCGGCTGAGCGATGAGCGAGTCCAAGAGCTGATTTTGGCGACCAACCCCAACATCGAGGGGGAAGCGACCGCCATGTATTTGTCTCGATTGGTGAAGCCCTTCGGACTCAAGGTGACTCGAATCGCACATGGCCTGCCCGTGGGCGGGGACCTGGAGTATGCCGATGAGGTAACACTTACGAAGGCTCTTGAGGGACGACGGGAACTATAGAACCACGGCTCTGGTCTGCGATGCGGTTTCGCTCGCGGGCCGGAGCTTTTTTATTAGGAAGAGAAAGGAAAGCGATAAGAGCTTCGTGAGAAGGTGAAAAGGAGAAGGCCTGTTCTAAAAACGTCTCGTCCTGACTATATCTAGTGGTACCAAGAGTAGGAGGGATGGACATGCGGGTGTGGGGGAGAAGGAGCGAAGCAATCGCTGCGAATCAGCTGTCGGCTGAAAAACGGATCCTGCTGGAGGACATTCGTCGCGCTCATGAGCAGTGGGTCATCGCGAGTGAACGCCTGAACTGGGTCGGGGTAGCGGAGGAGATTGATTACGCTGTGTTCGCGATGGCGGCGGCGGAGAAGAAGTACGACATGCTCCTTCGGCAAGCCAAAAAACTGGACTGGCAGGATCACGCCTTTTACGCCGGGTGAGGAGGATGGGGCCATGCGCTGGATAGTGTGGAGCGTGCTGGTATGCTCGTTTCTGATACTGGTTCTCGTGCTGATGCGCAACCGCGAGTCTCGACAGCTGCTCATGAAGGCGGGGCTGGCGGTTGCTGCCGCTGCTCTGCTGCTTTATGCGACAAACTGGTTCGGTGCGTCGTACGACTTTCATATCCCGATAAACGGGGGTACCGTCGCTCTTGTCGGGTTGTTGGGTCTGCCTGGGTTGGCCTTGCTTGCGGCAGTTCAATGGGTGGTTCTTTAATGGAAGAATAAACCTTTAGTAAAAGGGTTGACTCTCCTTGTCGCCCGTGATATATTATTCAAGTCGCTTCTGACGGACGCGAAAAACGAGTTCGAAACAAGCGAATGATGGTCCTTTGAAAACTGAACAACGAGTGGTAAGGACGCAGAATTCGGACTTCGGTTCGGAAGACGCACAAACAAACACGCAAGTGTTGATGAATGAGCTTAAATGAAACGATCTATAAACTTTTATGGAGAGTTTGATCCTGGCTCAGGACGAACGCTGGCGGCGTGCCTAATACATGCAAGTCGAGCGGAGTTTATCTGATTCTTCGGATGAG
>NZ_JBDQQO010000005.1:0-427254 GCF_039888655.1 Gorillibacterium sp. CAU 1737
TCCGTACGGAGTGCGTGGATTGAAATATTTTTGCGCGTTGTCATGTTGGATCTCCTCCAGTCGCACTCCGTACGGAGTGCGTGGATTGAAATGTCTTCGCCCGTGCGGGAATCGTCAAGAATGCGCAGTCGCACTCCGTACGGAGTGCGTGGATTGAAATAGTGGTAAGCGCCACTATGGCGATCCCGGTAACGAGTCGCACTCCGTACGGAGTGCGTGGATTGAAATCACTTAGGACAAGCCTATGATACAGAAAGGAACAGTCGCACTCCGTATGGAGTGCGTGGATTGAAATGACACGCGCCGCGCATTGGGGGTACTCACCTCCGTCGCATTCCGTATGGAGTGCGTGGATTGAAATGATGGACAGTTCGAACGGCTGCCCGGCCCATCGGCGTCGCACTCCGTATGGAGTGCGTGGATTGAAATAAAATTGCAAGTAGCGCCTTGAAAAAGGCGGACAAGTCGCACTCCGTATGGAGTGCGTGGATTGAAATAAGACGTCTGATAGGAAATACACCTGGAAGCTGGAAGTCGCACTCCGTATGGAGTGCGTGGATTGAAATCCCGAGTCGGCAGCGGAAACGAAACGGGCTGAGAAGTCGCACTCCGTATGGAGTGCGTGGACTGAAATATTAACGGGATTATCGAGCGGACGTTTGTCCATGTCGCACTCCGTACGGAGTGGTGGTTTAAGCCCCATGGGCATTTATCTCTTGGAAAGGCGGTGTACTCATCATGGGAAAGATTCGAGTAAGAATTCCCCGGGTTCTCCGTCGAAGCTTGCTTCGATAGGCTGTACCAGGCGCACCAATGGGTAGAGGCTCACGGTAGCATAGACGGAACGATTCACCGCTATCTGATTGTGGCGCAAAAGCAGACCAATCGTTAAGCTATACTAAATATCAAATCGTTCAACAGGCTGACCTCTAAGGAAGAGGAATCGGCCTGTTTTTTTTCAAGTCATTCCTCTCCGATTGCCGCTTTTCATTCTTTTCCTATATTCATTCGGGGTAACGCCCTGGCTCTTTTTGAAGGTTTGAATGAAGTGATTGGCATGATTGAATCCAACGCGGGTCGCAATATCGGTAACGGCTAAGCCCGTCGTGCTCAACAGATCCTTGCTTCGTTTGATTCGGTACTCCATTAGATACTTATAGGGTGTGGTATGAACCGTTTTTGTAAAACATCTCCCGCATTCTGCCACACTGATTGCCGCTGCTTTTGCTATGTCTGCTAATGAAATCGACTCCGAGTAGTGTTGGTGGATGTAACCAAGTAGCCGTTGAATGCGTTCTTGCTGCTGGACCATCGCCTTATGGTGCCCGCTGGGGTTCAATAAAGCAACATGTCGGATCAACAAAAGCCATATGCGAGTGATCGAACATGCCACTTCGTACTGCCACCCGAAGGGTTTTTCCCCGTCCTGAAATTGTTTTAAGTGCCACAACCCCTGCAAAAGATCTGCCTGCCAACTTACGTTGGGGGAAAGGATCTTTGCTGGAAAAACAAACCCGTCCATATAGGGCTGAACGTGATCGCGTTCCATACGGCTTCCAGGGAAAAAGCAAAGGAGGCTCTCGGGGAAGTTAAAGCTTACATAGGTCCCGTCCTCCGGCAGTTCCGTAGTGACATGAAGTACTCCTTTGTTGATAAAGATCGCTTCTCCTGAGTGAAGGTGATGATCCTCCCCATTGATTTGGATGGTGATCCGGCCGCTCGTGACCAAAGTAAACTGCAGCTCTTCATGCCAGTGTAAATCCTGGAATCCCCTTCCGTGAGGGGTGCAGGTCCATCGGGATACCGTGTACATTTGGATTGGGAAATGCATGTCCGGATAACGATTGCTTTCGTGTAATTCCTTGTTCATGAGGCCCTCCAAACCTGATGATATATCCATATTATCTGACAATATCGGTGCACTTTACTCTACTACTCGATGATATTGTTATAGTGCAGGTTAAAGAAAAAATCAAACCGAGGAGAACGGACATGACGATTGCTTTTCGATCCTATCAAGCGGATGATGCGAGGCGTTTGAGAGAAATATGGAATGAGGTTCTGCTAGAGGGTATGGCCTTTCCCGGAGAAGTGTTGTATGAGGAGAAGGAGTTTGAAAAGATGCTGGCGGAGCAGTCCGCTGTTACTTGTCTTTTGGTTGAGAATGAAGTGGCGGGATTTTACATCTTACATCCGAACAATATCGGTCGGTGCAGCCATGTGGCAAATGCCAGTTACGCCATCTCCAAACAATACAGGGGCCGGAAACTGGCGGAGCCGCTGGTGAGTAAATCGATTGAGCAAGCGAAAGAGTTGGGATTTCGCGGAATGCAATTCAATGCCGTTGTCGCAGGGAATACGGCGACCGTTCACACCTATCAAAAGACAGGGTTTGAGATCGTCGGGACGATTCCCGGTGGCTTTCGCTTAAAGAATGGGCTATATTCAGATATGTACATCCTGTATCTTTCTTTCAAATAAAGGAAAGTGAGTTTTGCTCCCATTTCTTTGTCTCAAGTGAAGGCATCAACCCGAACGTTCCCATCTACTATGTCGAAGGAGAACTTATCATGACGACCATAGCCCAACAATTGTGGCAGCGAATCGTTGAAAAAGGAAGTGCGGAACATCCCGACTTTCGAGAAAAGCTTAATGTGCAGCCCGGTGCTACGAAGGAAGAGCTGGAGGAGTTGGAGAAGCATCTGGGGGTAGAGCTTCCCGGAGAACTCAAGGATTTCTACACAGTGCACAATGGACAAGAGTGGGATCTGGGCAGCACATGCTTTCTCCGAAACTTGACGCTTTCTCCCATTCAACAAGTGATGGAAGACTGGGAGTTCTTGAATGAGGAGTTTGAACCGGATGACATGGAGGTTGAGAAGATTGCCCCGCAGGTGAAGCCTCTCCTGTGGAACCCCAAGTGGATTCCGATCGCGGGCAATGGAGGAGGAGACCATCTCTGCATCGACACGGATCCGACCGAGTCCGGCAGGTTTGGGCAAGTGCTCATGTTTTATCATGATTGGGGCTATCGGGTACCGGAAGCCTCCGGTTTGTTTGAATTTGTGGAGCTGTGCCTGAAGGAAGAGGACTAGAACCCAAGCAAACCCACCACAATAACACCTTTAAGTGCATGATCCCCGCGTAGAACACGGGGGAATCCTTGAAGGTGTTTTTTTTGTTGGAGCCAAATGGAATTGACAACTGACTTTGGGTCAATTATAATTGACTCAAAGTCAAATAAGAATCAAACGGAGGTTATATGATGAGTAAAAAGGTTGCGTTGATTACAGGGGCATCATCCGGCATTGGGAAGGAAGCAGCAATCGAGTTAATGAACAAGGGGTTTACCGTTTATGCGGCTGCTCGGCGTATCGATAAAATGCGGGACCTTGCGGCCAAAGGAATCCATCCTATTTCACTGGATGTAACCGATGATGAATCCATGATGCATGGTGTGGATGAAATTTTGAAGAAGGAGGGACGAATTGACATCCTGGTCAATAACGCAGGCTACGGTTCTTATGGAGCGGTTGAGGATGTTCCGATGGATGAAGCCCGGCGTCAGATGGAAGTGAATGTATTCGGACTGGCCAGAATGATTCAGCTTGTGGTACCCCACATGAGAAAGAACAAATTCGGAAAAATCGTGAACGTCTCTTCGATGGGCGGGAAAATTTGGACGAACTTTGGCGGGTGGTACCATGCAACCAAGTTTGCGGTTGAAGGCCTTTCGGATTGCCTTCGTTTGGAGTTGGAACCGTTTGGCATTGATGTCATTGTCGTAGAGCCGGGTGGAATTAAGACGGATTGGGGAATCATTGCCGCGGAACAGCTTAAGAAAGTTTCTGCAAAAGGCCCGTATGCTCAGGCCGCCAGCAAGACAGCCGAAGGCATGATTAAAAATTATACAGGCAATCAATTGTCAAAGCCGGAGCTCATTGCGCGCACGATTGGCAAGGCGGTAACCGTGAGAAAACCCAAGACTCGCTACCTTGTCGGCTTTATGGCAAAGCCGATGGTGTTCATGAAGAACGTTTTTGGAGATCGCGCTTTCGACAGAATCATCAAAAGGTTTGGCTAACCATCTGCGACAATAAAAGATGCGTGGGAAGGATGATCATGATGGCAGCATTTGATTCTCAATTGCCGAAAACAACGACTTATTGGGTGGAGGAAGGCATCTTTTTCATCAAGCATACGAATTTTTTCATCACCATGGAGGAAGCTAAAGCCATTGGGGAACTGCTCAAAGAAGCACACAGGGACAAGGGGACTCATGCCGTCGTCATTCATAACCGGGAAGCAAGAGGGGCTTGGACCCAGGAAGTGAACAAGGTCTGGATGGAGGTTTCGGCTGAAATCAGCAGGGAGCATGGGGAACATCTGAAGAAGGTCGCTACCTTAACAAGCGACACCATCGCTGCGATGCAGATCAACCGACTTTCCCGAAGCAATGGAGCGGAGACCTTCTCCAGAGCGTTTTGCAGCGATTTTAATGAGGAAGTCAGGGCCTTCCTGCTCGTATAGACACCATGTGATGCTTATTTTGACTCCAGATCGATTAGGGCTTAAAATGGATCGAAATGGAGTGATGAGAGTATGGCAAAGCGTGCAATGACTCCTGAAGCCAAAGCCCTGAAAGCCCAGGCCATTCTGGATAAAGCAGCCGAACTGTTTCTTGCATTCGAGTATGAAAAAATTAAAATGTCCGATATTGCCAAACAGATGGGCATGTCCAACGGAATATTATTTGTTTACTTCAAGACAAAAGAAGCGTTGTTCTTTAGCCTGCTGTGCCGTGAATATGAGGCAAGGCTTGCACGAATGACGGAAATGGCGAACGAATCCCCCATCCGGGACTTCGATGACTTCAAGAATCTTGTTATGAATGAGCTTACTGGACTTGTAGATTCAAACCCTTTGTACATTAAGCTGGAATCCATGCGTACGGCCATTTTTGAACGAAATGTTGATGCAGAGACCATGTTAAATCAGAAAATGAATCTGTACAAGTTAATGGCGGAGCCGGTGTCCATTATTTGTCAATATGGTGCTGTAACGGAGGAAGATGTGATGGATATCCTCCAGGCGGAGGCCTCCATTATAACCGGCTGTAAATTATCGGCGACCTTGCCGGCGGATGTCATTGAAATCATCGATTCGAATAAGCTGGATGGGTTCAAACGAGATTTCAAGGCAGATGTTCTCAAGACCATGCGCTGCTATTTGGACGGCTATTGTAAAAATTATAAGGTGTCCACTGAAGAAGGTACCGCCAAGCCCTAACCAACACAAAAATACCCGGGCAGGAGAATCCTGCTCGGGTATTTTCTTGGATCTGGATTAACCGAGGACTACTTCGACTTCGTGCGTCTTGCCGTCGCCGACAACCGGGATCACTTGGCCGGTGATTTCTTGGCCGTCCAGGGTCAGCTTGGCCACGCCCTTCGAGACATGGTTCGGGTTCGTAATCTTAATGCGGTACGTGTCGCCGCGGAAGACGCGGGTGATCGTGTAGCTGTCCCAATCCTTCGGAATGCAAGGATCGACCTTCAGCCCGTCGAAGTCCGGCTTGATGCCGAGGATTGCTTGGGTGATGGCGACGAAGTTCCAGGATGCCGTACCGGTCAGCCAGGAGTTCTTGGCTTCCCCGTGACGAACGGCATCGCGGCCTGCGATCATTTGCGAGTAGACATACGGCTCCATGCGGTGCAGGTCGCTGATATCTTCGCGGTAGGCCGGAGCAATGCGGCTGTATACCTCGAACGCGCGGTCGCCGCGGCCGATTTCGGCTTCGGCGATCATGATCCACGGGTTGTTGTGGCAGAAGATCCCGGCATTCTCCTTGTAGCCCGGAGGGTAGGAGGAGATTTCGCCCAGGTTGATGTAGTACTTGGAGTAAGGCGGCTGTTGCAGCACGATCCCGTGCTTCGTCTCCAGCTTCTCGATAACGGAATCGAGGGCCTTCTCGGCGTCGCCGGATTCTACCCCAATGCCTGCCATGACGCACATGCCTTGCGGCTCGATGAAAATTTGGCCTTCTTCGCATTCCTTCGACCCGATCTTGTCGCCGAAGTGGTCATAGGCGCGGAGGAACCAGTCTCCGTCGAAGCCATGCTTCATCGTCGTTTCCTTCATGCCTTGGATAAGGGCCTCGGCTTCAGCCGCTTCCTTCTCCAAGCCGCGACGACGGCAGATTTCCACATAGTCCGGACCTACGAAGACGAACAGACCGGCGATGAAGACGGATTCAGCAACCTTGCCTTCGATGTTCTCCGTCGTTTGGAACGATTCGCCCGGCGTGTTGGAGAAGCAGTTCAGGTTCAAGCAGTCGTTCCAGTCGGCGCGGCCGATAAGCGGCAGCCCGTGCGGACCGAGGTTGTTCGGCACGTGGTAGAAGGAGCGCTTCAAGTGCTCGAAGAGCGAAGCGGAGTTGTTCGTGTCGTTATCGAACGGAACGTCTTCATCCAGGATGCTGAAGTCGCCGGTTTCTTTCACGTAAGCCGCGGTGCCGCTGATCAGCCACAACGGATCGTCATTGAAGCCGATGCCGACTTCGGTGTTGCCGCGTTTCGTGAGCGGTTGGTATTGGTGATAAGCGCTGCCGTCCTCGAATTGAGTGGACGCGATATCGATGATCCGTTCGCGGGCACGTTCCGGGATTTGGTGCACGAAGCCGAGCAAGTCTTGGTTGGAGTCGCGGAAGCCCATACCGCGGCCGATGCCGGATTCGAAGTAGGAAGCCGAACGGGACATGTTGAACGTAACCATACATTGATACGGGTTCCAGATGTTGACCATGCGGCCAAGCTTCTCGTCGCCCGTCTCGATCATGTACTTGGACAGGAGGTTGTTCCAGTAAGCAGCGAGCTCAGCCAGTGCAGCGTCGACTTGCGCCGGCTCGGAGAACTTGGCGATCATGGCTTCGGCGCGGGTCTTGTTGATGACGTCGAGCGCTTCCCATTTCTCTTCTTGTGGATTCTCCACATAGCCGAGAACGAAGACGAGGGTTTGCTCTTCGCCTGGTTCCAGATCCAGCTTCAGGTGGTGCGAAGCGATCGGGGACCAGCCGCTGGCTACCGAGTTCGAAGGCTCGCCCTTGGCCACGACTTGCGGGTTATCCAACCCGTTGTAGAGGCCGAGGAAGGACTCGCGGTCGGTGTCAAAGCCGTCGATGGCGCGGTTAACCGAGTAGAAGGAATAGTGGTCGCGACGTTCGCGGTATTCGGTTTTGTGGTAGATGACGGAATCCTTGATCTCCACTTCGCCGATGCTCAGGTTGCGTTGGAAGTTCGTCATGTCGTCTTGTGCGTTCCACAGACAGAACTCCACGAACGAGAACAGCTTCACGCTCTTCTTCTTGTCCGTTGTGTTCTTCACGGTAACCTTGTAGACTTCACCGGTGTAGTTCAGCGGAATGAAAGCGAGCTGGTTGACGCGTACGCCGTTCCGTTCACCCGTGATGGAGGTATAGCCGAGGCCGTGGCGGCACTCGTAGAAATCGAGGTCGCGCTTCACCGGCATCCAGCCTGGGGTCCAGAAGTCGCCTTCATCATGCACGTAGAAGTAGCGACCGCCGTTGTCTACCGGGATGTTGTTGTAGCGGTAGCGGGTAAGGCGGCGCATCCGGGCGTCACGATAGAAGCAGTAGCCGCCGGACGTATTGGAGATCAGTCCGAAAAAGTTTTCGTTGCCCAAGTAGTTAATCCAGGGATAAGGCGTTTGCGGGGTTGTGATGACATACTCCTTGTGGGCATCATCAAAATGTCCGAATTTCAATGAATTCAACTCCTCTCAAAGTTAGGAAAAGCAGGCTTGCTATAAACGCGCGTTCACAGCGCGTCAAATGAACCCCGAGACGGGGCATTTGCAGGGTAGTGCGGCCTCCATACGGAAACAGAGGCCGAGGCAGGGTTGCCATAGTTTGCCCGACGATCCCTCTAGTGATCCTGCGCTTTCTGGCTGCAGGAACCGCGGACGATCAGCTCGGTCGGGAGGCTCACGGCGTTAAAAGCGTCATTGGGCCTTCGGCACATGGCGACGATAGTCTCCGCAGCCTTCTGAGACATCTCCGCGATGGGAAGGCGAACGGAGGTGAGCGCCGGCGTCAGCCGGGATGCGATCGTCGAATCATCGAAGCCGATGATCGAGACATCCTCGGGAACGTGAAGGCCGAAATCCCGGAAGGCGTCCAGGGCGCCGAGCGCCATCTCGTCATTGGCGCTGAAGAAGGCGGTCGGTCGAGCTCCGCTTGCGAGGAAGGCAGAGATGGCCTCATACGAGGGCTTGCGCCGGAAATCGCCGTCGATGACGAGCTCCTCCCGGTAGGGGATGCCATGCTCCTTGAGCGTATTCTCGTAAGCGCGGTGTCTCTCGCGGCCGGAATAGGTGTTGAGCCGGCCGCTGATGAAGGCGATGTCGCGGTGACCGAGCCCGATCAGGTAGCGCACGGCTTCGCAGCTTCCCGCGAAGTCCCGCGAGTTGATCACGGAGACGGTGTTGTCGTCCATATGATGCAGGGCAAGCTCCGCCGGATCGTAGTCGATCAGGACGAGCGGCTCTCCGAGCTGGACGATGCTGCGAATCTCTTCGAGGTTCTTCTGAGTGCCGACGATGACGCCTCCGTCGACCCGCTTCTGCGAGAACGCCTGGCGGATCTTCTGGAAGTCCTCCTCCGAGTAGACCGTGTGGATGAGCACGTAGTAGCCGAGCGCATTGGCCGTGTCGACCAGCGCATCCACGAACGGGGCAAAGTAGCTGTTCTGGTAAATTCGATTGCTGCGGGATGATCCTTCGGCAGTGCTGATGACGAAGAGGCCGATGGTGTCGGTTCCTTTGCCGGCGAGAACACGGGCATTGGTGTTGGGCTCGTAATGATGCTCCTCGATGACCTTCATGACCTTTCGCCGCGTCTCCTCCGGAACGTTGGGGTACTGGTTGATGACGCGGGACACGGTGCTGCGGGAAACTCCCGCCAACCGGGCGATATCTTCACTGCGCATAGTGGACTCCTCTTGTAAACGCGTGTTCACAACCCATTGTAGGGCATTTTCAACGGTTTGGCAATGAAAAGAAAGCGCACTCAAATGCCCGGAATTCATCCCGTGTGGTTCCTCTCCACTTTCTCGAAGAACTCCTGCCCAGAAAGGTCGTTTCGGCGGGAGGTGAGTCTCCATGATTTTCGGATAGCTTCTTGGTATAATCGGGAGATACGTACATGAGCCTGTTTGAAGCACGCTCTAGTAGCTCATCCACTCTCATTGTGTGCTTACAACGGGTATTCCGGGTTGCGCGTCGTTAGGTTGAAAGGATACAGAAAGAGTTGATGAGCTACCACTTGGAAAAGAGGTCCTGAATATGAAACTGCGCATGCTGTTGATCGGCGTTCTTTTTGTTGGGCTGTATGGGGTTCTTACTTACTATGTTGGCTGGAACGGCCTAGTTTTTGTCGATGCTTTGGGAGGGTCGGTTAACGGCTGGATTTATTGGCCGGTGCTGATTGTCTTGAGCCTGGCTTACCTGGTGGGCCGCTCCCCCTATGCTCAGGGAAGAATCACCCGAATCTTGAAGGTGGTGGGCTCGTATTATTTCGGGCTGTTTGAATACTTGCTGATTCTGCTTCCTCTTACGAATCTGATCGTCTGGATCAGTATAAAGGCGGGAGCCGACCGGATTCCCCTCCTTCAAGGGGCAGGCTGGATCTTGACGGCAATTCTTGTTCTGATCATGCTTTATGGCTCGTGGAATGCGTGGTCGCCTGTCGTCCGCTCGTATGAGCTCGAGATCGACAAGCCCATCGGCGATCGAAACGAGCTCACCGTTGCGATGGCGTCCGACATCCACCTGGGCAACATCGTCGGCAATCGCCACTTGGGGCGGCTGGTGCAGCGCATGAATGCACTCGAGCCGGATGTGGTGCTCCTGCCGGGAGATGTGCTCGATGAGGACATCGAGCCGTTCATTCGTAACAGCATGGCCGATACCCTGAAAAAGCTAAAAGCGACATACGGCGTGTACGCCTCGCTGGGAAACCATGAGTATTACGGGGGGCACATTGAGGATTATGTGAGCCGGATGAAGGAGATTGGCATTCCAGTCCTGCGCGACGAAACGGTTCTTGTTGCGGATTCCTTCTATGTAGTCGGCCGCAAGGACAAGACAGCCGAGACGATGGAGCCGGGAAGACGGCTGCCTGTGGCCGAGCTGTTGTCCGGCCTCGACCCTAGCAAGCTGATTCTGCTGATGGACCATCAGCCGTACAAGTTCGCGGAAGCGGCGGCAGCCGGGGCAGACCTGCTCGTCTGCGGGCACACCCACCGCGGGCAATTTGCTCCAAATCATTGGATTACCCGCCGATTGTTCGAGCTGGACTGGGGCTATATGCGCAAGGAACGCATGCATGTGGCGGTGTCATCCGGCTTTGGAACCTGGGGACCGGCGATCCGCATCGCCAGTCGCTCCGAGCTTCTGGAGTTGAAGCTGGTTTACCGCCCGAAAACGAGGGAGTAGCAGGGGAGAGGGGCTTTGGATGAACGGGATGCATCCGTTCATCGGGGTGATGGATGATCGGAGGCTCTCTATGATCTGCTCATAAGATGTCGTGATGCCGCTGTCCTGTGTAGTCCTGTCACTAAACCGAAAGCCGCCCGTTTACCGGGCGTTTTTTTTGTTGGGCTGCCCGGAGAACGCCAGTCGGAGAGGGTGTCTTGTCAACAAGTCTCCACAGAATTAAGGACAAATCACATTGACGAACCCAAATGATAACGATTATCATTGATAATTAGTACATGAAGATCAGATGAAGGCGGGCAGACGATTTGTCGGCCGACTTTGGATAGAGGGATAGAGAAGATGGGGAGGAACCCGAAATGAACACACTGGAGACAAAAGCGCTCGATATCGCTTATGCGGACCGTCTTATTGTAGAAGGAATGAACCTGTCGGTGCCCGAAGGGAAGATCACCGCGCTCGTTGGGGCGAACGGATCGGGCAAATCGACCCTGCTCAAGACGATGGCGCGCATCCTGAAGCCGCAGCGCGGAGGGGTGTACCTCGACGGTAAGTCAATTCACTCGCAATCGACGGTGGAGGTCGCGAGGCAGCTGGCGATCCTGCCGCAGAATCCAACCGCTCCGGAGGGGCTCACCGTGAGCGAGCTCGTTTCGTTCGGGCGTTTTCCGCACCAGAAGGGCTTTGGCAGCATGTCGCGCAAGGACAAGGAAGCGATCCAGCAGGCGCTCCAGGTCACGGGGATGATGGAGTTTGCTTCCCGGCCGCTCGATGAGCTGTCCGGCGGACAGCGGCAGCGTGCCTGGATCGCCATGGCGATCGCGCAGGAGACGGACATCCTCTTCCTGGATGAGCCGACGACTTATCTCGATATGGCGCACCAGCTGGAAGTCCTCAAGCTGCTGCAAAAGCTGAACGAAGAGGAGAGCCGCACCGTCGTTATGGTGGTGCATGACCTCAACCATGCGACCCGTTATGCGCAGCATGTTGTCGCCATTCGTTCCGGCAAAGTCGTGGCGGAAGGCACGCCCACCGAAGTGGTTACCCAGGACGTGCTTCGCGCGGTCTTCGGGATTGAGGCCGATCTGGTGGCCGACCCGCGCACCGGCGTTCCGCTGTGCCTGCCTTACGAGCTGGCGCATAAGGAAGCTTCGGCTATTCAAGAGAAGGAGATGGAGAAATGGGCAGCGGCACTTTGATTCTCGATTCCGCCATGGTCGCCAAATACAACGTATTTCTGGGCGAACCCGCCGGAGAGGGGCATTTGTATTCCTTCTCGGAATTGACCGAGATGGAAGGGGCGCGCCGCTTTGCCAAAGAATACGCACCTCTTATTCCTTCGCGAACGTTGGATGTAGCGGGGACCTATTGGGCTTCTTGGCTCTCCCGCTTGTGCGGAGCTCTTCAAGAGATGCTCTTGATGCAGAACGCCATTCTGATCTCTTCTTTGGAGTCCTTTGTCCTCAGGCTTAGCGTGGAAGATGGATATCCGAAGATCGCCTTTTACCTAAAGGGCTCGGAGGTGCCGCTCTTGCCAGAAGGAGAGGAGCGTCCCGCAGCGGCGAAGCAGGCGATGGACCGCTTTTACGGGGAAGTCATACGGCCGCTTCTGGAAGCGAGTGCGAAGGCGACAGAAATCCCGGTTCGGACCCTATGGGCAGTGCTTTCGACCAACCTGCGTTATGGACAAGACCAGTTGGAAGGCCGGGAACTGCCAGAGGCGATCCGAGAAAGATTCGAGCATGACTTCGGCTATGTGATGAAGGGGATGCCGGGAGCGGTGGCCGGGCTCACCCGCAACCCGTTTGACCTGAAATTCCGCTATGCGGAGAGTCCCTATAAACCCGGAGAACGTGTGCTCATTCGCTCGACCTGCTGTCTCGCATACAAAACGGACACCGATTACGGCTATTGCTACAATTGTCCCAAGCTAAGTACTGCGGAACGGCAAGCTAAGTTTCAAGAGATTCAGCAGAAGCTTGCTGCCGCTCATGTATAGGGAAAGCCAACTGGTGTCAGCTAAGCATTCTCAGAAACCAAGGGCCGTCCATGAAACGCCGTGTAACTCGACTAGGATTCGCTGATGCCGAGAAGGCCTTTTCGGATCAGCGAATCCACACAGTCCCGACAAGGGCTCCCTTCGTCTGCCGGAATCGCTGCCGGGATCACCGCATTCCTTTTCAAACGATTAAGAAAAGCTCTCTCTTCCTCCAGAAGAGGGACCCGATAATTCCATAGCAAGTCTGTCGAGTGGAAGTAGGAACCGCTGATTTTGCCTGGAAGTGCCAAAAAATAGCTTGGGTTAAGTACCAGCGAGGGATCTGTCAAACTCATGGATGCATAGGGGGAGATCCACTTCCGGTAGTCAGGATCTGACAGGCCTTCGTACCGTGGAAACAAAGACAGCCTTTTCCCCGAAGCATCCCTCTTGCTGAACCGCTCGTCATATCGGCGGCCGAATTCGGTGAGAGAGGCCGTGCTTTTTTGGGTTGTCTGCTTTAGCATTTCCTCGATCATGTGCTGCACGTTTTTTTGATAGGCCGCAATGGAGTAGCTTGCTCTTGCCGTCTGCGCAGCCTGTCGGCCCAATTCCCGTCTGTCGGCTTCCTTCGCGGCCAGTCCGGTTACCGCTGCCAAGGCTTTCGGAAAATGATAGCGAATGCCAAAGTCAGTAACCCAAGTGTCAATCGGAACGCCCGTGCTTGCGGTTATCGAATCCTTCAATCCCCCCCACGCCGTCCCCACGATAGGAACTCCACAGCTCATCGCCTCGATTTGAGCATAGCCAAAATTCTCATCATGATGCAGGGTTAGGTTTAGCAAAATATCCAGTGCATTGTACAGTTCCCGTACTTGATCGCGGCTCGCCCAGTTGAGGTGCACCACCCGATTTTGGTTTGTCGCCAACAAGGCTTGAATGGTTTTCTCCAGCTTGGAGGGCCATATATTGAACTCTTTAAACGGCACAAGGTCCACTTCGCCCACGATCAACAATTTGAATCGCTCATCCACATGGAGATAGGACAGCAGCTCGAACAGCGAGTGAACATTTTTCTCAAGCGAAATTCTGCCGACATATCCGAGTACAATATCCCCTTCCTGAAATCCCAGCTTTGTCCGAATCGTTCGTCTATCCTGCGGGTCCATCGCGGTGAAGAAGCCCGTATCGATTCCATAAGGAATGACTGTGATCTCTGGCTGCTCGCCGTCTGATTGGATCAACTGCTCAGCAATCATCCGATCAGCATGGCTCGAGCACCAGATCCGATCCGTCCGATAGAGACAGCGGATGATTTGCCGCAAGCCGCTGGCTCCTCTTGGGAGATCGCCCATTGCGTTGTAGATGATTTTGCCTGGCCAATCATGGGCTCGTAATTTCTCGATGACTCGTAAGTTGTTTCCTAAGTAGATGTCGATATCGCCACCATGCCTCTGCGTCCAGTCCTGCAAGTGCTGCTCCGACCATTCGAGCATGGAGGGGGAGAGCCTGCGGGTCAAGTGGCGGGGCTTGAGGATTTCCTCCAACTGGTCGAGGAAATGGGAAACGCTCGTCGTAACGGCTCCATGCTGGTTGGGCGATACATCGTCGATCAGGATCGTTGCCATGGGGTATCCCTTCCTATGGTTTACTGATGAGCGTGAACAGGGTCTCACGATTGAAGTAGTTTTGTGCGGTCTGACATAAGCGATCCGGTGTGATGCTCGACAGCAGGATGGGGTACGTGTGTCGGTACTCCATTCCAAGATTATGACGAGCGTATTGAATGAGCTGTTCCGAAATATAAGAGGCGTCACTCCACAGAATCACCTGATGGCCGACCATGAAGGAGAGGACTGCCTCCAATTCTTCCTGTCGGATCAAGGTTCTTTGCAAAGATGCGATCTCCTGATGAAGAAGCTCCATGGATCGATCCGTATTGGCCCCGTTGACTCCCATGATGATGCGGAAGGGAACTTGAACGCCGCTTGCTGGAAATTGAACATGCTGGTAATAAGAGAGACCGTATTGTTCGCGAAACACAGCGCTTAATCGCCCTGCGAAGGCCGATTCTTTCTTACCCAAGAGGGTCGCGAGAACATTGAGGGGAAGGAAGTCCGGATGGGTTCTGCTCACGGTGAGCCAGTTGAATGAAAGTTCGGTCAAAGTAGAGACGACATTTCTATGCTCCCTGGTGAAAGACGATTGGCGGGTGACGTCCACCTCAGGGGGAATGACCCGCTCCGATTCGCCTTGTGAGGGCCAACGGAACAGACTTCTTGCCAATAACTCCTCAACGGCCTCACCGCTTACATCACCTACAATGGCGAGAACACAACCTGCAGGAGCAAAATAGCGAAGATGAAACGCATAGACATCCTCCATTTGTAGTTGGGAGAGGGTGTCCGCATTGCCGTCCTGGCATCGGGCTAGCGGGTGTTCATTCGGGTAGAGCTCGATCAGGAACGGCTCCTTTGGGTAGAGCCACGGGGTCGCATGGGGATATCGTTTGTGGTAGAGAAAGAGTTCCTTCACCTGATCGAAGGTGTCCTTTTTATAGGACGGGGATAGAAGGGCATCCGCCAGGATCTGCAAACACAAGGGGAGCATGTCCACCGTACAGCTTGCGGCGATCGCTACCGTTTCAGGGGTGTGCTCCAGCTCAATCTGAATTCCGAAATGGTCGGGGGAGGGTGTTCCCTCGTAGATCGTTTGCTGCAGCAGGAAAGCCGTCAACCGAGAAAGGCCGTCCTTATCGGCGGGATCGTACAGGGAGCCTGCCTCGAAGGAAAGCCGGATCGTGATGACCTTCACCTCTTTCAAGCGATAGACCAGGGAGGTCATCCCGTTGCTGTATAGCTTCCTTGAGAAGGTGGAGGAGTCTGCCGGTTGAACTTCCTCCCATGCAACAGTCTTGGGTATGGCACCTTGTTTAGGGTTGGTAGACGGAAGCGTTTGGTAGGAGGGGGGAGGCGGCAACAAAGGCGCTTCAACGGAAGGCTTCGTCACCGGATGAGGAGCATGGATTCCTGGAACGGACGGGAGCAAATGGACAATCGTCGCGCTATCGTCCTGAAAGCAGCGCTGGGCCACTCTTCGAATTTCTTCGGGAGTCACGGCGTGAAGGGTGCTGGAGTATTTCATCCAGGAGGCTGTATCCCCGATTCGGATAATCGACTTCACCGTACCCAATGTATCCGTGATGAGGTCGCTCCTTGCCATGGCATGTTGCTTCTCTGCACATCGGATTGCGGCAGTCAGGGCTTCCTGCGGGACGAGTATGGTTTTCAACATTTCTACTCGTTCCGTTAGGTAGGACTCCACCTCTTCGAAGCTTTGGTGCGGCGACAAGGTGCACGTGATCATCAATAGATTGTCCGGGTTCGAGACAATTAAGTTGCTGTTCACCTCAAGGAGTAGTTCCTTCTCAACCAACTCAAACAGGATGCCGGAGCTTACCCCGATTTTGGCTCCGCCATTGATGAGCGAAGGGGCTCCGCATAACAGAATATTGATCACTTCCGCGGCCATCGCATCCGGATGGGCAGGGCCGGGGCTTCTCCACGCCATGGCCAAGTGACGCGAGGAGCGAGGATGGGTCAATTCCAGTCGGCGCGGAGATTGATTCCGATTGCTGTGATGTGGTGGGTGTAAGGATATCCCCGGTTCGATTGGTTTTTCCTCTTGAACCATGATTGGCAGTTCACCTAAGTGCTGCTCCAGGAGCTTTTCTGCGGAAGTTGGTTCGAAGTTGCCGACGAGCGAGACAATGGCATTGTTCGGTTGATAATAGCGATGGTAGTGGGCTTCGAGGGCTTCTTTGGTGACCTTCTTAATGTCCTCCTCTGAACCGATAACCAGATGGCCAGAGGAACTGTTCTCGAATGCGGTTGCGAGGATTGCTTCTTGGAGGATTCGCGAAGGGCTGGAGGAGGCCCCGGCTCGCTCCGTCAAAATGATTTCTTTTTCCATTTGAATAAGAGAGGGATCAAACTGCATATTTCGCATGCGATCGGCTTCGATTTGGATAGGAATTTCGATATCGTTTCGATGAACCAAGGAAAAGTAAAGGGTGAAATCCGTGGAGGTTAGGGCATCGAACCGTCCTCCCCGGTTCGTAATCAGCTGCTGCATCATGCCCTTTGGATAGGGGGGAGTCCCTTTAAACATCATGTGCTCGAGAAAGTGAGAAAGCCCGCTCCATCCGGTAGGGTCGCTAGCGCTTCCTACTTTATAGGCGATAGCAAAGCAAGCGCTCGGGATCTGCACCCGGGGGGAGAGAAATGCTTGTAATCCATTGGCAAAGCGGGTTGCTTCGACCATCGGTATGTCCCCTCTCGAAAAAATGGATATAATAGGCCATTTTAAAATATATTAGAAATTCTATTTCGTCAATATAGCTTTTCATCCAAAAAAAGGTATAATAGGGAGCGAAGAGGGGGAAAGGAGTCGACTATGACACGTATTCTTGCCCTGCAAATGCTTAGCGGTCAGGACAACCTGGAATCGGAATTTGCTTTCAGTGCCAGTTCTTGTGCATGGAACAGCTGTAACTGATTGAGGACAGGGGTACCCCATACGTTTACATAGGCAGCCAGATCCAGGAGTGGGGTGCTTTCGCTTTTGCTTAGGTATCGCTTGGCATAAGCTTCAGGACAGCAGGAGATGGGGATGAAACGCGGTTAGCAGAGATTCTTGGATCACAACCAGCTGCAATAGATTCCATTCTGTTTCATAAAAAAACGTCCCCTCTTCGACCACTATTTCACATGTTCTTGGCTATTCATTATCCATGTAACGGAGGGCTCATATGGAAGCAGGTCAAAAATTTTATCACCTCAACCACTTGGCTCAGCACCCCGAGTTTTATGAATCCTTCGACAGCTACCAGCCCAGCGATGAGTTTCTCGACATCATCCGCTCGGTGACTTCAGACACCACCTACCATTTACATAGAAGGGGCATTTGGCGTCAGGTAACGCCAACCGATGCTGTACTGATCAACCAGGGCTGGAAAATTCACCTTTCGGCGCGGTCTGATAATGGTGAAGAAATCCTGCGAATCGCCGCAAGGATCTGTTTGGAGCGCTCATTGGCTTTCAAATTTGCCTTGGACAAGAAAATGCTTGTGCGGATGACATCCAAGGGGTGGGGAAGGGAATCGGGGGGGAAGTTCATCACGATCTACCCGGCCCATGACGAGCAGTTTAAAGAAGTCATCACTCTCTTGGGAAAAGAGCTAGCGTCCTTCGAAGGACCGTATATCCTATCGGATAAGCGGTTTCCCGGCTCACAGGTCGTCCACTATCGATATGGCGGCATCAAAGGCGAATTTCAATTGACGGAGCGAGGAACGAAAGAATATACCCTGCGAACACCGGATAACCGATTGATGATGGACGAGCGGGTCCCTTTCTGGAATCCTCCGTATTGGGTTGAAGATCCTTTTCCCGATGACGATTCGGACGTTGATTTATCTCTGACTTTGAATGAGGGAAGGTACGAGGTTCATTCCTCGCTGCTCCATTCGCTTGCAGGAGGCGTTTATTTAGCTACAGACCTCGATTCGGGAACAGCCGTCGTCATCAAGGAAGCCCGGAAGCATATTGGCGTTGACGAGCATGGCGATGATGCGGTGGCTCGCCTGGAAAAGGAATACGCGCTGCTGGAGCAGCTTGCGGACACGGGGATCACCCCGAAACCGGTAGAGTTGTTTCATGAATGGGAGCATACATTTCTAGTCGAAGAATACCTGCTCGGTCCGACGCTCGGTAAATTCACCAGCAAGTACAACCCCTTTATTACGGGGACGGCGACGGATGAGGAATGCGACGCTTTTCTTGAAATCCTTTTACGAATATGGAAGAGCCTCGCACAAGCCGTGAATGAGATTCATGAGAGGGGCATCGCCTTAGGCGATCTGTCCATGAATAACATCATTGTCTCCAATATAGAGACAGGATCGGTGAAAATCCTTGATTTAGAGGCGGCGTGGGAGATCGGCAAAGGCCAAGCCGATGCCACCTTTGGCACGCCTGGCTTTCGACCGAAGCGTCCTGGGATGGATAAACAGGACGACATCTATGCGCTGGGAGCGAATTTCTTGGGCATGATTTTTCCGACGGGCGTGAATTTGTACCAGTTGGAGCCGGAGTTGCTGGAGAAGCTTGTAGACCTGAAGGCGTCGGAGCTGGGGCTGCCGAACCATCTGCGCCAACTGATCATTCGTTCCTTGAATGAGCAAGCGGAGAGGAGACCCTCCTTGCTGGAGATGATCGATCAGGTCAGCACGAAACCGGAAGCCGATCACCATTCCCCGTTCCGCCAAGCGTTGGACCGGCAAGAGCTGCTCAAGAAAAGGGATGACTGTCTCCGCTATATCCTCAGTACGGCTGATCCCAGTCGTGCGGATCGCCTGTTTCCCTCCGATCCGATGGTGTTTCACACCAATCCGCTCAGTCTTTCCTACGGGGCAGCAGGCGTGGGCTATGCCATCACCAAGTTGACCGGAAATCTGGACAAGCCTGTGCGAGAATGGATGGCTGATCGAAGTGTGGATGACGAACTCTATACACCGGGTCTGTATGTAGGGGCTTCTGGCATCGCATGGTCCTTCTGGGAGATGGGGCTTCAGGAACAATCGCTGGAGATCATGAAGCGATTCCATTCCCATCCCCTGCTTAAGAAAACGCCGGACCTGTTCTATGGAGCATCGGGATATGGGTTGGCCTGTCTACATTTCCATATGCAGACGGGGGACCAGGAATGGCTGGATAAAGCGGTTGAAATAGGAGACTGGCTGCTCGCTACGAAAGAAGTCAAAGAAGATAAATTTTTCTGGAGAGACCCCGAAGGAAGCGTTAATCTCGGATATGCTTTGGGGGCATCCGGGATCGCCTTGTACTTGTTGTATTTGGGCCAGGTGACAACCGATCCGAAGTTTCTGGCTGCGGCCCAAGCTGCCGTGGAACATGAGATCAGTTATTTGGTGACATTGCCCAGAAGCATGGGGTTACCGAGAGGTCCCGTGGGCACATCAGGAATGCAGATCATTTCTCCGTACTGGTTTGAAGGCAACGCAGGTCTTGGAACCTCTCTTCTGAGATTCTGGAGAGCGACCGGGGATTCGCGTTATTTCGAGCTAATGACTTCGCTGAGCAAAGAAAATTTTATGAGTAGCACAGCCTTTTGCGGCCTGTTCCGGGGAGTAACGGGAATCGGAAACTATTTGCTGGATGCGTACCAATTCACCGGGGATGAGGACTATCTCCAGAAAGCGATGGAAATCGGAACCTCCATGAATTTGTACGGGATTGAGCGACCGGGCGGACTAGCCTTCCCCGGTGACCAAGCCTACCGAATCTCTACCGATTTCGGTACAGGATCGGCTGGCGTGGCTTTGTTCTATCATCGGCTGGCTCATGCGGACCAAGGCGCGGGAAACTACAATTTCACGCTGGATCAGCTTATTTCCGCTCCCCAGTTGATACAGAGCTGATGAGCTACTAGATAATAAACGTTTGGATGGGGGAGCGGAATGCGTGTAACGGTAGTTATCCCAACCTACAATGGATCGGATTTGCTAAAGCAAACGCTGCTTTGTTTGGCCCATCAAGACCCGGATTCGCCTGACTTTGAGGTCATCATCTGTGATGACGGGTCCCAAGACAACACCAAACAAACCGTCTGCTCGTTTGAAGATCGTCTGGATCTCCGGTATTGTTATCAGCCGGACTTGGGGTTCCGAGCGGGGGCGGCCCGAAATATGGGGATCTCCCTAGCCAAATACGAAGTATGCGTATTGCTGGACACGGGTGTTTTGGTGGGGGCGGATTTCATCCGAAGTGTTTCGCAGTTCCATACCCGCTATCGCGGAAGCGTATGTTTGGGGATCGTCCATGGCATCAGTCAAGCGGATAAACACCCGCAACTGGTAAGGCTGCTCCGTCCGATGGCGGAGTCGGATCACCCGGAGAGATGCCTGACGAACCGAATGCTTTCGGTTTATCCCGATGCTAGACAGAAGATGCTCTACGACAAATACGCCAACGACCTGAATCGCATTCATGCCCCTTGGCTGTATTACTGGACTTGCATGACCTCTCTCGAAACCTCTTTGTTCGAGGAAGTGGGGCTCTTTGACGAGTCCTTTGTCGGATGGGGGCATGAGGATTTGGAGCTGGGGTATCGACTGTGGAAGGCCGGCATTCCATTTCGATCGGATTCCAAGGTAAGGGCGCTCCATCTGCCGCATGAGCAATATACGGATAAAAATCGCGAAAGCTACGAGAACATCTTGAGGATGTATACCCTTCATCAGGAGTTTCCTGTGGAGGTGTGGTATACCTTATGGACGGTCAGCATGCCTTACAATTCGTCCGACACGATTGATCATTTTGTGAAGGTCGCCCCGTCCGTTCCCCGGGATTACCCCAATCTCGAGTACGTTACCGATCAGCTGCCACAGGGGAAAAGGCTTCTCATCGGCGGCTTTTCTCCGGAGCTCGCAGCGCGGGTAAAGGCTGACGAGGTCTTCACCATCGAAACGGAACGCCCTTCGCGGCTTGCGGAACAGCTTCCCTCGGGTAAGGTTTTCAATCGAATTGGCCTGGCTGCTCTCATGCAAGAGAAAACCTACTCGACCGTGATCATCACGGACATCTGGAAGGCGTATCCCTCGGAGCTGCTACGCTTGCTTTTGAATGAAGCGCTGAGAATTGCCGAAGATGTGTATCTCATCGATCAACCGGATGTCGTGTTGGAGTCGGGAATCCTTCGCGGCTCCTCCCGGTTGCCGGATGAATTTTCGATGGGGCCCGTCGATCAAACGGCGGAATATGCCCTTTATCAAGTCTCTAAAGTGCCGTTACTAAATCAGGTTTGAGAGATGAGACCATGAAAGTGAGCCTAATTGTTTCTTCCTATGGCGAGCGTGATTTGCTGGGCAAAACACTGCAATCCCTCGATGCCCAAACGGCCGATCCCGAGGCATACGAGGTTGTGGTCGTTGAAGGGACAGATGGATCAGACAGCAGCGCGGCTATGAAAAACCGCGGAATTCGAAAGGCTCGATATGCGATTTGTTGCTTTTTGAACGAAGGCGTTCTCTTAGCACCGGATGCGGTCGAGTCTTTGCTTCAAGTTCATGGCATGCCCAATCGAGTCTGCATCGGACGAATCCACGGCTTGTTCCAGCCTGACCATCATCCGGCACTTCCTCTCCTCCGAAGGATTTATGAATCCGCTGATCCCTTGAAATGCTTCAAGCATCCCTTGCTTCCGACGTTTGGTGACGGGAGGCAGAAGGACCTCGAAGCGTTCTCCACCTCGTCTACCCCTTGGCTCTTGCTGAATGCCGCCTTGTTTTCCGTTGAATCCAGCGTCCTGCATGAGGTCGGCCTGTTCGACGAAGACTTCCGCGATCAGGGATTCGAGGACCGGGAATTGGGCATTCGGCTTTGGCAAAAGGGCTGTCTATTTCGATTTGAGCCCCGATTTCGGGGCCTCATCATCCGAAATCGGCAGCGATTGGCACCGGGCGATGCGGATCGGGTGCGGCTGGTGGAGAAACATCGAGCTCTCGAGGTAGAGCTGTCTAGTATCCAAACCGAGCACAATCCCTTTTCCTTGATCAAGCATTTCAAACAAGCGATCTCCTTGATAAGCATGGACTATCCGGGGATTGGAGAGGCGATTCCTCCAATGCTTACGGAAAAGCGTCTGGCCGTAGGGTGTCATTCCGATCGTTTGGCGCATGAAGTAGGGGCCACGGATAGCTTTACTATGAATAGCACGACTTTTCAGAGCTCAAGCGATGGTGTTGGTGCGTGCCGTGTAGTGGAGACGTTGGGCTTGTTGTCTGGAGCGAACGACCAACACTATGACACCGTGGTTGTTACAGACAGCTGGCGCATCGTTCCTCATGCGCTGCTGCAGCCCTTTTTCAAAGAAATGCAGCGGATCGGGAAGACCGTTTACCTGCTGAGCAGCAGTCAGCTTGAAGTCCGAAATCAGCTGATGCAGTCTTTTCAAGAAATCGAACAAATCCATTCCTTTCAAATAAAGACTCATGCGGTTCAGGAATCCTACACCATCTACGAGCTGTGCTAAAGCAAAAGCGTTTCCTTTTGCGAGTGAGGTATCCAAGCAATTTACCCTTACGGTGTTGGAGAGCGATCCAAGATGAATATCCTCTTTTATGTCGATTTTCCTTTGGGCGGGCGCGGCGGAGTGGAGCGGGTTCTATCCACTTATTATCAAGCATTGTCAGCGGACCACCATATCCAGATCGTACTGGCCCATCAATCGATGGATTCGGAATGGGAAGAAGGCCTTCCGGTTCTTCACCTGATGAAAACTCCGATCAAAGCAGCAAGAGGTGTCGATATCTCCGGCTATCTGAATCGATTCACAAAAGTCTTATTCGAGCAGCAGCTTCCGATCGATTGCATGGTAACGTTAGGGACGCGATCAACCAAAATTGCAAAGCTCGCCGCCCAGAGGCTGGGACTTAACACGAAGGTCATCAGTTGGCTGCAGCTCAATACCGATCATGTCTTGAATAACAAAGATGATTTACGCTATGCGGACGGCCATCTTGCCATCACGCAGGCACTCAAAGAAGAGATCGAGCAGGCGACGGAATCCAGTAGCATACACGTGGTTTATAATCCGCTGAACATCCACCAGCTCCCCCTAATTCCCAGACCGGAATTTCCTGAATTCGCGTATGTTGGCAGACTCACGAAAGAAAAGAGGGTCGAGGACATTCTGGTCGCCCTTTCTCGAATCAATCCGGCCAATTGGAAGCTTCATATCTTTGGAGAGGGAGATGAGCTCCCGAACCTTGCCGCGAGTGCGCATACGTTGGGGATCGAATCGAAAGTGGTTTTCCACGGATGGACCCCCAACCCATGGAACAATCTTGAGAAATGCACGGCATTGATTCATGCCTCGGAATCCGAATCCTTCGGATTGGCTTTGGTCGAGGCGCTCTCCTGCGGGATTCCTGTGCTCGCCAGTGACTGCCCCTATGGACCCCGAGAAATTATCGACGGGACCAACGGTTGGCTATATCCCGTGGGCGATGTGGATGCTCTTAGCTCGCTGGTAAGCGAGATTTTACTAGAGAAAAGAAGGCTGCCTGCTCCTGAAGCATGCATAGCCTCGGTTAGGAAATTTTCAGCAGATTCGGTCATTCCCCGTTTCCTGACCGCACTAACTAGCATGGTATCGGATTTGCCGATGCTTCGATAAAATCCTCAGGCAGCAGCCAAGGAGAGACGATATGGCAGATGGAAATACGCTTGCGATTAAGCTAAACAAGAGTATGGTTTCCCGAATGGAAAAAGGAGGCCATCTCCGGCATCCAAACGTGAGAGATGCCTTCCTTCATGTCTATCGTCATTGGTTTCTCCCGAATGAGCCCCTTATCCGAATCTACTCGGACAAGGTGATCTACACCAAAGTCGACCAAAATCAAGATGTCCTTAGTTCTTCCACCTCCCCGCTCGTCATGGCGACCATGCTGGAGATGCTCCAAGTCCAGCCGGACCAGTCCATATTGGAAATAGGGACGGGGACGGGCTACAATGCGGCATTGCTCGGGTATTTGACGGGAGAGCAGGGAGCGATTGTTACCATAGACATCGAGGAGGATGTCGCAGCGCGTGCTGCCCGATGTCTGAGCCAACACCATTACGATTGGGTGAGGGTTGTGGCCGGTGACGGCTTTCTCGGGCTGAGAGATCACGCACCCTACGATAAGATTATCGTCACGGTCGGAACCTGGGGGATTTCCCCCGAGTGGATTTATCAATTGAAGATGGGCGGGGACTTGGTGATGCCCCTATCGATAGGGGGGATGCAGGTCCTGACCCGTTTTGTGAAGACAGAGACGGGCTTGAGCGGAAGAATAACGGGCTATACGGATTTCTTGCGATTCCGAACGGTTCTTCGGGACAGCCGAAAGACACTCCCCTTTGACGATCATTTCACTCTGGTAACGGAAGCAGAGGATGCGAAGGGGTTGCTCTTTATTAAGAGTTGCTTGGAAAAGAGTCCAGAGCGCCATCGCACGGGGATTGTCCTGGAGTCAAAGGATGAAGCGGATGGAATGCTTCTGTGGCTGCAAGCACGGATGCAGAACCTGTTTCAAGTTTCGGGCCCTACCCAAGCCATGACCGAGAGGTTTGGGAGCCCTTTGCATAGCTCGGGATTTCAAGGGATGGCGGTCGGAGCGTTTGATCGGAATGGGGTATGCCTATTAGGCGTTCAGGAGCAGCAATGTTTGCAGCTTGTGATTCTTTGCTTTGCAGACGGTCGATCCACATGGGATAATATGGAACGAATGATACAAGAGTGGCAGCAAGCCGGGCGGCCCGGAATTACGGCTGTCAGACTTCATGTGGATGAGGACCCCATGGCGGCAAACGAATGCTTACGGAAGCCTGTTGTGGACGGTCCACCTGCCGCAAGGAGGGCATAATGGACGAAAGCACTCATTTTTCGAGAAAAGTGATGTACCACAAGCTGTTCTCTCTGATTAAGGCCCATTGGACGTCGTATCTGCTCATGGGGGTTCTGGTTTTTTTGTCGGCCTTGGTCCCGGTTGGGCAAGCGGAGAGCATGAGGAGACTTTTTGCCGCCGTTAGGGAGAAGTCCATCTCGGGGTTGTGGAATGCAGCGCTCTTTTTTACCGGTGTCTTTCTCGTGGGACTCCTCGTGGGCGTTGCGAAGGACATCTACAAGCAGTCCCTGAACAATCGAACCACGCTTGATCTGCAAAGAAATGTCTTGAAACGACTCCTCCGGATGAGGCTGACCCTGTTCCACAAATGGCACAGCGGAGATAAGATTCAACGGTTGAACGACTCCGCTCTTGCCGCGCAAGATGGGATAAACAGCACGATTCCCCTCCTGATTGAAAAGGTTTTGTCTCTGATTTTTTTGCTATTCTACTTAACGGCTTTATCTTGGGAGCTGCTTATCGGCAGTATTGTCATCGCACTCCTGGTTCCTCTAGCCGGGAACTTACTGTCTATCCCGATTCAGAGGTGGCAGACGAAGCTTAACGAATCGCAAGCCCTTCAATATGCCGATCTGCAGGAGCAATTTCAAGCAGCTGAGGTGGTCCGGGTTTTCGGACTGCGCCGATCCTTGTTGGCCAACTGGGTGGAGAAGGTCCGAGTAGCTCAACGGGCTGGCGTTCGGCTTCATCTGTACTATACGGCTTCGGGACTTACGATTTTTATAGGCTATTGGCTGGGACAGATTTATATCTTTGGCATCGGCAGTTATATGCTGAGCAAGGGTACCATTGAGGCGGGCATTATCGCCGCCTTTGTCATTTCGTATGAGCAGTTGATTTATCCGCTGTCCCACATCGTCAATACCCGGGTGGCGATTCAAAATGTGATCACGAATTTGCGCCGCGTGTTTGAACTGGCCGATCCAACAGTTCCCCTTCGCGAGTTCGATGAAAACGGCATGCTGCCAAACGAGGGAGACCTTGTTCTCGACAATGTGACATTCGGGTACGAAGCCGAATCCGCGCAGTTGAGGAACTTCTCCTTGGTCATCGAGCACGGGAAAACGACTGCCTTGGTTGGGTCCAGCGGAGCGGGGAAGAGCACCATTCTTAAGCTGGTTGCAGGGTTGCTTGTCCCGGATGAGGGAGAGGTAACCGTCGGCGGTGTCCCACTTGATGAGAAAACGTTGGGGACTTGGCGACAACGAACCGCTTATGTTCCGCAAAATCCGGATAAAAGCCTTTTTGATGAAAGCATACGGGAAAACATTCGCATCGGAAGATTGGATGCTTCTGAGGAAGACATCGTTCGTGCGGCTGAATTAGCCAATGCGGATGAGTTTATCCGAAATCTGCCGGAGCAGTATGACACGTATCTGGGAGAGCATGGGAAGCAACTATCCGGCGGCGAAAAGCAGAGGATTGCCATCGCGCGAGCTTATATTCGGAATCCGGACATTCTGGTCATGGACGAACCGACATCGGCGCTTGACTCCATCAATGAGATGAAAATCCAGCAAACGATCGAGCAGCTGATGGCCAATCGGACGGTCCTGATCGCGGCCCATCGGTTGTCGACCATCCGCCATGCGGATCGCATCTGCGTGGTAGAGGACGGCAGGATCATCGAGTCAGGAACCCATTGGGAGCTGCTTGCCCGAAAGGGACGTTACGCCAAACTAGTCCAAGACGGCAACGGGACGGATCGAATGGAGGCGGATGACGCGTCATGAGCTCACAAGGGACGAGTGTGCCGTTTACCCGAGTCTGGCATCATCTGTGGAACAAAATGAAACCCAAACGGGGGCTCTTCCTTGCGGGTCTGTTCTTCAGCTTGTCGCAGGCTTCGATCATGATGCTGGAGCCTTTGTTTGTGAACCTCTTCTTCAACTACCTGGAGCTTCAACAGTTCGAGAAAATCAAGCTGCTTGTCGGGATCAGCCTGGCGGCGTTTCTGCTGCTGGCCGCGATAGGCTTGATTGGCGAGTATTGGAAGAAGACATCGATGGCGAGCTTGAACACCGATCTGATGGAGGAAGTCGCGGACCATGCGCATCGTGCTCGATACGAGCATGTGAGCGAAATGCACTCTTCCGATCTTGTCCAGCGAGTCACGCAAGACTCTCCGCGCGTGGCCGGGCTGCTAACCGTCACCTTGGACCAGCTGTTGGATCAGTTTGTTATGCTCCTGCTCGCATCGGTTTATCTGTTATGGTTGAACTGGAAATTAGCTGTGCTTATTCTTGTTTTGTCGCCGGTCATGCTGCTGATCAGTCATTCGGTGCGCAGGAACCTGTCGGCCATCGGGACGAATATCGCAAACCAGGAGTCGGCCGTTCGGCAATGCCAGCATGAGGCGCTGCAAAACATCGAAGTTGTGCGGTCCTACGGGTTGTCGGATTGGATCAACGAACGGTTTATCCAGGAACGAAAAAAACTGAATCAGTTATATATGAAAAAAGCGTGGTACTATCAAGTCATTTCGTTAATTACGACATCCTTTTCCAATCTGTTAATCCTGGTTTGCGTTCTAACGGTGGGCTGGATGGCCATCCACGAGTCCATGGCACTTGGTTCGCTGCTTGTCTTTTTCACGCTGGTGTGGAGGGTTACGAGTCCCATGCAATCCATCGGTAGCATGTGGGGGCAGGTTTTGGAGATTCTCGGCGTTTCCCCTCGTATCTTCGACGTGTTGGCAATGGAAAAGGAGCCCGCAAGCCCGGTCAGTGAAGAACCCCTTCTCGTCGATGGCGGGATGGAACTGCGGCACATCGGACTTCATTACAACCGAGAGAAGGATCGGAGCGAATCTCCGGTCGGTAACCACTCGGTTATGGGTGTGGAGGATGTCCATATCCAAGTGGCCCCGGGCTCTCTTGTAGCGATTGTCGGACCGAGCGGCTCAGGAAAATCCACCACGGCCAAGATTGCAGCCGGTTTGTTGATGCCTTCCGAAGGAGAGTTGCTTCTTGGAGGACTCGACTCAAGGGTGAATGCAGAGGTGTGGAGGTCTCAAATCGCCTACATCCCGCAGACCTCCTACTTGTTCTCGGGAACGATTCGAGATAATTTGCAGAAGGTTCGTCCAGAGGCAAGCGAGAGCGAGTTGCTGGAGGCCGTTCGAATGGCCCAGGCCGAAGCGTTCATCCGGGCTTTGCCGAATGGACTTGATACGAAGCTGCAAGAGCTAGGGCAGTCCTTGTCGGGAGGAGAGATACAGAGAATGGCCATCGCCCGCGCTATTCTGGCCGATCGGCCGATCTTGATTCTGGATGAGGCAACCTCTGCATTGGACTATGATACGGAGCGTGCTCTGATGAGGGACCTGTGGACGTATGTTAAAACCCATGACAAGATGGTCATCGTCATAGCGCATCGGCTGATGACGATCAAAGAAGCGGATTACATCTATGTGTTTCAAGGAGGACGAGTGGTTGCCGAAGGCCGCCACCAGGATCTGCTGGCTGAGGATAAAATGTATCTACAGCTGTGGGAGCAATATACCAGCGCCTAAATGGATCGATTCATGGGACACAGGCTCCTGGACCGAACCGGTCGGCTATTCGTCTGGATTCAAAAGGCCTCGGCCCTCTTCGTATGGGGGACCGCTCTCTGGTTGCTTTGGGGGCTTTTGAAGTGAGCTTCAACCCATATCAATAATAGAATGATTGAATCGAAAAGCAGTCATGGATAAGAACGGTTTTTCGAATATAATGGAATTATGAAGAAGGGAATTTCCAATCTGAGGAACGGAAACGGGGATGCGCGATGAAACGGATCGGGTATTGCGATACGACGTTAAGAGACGGAGAGCAGGCAGCCGGGGTCGCCTTTACGGCGGAGGAAAAAAGGGAAATTGCGAAGCTTTTGGCGCAAGCGGGGGTGGAGCAGATCGAGGTCGGCACGCCGGCGATGGGAGCGGATGAAGAAGCCGCCATTCGCAGCATCGTCGAGCTGGAGCTGCCCGTGGTCATTTCGACCTGGAACCGGGCGCTCGCGAAGGACCTGGACGCCACCCTGCGGACCGGCGCCAAGTGGGCGCACGTGACGCTTCCGTCCTCGGAGCTGCATATCCGCGACAAGCTGGGGCTCACGAAGACCGGAGCCCTCTCCTTGATCCGCCGCGCTGCCGAATACGGCATGAAGAAGGGACTGACGGTTTCCGTCGGCCTGGAGGATGCTTCAAGAGCGGATACCTCGTTCCTGGCTCAGGTGATCAATACGATGTATGAGGATGGCGTACGTCGGTTCCGCTATGCGGACACCGTCTCCGCCCTCAACCCGGTCACAACCGGGGAGCGCATTCGGAGCTTGGTCGATGCTATTCCGACGGATGCGGAACTCGAATTCCACGGGCACAATGATTTCGGTCTCGCAACGGCCAACACGCTCGCTGCCTTGTCCGCAGGTGCGGCTATCGCCAGTACAACCATCCTCGGGCTTGGCGAACGCGCAGGGAATGCGGCGATGGAGGAAGTGTCCATGGCTTGGCGGCATCTGTACCAAGGCTGCGATTGGCTGCAAGCCGAGTCCTTCCAGCCGCTCGCCGATTGCATCAGCCGGGCATCGGGCCGGAGGACGCCAGAGGCCAAGCCGATCGTTGGCAGCATGGTCTATGCGCATGAATCGGGCATCCACGTCGACGGCCTGATCAAGAATCGCTCGGTCTACCAATGCTTCGAGCCGGAGGAGTTGCACCGCGAGCACAGCTTCCTGCTCGGCAAGCACTCGGGGCTCCATTCACTGGAGCACGTGCTGAGCCTGGAGGGCGTGAACATGAACCGCGTGGGCGGCATGAACCTCCTAAACTGCGTCCGCAAGGAAGCCGAGAAACTGAAGCGGCCGATCGCCCCGCAAGAAGCGGTGGAGCTGGCCCGGAAGCTCGAAGTGGAAAACTAGTACGCAGGCAACGCTAATCGTATGGATAACGAACAGCATGAGATCGCTGCGATTTATACAGGAGAGGGCTCCAATCGGGTAATCACAACCGATTTGGGGCCTTTTTCTCGTTCCAAGCGGATGGGGGAGGCTTGGTTCAAGACGAACGGGTTTACGTTGTGGTTATCAAGAACGGCCCCTTCTTTTTTACGGGATGTCTGCTAATATGAGGGTAACAGTCGCCACGTAAAGAAATGGTCGCGAACTGCTGCAAAAGAGGAAGTAAGGAGAATGACCATGCCAAGGGAAACCTTATTGATGGTGGATGACGAGAAAGAAATCATCAAGCTGATGGAGATATACCTGAAAAACGAAGGATACCAGCTTCTTACGGCGTCAAATGGCCAGGAGGCTTTAGAGCTTTTAGAACGGAACAAGGTTGACTTGATCGTAATGGATGTCATGATGCCCGAGATGGACGGGTTAACGGCGTGCATGAAAATCAGGGAGGACAACCATATTCCCATTATCATCTTGTCCGCCAAAAGCCAGGACCTGGACAAAATCACCGGGCTTTCGCTGGGTGCCGATGATTACGTGACCAAGCCCTTCAGCCCGCTGGAGCTTGTCGCCCGAATCAAATCTCAGTTGCGCCGGTACAAGCAATTTTCGGCTCCTGTCCAAGATCGGAACGAGCTGATTATCGACGATCTCGTGATTCATACGGCCAACCACCGGGTTACGCTGGACGGCAGGGAGATCCGGCTAACTCCCCGGGAATTTGCCATTCTGAGTATGCTTGCGGTAAACCGTGGGATCGTCCTCAGTATGGAGCAAATCTATGAGGAAGCGTGGAACGAGCCTTTTTTGGAATCAAAAAATACCGTGATGGTTCATATCCGAAAGATTCGCGAAAAAATTGAAAGCAATCCGCAGGAGCCCAAATTTATCAAGACCGTATGGGGCATCGGCTACATGATGACCGATTTGTAGAGGACGGATGAGCAAAAATCCGTTCTATCCTCACTTAAACGATGGATGTGGAATCGTGAAAACCCAAAATCGACAAGCCGCTTTTCCCGTCATCCAGGTCAGCTTAGGGATTACGGCGCTGCTTACGGCTATCGGCTACAGACTAATCGGCTATATCATGAAGGTCTCTCCGCTAGACCGTCCTTTTCGCTGGATCGTGGAAAACATAGGCTCCGCACCCGTGATGGCGGTTGCTGGCCTCGTGGTGTTTTTCCTCTCCTACCGGCTCTTACGTAAACGGTTTCCAAACGGACAGAATCCCGATGAAGAGGCTAATCGGGCGTTGAAGGAGAGCAAATACCGACTGTTTCGGACGATTCGCTGGAAGTTTATGTTCGTTTTCTTGCTCAGCCTTGCGGTGACGGTGGGCCTCGTCATTACCGGACACTGGCTTATCTCCACGCTGATCGGGCATTCTGCCTTCCAGGCGCCGCTTGCGTGGATCGTCAACCACATCGGCTCGGTCCCGATCATGGCGCTGACCGGATGCATGCTGTTTCTCATCGTCTTCTTTCTGACCAGCCGGGAGATGATCCGGTATTTGGAGGAAATCACCGGAGGGCTCAAGGAGATTGCCAAAGGGCAGTTTGATGTGGTCCTGCCGGTTCGCTCCTCGGACGAGCTGGGCATGCTCGCCTACAATATCAATCAGATGAGCAGCCAGGTCAAGCAGTCGATCGAAGAAGAACGCAATGCCGAAAAAACGAAAAACGATTTAATCACCGGGATGTCCCATGACCTGAGGACCCCGCTTACGTCCATCTTAGGGTTCCTCGAGCTGGTCGAAAACGACCGCTATCAGGACGAGGAAGAATTGCGCCATTTCGTCAGCATTGCCTACGAAAAGTCCTTGGGTGTAAAACGCTTGATCGACGATTTGTTCGATTACACGCGGATAAGCGGCGGTATGCCCTTGAACAAAGTGAAGCTGGATATGACGGACTTCCTCCGTCAACTGGCTGAGGAATTCGTACCGAGCTTGGAGAAAGCGGGGATGGAATGCAGGATCCATGCGGAGGAGAAGGACCTGATCGTCTTTGCGGATGGAGATCTGCTGGCTAGAGCTTACGAGAATTTGATCTCTAATGCCATTCGGTACGGACGGGACGGCAAATTCATCGATATCCGCGTCAAGGGAATGGGAGACGAGGTGGTCACCGAAATCGTCAATTACGGCGATTCGATTCCCAATAAGGATCTTCCTTACCTGTTTGACCGATTCTACCGGGTGGACGAATCCCGGTCCAAGCACACCGGTGGCACCGGTCTTGGCCTGGCCATTGCCAAAAGCATCGTGGAAGCCCATGGGGGACACATTGAGGTCGCAAGCAGTTCGGCGGAAACGGCTTTCCTGACTCGCCTTCCTACCCATGCTGAAGTTCCTTTTCGAAAAAGATAAGGATTTGATAAGGATTTGGAAACCTCTTGGTAAGAAGATTCTTTTATGATAGTCATGAAAAAGAATCTGAGGAGGGGCTGGAATGAACCGATACAAAATCATTGCAACGTTTGTCTTGGACGGCTAGGGGGTGAAGGGACCCGAGGTCACCACCGATTAGGGCAGATGAGGGTGTCGGTTCCCTTCCTATATAAGTTGAACTAGAAAACTTCACAGAGAGTGCGCACTGCGAGAAAAGCTTGAACCTCCGGTCGCTGTTGTTTTTCAATTCCTGATTCTATCTTTCTTTGTACGGTTGGAATTGAAAAACAAAGGCGAACGCTTATGCTCCTCCAGTTTCAATCTTTCTCTCCGTGCTTCTCTGTCATTTCTTTCGTTCAACTTATATAGCAAGCCGTTGAAGAGGATAAACCGTGCGATTTATACTACTGGATTTTCTCCAAGTTGAGGGAACCTTTGACCGGATCCAGAAGCACCAATCGCGCCTCGTAGGAGCCGCCGTCTGGTTCCGTAAATTTGAGCTTGCCAGTGCTTCCTTTCTCCGCAAGCTGTCGGACCATGCTGTCGGACAGCTTCTTCCCGAAGCTGTCCTTCCAGATGACGAAGCCGCAGCCATCCTTGTAGCGGCTGCAGCCGTAGCCCTTGCGGCCCATGAAGAGCTGGCCGCCGCAGCCGGGCCGCGGGCAGCGCGCAACATAGGCGCGCTCCGAATCGTCCGGCGCTGCCGATGCCGCGCTCGAGGGCTTGTCCGCGCGGGGAAGTTCCCGCGGGGCGGCAGTCGCCCCTTGCGCTTCGCCGCTGCTCACGCGCCGCGCTGTTGCTGCCGTGGCACCGCCGCGCGTTCCGCCACTCGCGGCCCCCGCCGCGTTTCCGGCTTCGCCGCTGCCCGCGCCCGCCCGCCGCGGTGCTGTCGCCGGGCCGACGCCCCGGGCTGCGCCGCTTTCGCCGCGCGTCCCGCCGCTCGCAGCACGCCCCCCGGCGGCTCGCGTTCCGCGGCGTCCACCGGGGCGCCCCGCTTCGGCGGTCTCGCCGAACAGCGCCTTGTCGGCGGCGGCTTGGGCGCTTGCCTTGTCCACGATCAGGCGCGCGAACTGCTTCACCTTCTCCATGAACGCTCCGCTGTCCGCTTGCCCGCGCGCGATCTCGTTCAACCGGCGCTCCCAGTGGCCGGTCATCTCCGGCGAGGCGAGCAGGTCGACGCCTGCTCCGCGGATGAGCTCGATCGCCATGCGACCCTTGGCCGTGATCTGGATGCGCTTGCCCTGCATGTCGATGTAGCCGACCTGCTTCAAGCGCTCGATGGTAGCGGCCCGGGTCGCCGGGGTTCCGAGCCCGGAATCCTTCATCGCGTCGCGCAGCTCCTCGTCCTCGACCTGCTTGCCCGCGCTTTCCATCGCCCGAAGGAGCGTGCCTTCGGTGAAGGACTTGGGCGGCTGGGTTTCCTTCTCGCGGGCGTTCGCTTCGCTGCAGTGCACGGGAGCGCCCGAGTCGAGCTGGAAGGGGGAATCGGTTTCCTCCTCTTCGTCCGCCTCGGCTTCGCCTTCCTTTTCCTTGCGGGCTTTGGTCGACTTGGCCTTCGCATTCTCTTCTCCGGCGTAGATCACCTTCCAGCCAAGAGCGAGCCGTTCCTTGATCGTCGTCTTGAAGCGCTCGCCCTCCACCTCGGTCAGCACCGTGTGGATTTTGTACTCGGCGGGAGGATAGAAATGCGCCAAAAACCTCCGAACCACCAGATCGTATACCTTTTGCTCATCGGGGGAGAGGGCGCCCGGCTTTTTGCGAGTGGGGAGGATGGCATGGTGGTCCTCCACCTTGGCTGGATTGCAGACGGCCTTGTTGTTCTTGTGCACACGCGACGGATCGGCTCCCGCAGCCAATTCCCCGTAGGCCGTTCCCTTCAACATCTGCAAGGATTGGTGCATCTCGGGGATATTCTCCTCGGTGACGTAGTTGGAGTTCGTCCGCGGGTAGGAGATCACCTTATGCTTTTCGTACAACGCCTGCGCGACATCCAGCGTCTTTTTCGCAGAGAAGCCGAGCTTTGCATTCGCTTCCCGCTGCAAGAGCGTCAGGTCATACAGCTTGAACGGGTATTCCTTCGTCTCCTTGCGCTCGTAGCTGGCTATCCGTCCAGGCTTACCGCCAACCTTGCTGGCGAGTGCCTTCGCCTTGTCCGCCTCGGTAAGGCGGTCGCCCTGCCAGAGCCCGCGATAGCGCGTCTCGCCTTGGAGGAAGAAAGCCTCGACCTCATAGAACTTCGTCGAGGAAAAGGCCTCGATCTGCTTCTGCCGATCATAGATCAGCGCCAGGACAGGCGTCTGAACGCGTCCGACCGATAGGAGGACGTTGTGCTTCACGGTGAATGCTCGCGAACCGTTCATGCCGATGAGCCAGTCAGCTTCGCTGCGGGCGCGCGCGGCGCTCGTCAGGTTGTCGTAATCGGCGCCGCTCTTCAGCTCGCGAAAGCCGCGGCGAATCGTCTCCGCCGTGAGGTCGGAGATCCACAACCGATCGACGGGCTGGCGAAGCTTCAGGTGCTGCTGGATATAAGCGAAGATAAGCTGACCTTCTCTTCCGGCGTCACAAGCGTTGACGATACGGTCGCATTGCTTCGCGAGCTCCCCGATGACCTTCAACTGATCCCGAGTCCGGTAGACGGGAATGAGCTTGAATCGATCGGGAATAATCGGAAGGTCAGCCATCTTCCACTTCTTGTACTTGTCGTCGTATTTGTCAGGCTCGGCCAGCGTAATCAAGTGGCCGATCGCCCAGGTGATGATATAGGTTTCGCCTTCGAGATGCGTTCGCTTGTTCGCGGCCTTCGGTTCGATGGCTGCTGCGATATTCCGTCCCATGTCGGGTTTCTCGGCGATGACGAGCGTTTTCATGCGTCAACCTCCCATCCGAAGAGTATAGCAGATTTCTGCCTTTTTCGAATCGGTCTCCCGCAGGGGCTTTCGTTCACCAGTCGTCCATTCTTTGCAGGAAACCTTTTGACTCCCCCAAGCGTCTTCTTGTTGGAGGATCTCAAGGAGGTCCTGTTTCGATGTTCGCTTTTTCACGCTTTACAGAGAAGCCGAGCATCTCGTATACTTGTCTTTTGGCATAAGGGAGGATCTGGATGTTTATTTATCGCAAATGGTCGCGCCTGTCGGTTCTGTCGCTCCTCATCCTACTCTCAGCTGCTCTTACGCTGGGCGGCTGCGGGCGATCGCAATCCAAGCCGACTGCTTTCCAGGTGAATGGCAAAGCGGTTCCGGCGCCGGAGGTCGAGCTGAAGGAGGGAGAGCTTTACGTTCCCGCTTCCTTCCTGAAGGAACAGCTCGGCATGGAGGTCACCTGGACACCGGTTCCGGCTGAGCCGGAAGCCAAAGGACCGAAGGTGTACTACTCCAACCGTGTCCAAACACTCATGTACCATGATATATCGCCCAAGGATCAACCGGGGCGTTCTTCCATTACCGTTGCTGATTTTCGCAAACAGTTAGAGCTGCTGCGCTCCGAGGGGTTCCATGTCATTTCGATGGATCAATACGCGGACTTTCTTCTGAACAACGGAAAGGTTCCGGACAACGCCGTTCTGCTCACCTTTGATGACGGGTACGAAACCTTTTATACCTATGCCTATCCGATGCTCAAGGAGTTTGGCTATCCGGCAACGGTCTTCCTGATCGTATCAGGAGTCGACGATCCCTCGCGTCCGGGCTCGCCCAAGCTGAAGTGGGACCAGATCAAGGAAATGAACCGCGACGGAATGAGCTTCTACAGCCACACGTACGATCAGCACATTACGATCCCCGTTGACGAGAAGGATTCGCAAAAGCCTGCTCTCATGCACGCCAAGTACCTCAAGAATGAAAAGCGTATGGAAACACAAGAGGAATACCGCACTCGCATTCAGAACGATCTGGCCAAGGCCAACGAGCGATTGAATGCCGAGCTGGGCAATAAGCGGAACATTCTCTGCTTCCCTTACGGCAAATACAGCCTGACCACGCTTGACGTAGCCAAGTCCCTCGGCATTGAAATCATGTTTACGACGATGGAAGGGATCGATACGAGGGTCGACCGGATCGGCTATCGAATGAATGGCTCCAAGGCAGGGGAAAAGCCCGAGGTGCTCATCTCCCGGATGAAGAAGAGAGCGGAGACGCTGGAGAATGCCGAGACGAAGGGCGTTCTGAATGTTAACGGGAACCCGCTTCCGCTGTCCGGCCTGGTGCCGGAGGAGAAGGAGAAGGAGCTGCTGGTGCCTCTGCGGGAGTTCTGTACCGCTGCAAAAGTGGGGATCGTGCATGAGAAAAAGCAGAACCTCATTGAGTTGACGGTTTCTCAATGATAAAATCAACCTGAGTTTGTTTCATTACGGACTTCTTTGTTTCTCCATTACTCGTCGAAAAGGGGCTGACCAAAACCTGTGGCAGCATTAGGCAACCGACTCAAACCCGCAGCGAAGTATCTGATTGTCGTCATCCTGGCAGTGGCGCTCTTCATGCGGCTCGATTATGTGACCAACTACAAGTTTCCCGAAATCAAGAACGACCAATACTATTACACTGTCATGGCCGCTCAGATTATCGAAGACGGCGTATACGGATACAAAACGGAGACGCCGAACGCCAAGGTGCCCCCGGGCTGGCCGCTTTTCCTCGTTGGGATATTCAAAGTGTTCGGCTATTCGGACATGGACCATACGCTTACGATCATTCGTGTGTTTAACAGCTTCTTCGGCGTAGGGATGATCTTCTTCCTCTACCTGATTGGCAGCCGCCTGTTCAACCGCTGGGCGGGGCTGATCGCCGCCGCGATGGCGACGGTCTACGGGCCTTATCTCTTTGTCTCCGGCCTTATTTTGACGGAGAATCTATTCCTGCTCCTCTTCATGGCGGCAGCCTACTACCAGATTCGCATCATTCAGGACAATCGGATCTCTGATCATATCATTGCAGGGGCGCTCGCAGCAGCGGCTACGCTCGTTCGGCCGAACACCATCGTGATCACCGTTGTGCCGTATCTGTTCCTGTGGGCGAAGCACAAGAAGCTGTTCCTGAAGCAGATCCTGATCGGAGCCGGCGCTTTCGCCGTCATGATGCTGCCGTGGTGGATCCGCAACCTGATTACGATGGACAAGTTCATCCTGCTGTCCCAAGGCTCCGGCAACCCGTTCCTTGCGGGCACTGAGCCTTACTTTAAGAAGTCGATTCCGTGGAACGACATCGATTACGATCACCAGACCGAGCTCGGGCTGGAGCGGATTAAGGCAGGCCTGAAAGAAGATCCGTATACGTGGATTCGCTGGTACACCACCGGGAAGACGAAGGCGATGTTCCTGCGCGGGATCTACGCCGCTCACTATTTCGTTTACCTGGACTATAAGCCGTGGGAGAATGTCCTGCGGATGATGCACAAGTTCCTCGTCTACTGGGGAATGTCGCTTACGGCCATCATGCCGTTCATTCGTCGGCCGTACCGCTTCCTGGCCGTTCACTTCTTCCTGTTCCTCGGCATTCAACTGCTGTTCATTCCGGAAACCCGCTATACGCTTGGCATGATGCCGTTCCTGATGCTGACGATTGCCGGTGTCGTAACCGACCTTGTCATCTACGGACGCAAGTGGAACGAAATTCGTCGTTCGATTCCTACGGCGTAATCTCTATGTTGCGACTATAAGAAGAGGGCGTCCCTAGGTCATCACAGATGACTTGGGGACGCTCTCTTTGTGTTTTTGTTCGGCTTGGCAGACATCCTGATGAAGACGGTTTCCAGGCTAGCGAAGGGCTGAGAAGGAAATCCGAATGCGCTCCATGGAGCGTCTCATCGCCTCATACTCCTGGGCCAACGCCTCGTTCTGGAGGTTGTATTGGACGTCGGAGGCGGCTGCCATGGCATATACCCGGCCCTTGGCTTCTCCCATTTGCCAGGAGGGGACCTGTTCCAAGAGGGTCTTGCCCGATTCTTCCCAAACCTTCTTCGGGTAGAGGTTGATGGTGAACAGAACGCCCCCAGTTTCTACATTGGCGTTATCCACGAACGTGAGAGAGGTGACCTGATGATCAGAATCTATAGAGGGGATTACAGTGAATTTGTCTCTCCAAAACTCGGGAAGAGCGAGGGAGAAACCATTTTCCCAATTTTCGTACAGGAAGGTGGGAGCAGGTGCAATCGATTTTCCATCCTCGGCTTGCACATTTAGAATCATCGTATCGTAAGCACGCAGATCTTCTGGTGCTGACGTGGTAAAAATCCGGGTTTCCACTCCAAAGGTCCCTGTTACGAGGGCGCTTCCGAGCTTCTGGTTTGCCGCATCATAGAAGGTCAGGCTGCCCTCCAAGCTTTTCACCGTATTGCCGATGCCGCTGTATTGAAGCTGGCCGATGATTTCCGTCCGGTTACCGGATCGGGTTAAAACCAGATTGCCGACGGACACGCTCGGGACATTCGGATCGGTGATCGAAAGAGGGCCATGTTGAAGAATGAGCTTGCGGCTCTCCTCTTCAAAGCTGGACGTCCCGCCCAAGCTCTCTGCGAGAAAACGAACCGGAGCATAGAGACGACCGTCCACCTCCAGCACTTTGTCGGGCTTCTCCAGCTTGATTTCTTTGCCGTTGACGAGAAAGGAGACGTTCACTTGCCGGGCTTGAAGAGAGATGACAACTGCGACAGACGTACCGGCCAATAAGGCGCCGCAGAGCAGGCCGAGCCAAAACTTTTTCATGGGTCACCTCGCGTAAGATCGCTACGAATAAGACGTTGGCATCGCAAAGGAAGTTACCACTATCTGAGAGAAGGGGCACGTCGTTTTAAGAAGAGCCGCAGTTCGGGCAGTTTTAGCTCCCAGACAAAGAGCAGCCGACTTCCATGGCGGAAGCCGGCTGCTTGATTGGAGCGTATGCCCGATTAGTCATCCTGCTGTGCGTCTCGCACTTGCATGCGGGAAGTCCCTGTTTGCTTGCGGCTGCCTTTTTCCAGCATGCGCTGACGCTGCTGCTCGCGACGGGTAATAAAGGCGAGCTCCGCCTCCAGCTTGCGATAGCTGTCATAGCGCGCTTGCTCCAGCGTTCCCCCTTGCAGGGCTGCTCGGACGGCACAGCCGGGCTCCTTGCGGTGGGTGCAATCGCCGAAGCGGCAGGAGTCGGCCAATTCCTCAATATCGGAGAACGCCTCTCCAAACCCTTCATCCGCCGATACGAGTTGAAGCTCACGCATGCCTGGCGTGTCGATAATCATGGCATCGCCTTCTAATGGAATGAGCTCGCGATGGGTTGTCGTGTGACGACCGCGCGAATCGTCCTCGCGGATGCCTTGCGTGGCCATGATTTCTTTGCCGGCCAGGTAGTTGGTGAGCGAGGACTTGCCCGCACCTGAGGAGCCGAGCAGGGTCAACGTATGGCCGGGGAGAAGGTAGGCGCGCAGCTCTTCCATGCCTTGGCCCGTTACGACGCTCACGGCATGAACGGGAACGCCCGGTGCAATCCCTTCCGTTTCGGCCGCATAGAGGGCGGGATCGTCGCATAGATCGGCCTTGCTGAGCACGATGACCGGCTGAGCCCCGCTCTCCCATGCAGCGATCAGGTATCGCTCCAGCCTGCGGAGGTTAAAGTCGTAATTGAGGGCAGCGACCAGGAATACGGTGTCGACATTGACCGCCGCAATCTGTTCGTCGGAGACCGCACCGGCCTGTTTGCGGGAAAACTTGCTCTTGCGCGGTAGGATGGCATGGATGGTTCCGCGTCCATCATCGGGACGGGCCGTCAAGACAACCCAATCGCCGACGGCGGGGTAATGCTCCCGGCCGGTAGCGGCAAAGCGGAACTTACCCGTTACTTCGGCCAGCAATTCGCCGTGGATGGTTTGCACGGTGTAGAGCTGCTTGTGTTCAGCAATGACGCGGCCTGGCGTCATGCCCGGTTCTGCTGCAGCCTGAAAGGCTTCGGCCCACTTGGCAGTCCAGCCCCAAGGGACAAGAGATTCAAACAAATCATTCATGTAAGGAAGAATTCCTCCTAATAATGGATTGGTTTCATGCGGTTCGTTACTCTTCACAAATAACGGTGAACATGCTGTTCATTTCGGGTGCGTGATCGTGGAATCCGTATTCATCGACTGTCGGAATGCGCTCGGTTAAGGTATATATGGAATCGGACATTCTCATCATCCTCTCTTCCTGCGGAGGGTTCAGCAGAAGTCCGTCCGCTTACAAAACATGTTTGTTTCCTTTTCAGTATAGAAGGGGAGGGTGCTCCGGCGAAAGGGAAAGAACCGTTATAACTCGGGAAAGAATCGTTATAACCGAAGGAGCGTCTGACCTCCGCGTTTGATCCGCTCACCCCAACCTGCTAAACTCGATGGAGCAGGAGACAGCAGGAGGAGAACGTATGGCCGAAAGCCTTAGGGAACGCTTGTGGACAGGGTTGGAGGAGCAGCAGATTGCGGCTTGTCTCGTCTCGGTCCGGGGAGAATTGCTCGTGGAAAAATACCGGGAACCCCGACTGGCCCATGAGGTTGGCAAAATCAACTCCTGTACCAAGAGCGTATTGTCTGCCTTGATCGGCATCGCCATGGACCAGGGGGTTATGCCTGGACCGGAGGCACTCGTCTCGGAATTCTTCCCCGAAATGGGACAGGATGAGGACCTGCGAAAAAGGGCCATGACCCTGCGCCATCTACTGACCATGTCGTCCGGGCTGGACTGGACCGAATTCGGCGGACAGCAGTCTTTTCCAACGATGATTCGCACTCCGAATTGGGTGGATTTTGTCTTGTCACGACCGCTCGCTCATGAACCTGGCGAGCGAATGGAATACAACTCCGGCTGCTCTCAGCTGCTGGCCGCGGCTTTGCGGAAGGCGGCAGGCCGATCTGTGGCTGAGTTTGCAGAATCGGAGCTGTTCGGACCGATGGGAATCGACAGCTACGAGTGGGAGAGAGACCCGCAAGGAGTCCATACCGGGGGCTTCGGGTTACGGCTGAAGCCTGTGGACCTGCTCAAGTTTGGGCTGCTTCATCTGCAGCAGGGGAGCTGGAAGGGCCGTCAGGTGATAAAAGCCAGCACCGTCAAGGAAGCGACCAGTCCCTCGATTCCTGCCACCGGGCCGCATAACGGCCAGTATGGCTGGCATTGGTGGGTGTCATCTTCTCCGGGCAGCGAGGGCGAAGCGATCCACTATTATTATGCCCTTGGGTTCGGGGGCCAATATGTGATCGTGATCCCGGCCATGGAGACCGTAGTCGTCCTAACCGCCGATCGCTTCAAGCGAAAGCGGCATCAGCCGGTCGATCTCTTCCGAGAGTATGTCGTGCCGTGGCTGGTTAGCGAAGCATAGGAGGGCGGATTAGAGGCTGTTCAAGGGGGGAGCTTCAGAGTAGTTTACATCGGAGTTCTGCAATTCTGGAGTTCTGGACTTCTACTGCCTAACGGAGCACCATGGAGGAGAGAGAGCCGGAACGAAGTAGGTTTTAGACCGGTCACCGCAGGCTTATGAAAGTGAATGGTTGACATTTTTCTTAGAATGAGGTAGAATATGTTCTTGTACCAAACTCAATAACCCCTTTACTTGACTGTTCACCGAATCTTTTCCCCGCTACGCACCGTTCCTTTCCCTTAGGATTTCATTCCCACCGGACGAAACGATTCCCGGACAGATACGAACAGCTTAATTCACACTGGCGCGGTCATCGGAGCCGCAAGGATGGAAGAGAGGCAGGGCTTTCATCGTTTTAAGATTACAATCGTCGATAAAGTAATGTGAGTTTGTCAGAGGTCGTCCCAGGGGCGGCCTTTTCCAATTGAATAGAAAGCAGCCGCGGACGAGAATCCGGGCTGCTTTTTTAGGCAGATCATGACGAGAAACGTAACGGCTGCTCGGAATCCTATTCGGGATATGGCCGAGCGAGCCTCTTCGAGAAAACCAGCCACGCCCCGATAAGGGCGGACTGAGCCACAAACACTTATTTGCGCTGCTCCGCCATATGAGCGAAGGAGGCTTCTGCCGCCTCCAGCGTGTAGGTGATGTCGGCGTCGGTATGCGCCGTCGTCAGGAACCACGCCTCGTATTTCGAGGGGGCGAGGCAGATGCCCTTGTCGAGCATCAGGCGGAAGAACTGGGCGAACGCTTCGCCGTCCGTGTCCTTGGCCTCGTCGTAATTCGTGACGGGGTGAGCGCAGAAGTGGGTCGAGAAGGACCCGCGAATCCGGTTCACCGTGAGCGGAATATCGTGCCTGCTCGCCGATTCGGCGATGCCCTCCGTCAAGCGGATGGCCAGCTTGTCCATCTGCGCGTAGACGCCCGGCTCGGCGAGCGCCTCCAGGCAGGCGATGCCGCTCGCGATCGAAGCCGGGTTGCCGGCCATCGTCCCGGCCTGATAGGCCGGACCGAGCGGGGCAACCTGCTCCATCACCTCGCGGCGGCCGCCGTAGGCGCCGATAGGCAGGCCGCCGCCGATCACCTTGCCAAGAGCCGTCAAGTCCGGCTCGATGGCGCGGAAGAACGCGGCCCGGGCTGCTGCTTCCGCTTCGGCGGTCAGGCTCCCGGCCGCAGGGCCGTCCAGGCTCGCGGCGCGAAGCGGCTCGGGCACGAGCCCTTCGTACGTCTGCGCGGAGCCGTAATGGAAGCGGAACGCGGTGATGACCTCGTCATAGATGACGAGGGCCCCGTGCTGCCGCGCCAGCTTGCCGAGCCCTTCGAGGAAGCCCGGCTTCGGCATGACCATGCCGAAGTTGCCGACGATGGGCTCGACCATGACGGCCGCCGTCTCGGCGCCCCACCGTTCCAACGCCGCAGAGAGAGCATCCAGGTCGTTGAATGGAACGGTGATGACTTCGCCGGCGATGCTTTGGGGCACCCCGGCGCTGTCCGGCGTCCCGAGCGTGGACGGGCCGGAACCGGCCGCGACAAGCACGAGGTCCGAATGGCCGTGGTAGCAGCCGGCGAACTTGATGATCTTGCTCCGTCCGGTGAAGGCGCGTGCGACCCGGATGACGGTCATGACCGCTTCGGTTCCCGAGTTAACAAAGCGCACCTTGTCCATCGAGGGAATGGTGGTTTTGAGCATCCGTGCGAGCTGAATCTCCAGCTCGGTCGGGGTTCCGTACAGCACGCCTGTTTGAGCGGCGCGGGTGATCGCTTCCGTGACATGCGGATGAGCGTGGCCGAGGATGATCGGCCCGTACGCGCACAGGTAATCGATGTAGCGGTTGCCGTCTTCATCCCAGAAATGGGCGCCTTGGCCTCGCTTCATGAAAACAGGCGCGCCTCCGCCAACCGCCTTGAAGGAACGGGACGGGCTGTTTACCCCGCCAACGATATGGGTGAGCGCTTCTTGGTAGAGCTGTTCGGATCGGGTACGAATCATGGAAAGGGACACTCCTTAGGGAGAATGGTGAGAGAAACGAGTGGAAGACATGAAGGGAAACATAAGGGGGTGAATTCGAACTCATCCCTCGTTAGCGGGGGACAGAAGCTTCCCGCTCATGGAACATAAGCAAGTCTTCGCATGTGGCGCTTCATGGCCGGCGAAGACTTGCAGGGTTAACTCTATGCAACTAAGCTTGGGAGCGAAGGATCAGGCTCCGGGGCTCGTTCCGCTTGGGGACGGCGAGGGGGAACCCGACGTGTCCGAAGACGGCTCCGGTGTGGCGAGCTGCTGCTCGAGAAAATCGGTGATGAAGGCTTTGACGGCATCGGCGTCTGTTCCGACGACCTGCGCGCCGCCTACCCGCAGCTCTTGTACAAGGTTGCCGGGCGGCAACTGCTGGCTGGCAATGGTGCCTGCCATGATTTTGTACCCCAGCGTGCCAAGCCGCAGCATATCGTTTACAGACAGGTTGGTCTCGATGTAGGGGTCCATGGCCGAGACAATCTTCGGCAGCTTGAGCAGGTTGGTGGTGCTTTGCATCTTCTGAGCAACAGCCGTCATGAACTTGCGCTGGCGCTCCGTCCGGGTAAAGTCGGAGGTGGCGTCATGGCGAAAGCGGACGTATTGCAGCGCCGTTTTGCCGTCGAGGTGCTGGAAGCCCTTTTTCAGGTGGATGTCGAATTCATGTCCATCCCATGCATCGACATAGTCCATGTCCTTCTCGACGTCGATGTCGATCCCGCCGATTGCGTCCACGAGAGACATGAAGCCTTGAAAATCCGTATAGACGTAGTATTGAATTTGAAGTCCGGTGAAATCACTCACCGTCTCCACCGCCAGGTTGGGCCCGCCGTAAGCGAGTGCAGCATTGATGCGATCCATCCCGTGATCGGGAATCTTTACATAGGTGTCACGCAAGATCGAGAAGAGGGCAGCCTTTTTCGTAACGGGATCGATGGAAGCGATCATGATGGAGTCGGACCGCGGGATTTCGCCGTTCGTCTTGCCGCGCGAGTCTCCGCCGAGCAGCAGAATGTTGACGCGATCCTTGCCGGTCCACTCCGGGGGAACATAGGTGGATGCCGGCTCCTGGTAGCCCAGGTTGTCGGTTTTCTTATCGTCAAATATGGAGCTGATCGCTCCGTTCTTGTGTAAGCCATCCAGTGAATTGTATAAGGTGAATCCGTAATAGCCGACCGATATGAGGACAACGAGAGATAACGTGAGCGCCAGCCATTTGGCTGTTTTGCGCAATCGCATGAAGATGCTCCTTCCAGATGCGGGCCTATGCCCGGTTCATGAAGACGAATGTCGAATTTGCACGTCCCAAAAGGCAGTGCTTGTTCTATTATACGGCGACGAGAGGGCGGGTCGCAACTTGAAACCTTTGTCGAACGGAAGACGAAGCGATTTGGTTGCCCTTCCTGGGTCTGGTACAATAAAAGGAATGAGTAGGCCGGCCTTGTCGGCACAGGAAGGTGGAACAAAGATGGAACTTCAAATCGGACAGCAAGCACCGGATTTTGCACTCCCGTCTACAAACGGGGAGACGGTTCGGCTACGTGACTACCGCGGGAAAAAGGTGGTACTGTACTTCTACCCGAAGGACAACACCCCCGGCTGCACGACGGAGGCATGCGACTTTCGCGACAAGCATGAGGCCTTCTCGGATGTAAATGCCGCCATCATCGGGATCAGCACCGATCCGGTGAAATCGCACGAGAAATTCGCGGGAAAATACGGGCTTCCCTTCGTCCTTCTGGCGGACGAGCAACGGCAGGTCGCGAATGCTTACGGCGTCTGGAAGCTGAAAAAGAACTACGGACGCGAATACGAAGGAATCGAACGCTCCACCTTCCTGATTGGAGAGGATGGGACGCTTCTTCGGGAGTGGCGGAAGGTCAAGGTAGCCGGTCATGTCGACGAGGCGCTGGAAGCGGTTCGTACCCTGCAGGGGTAGCAAGCTGGCCGTTTTCATGGACTCCGAAGGAACGGGGCTTGTGGAAGATGCGGGCGGGTTCCGTTCGGGGTCTTTTCAGAGGAGGAGGGAACTGTCGATGAGGGATGCCGATCAAACGGACTCGGCTGTCCATGCTCAGCCTGAGCCTGAGCTCGAGCCCTTGAAATCGATCTACTTTCTGTCGGGGATCGGAACGTGGCGCTCGGGAGACTTGTTTGGCGGCGCGATGAAGGACATTGCGGCCCGCTATGCTTCTGTCGGAATCGCTCCGGTTCACGTCCGCGACATCTATCCTTACGGCTGGATGGATGATGTTCCCCTGAAGCAGTTTTACCGTTTCCTTGCAAGACAGGCTCTGCGTGTGAGCCACGACATGTATGTGCGGTATACCCGCAATCGCGGGGGACATCGCGCTTTTCGCGAGATTCGCAAGGACTATGAGGAAGCGGGTGGCGGGCCTATCGTTCTGATCGGGCACAGCGGCGGGGGAGTGGCGGCGTACAAAACGGCCAAGCTGCTCACGGACCGCGGCTATACGGTGGAAGCGGTCATTCACATCGGCACTCCAACCCACAGTATTGCAGACGATTGGCAGGATCGGGTGTGGACGCTCCGCAAGGCGGGACGAATCGGCGACGGGATTACCTGGTGGGGAAGACCCTGCATCGGAGCCCCAAGGCAATCGGCGGTTGTCGCGATTCGGGGCGGGCATACGGATTATTTTCGAACAGACCGAACCGATGCAGAGGGACGCAGCAACTTGACCTTGGTGATGGACAAGGTCTGGGGATGGCTGAAGCCGCGGTAGTGGTTGGCCTTTTGACTGAATGCTGCATCAGAAAATGCATTGGCATAACCACTGTTTCTCTCCCATATACTCTATCAATTGCCAAAATTGATAGCCCCGGCACGATCGGGGACGACGGAGGGACAGAACATGCGCGGTTTATTCGGAAAACCCGTTCGATCGGCACTCGCAGCTGCAACACTCGCGCTCACGCTGCTTGCGTATCCGGCAGCATCGTTCGCTGAAGCTCACTCAGCGGAAGGAGCAAAGCTCTATCAAACTCTCAAAACCGGACAGGGACTCCCGCCAGACGACACCACCTCCAAGCAAGCCGCTTCTCAAGAAGCAACTGAGGAGAAAGTGGTGTATTTGACGTTTGACGATGGACCGAGCAAGCTGACCCCCGCCGTGCTGGACCTTTTGAAGCAGGAGCAGGTGAAGGCGACCTTCTTCGCGCTGGGAGAGCTGGCGGAAGCCCGTCCGGCGCTTGTGAAAAGGGTGGTGGAGGAAGGCCACGCGTTGGGCAACCATAGCTACAATCACGTCTATCGAGAGCTGTACAGCTCTTTTGAAGGGTTTTGGGACCAGATTACCCGAACGGAAGAGGTGCTCTTCCAGATTACCGGGAGCCGCACATCCCTGCTTCGTCCCCCAGGCGGGTCCTACACGAATTTCGATTCCTTCTACTTCTATTTGTTGGAGCAAGCGGGCTATCGCGTCTTCGATTGGAACGTCGACAGCATCGATGCCTCCAAGCGAGGAGTGAAGGCATCCGCCATCTTAAACGCCGTGGTGAAAGCGCCGCTTAAGAACCGAATGGTGGTGCTCATGCATGACGGAGCCGGCCACGAAGAGACGGTGAAGGCGCTCCCCGCCATCATTAAGCATTTCAAGGACAACGGGTACCGCTTCGAGCGGCTGGATGCGGCAGACACTTCCGTTCAGTTCCGGTTGGGCAAGCCGAAGTGGGAGCGGACGATGGGGGAATCGGAGTTTGCTTATCTGCTGGAGGAAGCCCGTGCCCATGCGATGAAATTCGAATCGGAAGGGAAGCCTCAACTGGTGAGTGGAGAGAAAATGGACACAGAGGGGGCTCGGACTGCCGACTCACCGGCAGGAACATCTGGGGATTGTACCGATCACGGAGAGGACGGGACAGCGGGACACTCCTCGACCCCGCCGGTAAAATCGGCAGATTCCGCAGATGAAGGGACGACCGAAACAACCGATTCGACGGGCTCTCGGCAATCTGGCAAGACTGGAAACTCTGCGAGTTCCGGTAATGTACAGACGGGTAACCCTGTTAGCGCGGGGAACTCCCAGCCGTCTGCCTCTTCTGCACAGACAGGCAAAACTCTTACCGTTCTGCTGAATGGGCAAGCCTGGACCTTGAAACCAGGGGAGCACGAACTGATCCGGGGCCGTTTCTTCGTCTCCCTGCCTGATCTTGTTTCCCGGATGGGGGGACAGGCCGGGATATCGCACGGGGAAACGGCTCAGATCGGCCTGACCCGTCTCACCCTTGATCCCTCCTCGCATCAGGTGAGGGTAGACTCCCCTGGGCGAGGGTCGGTGACGGCGGCCCTCGTACCTATCCACCAAGGAGCAAATGGTGAGCTTACGGTACCATTGCGCACGCTGGTCGAGCTTTTGGGCGGCCGAATTGCCGGCTATCTGCTGCAGGGGGATGGGGGAATGGTGGAAGCAGAGTGGCCAATCGGGTTTCCAACGTGGTGGGTTGACGGAACTCTATGAGGCATTCTCTATTCTTTTGACCCTGCAGGTGTAAGCTGCTAGAGGGATGGGAAAACTGGATCCTATCAAGCTACTTGCGGAGGTTATCCATGTCCATCCTATCCCATTCCAATCGTCCCCGTCCCTTCGAGACCCCGAGCGACCCCGAGCGGCTGGTGGAATCGCTCCTGAGCAATGTTGAGCGAGTGCTCATCGGCAAGCGGAAGACCGTTAAGCTTTGTGTGGCTGCTATGCTGGCCCGAGGGCATGTCCTCATTGAGGACGTTCCCGGCACAGGAAAGACGCTTCTCGCCAAAGCGCTGGCTCGCTCCTTGGATTGCAGCTTCTCTCGCATTCAGTTCACGCCCGATCTGCTTCCGGCGGATGTAACCGGTGCGTCGGTTTATCATCCCGTGCGTCATGACTTCGCGTTTCGCAAAGGACCGCTGTTTGCCCATGTGGTGCTGGCGGACGAATTAAATCGAACCCCGGCACGGACACAAGCTGCCTTGCTCGAAGCCATGGAGGAACGCCAAGTTACGGCTGATGGAACCTCCTATGCGCTCCCGGAGCCCTTCCTGCTTTTGGCTACTCAGAATGCGATGGGAGGAGAGGGGGCATATCCGCTGCCCGAGGCGCAACTGGATCGTTTCCTGCTGCAGGTGAGCCTGGGGTACCCGACTCTCCGGGAAGAAGCGGACATTCTCGGCCGACAAGGAAGCGGCATGGCCTCGGTTGATCGTCTTCGGCCTGTCCTTCTTCGCGAGGAGCTTCTGGCTCTGCAAGAGCAGGCAGCCCGTATCCATGTCGACGAAGCGCTGTGCGAGTACATTGCCCGCCTGTCCGAGGCAACGCGAAGCCATCCGGACGCGAAGTGGGGAGCAAGCCCGCGGGCTTCCCTCGCCCTGTTAAGAGCGGCGAAGGCACATGCCTTCCTGAGCGGCCGATCCTATTTGCTGCCCGATGATGTCAAAGAGATGGTGCTCCCCGTTCTCACGCATCGGATGGTTCTGACGTCGGCAGCCCGCTATGCGGGAAGACGCTCCGAAGAGCTTGTCAGTGAGGTCGTTGACCGAACGCCTATCCCGGGGTTGCAAAAGCGGGGCGGACGCTCATGAGGGAGGCGGGTATGGGACGTTACCGGCTGTTTGTTACCTTCGCCCTGTTTGAAGGGGCTGCCCTTGCGCTTAGTCTGGTTCGAGGCGGCTTTGTCCCTTGGTTTTTGGCTGGAAGCATCGGGTTGCTTTTGTCCTATGCTTTCTTCGTTCCGGCTTGGGGCTTGCGGAAGGCAAGCTGCGAAATGATCGTGCCTGTGGAGCGAGCGACCGCAGGGGAATCCGTCCAGGTGAAGCTGGAGCTGTCTCTGAATAGCTGGATTCCCCTCGCCTGGCTGGTCGTGCGCGGCCAATGGACGGATCCCGCGGGGCAAGTTCGCTATCGCTCTTCCCGGCTCTTGTACCCGGGCCGAAGGCAGAGGGTCGGCTTTCGCTACCGGATTGATGATTTGGAGCGTGGCCTGTTTCAACATGAGGACGTCGAGTTGATCGCCGGTGACCTCTTTGGCCTTCTTACCTTAACCAAGCGCTTGCCGGTAGCCCAGCAGCTTGCGGTGTTTCCGGCACCCCTGGAGATTGCCGAACCGGATCGGGGAAGCGGCTCGTCGCCGAATGATTCAGGTGGGACGAGAGGACCGGAAGGAACTTATCGCTCAGGGGCGATTCGAGAGTATCGGCCGGGTGATCCGCTTCGGGTTATCCACTGGTTGGCGACGGCTCGAACCGGCACCCTCATGGCCGCCGAGGGGGAGCCGGACGACGGAGGGCCGGTGTTTCTCCTGCTGGATGGACGGCAGCCGGAACGCTTTGAGCTCGCCGTTCGTGTCATGGCCGGGCTGATGAAACGGGCTTCGGGACAAGGGAGGACATTTCGCTTTGCTCGATTGGCCCAAGCAGGCACGGAGGAGGGGAGCATCACCTCCAAGGAATACCCTCCAGGGCGGCTGGAGGAGGCGTTCTTTGAGCTCGCCGCTTTATCCCTGCCCTCTTCCCTGCCTATTGGGGAAGGCGCAAAGGAGTTGGGAGCGGAAGGGCTTGGTATGGAGAAGAGGGAGTTGGTCGCTGAACGCTCCTCCAGGCAGGGGAAACCCCTTGCGGGAGTACCGTCAGGCGTGTCCTTGACCCTCATCACGGCTAACCCGGATCGGAGGCTGGCGGCGTGGTGCGAGATGTGGAGTGAGCGCCAGTGCCGAGTCACGGTGATCGATGTTCAGGAAGGAGCAGCAAGTCAGGAGGGGGATCGATTCGAACGAGTCGAGGACTTCCGGAGGATCGGATGCTCGTACTATGCGATAGCCGCGCAGGCAGCGGAAAGCGGGGTCTCCCATGGCACGAGTGCTTGAGCGGCAGCTTCGCAGCGCGGAGCTGACCGAATCCGTGGAAGAGTCTGCCGATCCTCGCGTAGGGTTGGGGATGCGGCTGTTGTATGCCGCGCTTGTCTGGGCGCTCCTGCGCGAAGGGCTCGGGATCGTGCTCCAGGTGACCGAGATGAGCGAGGTGTTTGACCCGGGTTGGTTTTACGCCGGGATGGCGTTCGCGCTCCTCGCCGCCGCCCTGCCGCTTCCGCTCCTGCTTCGGTGCCTTGTCGCGTTTGCGGCGAGCTTATTCGTTGCCGGCGAGCTGTTCTATGGCGGAGCTTACCCGGGCTTCGATGCCGCTTCGGATTTCTGGAGCCAACTGCTCATTGATATCCAGCTTGCGAGCGCGGGGGGCTGGAGCGACGTCGGGCTCATGAGCCGGACCTTCGCGTTCCTGCTGGGCTGGATGGCGCTTGCGGCAGTCATCCTCTGGCTCGTGGAATACAGCCGCCCGCTCTGGCTTGCCCTCGCGGTCATGGCCGGCCTGCTGCTCGCGAATGCCGCCGCCGGACTTCCGTCCGCCCCCGGCGTGATTCGCACGCTGGCCATCGGCCTGCTGTTCGCCGCCTTGCATCGGCGCAGCACCCTGGGCCTGCTGCATCACGAGCAGGGAACGGACCTGCCGCAAGCGGGTTCGGCCCGTTGGCTGGCCTGTGCGATGCTTCTTGCCGCTCTCTGCGCCGGAGCAGGGAGCGCCGCCGCCTACCAGAAGCCAGCGGCTCCCGAGCCTCTCGACTGGAGCCGTCTGCTGGAGGCCCTCCACGGCTCCTCTGCTTCCGATCCATCCGCGGCTCAAACGGGCTTCAGCCCGGATGCTTCTCGCCTTGGAGGGCCGCTTGAGCCGGACACCAGTGTCGCCTTTACGGCGCGGGTATCCCAGCCCGTCTCTTGGCGCGGCGTGAGCAAGAGCCGCTATACGGGCAGCGGCTGGGACTCGCCGGAGCCGCCTGGCTATGCCTCCGTCCCGGAGTTTGCGAAGGAGGAATCTGGAGCGCGGTTGCTCGTCCAAGATGTGGAGCTCGCTGTTCCGGCACGCGGCGCCTTGTTTACCGGCGGAGAAGCGGCCGCGCTCCAAATGATAGAGGGGGAGCGCGGCGAGCCTTACCCGTTTGCCCGGCTCTCGCGCTCCCCCTTGAGCGGGGACGTTCAAGTCGAGGGAGCGGGGCCGCTTCGCTACCGGGCCGTGACTCGAGTACCCGAAACCGACCCGGAACAGCTGAGGGTTAGCGCAGGAAGCATTCCGGCGGATATTCGAGAGGCCTATTTGGCACTGCCGGACAGCCTCCCCGATCGTGTGCGGCAGTTGGCTCACGAGGTGTCCGGCCAGGCGAGTACGGCCTATGAGAAAGTCAATGCCATGAAGGACTATCTGGCTTCCCGCTACACCTATAGCTTGGATGCAACCGCGCCGCCGAACGGAACGGATTTCGTCGATTATTTTCTGTTCGAGGAGCCGGGGCGGAGGGGGTATTGCGATTATTTTTCGTCAGCGCTTGCCGTGCTGCTTCGAGCGGAAGGCATACCTACCCGTTATGTACGCGGCTTTGCTCCCGGTGAGTGGAGCGCGGTTCAGCCGAATTCATCGGATACAGGGACGATGGACTTCAAGGGTTTATCGGCGCTAGCGATTGGCGGACAAGCCGTATCCGGCGAACGAAGGCAAACGGAGTCGGCAGATCTGCCTTATCAGGTAACGGTACGAAACAGCGACGCTCATTCCTGGGTGGAAGTATACTACGCCGGAATCGGCTGGGTCCCTGTCGACCCCACACCAGCACGGGCGGGCGGAATACTTCCATCCGCTGATGCAGCAGAACGGACGGGCTTTCCTTGGATGCACCAGGTGCAGAAGGCTTTCGAGACGGCAAAGGAACACGTGACGGAGTTCCTTTCGGCGCTGCTTATTGAGGGGTACCTCTTCGCCAACCGAATGGGAGAAAAGCTGGATACTCTGGCAGCGGCCCGAACAAACCGCATGATCGCCGGAGTTGCCTTTGCAGTAGGGATTGCACTTCTGTTCTGCTATCGCTCCATCCGCAAGCGCAAGCCTCATAAACTTGAGCCGCTTCCGCGTTCCTTTTTCACAAATAGAACGGATGAGGTCCGAACCTCCCGAGAGCTCCTGCACGCCTGGAAAAGAATTCACCGCCGCTACGGCCCGCAAGCCAAAACGGAGACCTTCCGTGAATACGTTCACCGCTTGGGTACTTTGCCTGAACCGCCGGGGGATGCACTTGCGGAGCTGCTCGAGCTTACGGAGTACGAACTCTATGCAGAAGGCCCTCCCCGTCGAAGCGCACCAAGGCGATCGGTTCGACTCAGCCGTGAACGAAAAGCGTCCGTCCCCCGATTCTTTCGATGGCGTCAGGCCGCAGGGAAAAGCCCCGAATCTCGGCTCTGATGCGGCGGTACATGGCGGCCCCCTTCCTTGACGGGTCGAGGGAGGTCAACTATAATAGGCTCAATTTGAGACAGAGCATTTGGCGTTCAAGCCATGTGCAAACTTGAGAAAGCGGGGCCCAACCTTGAGTAAACCGAATGAAATCGTCGTCGTGCTGGATTTTGGCGGTCAGTACAATCAATTGATCGCCCGTCGGATCCGTGATCTTGGCGTGTACAGCGAACTGCTTCCGTTCAATACCCCCATCGAAAAGATTCGCGAGCTCGCTCCGAAGGGAATCGTCTTCTCCGGCGGTCCTTCCAGCGTATACGAAGAAAATGCGCCGAAGGTGGATCCGGCGGTCTACGAGCTTGGCTTGCCCATTCTCGGTATTTGCTACGGCATGCAGCTGATGGCCGAGCAATTGAGCGGTAAAGTCAGCCCCGCCGAGAAGCGGGAGTATGGCAAGGCCATGGTGGACTTCGCAGACGTTTGCCGCCTGACCGAAGGCTTGGACAAGCAGCAACAATGCTGGATGAGCCACGGCGACAAGGTTACGCTGCTGCCGGAGGGCTTCTCCGTCACGGCTAGCACCGAGCACGCTCCGATCGCCGGGATGGCCAACACGGACAAGAATTTCTTCGCCGTGCAATTCCACCCGGAGGTTCGCCACTCGGTTTACGGGAACGAGCTGATCCACAACTTCCTGTACCGCATCTGCGGCTGCACCGGAGACTGGAACATGGGGACCTTCATTGAGGATGCCGTTCGCGAAATCCGCAATCAGGTCGGAGACCGCAAGGTGCTCTGCGCCTTGAGCGGCGGGGTGGATTCCTCCGTCGTGGCGCGCCTGATCCACAAGGCAATCGGTGATCAGCTGACGTGTATGTTCATCGACCACGGTCTGCTGCGCAAGGGCGAGGCAGACGGGGTGATGGAGACCTTCGTCGGAAAATTCGACATGCACGTGGTGAAGGTCGACGCGCAAGAGCGCTTCCTGGGCAAGCTTACGGGCGTTAGCGACCCGGAACAGAAGCGGAAGATCATCGGCAACGAATTCATCTATTCATTCGACGAGGAGTCGGCCAAGCTGGGCAGCTTCGATTTCCTCGCTCAAGGGACCCTTTACACCGATATCGTCGAGAGCGGAACGGCAACGGCTCAAACGATCAAGTCGCATCACAACGTCGGCGGCTTGCCGGAGGACATCCGGTTTGAGCTGATCGAGCCGCTCAAGACATTGTTCAAGGACGAAGTCCGCAAGGTCGGCTCCGAGCTGGGTCTGCCGGATGCCATCGTATGGCGTCAACCGTTCCCAGGCCCGGGCCTCGCGATCCGCGTGCTTGGCGAAGTGACGGAGGACAAGCTGGAGATCGTTCGGGAGTCGGACGCCATCCTGCGCGAAGAGATTGCGAAGGCAGGTCTTGAACGCGAAATCTGGCAGTACTTCACCGCCCTGCCGGGCATGAAGAGCGTTGGCGTCATGGGAGACGCTCGCACCTACTCCTACACCGTCGGCATCCGCGCCGTAACCTCCATCGACGGCATGACCGCCGATTGGGCACGCATCCCGTGGGATGTGCTGGAGAAGATTTCGGTCCGCATCGTCAACGAAGTAGAGAACGTCAACCGCGTGGTGTATGACATCACCTCCAAGCCGCCCGCTACGATCGAGTGGGAATAGGCTGGGCAATTTTGATGTCATCAATCGCTTGGAAGCCTTTATACATAAGGGTTTCCAGCGTTGAATGCATTAAAATCCATCGTACACCTGCAACAATATAGTGCAAAAAAATTACTCTCTTTTATTTGCGTTGTTTAGCAAATTGAAGGGAGTATTTTTTATGACAAAGATCAATGAACTGATTGACGATTTCAGGATAAACCAAGAAATCCAAGGCAGAGTAAAGAAGTACGTAGACCTGTGTATGTTTCGACTACACAGATGGGAAAGTTTTATTGTAAATGGATTGGGCATTACGGAAGTCGAGGATGTGACATCTCTCCACATCAAAAAGTACATACAAGATCGTCAAAGTGTCGGCAGCGAATCGAACAGTACGATCAATAACAACCTTGCTACTTTAAAGGTTTTCTTTCAGTATTTGGTGGACGAAGAGTTCATTAACGAACAGGATAATCCTCTACGCAAGATTCGAAATCTCAAAGAAGAGAAGAAAGTCATTGTTACGTTCAATGACGATGAAGTGTCTCGAATAATTAATGATCTGAAGGAAGAAACATATTCTAATGTTCGTGATAAGCTAATTCTTATTTTTCTCTTTGATACGGGAATTCGTGCTTCTGAATTGTGCAGCATCAAGAACGTTGATGTTGTCAGAAGGCATATTCTTATTCATGGCAAAGGTTCAAAGCAGCGCTTGGTCTATATCAGCAATATCATGCGAAAGTACATGAGGAAGTACGAGGAATTGAAACGGGAGCGCTTTAAGAAAAAGCTACTGGAAGAAGTGGAGGATTATTACTTCCTTGACCAATCCGCTGTGAAATTATCTCGTTCCCGCATAAACAAGATTCTGAAAGAACACTGTACAAATGCTGGTGTCAGAAAAGAAGTTAGGTGTTCCCCGCATGATTGCCGTCATTATTTTGCTCAGAAGCAGCTACGGAATGGTATTGACGTATACAGCCTGAGTAGGCTGATGGGGCATTTTGATACGCAAATAACCTCGAAATATTTACGGGGCTTGGAACAGGATGATGTCTTGCAAATAGGACGTTTGCATAGCCCGTTGAATGGGCTGAAAATAAGACATGCTTCAACGTAGGGCAAATGATAGCGACCCTCCCAGTTGTAGTAATGAAGACCTCGTTAGAAATTGCCTTCAGAGCGCTTCTAGCCTTCCTGCACGCTTTTGAAAGTCAGTATATATAACAACGAGGGGAAGGGTTCCAAGCCGATTATAGAGGAATCCAGACACGGTTAAAATATTGCTATGACTAATTGCTTGCCTTCATAAAATTTATGTATCGGAAACCTAAGAATCTGTTTTTAGATCAAGAAAACTCAATAAGTATTTAGGGAAATGGTAATAATTGACAAAAAAAGTTTTTGTGTTATACTAGTTCTAGTGGTGAAGGAGCCTTCCTGTCTAGGAGATTCCTTCTTAATGCGCAGAAGCGAGGGAGACAATGTCTCTTTCGCTTATTTGCGTTGCAGATTTATGAAAATATATTGGGGGTTTTCAAAAATGGAGAGAGATTTAAGGGAGTATTACAGATTAACAAGATTAGAGAAACGAATAAGACTTAGAGAGTTAGCGGAATACCTAGGTTGTCACATCGGGTCAATCAGCCACTACGAAAATGGCAGATACGGAATGTCTGAAGACAAGATCAATAAATACAAAGAATTTATCGATGCATATGAAAGGAGTGAAGCGAAATGAGTCTATGTGTAGCACTAAACAATCCAAGTAATTTCGTAATTATCGCAGGTGACGGACGAATCTCAAAAGGTGGGGTTATCGTTCGAGATGACCGTAGGAAGATGACTAAGCTGACGGAGCATATTTCTATCTTCATCAGCGGCGCTCAGGATTACTGCGAACAATTGCGTTCAATGGTTGCAGCACAAGTGAACGAGCGGACATGCATTCAAGAATTGGGCTTGATCGTTCAGAAGGCAAGCATCGAGGTGCAGGAGCGCTTTGAAGAAGACTATCCTGATTACCTTGAAGTAATGCCAGGATTCGGAGCGCTGGCAACGGTCATTGCTTATTATGACAAGACGACGAATGAGAGCGGCGCACTTGAATTTTGTGTAACAGATGGCTTCAGACCAAATGATTCAAGGGATTCAATCCTGAAGGTACGAGGTGTGGAACGTGAAAAGGTCTTCGCATACATGGGAAGCCAGTTCGACCCTAGCAACATTATTGAAGGCGTGTTCGGCACGTTTAAATACATCAACAGCCAAACGGACGATGTAGGCGGCACGATTACCTTGCACGTGATCAGCGCAAAGGGGACAGACGCTTACGAATGGAGGACTTCAAATGAATCTTAAAAAATATCGGCAGCTAAACCTAGGCGTAAATGTTCAAATGGGCGCTAACGCTACATTGTCTTGGGGACAAGTGACCAATCAGCCGACAGCGGCAGCGCTTGGCGGTCTGATGGCTAATTCTACAAGGCTGACTTACATTGACGGCAACGGCATCTATTCAGGAATTATTTCGGCTGATCAAATCATTGCAGGGAAGATTAAGGCAGAGAACATCGACACGACTAACCTTGCAGCACAGAAGGTGTATCAGCGGGGGTATCCTGCGAATTACGCTCAAATCGGCGGTGCTTACGGCGATCTCCAGCTTCACTACAACGGCGGCAACTACTTCACAATCTATAACGGCATCGATCATGTATCGCTTATACATAACGGGAATGCACGATTGACGTTTTCCGATGCGTCAAATGCAACGGTTGCCGATGGCACTTGGGACTTTTCAAACGCTACCGTAAAGGGCATTACAGCCGTATTCGGCTAAAGCAGCGAACATAAGGAGAGATAATACATGGTTAACGATAAAGATTACTTCTATTGCTACTCAATGAAACTGTTCAAGTTTCTTCGCATGGATAGAGGGATTAGCTACATTTGTTCAGGGCTGCATGAAAAGACATTTCAGAAGTTTTGGCAGTTCAAGCGAACAGAAGATATGAATAAAGCGTTGGTAGAGTTCAGTCAGCGTCACTATGACGCTGGCGAGTAAATAAGGTTTCATAGCTTCAGTGTTAAATTACATTAGTGTTAAATTACAAGGAGAAGTGGTTTATATGTACAAACAGTCAGAGACGAAAGAAAAATATATTGGGTTCCCAATGAAGATGAATGCCTACGCACATGAAGGCTTATTTATTATGCAGAAAGATGAAGACGCTTTCTTGCTTTATTTCATTTTGGGCAAACTGTCGCAAAACTATTGGACGTGGGGCAGCCTTGAAACAACGGTTGTCACACTAAGCAAGCAATTACGGATTAAGAATAAAGAGAGCGACAACAGGAATGAGATTAAACGCTTGTTGTTGGTCTTGCACGATAGAGGATGGATTAAGATTACCTTCGATGAAGAATCGTTCAAATACGATACGCTTCTGACTATTTCTATGGTGGATTTGGACAGTCCGCACGTCATGGAGAGTGTTGGCAGCGACAATTACAATCATCTTGGTTGGGTGAAGGTAAAGCAAGAGATGTATGACGCTTGCAATGGTAACGCTAGGCATTTCAGAGCCATGATCTACACTGAATGGCGCTTCTTCAGAGGTCAAGAGAATCAAGGCAAATATCGTACTTCGCTGGATGAATGGGAAAAGGTATTGGACATATCCCATGTAACGGCGGTTAAGTTGTTTGAAAAGCTTGATGAATTGAAATTGTTAGACAAGCATCGTGGAGCAATGTACAAAGACGCAAGCGGCAAGGTAAAGCGTGAAACCAATCAATATTCCGTTGTGAGCGAAGACGAACGCCAAGAGCGCAAGGAAGAAGCTAAGTACGATCAGTATTCATTCGCACACCAGCACAACATAGACGTTCAAGCAGGGGTTGCCCAATTGGACGGAATAGACCCAAAATGCGAAGGTACGAATGTCTACAAGACAGGTAAGAAAGACCTTCTTGGCAAAAAGGAATATTGGATTTGGATGGTAACGGAGTATGTAGATACAAGGCTTCACTTGGAGAAGCGCTTTAATGCGTTCAAGAAGGCAAGACCTGACCTGTACGCTAATGTTGAGCGTGAAGGCAAGGCATATATCAAGGAAAAGGATGAACGTAAGAGTAGAAAGCCTTTACCAACCTATGACCCTACTTGGGCTGACTATGATGAAGATGCTGGCAAGCCAACATTTGCGGAAGCGAAGGCAAAAAAAATGGCAAGAGAAGCAGAGCAAGAAGCGCAGAATCGTTTCAATGCCATGTTGGATGATGATACACCATCGCAAGAGGAAGAAGAATATGCACTACCATTCTGATGGTATTCAATATGACTGATAGCTGAGTGACGGGTAGTCTTTCACTACCCTTATTTGCTGTTTCAAATATAAGGTCTTATAACACTTCATGAAATGACTAAGTATAGTTTCGAGTCAAATCTGACACAGTTTTATTCTCAGGAGTATAATTTCGTGTCAAATTTGACTTCGTTTTACACTCAGGCAAGTTTAATTCTTGGTCAAATCTGACACGGGACTATACAGTATAAACCAAAGAACTAGAGAAAGAAAAAAACCTACCTATAAACCCTTTTGGTGAGGTTGGGTGGGTTTTCGCTTCCGCTCCCTGAAGGTCAAAACCAGTCGCTTCGCTCCTCGTGCCGCAAGCGGCAATCCTGCATCCACGATTACTGTAGTTTAATGTAGTACTTTCTTGATACAATTGTATTACATCTTGCCGTTGAAGGCTTCAACAGGTATCGGCATTACAGAGAACGAATTATTTGCAACCTTATTTGTCCAAGAAATTAAAAGGAGGTAATTGATTGAAATGAAAATAAAGATGGAAAACTGTCCTATTCCAATTCTTTGGCTCGATACGAATGTAGTTATTGATATGACCAAATATAGAGAGAACGTAGAGTTAAACGATCTGCAAAGAGATAGAGTGTCGAAGTTAATTGATGTCATCTACCAGAAAACAAGGTCAGGAAAGCTATTGTATGTCGAAGGAGATCAAGATGAAGAAATAAATAGCTTGAATAGCGAAGCGCATAAGACACAGTCTTTTCTATCAATGGGAATTAAGTTCCAGTATAGAAAGGCAATTCATGATGAACAGTTATATGCCTTTATGGATGCATATATAAATAAACAGGATACAGTCATATTAGACTATAGAGATGCGTTCTATAGTGATCCAGTCGAGGAGGTAAGGGATAGGAACAGTGGTCCTCTTAATGGGTTAATAATATCTGTTCATGGTGAAGTTACAGAGAAAGAAATACGAGAAAGGACCAATCGTAAACAAGTTATACTTGAACAGTTTAATGAATTAAGACAGATCCTTGTTGCTTCAGGAGTTACATATGAACAGCAGCTTCAAAAGGAATATACAGGTATCATTCAGGCATGCAGAGCGGTTATGGATAAAATAAGCGATAAAGTAGGTAATGGATTGATGATTACTACAGAGGACATTGATCAACTATCAATTATCACTGAACTAGGAGCCATGTGGGGGCAACTATCTGGTAGCGCTGAGGGGCTTGTAGACTTTCTTAAATCCGATTGTTATAAGGAAATACCACATATAGACATAGGGTGTAGGTTGTTAGCTAAGATTGTCACTAGTATAACTCCAGTTGTGTCTGGCGATTCTATGGATGTAAATCATATAAGCACTGTCCTTCCTTACTCTGATATTGTTGTTACTGATCGTAAGATGAAAAATAGAATTGTTCAACTTGGTATTGATAAAAAGTACACTACCAAAGTCTTATGTCTAAACGATATAGACGAGATTCTAATTGAACTTGAAAGGCTGTAGAGTTGTTTTCTTAGTCTATATATTATGATTGTAGAACATGTGTTAAACAGAGAAAACCCTGTTAAACACATGTTCAAACAGTTGCTCCTCCTGTCTAGACAGTAACGTTTCAAATAGCATGTTTGGGGTGTGAAGCAGAAATCAAACATCTGTTGGTTTTTACTAAGGGAAAACAGGTCTCGATAGAAATCACACTCCTTATTGCTTGGTGATGGCATCTGTAGACTGCCGCTTGTAAAGAACATCGTTAGGTTATTACATTCTACAGTGGTAATTACAAATAGAATAGGCACATTCACGTTAAGTCCTTAACGGTAGCTGGTGAATGTGCCTTGGTTACATGAAATCCGAGTTTTATGTAATCATGAACTATTCTGATTCAGTTGATTCTTTAATGAATAATGCCAATTTGGCAAGGTCCTCCTTATATTCCTCACGTATCATGTGTTCATACGATTTTGACAGGTACTGCATTACTTTGATGAATGATAAGCCATAAATTGTTTTAGCCCAATGAATTGTCTTTTCTCCTAGTTTTTCATCAGTTCTTGATAGACTCATAGTGAATACGAGTTGATTGGAGTATTCTTCAAGAAATTTTGTCCTGTATATTTCTAAGCTAGAAGGGTCAGAATGTTCAAATTGACTTCCTTCACGATAGAATTGAGCATAGCTTCCAAATAGAATAGCGCTTTGTTTTGCAAGATGGGCTACGCTTAAAGGGCGTGTATCATATTCGTTTTTACTTTTATCATAATAACCATTGTCCTTTAGTGTTTTTTTCCATTCTTTTATCTTTGTATTTAGGTCAACTGGTGCTTCAATCCAACCTTTACGAACAGCATATTGAATGTTTTTTAAGAATGATAGTTCAGACTTAACAGGTTGAAACATATAGTCCTTATAGTGTTTTCGGTTACCAGTATCATTCATTAAGTATTCAATTAGCATGTAATTATTTAGCTGCGATCTGAAAAGAACAATTGCTTCCTCATTCATGTTGGCTTCCGATAGCAATAAAACACTTTCCAATAAATTCGTTTGCTTTGCATATAGGGTCATAATCTCTCGGACATGTTCATGTTCCTTTTGGACAATAAAACTCTCACCTTCAAGCAAAAATTTTTTGGATACTTCCGAAATAATAAATCGTGTTTTCGTAATTTCTTCATCTTTGTTCAATTTATCACCTTCCTCGGAAACTTTGTTGTAAAAAAGTCAGTCTTTGTCTACAGATTTTTTTGTTCTTCCCAAGCCATATACTGAATCAGTGATGAAGGGAAGAACATTCTGTCATTGTATTTACGATTGTTGAATTTGCGTAGTCTTTTCTTAATAAACTTGCTTACTTCATCCAGTCTAATATGTAGGCAGTCCTGACGAGGACTCTCTTGTTCTCTAGAAAATAGAATTTTAGCTACTAAAAAATCTTCAATTTGTGTAACTGGATTGTTCTCAATCTGTGAAACATAGTCCATATAGTTAGGTGATATTCCAAATCTAGCTATTGCTTTTTCGAGATGTCGGCGTCTGTAAATTCGATTCGCATCAAATCCCCCTGTTTTAACTTCACATATTACAGCAATTCGTTTATTTATATCCAGGTTTTTGAAAATGTTATGATCATCCCAATCATTCGTTTGACCACCAACTTCTTCATATACATAGGGTAGCCTTATAGCAAGTAAGTCTGAATCTGATGTTCGTTCTGTTCCTGTGGGAGACGAATGTAGAACAAAATTATCAATAATAAAAAAACCATTGAAACGTAAATACCAATAAACTATCTCTTCGCCATAGTTAAGCATCTTTACACCTCAATTAACGCTGATGATCATAGCAGTATATTCGACCATTAAATCGCTTCGGATTGGATAGGCAATATTCCTTGACCTTATTCGTAACAGGCTTACCACATCTTGCACAAACGAATAAATCCTCGTCTTGTTTATGATTAGCAGAAAGCGGTGCAGTAGCATTTTGATCGACCTGTTCTGGTTCCTTAACAGCGATAGTCTGTGCTGCATTGACATTCGCCATCTGCTCGATCAAAACCTCTCTGTCCCACAGTTTAACACCAAGGCGTTTCGCACCGTCACGTGCTTGCTCAGTGAAGCTGCTGTTGGTGATTACCCATGCTTCATGGCAACCATAAACATCCTTGCTTGTATAGCTTTGTTGAATCGCTTCATAGCCCACATTCTTCTTCCAGCGCTTGGCTTGTACAACGACCTTCTTCGTCGCTGACGATAGAATAAGATCAGCGCCATAGTCCCCTTTGCCACCAGTTCGCTTTACCTGCCAACCCTGACGTTTGAAGAACTGTTCAAGATATCGTTCGAACATCGTACCGCTCATCTTATCGATTTCATGGATGTTGGCTTTCTTTAGCTTCTCTTGAACGTAGTAGATACGAAAGCCAATGCTAACGGCAAGCATGATGATAATGATGACCAGAAGGGGGTTCAGCCACGCACCGCCTAAAGACGCTCCATACTTGCTGAAGGTGATGTTGTAGGCTAGTAGAAATGCACAGCCAACTGCGAGTTGCATTGCTAGATCAACGAATGTAGGGTCTTTCTTGCGTCTTCTTGCCAAAATCTGTACCTCGATTCTGTTGGGATATGTTAGGATGTATATAGGTAATTATAACCATCTAATTAGAGCGATGGAAGAAATCACTTACGAATGTTGATAGATTTAGGAGTTGGATGTCGATGAATAGATACGGTGAGGTGGCAGTTAATGCAGTCCGCTCTATTTTGAGTGGAGAAGACGTACACCCTCTGATTGCATGGAAGAAAGCAGCGGCGGTAGCATTTGGTGAAGGGACTTGGGCGCAGCGAAAAGGATGTCCTAAGAATGCCTTCCTTGGTCTTTGTGAGGAAGGTTTAGTTCGAGGTATTGCTAGTGGCAGTTATATAGAAAAAAGTGGCTCTTTAAAGAATAAGGGCTATGCAGTTCAGGCTATCGAGGTATTGAAGGGGAGACCTGCATTATCTGAGGACAAGCTTGCTCTGTGGAGAGTGGTTATGCATGGTAATGAGATGTCACATAATTCACAGATGGATGTAGTGCTGGCGTTGTGGAATAAGCAGCTTATTATTTCTCAATAACTGAATATTAAATGAGTTTAGAGGAGAGACATTAATGGTACAAGATGAAATATTAAGGCTAATAAGCAAAGAAGAAGGATACGATATTGAATTTAAGGAGTCGTTGTCAGGACTACAGTCGGAAGACATGGTTGCGTTTGCCAATTCAATGGCAGGTGGCACAATTCTAATTGGTGTCAGAGACGACAAAGACGAAAATGGTAGGCAGGTTGGAAAGATAATTGGCTGTGAAGTAGGAGATAAAGGAAGATTAACAATACTTGATAAAGCTAACAGTTGTCGACCGCCAGTAAATGTGGAGATTAGTAGTTCAGACTTCGATGGGAAAAGTATATATATTATTGAGATCAGATCGGGAGAGTTCAAACCCTATTGTACTAATAGTGGCACATATCGAATTCGTGGGGATGGTCAGAAGCGTTCATTATACCCTAATGAACTTCTTTCATTATTTATGGAAAGTGAAAAGAATAAGTTTATGAATAGTTTTAAGGATGCAACACGAGAGCTGGAGGAAAACTTACATACGACAAGAGAATTGCTACTAAAGGAGACCTCGGGTATGGTACAACGTCTTCACGACTTTGATAAGAGTATGACTAGTATGTTAGATGATATTTACTCTAGCGCAGATAATGCGGACAATAATTCAAGTAGTGTCGAAAGCACAGTTGGAAATATCGAGAGTACAGTAGATGAAATATGGGGAGTATTATTTGGGGTGGCGTATCTGTTGCCAAGGATCGATAGTAATTTAAAAAACCAGCGTGATCAAACCTTTGATCCAAAACCATTTATAACTGAATCGTTCAATAGATTTACTTCAAGGTTAGGTTCTTCTAAATGGCTCATTAATAATCAGAAAAATGTTTTAAAAAAATTATTCCCTGATGTAAGTGAACAAGAACTTAATAAATTATTTCAAGGATTGGATGTATAAATATTCAATCAGATTGAATAGATATCAAAATCAACTTAGTTTTTTATAGATTAATATAATGTCCCAAAATTGGTCTTTTGCGACATTAGCGTTTTTTAAGGGAAATAGAATGATTAACATCTAGTAATAATGCGCAAACATGCATTTTTATGCAGTTCCCAATTAAAATAATGCTGTAGGGATGTGATGAGTATGATCAGGTATGATCAGAAAAAATGTGAACAATTGATTTCACAAATGCTGATCGAACAGGGCTTTTTAATTACACGTACTTCGTCTGACCTGCCTAAATACAGTATACAAGCTATTAAAGGTGATAAGAAGGTTTATATCTTGGTTAGACATTTAGAATTTGATAACGCCTATAATGAATCAATACTGCCTTATCAGGTATATAAAATTCAAGCATTTAATGATGATGAAGAAAAAAATAAGGGAAGACATTCATTACATTTTGTAGTTGGGTATAATTTCAGAGATACTAGCTTCGCTTGTGTCCCAATCGATGAATTTTTTGATAAACGAAGCACAGTTGTTCATCAGAGAGAAGGGTTGAGAGCAGTCTATTATAACAATTGGAATGCTCTTAAAGAATATGTTGTATGACCTTGTTACCTTCTGCGGAGGGCTTTTTTGTTTTGTATCGATAGGTAGGGGGATGGTTTCTAGTCATTAGAACAAGGTGGATTTCAATAAAGGGGTAGGCACTACAGTAGCACGAAGGAGAGTTTATTTTATCTTACACCTGTACCGAACAGCCACAAGCATTCAAGTGGCTGCTTTAATAGATATCAATAGAAGCGAATCTGTTTATTCAAAGCTGGTTTTAATGAATTAATTAGGTATAATTCGAAAATCATTCGGTCAATGTCAAAGGGGACAAAGAATCCTTTTACCACAACTTGTTCTTCATGAATTAAGCTATATATCTGATGATGGTAAATTAACCTGTTCCTTAACATATATGTTTGACCAACATAAAGCGGCTTCTTGTTGTCGAAGGCACAATAGACTATGCCACCTTGAAATACATCATCTAAACGGAAGACTCTAGAACCAGTTGTACAGAAATGGAATTCTGGTATAAATAAAGACAAAGCTTCAAGCGGAGCAATACTTTTTTTACGAATGCATTCCACATAAAGTTTTAGCTTACGTTCGTAACTTTCATCTATGATAATTTCGTTTACAGCAAGTGTTCGATAACCTTTTGAATCTCTAGTTTGCATATACCAGTCATCTTCGTCATTACTCTGATGTGGTATGTTCTTCATGAATCCTACCTCCTTATTGTATTCTCCCTACTTGTTTCTTGATTTTTGAATCAGCATGTATGTCCCATAAACCAGAATAGTAAAGATGCATCCAAGAATGAAGGAGATGCTTGGCATTGTTATCACCACCTTTCATTATCGACTGGGTGGCTATTTACCAATGACCCTTCTTGCGGCTTTGTGCGAAGCTTTGTAGAATATGTTCGATCTCTTTCGTTCCTTGTCTAAATATTCTACGGTAATGTCCATTAATGGGTAGCCTTTACGAAGTTCGGTAAGTAGATTTCGAATCTCGTTGGCAACAACATTAAAATGATGCTTCCGAAACGTGATCAGGAGGAATTTTATATTCACAGCCACTCTATTATTCATTGAGAGGAGAAACTCCACTATGTCAGATGTGGTAGTGAAGGTAATCCCCAAAGACCCTGAGTTTGTCCCGAGTGAAACGAGTTTAGGCTTGGTACAAGAATGGATAAAACTCAACGTAAGTAACGAAGAAACAAAGTACATGCTGACGGATGAAGTCCGTTTTATCGATCAAGGTGAGAATTTCGAGAGCATCTGTTGCCCCTTTTGCTTAAACCGGATTGATCTTGAATGGTGGAGTGAACAAATGGACCGGGCTTCCGAAACGGCCTTTCATCAGTTAAGCGTGGTTACTGAATGCTGCAGTAAAGCGACATCATTAAATGACCTCAACTATAAGTGGAACGCTGGATTTTCACGGTTCTCAATTGAAATACGGAACCCTCAAGACGAATTGAAAATCGAACACACAGAATATTTAGAGCAATTGATGGGTTGCCCAATTCGTAAAGTCGTTGCGTATTATTAGGCAAGTGATGAAAAAGAAACTCCGAAATCCCGCCAACGTTTCAGGGATTTCGGAGTTCTTTTTTACTTGTTCTTCATTTCATAGACTTGTTGGAGAGTTCGGAGGGCATTCTTCTTCTCGACCTCGTCCTCTGCGTGGAGATACGACTCCACAAGACGATATCCGAAGACAATCAGGATCATTTCGTAGACGCAATGCTCCTCGACCGGAGGGACATCCGCATATTCCGAAAATCCCTTGTAATACGCAGGAACACAGCGATGGTAGTAGTCGACCATGAGATCGACACCCGTTTCATCCGCAATCAGGCTTGCTAGATCTTCACCCAGGTAGCCCCATCCGCTGGTATCCCAGTCGAGGACAACGATTTTTCCGCTCGTATGGATCAGGTTGGCCACCCAGAAGTCCCGGTGGCAGAGCACGAGGGGCAATTGTTCAATGCGGGAGAAGATCTCGTCCGAGTTCTCGTCAATGGCAATGAGCATGTCCCGCAAGTGCTTCGGGATTTCACAATCCTCCGAGCGAATGTAGTTGTAGACGAGAGGCCAGGACCGGTAATGCAGATACGTCTTTTTCATGAGATCCGCATAGCTCAGGTTGGTCAGGCTCTGCAGTACGGGTGGCTGCTCGGCAAACAGCTTGCCTTGATACCGTCCTAATTCCAGCGCGGCCTGTTCATACATGTCACCGGTTAAGGCTAAACTGGATACGCCATCTACGTATTCCAGCCACAGGTGGAATTCCGTTTCCTCTTCGTTCATTTCGGCGTGATAACAGGTCGGCCAGCGGAGATCATCCAAGAACGTGGACTCTAAGTCAGATGCATAGAGATCATATTCCCGACGCCATGAGTTCGGATCGGCGTAGCGTTCCCATTTCGTCTGGACTTTTAGAACAACACGGTAGGGCAATGGCTTTCGATCAGCGGTTTCGGCTGTCCCCGTTACCAGGAATACACTTCCCACAGTCCCGCCATGTAACGGTACGGTTTGGTAATCGGCAGAGACGATATTCGTTTTAAACAGTTGGCTTAATGCAGAGATCAGTGCTTCTATTTTGATATTCATTTATTGGATCCTCCGTTTTTCTTCGTTTGTTTGTTCTTCATGGCAATCGATTTGGTTCGAGCTCTCTTTTCGATGAGATAGCTCGTTTTGTTATGGACAAAGTTGTTCTCCCCCTGCTGGATAACGTAACGCTCCCACCGTTCACGAGGTAACGAACCATCGGCAAGAGCAGCGAGAACGGCACAGCCCGGCTCGGCTTGATGGCGGCAATCGCTAAATCTGCATTGCGCAACCCATTGCTCTACATCGGCAAAGCCCGCCCGGATGCCTTCGTCTGCATCAAACAGTCCAAGCTCTCGCATACCTGGCGTATCCATCACCATCGCCCCGGAGGGGAGCATGAACAGCTGACGGTGCGTCGTGGTATGTCGCCCCCGACTGTCAACCTCTCGGATCCCCTTAACCGTCATGACGTCCTGTTCCATCAACGCATTGAGCAGAGATGATTTTCCGACACCAGACATGCCGAGAAAGACGACCGTCTTCCCTGGCATCAAGTATGCACCCAGTTCGCTCAACCCCAGGCCTGTGTGACTGCATACGGCGTGAACAGGCACATCCGGTGTGCTTTGTTTGACTTCGGCGAGCGGGATATTGAAATCTTCTACGAGATCCGCCTTGGTCAGAATGATGACCGGCTGGCCGCCGCTCTGCCTAGCTTGGGTCAGATAACGCATGATGCGGTTGATCTTGAAATCCCAATTCAGAGAGGAAACGATAAACACATAGTCAAAGTTGGTCGCGACGACCTGTTCCAAAATGGTTTTGGCATAGCCCGTGGCATGGCCTGCGTAATCCGCGCGAGAAAACTTGGAGCGGCGGGGCAATACCGTGACAATGAGCGAATCTCCGCTCTCGTTGTAGCGCAGCAGGACAAAATCACCGACACACGGAAAGTCTTCCCGTGATTCTACGCTGTGATAGAATGCACCTTTGAGCACAGCGGTTACCTCGCCTTGCTCGGTGATGACCGTGAACCGATCCCGCTGAAGTTCTGTAATTCTACCGGGTATTAACCCGTTTGGAACGGCTTCTATTTCTTTGTAGCCATAGGTTTTCAAATCAATCATGCTTTTGGTTAGCTCCTCATCCTGTTGTTTTTTTGGACGCAAAAATGCCGCGGACAAGCAGCCTCATAAGAAGCTGCTGTCGCGCGGCATTCGGACACAACTAGATACGACCTTCATCGTATCCCGCAAACAGCAATATTCACGAAAGGTTACTTTGGCTGGCATACCAAATAAAACGGGCGTTTCCCCGCTTTTTATGAGTATGCCTGTTATTCGGTTTTAAGAAAAAATCACCTTATAAGTATTTGCCATAATAAAACATCCCCTTTCGTGGTAAGGAACTAGGTAAGCTAGTATAGATTACCTTACTTTAGGAAATAAATCCATATCCGATTTTCTATGATGGACGGATAGGAATGATCGTTCCAAACGTTTATACTTGTACGAGACTTTAAACATATGAGCATGGACTTTAAGGAGACGCGAATGGAAGCTTTTGTTCATCATATCTGCATTCAAACCAATCAATACGAGGCATCTTTGGCCTTTTATCAGAAGCTGGGCTTTCAATTGGTTCAAGAAACCCCGGGCTTCCATGGCAGAAGCTATAACACCTGGTTGACGTTAGACGGATTTCACATCGAGTTGCAGACCGGGAAAGGCGAGTTGACTCCGGTAGGCGGCACCGAAACCGAAGGGCTGGTTCACTTTTGCATCTGGGTGGAAGATCTGGAGAAGGCCTTACGAACCCTTGATTTCGATGATTCCCTCTTTCTCCTAAAGAACGGGAAGCGAATCTATACGGTCGAAAATGGCCAGCTGTGCAAACTGAAAGCGCCGGAAGGAACAATTGTCGAGCTGCGCAATCAGCGTGGAATTTAGCTTAAGGCCATCTGAAAAAAAGACGTGCGGAATGGCACGTCTTTTTGCTGTTCTTTTCGAATGACATGTGGTATTACCATACGGATAGTTTCGTTCTGAAATCATTATCATCAGTTATGTAATCGATGTACTCGTACTCCTTGTTGAATGCATTCTTATAAAGATCGTCAAGTTGGTCTTTATCCTTGCAGTAGATGGTGACATAAGAAGAATCGATAACCAAAAGGACGAGTTCGCAATCACTCTTCAAAAATTCTTCGTACGTTACAACGTCCACAACGCATTTCCCTTTAGGAAAAGCTCTGAGATTCACAAAGATTAAGTACTGGTTTTTGTTTTCAATGGTTGCACCTAGATCAGCTCCGTCTAAACCAAATACTTCATTTGGAAAAAGTGGTTCTTGTCGCTGATTTATGGTGGTGTATGATTCTTCACCACCGGTGTACCAATCGAACAGAGTAACATCAATAGGTTGTAAAATTTCTTTAAGGTAACTTCCGTATTCATTCGGAATCTGGAATGAAATCCCTCTTATCATTTTTATCACGCCTTCTTGGATTGTTAATCAAATCGCTGCGCAAATCTCGATCTGGCTTTTAAGCAAATTTTTTCTCGCGAATTCCCATCCTTTTTGGATGGTCCGGTGTCTATGTAAGCAGAAGCGCTTCTGGAGGGACCCATCATGCTAGAAACCAAGCAGGCGAGAGCCGGCCGGCTCGCCGCCGATTATGCCAAACCCATCTATGCCTATACCCGCAGCCGCACTCGCTCGGAGCAGGATGCCGAAGACTTGGCTCAGGACATCTGCTTGCGCGTGTATCGAACCTTCCTGCAAAAGGAGGACATCCGCGACCCGGATCGATTCGTCTGGACGATTGCCCATCATGCCCTCGCCAACTATTATCGCGGACGATCACGGGCCGGTGCCGGGCCGATCTCAGGGATCGCGGAGGACTTGCCGGCCGATGATCCGCGAGTGGAGGAGCAGTTCGTGGACCGCGAAACGCGCAATGACCTGCACACGCGGATTGCCTATCTAGCGAAAACCCAGCGACAGGTGCTGTTGATGCATTACTATGCCGGGCTGAAGCAGGCCGAGATCGCGGAGCAGCTTCACCTTCCTCTCGGAACGGTAAAGTGGCATCTGCGAGAGGCCAAGCGGGAGCTAAAGAACGGAATGGAGGCCATGACCATGAACGATATAAGCCTGTTGAAATGCGAGCCGATTCAATTCGAACGGATGGGGCTCGCCGGAGCCGTCGGCTCCAAAGGCGGCACCTCTGACTTCTTCCGCAGCAAATTGACGCAGAACATTGCCTACAGCGTGCTTCATAAGGCGCGAACAATCAACGAGATCGCCGATGCTCTGGGGGTTTCTCCCGTATTCGTCGAGTCGGAAGTCGAGTATCTGGAGGAATACGGCTTCCTGCTTCGGGAGGGGGCGCGTTATCGGGTTAATTTCCTTATTGACGAGCCCTCAGACGAGGCCAATCAGCTCCATAACGCCATGTATGAGGCGGTCGTCGGACCGCTGGCGAACGACTTGTTTGACGAGCTTGAAGCGAGCGGACTGCTCGAGCATGCCGATCTCGCCTATCCGGACGAAGACCGCAACTTCTTGATGTGGGCCCTCTTCTTCTACGTCGCTGCGTGCTCGGGAGAGAAAGCCGCTAATCATCCGGTTCCCTTCGAAGAAGCGGCTGTGCTGCGGCCGGACGGGGGCTACTTCCTCCCTTATGCCACGGTTCAGAAGGCGACTGAGGTGAAGCTTACCTACGCGGAAGGCATGAATCGGTGGAGCGGCCCGTGCTGGAATGGGAACGACCGATCGATTCTCTGGTTTGTCAGCTCCGAGTGGTCATCGCCCGACCGGGAGACGGAAGGGTTCGTTCGTAACGTGAGCCGCGATCTGGACCTGCTCGAAGCCTTCACTGCGGGGCGTCACTTGTCTGCTGAGGATTACGCTTACCTTGCCGAAATGGGATTTCTCAAGCGCACGGATGCGGGCGAATTCGAGCTGGCGATTGTCCACATCAAGACGCGCGAGCTTCGCAGGGAGCTGTTGAATTTAGGGCTTCGTGTCCGGGAACAGCACCAAGCGCGGATGGAGGAGTGGAGAGCCCGATTCGCTCAATACGATCTGGGTCGTACCCCCAAACACCTGCATAAGATGCTTCGGTTTGTTCACCAGCACTTGTTCACCGCGGATGGCTATTTCCTGCTGCACAGTGCCAAAGCCCTTCTGGCAAAAGGAAAGCTCCAGCTTCCGCGGGAGGAGCAGAGGATTTCTCTTTCCGTGCTTCTGCTCCCAGTTGAGTAGAAGGAAGATGGATTGAACCTCAATCGCCAAGTAAGCCCGGTAGCCCTGAATAAGGGATGGCCGGGCTTTTTCCCGTGCAGAAAGTCACGGTTCTTCACCGAGGGCCCTACAAGCCAAGGTCTGGAAAAGGTGCTTGCTCCAAAATGCGCTGACGCCACACAGCAAGATGATCCGGATTGCTGCGCACCATCTCGTCGTACATCACGGTAAAGAGGAGCAGTCTTCGATAGTGCAGGAAAAGCTCGATCTGCTCCGGCGGGAAGCTAGCCTGCGGTCGAATGCGGGAATAGCCTGTGAGGAAGGAGTGAACGCTCTGTTTTAGCATTTCGGCGTCCTCTGGAGGATGCTCCAGCTTCCCGTGGGCGGCATGGGTGATCAAGCTGTAGAGAGCAGTGGCCAGATCGCATGCGAACCAGTGCGGATTCGAGACATCGAAATCAAGCACAGTCACCTTGCCCTCCTGCGTGATCAAATTACTGATGTGCAGGTCATTGTGTGTGAACCCGAAGCCCGACCGCTCCACCGGAAGTACCTCCAGCTTTTCCTTCAATTGCCTCCAGGCTGCTTTGACTTCTTCGTCCTTGCACCAAGAGTGAAAGGAGTTCAACTCCTGCTCCCAACCGAGCAATCGCCCTTCCGGGTCTTCGGGGATCTGATTCCAGTAGGGATACTGCTCCGCTGTGGCGTGCATCTTTCCCATCGCCTCGCCCCATTGTTCGAATAACGCAGGACGATTTTCGAATGGAGCCTCGTAGATGGGAATTCCTTCTCGCTTGTCATAGGAATAAGCGATATACAAGCGGTCGTCCTCTACGCATTCGGAATATAGCTTTCCGTCCTGAGTCGGTTCGGGAAAGACGATCGGTACTCCCCGTTCCCCCAGAAACCGGACAAAATCCAAACGAGCCGAGAGGGCAACTCGGGCATCCCCTGATTTTTCCACAGGGAACTCCATCACTTTCAAAATGCGGGTTTTTCCCTCCAAGGGGAACGTGTACAAAATCCCATCCGACCACTCATAACCGCCGTTAAAATAAGTCAGTAGTACCGCAGATGTCTTGTAGGATTGGGCGAGATTCTCTAATACCGTGTTCGTAATCGCTTTCATAAGAACACCTCCAAGCAACCGTTCGTGCAGCATGACGGCTGCGATATCTCGAATTCTATCAAGATTTACAAGAGATGGGAATCGGGTTCAGAATCGTTTCAACAGGAAAAAGCCGTCGATTAACCGCATTAGGGAAGAGGGGTGTGACGAAAAACCGAACATCACTTCACAATATGTAGGTAATGTTCGGATTTTCATCTTGACAGTGTAGGGTCTCCCCCCTACAATAAGCCTGTAATGCTCTTTCGTATAATCTCGGGAATAGGCCCGGGAGTTTCTACGGATCACCGTAAATGATCTGGCTACGAAAAGGGAAAGATCTTCGTGAGATGACGCTGTCGATGTTCGTCGAAGTCAGCCTCCTCCGTTGCCGATCTTTCCGGAATGACCGGGCGCTCGTGTTCATGCCCGGTCTTCGCAAGGAGTTTATTCCGGTAGGGTCATACCGGTTTACTCGTTGCTTTTCGCGGTCTCAGGTCGAGAGCCTGAGCTTTTTTTGTTGTTTTTACCACTTATTCCAAGGGGGACAAGCACCACAATGGAAAGATTCTTTAAGCTGAAAGCGAATGGAACAACCGTCCGCACCGAGATCATGGCGGGGATTACGACGTTCATGACGATGGCTTACATCCTGGCCGTTAACCCGAACATACTTAGTGGAGCAGGCCTTGAATGGTATGCCGTCTTTATGGCTACCGCACTCGCAGCCGGTATCTTCACCGCTTGTATGGGCCTGTTCGTCAATTTTCCGGTTGCCGTTGCGCCGGGCATGGGCTTGAATGCCTACTTTGCTACTGTTGTCCTTACTTCGAATGGAACCATTACACCGGAAATCGGACTCACGGCTGTCTTCATCTCCGGTTTGATCTTCATCGTGCTGACGGTTACGAAAGTCCGTCAATTGCTCATCGTTGCGATTCCTGATAGCCTGAAAAATGCAATCACCGTAGGGATCGGCTTGTTCATCACCATCATCGGCTTGAAAAACAGCGGCATCATGACGATCGGTGTGGAAGGCTTCGCTAAAGTAACGGCTGGCCAATTCACCGACCTCGGCGGCTCCGAATCCGTCATTCACATGGGCAGCCTGTCGAACCCGACCGTGCAAATCGCCCTGATCGGTCTTCTCCTGATCACCGTGCTCATGGTGTTGGAAGTGAAGGGTGCCATCCTCTTCGGTATCCTCGGAACGACGATCATCGCAGCCCTTATGGGTCAGATTGATACAGCCACACTGACCGGAGCTCAATGGGTACCGGACTTCAGAGAGCTGAACTTTGCTAAGTTCGATTGGAAAGGTGTTCTGGATGACGGCTTGATCACCATCATCGCCACCTTCACCTTCGTCGAGCTGTTCGATACCTTCGGAACACTGGTCGGTACGGCTACCCGTGCCGGTCTCATGAAGAACCCGGAAGAAGGCAAAAAGCGCATCGGCAAAGCAATGCTCGTTGACGCCTTCGCTGTCAGCGGCGGCGCTCTGCTCGGTACGAGCACCACGACCGCTTACGTAGAAAGCTCTGCCGGGATTGCCGAAGGCGGCCGCACCGGTCTGACGGCTGTCACCACCGGCGTCTGCTTCCTGCTCGCTCTCTTCCTCGCCCCGCTTGTAGCCCTCATCCCGGGCGGCGCTACAGCAGCTGCTCTGATCGTAGTCGGTGTACTGATGATGCAAGCAGTCAAGGACATCGATTTCCAAGACCTCGTGGTCGGCATTCCGGCTTTCTTCACGGTTACGTTCATGCCGTTCACCTACAACATCGCAAACGGGATCTCCTTCGGCATCCTGTCGTATGTGATCCTTGCTTCCCTCGCCAACCTTCGCAAGAAGGACGGCAAGAAGTATGAAGTCCACTGGCTCATGTGGATTCTGGCTGTGCTGATCGTCCTGCGCTATGCCCTTATCGGCAGCCAAGGCTAATTACACGCCTTTCCTGAATAGAAGAGAGCACCATCCGCATCGTTCCCCGGCCCTTTGGGCTGGGGATTTTTTTGTCCGATTTTGCGAAGGAAGGTTCTTCCGGGGTATACTACGAGGATCATAAAGGATGGTGTACCTACATGGAAACGTTCTTGCTCGTATTGGTCCTTCTTATCTTGATCGGGGTGTCTCATCTGATCGGACGCTTCGCTCCATCGGTTCCGGTCCCGCTCATTCAGATTGGCCTTGGGGTTGGGCTCGCTCTTCTTCCCATGGCCGTTCACATTGAGCTGGAGCCGGAGCTGTTTTTTGTGCTGTTTATTGCGCCGTTGCTCTTCAACGATGGGCGGAGAACGCCGCGGGACGAGCTGTGGCATCTTCGGGCGCCGATTTTGCTGCTCGCCTTGGGCTTGGTATTCTTCACTGTCCTGGTTGGCGGATGGGCGATTCATGCCCTCATTCCCTCCATCCCGCTGCCAGCCGCCTTCGCGCTTGCGGCCATCCTATCCCCAACAGATGCAGTAGCCGTCAGTTCGATGGCGGGGCGCGTTCATCTTCCTCGCCGCATTCACCGTATTCTGGAAGGGGAATCACTCATCAATGACGCATCCGGCCTCGTGGCGTTCAAATTTGCGGTTGCGGCTGCAGTGAGCGGGTCCTTTTCTCTGCCAAAAGCAGCGCTCAGCTTTGTGGTCATTGCCGTGGGCGGCGTGGTGGTGGGCTCGCTTGTCGGATTGCTCATCATCCGTCTCGGTGTGTGGATTCGGCGCCTCGGGATGGAAGACGTCACCATGCACGTGCTGCTGCAATTGGTAACGCCCTTTATCATTTATCTGGTTGCAGAAGAGTTGGGCGTGTCCGGGATCCTTGCCGTCGTAGCGGCCGGGGTGATGTTTGCGGTGCGCAAGGATCGGGCCACTTCCCCGGATTACAAGCTGCAGATCGTGTCCGCCAGCACCTGGTCGGTGCTGCTGTTCATTCTGAACGGTCTGGTGTTCCTCCTTCTCGGATTGTTGATTCCGGATGTCATGAAGGTCATCTATCACAATGAAGCAATCAGCAATGGACAGGTGGCGCTGTATGTCTTGCTGATTACCGCGATGCTGATCATCATTCGGTTTCTGTGGATTGTTGGGTACGCACGGCTACGCCGCAACAAGAACGAAGAGGTAACCTTGCGGGGTATTGCACTCACCTCGATCTCGGGAGTGCGCGGAGCGGTAACGCTCGCAGGTGCCTTTTCCATCCCGCTGTTCACGGACAAAGGAGATGCGTTCCCCGAACGTGACCTCATTCTTGCCCTTGCGGCTGGTGTGATCCTTGTTTCACTCATTCTTGCGAGTGTCGTGCTTCCGCTATTGGCGGGTAAGGAGCCGGAGGAAGAGGAAGGGCATGGAGAAGAAAAACGGCTCATGGAGATCGGCATGCGGAAGCTCCTCGCTTTGGCCCGGCAGAAGCCGGGGGAGGGAGCGCCGACACCCGAGATGGCAGCGATTCAAGAGAAGCTCATGCAGCTTCGGCCCGGTCAGTGGCAGGAGGCGTTTCCGGACGGCGGTTTTGTGAAGCAGTTGCTGCAGATACGCCGCCTTGGCCTTCAGGCAGAGCGGAGGGAGCTCGAGCGGCATCGCGAGGAGCTGGACTCCCCTACGTATGACAGCTTGGTGGAGCGCTTGGACAAGCTGGAGTATATGCTGACAAGAGGCTTCGATGCGGAAATGAAGCTGTCCTTCTCGGAGCTGGGTCGACTGTTTACCGGCTGGTTTGGCGACCCGACGGCTCAACTCAACAAAGAGTGCAAGGATGCAGAGGGGAAACCCTGCCTCGTCGAGGAGGCCTATGTTCGCGTCCGCCTCGCCATGCTCGATGCGGCGATTGCCGAAATCCAGGAAGCCAAAACCGAGGAGAGTGAACGGGTGACCAGCTATGTGGTAACCCGTTACCAAGCGATCCGAGCGCGGCTTGGGCACAGCCTTTCCGGAGGTCTTCTTCCAGGAGTCGCGGGAACGGAGGACTTGGAGGAGGAGCGCCGTATGATTCAGGAGCAGCGCAACGCCGTACAACGGATGTACGAGGACGGCACGATCAATCGAAAGATTGCCGGCCGTTTGCGGACGCTCGTGGACGAATTGGAAGCCTCCATCTGGGAATAACCGCATGCATCGTTTTCCTCCCGCAGGACAAAATGGGAAAACGGGGGGATGACGATCATGCGACCGGGAAACATGTGGAACAGGGTACTGCTTGCAGGTTTGGCAGTCCTGGCGGCAGTTGGATTAATCGCAATGGCTTATTGGGATGGTGGAGGTACCCGACTCGGGAAGAGGGCGGTTGGATCCCTTATAAGAATCGTTTGGCCTGGACATCAGGCTTTGGCTGCAGCTGCCCCGGGGAATGAGCCGAAACGGGAGTTCTCGGGACGGGTTTCCCTGATCGGTGCAGAGCATGCCGTGCCGGGAAGTATCTTCCGGCTCAGTCTTCATCTCTATACCTCGACGCCCGAAGTGAGCGCAGATCGACTGGAGACCAACCTGTGGTTCGACCGCCGCTTTTTTGCCTTCGAGCGTGCGGAAGGGGCAGCGGGGCCAGTCCGATCCGAGCCCGGGAGGCTTCGGCTTGCTGCGGAGATAAAATCCCCAATGGCGAAGGAGCATCAAGGAGAGTATCGGGCATCTCGAGTGGTGCAGCTTTATTTTCGAGCGCTGTCCGGCAGCGGGGAGAGTGACATCATTCTGGAAGGCACAAGGATCTTCCAGAAGGGGGAACCCATTCGCATGCAGCGCTTGATGACGGACCACGCTCGCGTGCGTTTGCATCCTCGGTCTCCGGAAGACAAGAACGGGGACGGACTTGTATCCATCGGAGATTTGGCGGTCTCGGCGGGGGCTGCTGATGAGCGTAAGATCGCTGAAAAGCTGCAGATCTATCCGTACAAGCGGGTTATCGTGATCGGACTCGACGGAGCAGGGAATGCCGTTTCGCCGGATGCTCCCTATTATCCGCTCTTGACGGCGCATTCCCGCCGAATCGGGGAGCGTTTCCGGCTGCCCCACCTTCGATCATTACTCGAAAAAGGAGCTGTCAGCTATACGGTGCACTCGTCTGAGCCCACCTCCTCCTCGCCAAACTGGGGAGCGATGCTGACGGGGGTGGAGTATGGAAAGCACGGTGTGTCCAATCAGGTAAGCGGCGAGGCTTATTACGGCGGTAGGTACCCGACGGTCTTTTCCCGCCTGCGAGAGTTAGCCCCGGAACGGCGTCTCGCGTTCTTCTCCCATTGGAGCCACCTGCGCGATGGCCATATAGAGCCGGAGGCCGGTGTGTCCGTTTACTCTGGAGAAGATGACGCGCTGGTCAACCAGTTGGTGCGGTACATCGAATCCGGTCAGGCAGTGGACACGTCTCTTGTCTTCCTCGTCCTCGATGAGGTGGACAATGCCGGGCATGCGCGAGGCTGGTTTACCCGCAGCTACTACCAAGCGTTGGAGCAGGCGGATCAAAAGGTCGGCCGGATCTATGAGGCCCTGAGCCGAAACGGCCTGTTGGACGATACGCTCGTCCTGTTCGTGGCGGATCACGGCGGCGGGACGACCGCGGTCGGCAAGGCGCTCTATCGCAGCCGAACGCACAGTCACGGCGGCAAGCAGGCCGCCACGGTCTTCTTCGGCGCATCCGGCCGCACGGTTGCCGGGGAGCGCCGTCTGACCGGAGGCCGCACCCGCGACGTGGCCGCGACGATCCTGAGCGCGCTCGGAGACGAGCGGCGAATTGGAGACTCGCGGCCGCTGCCCGGGATGTTCCGGCCGAAGGAAGCCGGGCAGGCATCGCCTGACCGGATGGCGGCGTTGCGGAGCGGCAAGGGCGCTGCCGGGGCTGCTGCCTCGGCGGGGATCGCGCAGGCGACAAGCGGCGCTCCGCTGGCGAGCCCGGGCGCGCCGTCTGCAGCGCAGGCTCAGCAGGCGGTTTCGCCAAGCGCACCTGCCTCGCTTGCGGGCAGGCCGACCGCGTCCGTGCCGAGCGCACCTGCCAGCCGGGCCGCGTCCTTGTCCGCGCCCGCGGGCCAGGTCCGGCTCGTGCGCAGCCTGCGTCCCGCCCGGCCGGGCTACGAGCTGTCGCTCGCCGGCACGGGCAGCCGCACCAAGGCGGCGGTCGTCCGCCTCTCCATCGGCATGGGCAGCCGCTGGAATCGGCCGGCTTCCGCCTTGGTGGACGCCGTCCCGCTCGCGCCGGGGGTTCGGGCATATCTGCTGCCCGACCCCGCTCATCCGGGAGAAGTCCGCCTTGTCGTCACCTCGTCGGGCCTTCTCCCGCTGGATAAGCCGCTCGTGCGGCTCGTCCGCCCCTTGGCTCCGGCCAAGGAGGCGGTGCGGCTCCGCCTGCGGCCGATCGAAGCCGCCGTCGCTGACCGGGACGGCGTGGAGACGCTCCCCGCAGTCAAGGTCATTTCGACCCTGCGGTGAGGGAGGTTACAGCGTCGATCAGGCAGCGATACCAGCTTGAATGAACTGCGTCATTTTATCAACACAGTTGGACAAAGCCATTCCCGATTCTCATATTGATTCTTCAGCTGAGCCATTCCGCTTTTGGGATGGCTTTTTTATTTCCCGGTAGTAGCTTGTAGATCGTTGCTACAGACACCTACGGTGCTTCCAACTTCTTCGACCGTTTCCATAGTTTAAAAACGGCTCTTTTGGTAGTAGTATGGAAGAAAATACAAACCGCTCTTTCCGGTAACATTCACCGAACATTCGGGGGCTAGACTGAAGAGGAGAGATCGGGTTCATTCAAGGAGAGGATTGGCATGGAACGCACGAAGATTTTTGCTCATCGGGGAGCGGCTGGAGAAGCGCCGGAGAATACGATGGCGGCCTTTCGACTGGCCGTGGAACAAGGAGCGGACGGGATCGAGCTGGACATTCAAATGTCCAAGGACGGAGAGCTCGTGGTCATGCACGACGAGACGCTCGAACGCACCACGAATGGGAAAGGACTCGTAGTAGGGCATACGGCAGCCCAATTGCGCGAGCTGAATGCGGCGGCACATAGCCCGGAATACGGCTTTCAGCCGATTCCTTACCTGCGTGAGGTACTGGCTTTCCTGCAGCCGACGGGGCTGTCGCTCAACATCGAATTGAAGAACGGCATTGTCCTCTATGAAGGCATGGAGGAAAAGGCTGTCGCACTCGTTCGCGAGTTCGGCATGGAGGATCGGGTCATCTTCTCCTCCTTCAATCACTATAGCCTCGTCAGGCTGGTGGAACTCGCTCCGGAGATTGAGCGGGCGATTCTCTATGTCGAAGGGCTATACGAGCCATGGAATTATGCGTTACTCATCGGGGCGGACAGCCTGCATCCGATCTTCTACAGCGTATACCCCGAGATTGTCCAAGGCGCGCATCAAGCAGGGGTGAAAATACGCCCGTATACGGTTGACGACGTCGAGACGATGAAGCGGATGCTCGCCTGCGGAGTCGATGCCATCATCACCAACTACCCGGCCCGACTGAAAACCTTGGTAGAGGAAGGTGAAACATGAAGCGCTTCTCTTATTCGCGGATTGCCGTAGTTGGCCTCGGCTTCTTTGCCATCTCGGTGGTTTGGCAGCTCTACAATTCATTCATGCCGCTTATGCTCGGTGAATTCATTGAATCGAAGACCATCCGGGGCTCGATCATGGGCCTCGATAACCTCGCTAACATTTTTCTCATCCCTCTCATCGCCGCCTGGAGCGACCGGTTGAACACCCGCTTCGGGCAGCGGCTTCCTTTTCTTCTGATCGGCATGCCGCTTGCCGCCGTATTCATGCTCCTCATGCCGGCCTACACCAGCCTTGCCATGCTCATTGTCATCGACATCGGCTTTCTTCTCTCCATGACCGTGTTTCGGGCTCCGACGGTTTCGCTCATGCCGGACCTGACGCCGCCGGACAAGCGCAGCCAAGCGAATGGCATCATCAACTTGATGGGGGGCATCGGCTCGCTCCTGACCTTGTTTGTTCTGGCGAAGCTCTACGACGAGCAGCGCTCGCTGCCTTTTGCCATTGGTGCCGCCATTCTGTTGATTTCTCTAACCGCTCTGGTGTTCGCTCTGCGGCCGTTCTTTCGGCGTACGGACAAAACGACGGCGAGTGGTGAACAAGCATCGACCGAAAAACAAGCGGATTCCCCTGGAATCGCAGCTTCCTCCGATGAGCTCGCAGAAGAAGCCTCCGGCCCTCGCGGCGTAATCAGCGGCTTGCGCCATGTTTTGGTGGACAAGAATCGCTCGGCTCTATTCATCTTGCTCGCGATCTTCTTCTGGTTCGTTGGCTACAGCGGCGTGGAAGCTCAATTCACCACGTATGGGGTAGAGTCGCTCGGCTTAGTGGCGGGAGACGCCACGTTCACCATCGGCTTTTTCAGCCTCGCCTTCCTCCTCTTCGCCGTACCGAGCGGCTTTCTCGCCAAACGCTTCGGGCGGGTCAGCCTGATTACAACGGGCATCTGCGGGTTGTCGGTGCTGTTCCTCTCCCTCTTTTGGATTCAGGATTTAATGGTGATTCGCATCGTGCTGCTGGTGGGAGGAGTCTTCTGGGCGTTGGTCAACATTCATTCGTACCCGCTCGTGGTTAGCTTTGCCGGAGCCGGGCGCATCGGGCTGTACACCGGACTCTATTACTTCTTCTCTTCGATCGCCCAGACGGTTGGTCCCGCTTTTGTCGGACTCTTCATGGATCTGTTGGGAGGCCCTTGGATGTTTATCGGCTCCGCGGCTAGCCTGCTCGTTTCCCTGCTGATGCTACTCACGGCTCGCAAATCCCTCATTCGTGAGAGCCGTTCGACTGTTGCTGTGATTTCCCAATAGAATACGCAACAGATTTCGGTCGATAGGAGTATGGGCCAATAACGCGATCGCCCCGTGACCTTCTCATTTACTCCCGGATTTACGGAGGAGAGGAGTTCCCTTCCCATTGGGAGAGTGAAGGGGGCTCTTTGCTTTCGTCTGATGATCTGTCAAAATTCGAGTTTTTTCGCGCCAGCTCTGAAATGACAGCGTGTTCAAACTTCATCAAAAAGTCAACTTTCTCCACCCACAGCCAATTCGTCTCCCGATATAATGGATTCATGTTAGCCGGAGGAGTTAAGAGCCATGTACCGCATCCTGCAAAAAGATCGTTTACACGAAACCGTTGAGCGCATGGTGATTCATGCGCCGTTTGTGGCCCGCAAGTGCGAGCCCGGCCAGTTCGTCATGGTTCGGATTGAAGAAGGAGGCGAGCGGATTCCGCTCACCATCGCCGACTATGACCGGGAGAAGGAAAGCGTCACGATCATCTATCAAGTGGTCGGCTATTCGACCCGCCTGCTTGCGGAGAAAGAGGAAGGGGATTTCATTTCCGATTTCGCCGGTCCGCTCGGGCGTCCGGTTGATCTTGAGCCGAAGAAACGGGTATTGGGCATCGGCGGAGGCGTCGGAGCCGCGCCGCTTTATCCGCAGATTCGAAGGATGAAGGAGCTGGGCGCCGAGGTGGATGTCATTCTCGGCGGGCGCACGCACTCGTTCATCATTCTGGAAGAGGAGTTTCGCGCCTTTTCCGGGGAAGTTCTGCTTGCGACAAACGACGGAAGCGCTGGAACGAAGGGCTTTGTGACCGATGTGCTGAAGCAGCTTCTCGCAGAAGGACGCGAATACGACGAAGTGATCTGCATCGGGCCCCTTCCGATGATGAAAGCCGTCGTGGACATTACGAAGGAGAAGGGCATTCCGACCGGGGTTTCCCTTAACCCGATCATGATCGATGGAACCGGGATGTGCGGCGGATGTCGCGTGACAGTGGGCGGGGAGACGATGTTCGCCTGTGTGGACGGGCCGGACTTCGACGGACTGCTGGTGGATTTCGACGAGTGCATCCGGCGTCAGGGAATGTATAAGGACATGGAAGAGCATATCTGCTTGATCGGGCGGGAGGGCTGAACATCATGGCGAACTTGAGCAAAGAGAAGGTCCGCATGCCGGAGCAGCCTCCGCTTCTGCGGGCGCGCAATTTTGAAGAGGTGGCGCTCGGGTATACCCCGAGCCAAGCGATGGAAGAGGCGGAGCGCTGTTTGCAGTGCCGCCACAAGCCGTGTGTGAACGGCTGTCCGGTCGAGGTGCCGATCCCTGGCTTTATCCAGGCGATTGCGGCGGGTGACTTCGAGGCTGCCTACCGGACGATCACGACCGAGAACAGCCTGCCGGCGATTTGCGGGCGCGTCTGTCCGCAGGAGAGTCAATGCGAGGGCGTCTGCGTTCGCGGCAAAAAGGGCGAGCCTGTCGCCATCGGCCGCCTGGAGCGGTTCGCGGCGGATTACGCGCTTCAATCTGGACTGGCGGGCGCCGAGAAGCCGCTGACGAACGGCCGCAAGATCGCGGTGGTCGGCGGAGGCCCGGCCGGCCTGTCCTGCGCGGGCGATCTGGCGAAGCTCGGCTACGAGGTGACGATCTTCGAAGCGCTGCATGCGGCAGGCGGTGTCCTCACCTATGGCATCCCGGAATTCCGGCTGCCCAAGTCGCTCGTGGAAGAAGAGATTGCCAAGATCACCGAGCTTGGCGTCACCATTCACAAAAACGTCGTGGTGGGACGCTCGATTACGGTGGATGAGCTGTTCGAGGAAGGCTTCGAGGCCGTCTTCGTCGGCAGCGGTGCGGGGCTTCCCCGCTTCATGGGCATTGAGGGCGAGAACCTGAACGGGGTATACTCCGCCAACGAGTTCCTGACGCGAGTGAACCTGATGCGCGCCTATGAGTACCCGCGCAACCCGACACCGGTGAAGACAGGCAAGCGGGTCGCCGTAGTCGGCGGCGGCAACGTGGCGATGGATGCCGCTCGTACGGCTCTTCGCCTCGGTGCAGAGGAAGTAAGCATCGTCTACCGCCGCGGGATGGAGGAGCTTCCGGCTCGCGCCGAGGAGATCCATCACGCGCAGGAGGAAGGCATCCATTTCCGCCTGCTGAACAATCCGAAGCGGATTCTCGGCGACGGAGTATGGGTAACGGGCATGGAATGCGTGGAGATGGAGCTGGGCGAGCCCGATGCCTCCGGCCGCCGCAGCCCGCGTGAGAAGGCGGGAAGCGAATTTGTGCTGGAGCTCGACACGGTGATCATCGCCATCGGGCAGAGCCCGAACCCCCTCATCCGGCAGACGACGCCGGGCTTGAGCGTCCAACGCTGGGGTGGAATCGTGGTCGAGGAATCGACCATGGAGACGAGCAAGGCGGGCGTCTATGCCGGCGGTGACGCGGTCACCGGTGCAGCGACGGTCATCCTCGCCATGGGCGCAGGCAAGAAAGCCGCGAAGGCGATTCACGAATCACTCAGCGGTGCGAGCGTCGAGGCTGAATGAGCATTCCGTGCAGAGCGAGTTTTCGATAAGGAAGAGGACCCAGCAACGGCGAGCCACCCTTGCGGGTCTTCTTTTCTATTCCTACTGGTAGGAGAACCAGCGGGGGTTACTCACCTTTTCGTAAGTAGGTGAACCAAAAGTGCATACTTTTGCAGAGGTGGACTCCTCTCTATACTGGGAAGGAAGCCAAATGAGCAGAAGGAGGCATTCTCATGAAAACACTGGTGATTGTCGCACATCCCCATATGGAGAAATCCGTCATCAACAAAAGGTGGGTAGAAGAGCTTCGAAAAGATCCCGATCACGTAACGGTCCATGACTTATATGAGGCTTATCCGGATGGGGTTTTGGACGTGGCCCGCGAGCAAGCGCTGATCGAGGCGCATGGAACGCTTGTTTTGCAATTTCCGATCTATTGGTTCAGCAGCCCGCCTCTTCTCAAGCAATGGCTGGACGAGGTTTTCCTCTACGGATGGGCATACGGATCAAAGGGAGACAAGCTGAAAAACCGCATCACGGCATTGGCGGTTTCAGCCGGGAGTAGTGAGGAGGAATACCAAACAACAGGGCGTTATCGCCGGCCGCTTGAGGAGATTCTCTCTCCCTTTGCCACGACCTTTCTCTATTGCGGTGCGGATTATCGGTCGTTCTACGCCTTGTATGGGGCCGAGAACGAGATGGAAGCATCTACCCTCTGGCTGGAACAGAGTACCCGGGACTATCTTTCCTTTTTGAAGGAACGGGCAAGCGAAGGGACTCTTTCCTGATTCGTCCGATTCGCCCGGATTGTGTAAAAAAGCGCCTCCCCTCTCACCTGAACGGTGGGCGTGGAGGCGCTTTTGCTAGATCTGCGCGACTGCTTTAGCCGATACGGATGCTTGGGGACTCCTCTTGTTCCTCCAAGACGGAAGTCCGGTTCTGCTCTCCCCAATGGCACATCATGTCGAGCACCGGCATAAGCGACTGTCCGCGCTCCGTTAAGGAGTACTCCACCTTTGGCGGGATCTGGGGAATTTCCTTGCGATCCACGAGGCCGTCCGCCTCCATCTCTTTGAGCATCACGCTCAACGTTTTAAAGGAAATGGAGCCGATCGAACGCTGCAGCTCATTAAACCGCATCACTTTGGTTTCGGCGAGCCAATAGAGAATGACCATCTTGTATTTGCCGCCGATTAAGGAAAGCGTGTACCCGAAGCCGGTCTCTTTCAATTGGGCGCCTGTCCGTACGCAGGAGTCCATCACTACTTGTTCACCACATTCACAGAAGCTCCTTGCAGGAAAGCCTCCACGTTGGCTGTAGCGACGGCCATGAGCCGAGTCCGCGCCTCCTGAGTGGCCCAAGCAATATGCGGGGTGATCACGCAATTCTTCGCTGCAAGCAGCGGATTATCGGCACGCGGCGGCTCCGAGGAGAGCACATCCACACCTGCTCCGCGCAGGCGGCCGCTGTTCAGCGCTTCGGCCAGATCCTCTTCGACGACCACCGGGCCTCTAGAGGTGTTGAGAAGGATGGCACTCGGCTTCATGAGTGCGATGCGTTCCCGGTTGATAAGCCCTTTCGTGTCCGGGGTCAGCGGACAATGGAGCGACACGATATCCGAGTCCGCCAGCACCTGCTCAAGCGGAACGAAGGAGATGCCTTCCTCGGCGGGATAAGCCCGGCGGCCGCTCGTTGAAGCGAGTACCTTCATGCCGAAGGCACGAGCGATCTCGGCCACCTTGCGGCCAGTGTTGCCGTACCCGACCAGCCCGATGGTTTTGCCCGCGAGCTCAGTAAGAGGGGAGCGCGTGAAGCTGAAATCGGGACTGGAGGTCCATTCTCCTGCCTTTACAGCCGAGTCATGAAGTGCGACCCGGTTTACCAGATCGAGCAAAAGGGAGAAGACGAGCTGGGCGACGGAGTCGGTGCTGTAGGAAGGAACATTGGTGACCGTAATTCCGCGTTCCTTCGCGGCGGCTGTATCGATGATGTCATACCCGGTTGCCAGTACCCCAATGTAGCGCAGCTTCGGCAACTGCTCCAGGCGCGAGGCGGGGAATGCGACTTTATTGGTCAAGAGAATCTCGGCATCGGCTGCCCGTTGGATAACCTTTTCTTGCGGCAGACGGTCATAAACCGTGAGCTCCCCCAAGCGGGAGAGCCCGTCCCAGCTTAAATCTCCGGGATTCAAAGCGTACCCGTCCATTACAACAATCTTCAACGAAATCTCCTCCGGGTTCATGATGGTTTCTTCTATTATAGCTCGACGAAGTGCGGCTTGACGAGGTATACGATGACACGCACTGCTCAGTTGATGTGATTCGAAAACGCTGTGCAGGAGAAAAGCAGATTTTTTGCATCAAAAGTAGCTAAAATACGAACTTTACGAATGTGAATGCTTCCAATGTTCGTCTTTCGTTGACACATTCGGCAAAGGGCTGGTAAGATAGAGGGGCAAACGAACAAGGTAACCTGACGCGGCAGCTTTTTCCTGGCTGTTCGGTTCGGCTGTCTCTCGGCTTTCCTTATGAAAGACGGGCAAGAGCAGTCGGCAAGGGTTGCTCTGGTACGAACGATACTCGCTGGCGCATGTCGCCGCCATTGAATGATGATAGAATAAATCTCGTATAATATCGGGGATATGGCCCGAAAGTCTCTACCCAAAGACCGTAAATTTTTGGACTACGAGGAAGAACACCGCTTGGGCTTTTTGATATGGAAGCAGACCTTAGGTAGGGATGGGCCGCTTTCGTTCGGAGGCCAGGTGCTCTTTCTCGTCCGGCTTTCGGGGAAGCATGTCCCCGGGCTGGACTTTTTTGTTGGAAAAGAAAGGGGAGCTAGCGCACATGTCGGCACGTGTCGGAGTCATCATGGGCAGTCAATCGGATTGGTCCACCTTGAAGGAGGCTTGCCGCGTTCTGGACGAGCTTCAGGTCCCTTACGAGAAAAAGGTTGTATCGGCGCACCGCACCCCGGACCTCATGTTCGAGTACGCCGAAACGGCGGAAGAGCGGGGTCTCGCCGTCATCATCGCAGGTGCCGGAGGCGCGGCGCATCTGCCGGGCATGGTAGCGGCGAAGACGGTGCTGCCGGTCATCGGCGTGCCGGTGAAGACCTCCACCCTGAACGGGCTGGATTCGCTGTTGTCGATCGTGCAGATGCCGGGTGGCATCCCGGTTGCTACCGTGGCCATCGGCACCGCTGGTGCGGTAAACGCGGGACTGCTTGCCGCGCAGATCATCGGGGCGTCCGACCTTGAGGTCCGCAAGCGGGTGAGCGAACGGCGCGAAGCGATCAAGCAGTCGGTGCTGGAATCAAGCGACCGCCTGGGCGAGGAGGACAACCAGTGATGACGAAGGAGACGGGGATAGGGATAGAGCTCGGAGGAAACGGGCTCACGCTGGGCACGGCGAAGGCGGATAGAGGCTGCAGCGGAAGCGAGCTCGCCCAGAATCAGACGAGAACGGATGCGGAGTGTGGCAGAAGTAAGCTCGCCCAGAATCAGGCGGAGGCTCCGCGCATCCTGCCGGGGAGCACGATTGGGGTTCTAGGCGGCGGGCAGCTTGGCCGCATGCTGGCTATTGCGGGACGCGCGATGGGCTACCGCTTTGTGACCCTCGATCCGACCGAGGACGGCCCGATGGGGCAAACGGCGGATCAGCAGCTTGTCGCCCGATACGACGATGCCGAGGCGGCCCAGGAGCTCGCCCGTCTATCCGATGTCATCACGTACGAGTTTGAGAATGTCGATGCCGGGATCGCCGAGATGCTGGCGAAGGATTCCTATGTCCCGCAGGGGCATGCGCTTTTGCATACGACGCAGCATCGGCTTCGGGAGAAGCAGGCGATTGAAGCCGCGGGCGTGCCGGTTGCCCCTTATGCGGAAGTGACAAGTGAGGCGGATGTGCATGAGGCAATCCGCCGTTTTGGCTTGCCCGTCGTGCTCAAAACGGCGACCGGCGGCTATGACGGCAAAGGCCAGCGCGTCATTCGCCGCGCGGAAGAGGCGGATGACGCGTACCTTGAGCTGGCGGCTGCCGGAACCGAGCTGGTGCTGGAGAAGTTCATCTGCTTCGAGCGGGAGCTGTCGGTCATCGCGTCCCGCAGCACGCAGGGTGAGGTGCGGACCTTCCCTCCGGCGGAGAACCTTCACCGCCGGAATATCCTGCACCTCTCCATCGCTCCGGCCCGCATCTCGCCAGAGATCGCCAAGCGGGCGGAGGAGCTGGCGGCCCGCCTGGTCGAAGGCTTGGGCGCGATCGGCCTGCTTGCGGTGGAGATGTTCCTGACGCCGGAAGGGGAGCTGTTCGTGAACGAGCTCGCGCCGCGTCCGCACAACTCCGGCCATCACACGATCGAAGCCTGCCGCACCTCGCAGTTCGAACAGCACCTGCGCGCCATTTGCGGCTTGCCGCTCGGCAGCACCGAGCTCGTCACGCCTGCCGTCATGGTGAACCTGCTCGGCGAGCATGTTGAGCCCGCTCTGGCCTGGCTCGCCCGCGAGGAGCGGGAGGAGGACGGCCTTGCCGTGAAGCTTCATCTTTACGGCAAGGCGGAAGCCAAGCCGGGACGCAAGATGGGGCACATCACCCTGCTCACTGATGATCCCGAGCGTGCACTTCAATGGGTAGAGCAGTCCGGGATTTGGAGGGAGTAGGGGGCGGCTATTAACGATATGAGATATCGCTATTTGCATCAAATGTGGCTCAAAGAAGCCAAATAACGATATGGGATATCGCTAATTGGCTGGGAGCTCTTTACGAACAGAGATATGTCCAAAATAGGGATTAGAGATATCGCTATTTGCATCAAATGCGGCCCAAGAAGCCAAATAACGATATGGGACATCCTTATTTCTTATCTTGCTTACGTCAACCATAATCATAAGAAGTTTCCCGTTGATTCTCATCGAAGAGGATCCGGCAACAACTCATTAACCAGTATGAAACCAAAGGGGAGTCTATCCAACCATGATCGAACGGTATACAAGGCCTGCTATGGGCGCAGTGTGGACGGAAGAAAACAAATTCAAGGCTTGGCTCGAGGTGGAGCTGCTTGCTTGCGAAGCGTGGGCAGAGCTCGGCGTCATCCCGAAGGAGGACGTAGCAGCACTTCGGCAAAATGCCAGCTTTGACATCGAGCGCATCTATGAAATCGAGCAGGAGACGAAGCATGACGTCATCGCTTTCACCCGTGCGGTTTCTGAGAAGGTTGGACCGGAACGGAAGTGGGTTCATTATGGCCTGACTTCCACGGACGTGGTGGATACGGCGCTCGGGTACCTGCTGAAGCAGGCAAACGACCTGTTGGACGAAGCCCTTCGCGGGTTCATCGCCATTTTGCGCGAGCAGGCGATGAAGTACAAGTCCGTTCCGATGATGGGAAGAACCCACGGCGTGCATGCCGAGCCGACGACCTTCGGCCTCAAGCTGGCGCTCTGGCATGAAGAGATGAAGCGCAACTACGACCGCTTCCAACGGGCAGCCGATGGTGTTCAATTCGGCAAAATGTCCGGCGCCGTCGGCACTTACGCCAACATCGATCCCTCGATCGAGCAGTATGTGTGCGGCAAGCTCGGCACGACTGCCGCACCGATCTCGACCCAGACGCTTCAGCGCGACCGTCACGCGGACTACCTGAGTACGCTGGCCCTGATCGCCACCTCGCTCGACAAGTTCGCCACCGAAATCCGCGGCTTGCAAAAGAGCGAGTTCCGCGAAGTCGAGGAGCCGTTCTCCCAGGGGCAAAAGGGATCGTCCGCCATGCCGCACAAGCGTAATCCGATCGGCTGCGAAAGCATCTCGGGTCTCGCCCGCGTCATCCGCGGCCACATGCTCTCCGCTTACGAGAACGTGCCGCTCTGGCATGAGCGCGATATCTCGCACTCCTCGGTGGAACGGATCATTTTGCCGGATTCGACGATTCTGCTCGATTACATGCTGTCGCGCCTTGGGAACATCATCAAGAACCTGAACGTGTATCCTGAAAATATGAAACGGAACATGGAACGGACCTTTGGGCTGCCGTTCTCGGGCCGGGTGCTCACCAAGCTGATCGACAAGGGCATGAGCCGCGAGCAAGCCTATGACACCGTTCAACCCCGCGCGATGCGCGCCTGGGAAGAGCAGCGCTCGTTCCGCCAAATCCTGGAGGAGTCGCCGGAGATCACCGATCATCTGACGCCGGAGGAACTGGCGGATTGCTTCGATCCGTCCTGGCACCTCAAGCATGTGGACACGGTGTTTGCCCGTCTCGGCTTGGAATAGAAGGTCGGCTGCGCACCATGCTCTGCCAACCGCAAGAAGCAGAACCGCCCGGTCTCGCGTTTAGGGGAAGCAGGAGTATCCTCTTAGGAAAAGGGGCAGCCGAAGCTGCTGCTCCGTTTCCACGGGGATTCCTCCCCGAGCGCCGGCCGAGGCTCAGGAGGAGAAGAAAAGATGTCGATTGCCGCCAGCCCGCTGTACACGTCCGAAGGACTCGTTCGGGCTCCGCTCGTTCACAAGGGGAAGGTTCGGGAGCTCTACGACCTCGGAGATCACTATCTTATCGTCGTAACCGACCGCATCTCTGCTTTCGATTATGTCCTTCGGCCGGGCGTACCGGACAAGGGGCGCGTGCTCAATGAACTGTCCGCCTTCTGGTTCGATCAGACGACGGTGTTTCAGAACAACCATGTCGTGCACACCGATGTAGATCGCCTGGGCGACCTCGTAACCGAGCCGGACAAGCTGCGCGGGCGGATCATGGTCGCGAAGAAGGCAGAGCGCATCGACATCGAGTGCGTTGTGCGCGGGTATCTGACGGGCGGCGGCTGGCGGCAGTACCGCGACAGCGGGCAGGTGAACGGACATGAGCTGGGCTCCGGCAAGCGCAAGAACGGCCGCCTGGAGCATCCGCTCTTCACACCGGCCGCGAAGAACGACATCGGCCACGACGAGGACATCACCATCGACCGCCTCACCGAGCTGGTCGGGACGGAGCTTGCAGCCGAGCTGGAGGAGAAGAGCGTGCGCCTCTACCAATATGCGCACGACTATTGCGCCGGACGCGGCATCATTCTCGCGGATACGAAGTTCGAGTTTGGCATTTTGGACGGAGAGATCATCCTGATCGACGAGCTGCTCACGCCGGATTCCTCCCGCTTCTGGGACGAGAGAAGCTATGCGCTCGATATCGAGATCGACAGCATGGACAAGGAGCCGGTTCGCACGTACCTGGCCGACAGCGGCTGGGACAAGAACAGCGAGCCGGACCCGCTGCCCCAGGAGGTTGTGGAGGGAACTTCGCAGCGCTACAAGGAGATTTTCCGCCGATTGACCGCCCCGGCCTCGGAGGCACTCGTGTAAAAGCGAGATCAACTTTTCGCTGGGAGTCGCTGGGAGCATGAACAGGTAAAGCGTGCTTTTTCAAAGTCAGAAGAAACCTCAATGGGTTCATATATGAAGGAGGCCAACCGTTATGAAAGCGACCGTCTACGTGACGATCAAAGAAAGCGTCCTCGATCCGCAGGGCAACGCTGTGCAAGGAGCTCTTCACTCCATGGGCTTTGAAGAGGTCGGCAAGGTTCGCATTGGCAAATACATGGAACTGGAGCTCGACACGAACGACCGTGCGGAAGCCGAAGAAAGACTCCGCGCCATGTGCGAGAAGCTGCTCGCCAATACGGTCGTCGAAGATTTCCGATTTGAACTGGTGTAAGGAAGGGCAGGCTGATGGCAAGTCTGACGCAAGCTCAAGAACAAGCTTCAAGAGAGGGGTAACCACATGCATTTCGGAGTTCTTGTCTTTCCGGGATCGAACTGCGACATCGACTGCTACAAAGCAGTAGGAGATACGATTGATCAAACGGTCGAATACGTTTGGCATACCGAGACGGACCTGTCTCGTTTTGATGCGATTCTCGTCCCTGGGGGCTTTTCGTACGGAGATTACCTGCGCTGCGGCGCCATCGCCCGCTTTGCTCCCGTCATGACGGCCCTGCAAGCCTTCGCTGCCCGTGGAGGATACGTCCTTGGCATCTGCAACGGCTTCCAGATTCTTACCGAAGCCGGACTGCTGCCCGGAGCATTGCTTCGCAACCAGTCGCTCAAATTCCGCTGTCACTCTGCTCTTCTCCGAGTCGAGAACGCGGGAACGGCTTTTACGGGCTCCTATCAAGAGGGACAGGTGATCGACATCCCGATCGCCCACGGAGAAGGCAACTACTACTGCGACGAGGAGACGCTGGCGGAGCTTACGCGGGAGAACCGTATCGTGTTCCGCTATGCAGGCGAGAATCCGAACGGCTCTCTTAATGACATCGCCGGGATCATCAACAAGGAAGGCAACGTGCTCGGCATGATGCCCCACCCGGAGCGTGCGGTGCACGTGAGGCTCGGATCGGGAGACGGTGCGGGGATGTTTGAGTCGATCTTGAATGCATGGAGGGAAACAAATGGCGCAGCAGTTAACCGCTAAGGAGCCGACGGCCGAACAGATCGCCGAGCAAAAGGTATACCGTCAATTCGGCGTCACCGACGAGGAATATGAGAAAATTTGCGGCTTTATGGGACGCAAACCTAACTACGTAGAGATCGGCGTGTTCAGCGTCATGTGGTCCGAGCACTGCGCGTACAAGAACTCGAAGCCTCTGCTCCGCCGCTTCCCGACCACGGGTGAAAAGGTGCTCATGGGACCGGGCGAAGGAGCCGGCATCGTGGACATCGGCGACAACCAGGCTGTCGTGTTCAAGATCGAAAGTCACAACCATCCGTCCGCAGTAGAGCCGTACCAAGGCGCCGCTACGGGAGTGGGTGGTATCATCCGCGACATCTTCTCGATGGGCGCCCGTCCGGTGGCCTTGCTCAATTCGCTTCGCTTCGGCAAGCTGGAGTCTGCCCGCGTCAAATATCTCTTCGAGCACGTCGTCTCCGGGATCGCCGGCTATGGCAACTGCATCGGCATTCCGACCGTAGGCGGCGAAGTAACCTTCGACGAGAGCTACGAAGGCAACCCGCTCGTCAACGCCATGTGCGTCGGCCTCATCGACCACGATCAAATTCAGCGCGGGGTGGCGAGCGGCATTGGCAACCCGGTGTTCTACGTCGGACCGGCTACCGGCCGCGACGGCATTCACGGAGCGACCTTCGCCTCGGAGGAGATCACGGCGGAGACGGAAGCGAAGCGTTCCGCTGTCCAGGTCGGCGACCCGTTCATGGAAAAGCTCGTCATGGAAGCGTGCCTGGAGCTAATCGCGTCGGGCATCGTCGTCGGCATTCAGGACATGGGCGCCGCCGGCCTCACCTGCTCCAGTTCGGAGATGGCGAGTAAGGCGGGGAACGGCATGGAGCTGAACCTTGATCAGGTACCGCAGCGCGAGAACGGCATGACCGCTTACGAAATGATGCTTTCCGAGTCGCAGGAGCGGATGCTCTTTGTCGTCAAGCCCGAGCATGAAGAACAGGCAAGAGCGATATTCACACGCTGGGGCCTCGATTGCCACAAGGTCGGCCGCGTGACCGATGACGGCCGCTTGCGTCTCATCCACCACGGAGAAGTGGTCGGCGACATGCCGGTTCGTGCGCTCGTTGACGAGTGTCCGGTCTACCACAAGCCTTCCTCCGTTCCGGCTTACTACGAGCTTGGCGGTGCCGTCGACTCGGCGGCTTTTACTGAGTATGAAGACCTGAATGCCGTTCTGGAAAGCCTCCTCGGCTCTCCCTCCATAGCCAGTAAAGAATGGGTTTACTCGCAATACGATTACATGGTGCGGACCTCGACCTTCGTACAGCCCGGCTCGGATGCTGCGGTTGTCGGTGTTCCCGGAACGCGCAAGGCGCTCGCCATGACCACGGACTGCAACAGCCGCTATGTGTACCTCGATCCCGAGGTGGGCGGACGCATTGCCGTAGCAGAAGCAGCACGGAATCTGGTCTGCTCCGGCGCTCTGCCGCTCGCGGTGACGGACAATCTGAACTTCGGAAGCCCGGAGAAGCCGGAAATCTTCTGGCAATTGGAAAAGGCCGTCGACGGCATGGCCGAAGCCTGCCGCTTCCTGAACACGCCCGTGATCGGCGGGAATGTCAGCCTCTACAACGAGAACGCCAAGGGCGCGATCTACCCGACACCGGTTGTCGGTATGGTCGGCCTGGTGGAGGATCTCGACCACATCACGACTCAGTCTTTTGCGGCAGAGGGGGATGTTATCCTGCTGCTCGGCGAAACCCAGGCTGAATTCGGCGGCAGCGAGCTTCAGAAGGTCCTGTTCGACAAGACGGAGGGCCGTCCGCCTGTGCTCGACCTCGTCACCGAGAAACGCTTGCAGGAAACGGTACTTGCCGCCATTCGCGCGGGTTTGGTTGCATCGGCGCATGACCTCGCCGAAGGCGGTCTTGCGGTCGCTCTTGCGGAAAGCTGCTTCGGCGCAGGCGTTGGTGCGAAGGTGGAGCTCGCGACCTCTCTGCGTGCGGACCACGCGCTGTTCAGCGAAACGCAATCCCGCATCCTGCTCAGCGTAAAGCCGGAGCAAGCGGATGAGCTGATCCGCCTCATCCAGGATCGCGATGTTCCAGTAACGGCCATCGGCACGGTAGGCGGAACGGAATTGACGGTCGCCGTCAATGGCGTCGCCGCGATCGAACGCCCGGTGGGTGGACTGAAAACCGTTTGGAAGGACGCGATCCCATGCCGGATGAACGCTTGATGGCAGGCCGTCCGGCAGGAAGGGAACCAGCGGGCCATTCCCTCTATGTGCCGCACTGGTGCGGGGACTATTACAACGAGGGAATGGACGGCTCGTTCGACAAGCTGAAGGAGGAGTGCGGGGTATTCGGCGTGTTCGGCCATCCCGAAGCGTCGGCCCTGTCCTTTTACGGCCTGCACGCCCTCCAGCACCGAGGCGAAGAGAGCGCCGGCATCTGCACGACTGTGGATGGCAGCGAGTTCTTCATCCACAAGGGCATGGGGCTCGTCAAGGAAGTGTTCACCAACGAGCACATGGAGATGCTGAAGGGCTCCACCGCGATCGGACACGTGCGCTACTCTACATCGGGGGCGAGCCTGATCGCGAATGCCCAGCCGCTCCATTTCCGGTTCCGGCACGGTCACATCGCGATTGCTACCAACGGCAACATCGTCAATGCGGATGAAATTCGCGACGAACTGGAGGAGGCGGGCTCCGTCTTCCAGACGACGAGCGACACCGAGGTGCTCGTCCATCTGATCGCAAGAGCCCGGGGTATCGCGATGGAGGAGGCCGTTAAGCCTGCCCTGCAAAAGGTAAAGGGCGGCTACGCCTTCCTCATCATGGTCAACGACAAGCTCGTTGTGGCCCGCGACCCGCACGGCCTGCGGCCGCTCGCGATGGGCAAGCTCGACGAGGCGTATGTGTTCGCCTCCGAGACCTGCGCGTTCGAGACGATCGGCGCGGAGTACATCCGCGACATCGAACCGGGCGAGCTGCTCGTGTTCGACCAGGACGGCGGCATGCGCACGGATCGTATCGCTCCTCTTGAGCGGCGTGCGATCTGCTCCATGGAATACATCTACTTCTCTCGTCCGGACAGTGACCTGGACGGCATCAACCTGCACGCTGCCCGCAAGCGGATGGGCATGCAGCTCGCCATGGAGGCGTTCGTCGATGCCGACGTGGTCACTGGCGTACCGGACTCCAGCACCTCGGCGGCCATCGGCTTCGCCGAACAGACCGGCATCCCGTACGAACTCGGGATGATCAAAAACCGCTACACCGGCCGTACCTTCATCCAGCCGAGCCAGGAGCTGCGCGAGCGCGGTGTGAAGATGAAGCTGAGTGCAGTCCGCAAGGTGGTCGAGGGCAAGCGCGTCGTCATGATCGATGATTCGATCGTGCGCGGCACGACGAGCCTCCGCATCGTCAAAATGCTCCGCGACGCCGGAGCGAAAGAGGTGCACGTGCGCATCAGCTCGCCGCCTTACGCGAATCCGTGCTTCTATGGCATCGATACGCCAAGCCGCCGCGACCTGATCGCGTCCAGCCATACCGTCGAAGAAATTCGCCGTGCCATCGATGCGGATTCGCTCTACTTCCTCTCCAAGGAAGGCTTGCTCGCCGCCATCGGACGGCCTGTTGGAGAATACAACCGCGGCATGTGCACCGGCTGCTTCGACAACGACTACCCGACGAGCGTTCCGCCCGATGCGGACAGCTGCGGCTGTTGATTGAGGAATTCTCAGCAGGGTGATTCGTTTTATCGCGTATACACCGCATTTGCATCTGTATATGCATCAGCATTCCGTATCTGCTGCGCGTCAGCATTTCGTAGCGGTACCTGCTGCAGATAGCCCGTTTTTCGATAAGATTTGATCCGTTCCCCGTATCTCGTATCCATTCGAAGGAGTGAACCCTGTGTCTGACGCATACAAAAAGGCAGGAGTCGACATCGCCGCCGGCAATGAAGCCGTGGAGCGCATGAAAAAGCACGTAAAGCGCTCGATGCGCCCGGAGGTGCTGGCCGGACTTGGCGGCTTTGGAGCCCTGTTCGGGCTGAACAAGGACAAGTATGAGGAACCGGTCCTCGTATCCGGGACGGACGGCGTCGGCACGAAGCTGATGCTGGCCTTCGCCATGGACAAGCACGACACCATCGGCATCGACGCCGTGGCCATGTGCGTGAACGACATTGTCGTACAAGGCGCTGAGCCGCTGTTCTTTCTCGACTACCTCGCTTGCGGTAAGGTCGTACCGGAAAAGATCGAGGCGATCGTCGCCGGGATCGCCGAAGGCTGCGTGCGCTCCGGCTGCTCGCTGATCGGCGGAGAGACCGCTGAAATGCCCGGTATGTACAGCGCAGAGGATTATGACATCGCCGGCTTCGCGGTCGGGATCGTCGACCGCAAGAAGATCATCGACGGCCAGGCGATCCGTCCGGGCGACGTGCTGATCGGCCTCGCTTCGAGCGGCGTGCACAGCAACGGCTACTCGCTCGTGCGGCGCCTGCTTCTCGAAGAAGCCGGGCTCACGCTCGACCAGCCGCTTACATCCATCGCGGAGCTGAAAGAGCTTACCCGCGAGGCAGAAAAGAACGGCCAACCCGACCGCACGCTGGGCGATGCCCTGCTGGAGCCGACGCACCTCTATGTGAAGCCGATCCTCGGCATTCTCGAAGAGGTGGCTGTGAAGGGGATGGCCCACATCACCGGCGGCGGCTTCACCGAGAACATCCCGCGCATGCTGCCCGAAGGCGTCGGCGTCGAGATCGAGCTCGGCAGTTGGCCGGTGCATCCGCTGTTCACTCTTATGAAGTCCAAGGGCAATCTGAGCGAAGATGACCTGTTCCGCACCTTCAACATGGGAATCGGCATGGTGCTCGCCGTCGCTCCTGAAGATGCGGAGCGGGTGGAACAGCTCGCTCGCGCCCATGGCGAGAAGCCCTATCGCATCGGCCGCGCCGTTGCCGGCGAATCTGTGGTGCACTACACGGGGGCGGCCCGATGAAGCGCCCGACCCGCGTCGCCGTCTTCGCTTCCGGCAGCGGCAGCAACTTTCAGGCGCTGACCGATGCCGTCGCCGAAGGCCGCATCCCGGCTGCCCAGCTCGTCCTGCTCGTCACGGACAAGCCGCAGGCGGCCGTGGTCGACCGGGCAGAGCGCGCCGGCGTGCCGGTGTTTGCCTTCCGCCCGCGCGACTATGCTTCCCGCGAGGCCTACGAAGCCGAGATTGTCGCGCGGCTGACGGAGCTTGAGGTCGATCTCATCGTGCTCGCCGGGTATATGCGGCTCGTGACCTCGACCTTGCTCACGCCCTTCGCGGGACGGATCGTCAACATCCACCCCTCGCTGCTTCCGTCGTTCCCCGGCGTGGATGGGGTACGCCAAGCGATCGAGTACGGCGTCAAAGTGACTGGCGTGACCGTGCATTTCGTCGACGCCGGGCTCGACACCGGCCCGGTGCTGCTCCAGCGTGCCGTCGAGGTGCTGGACGACGACACCGAAGAGACGCTCGCCGCCCGCATTCATGCGGTCGAGCATGAGCTGTACCCCGAGGCGATCCGCCTTCTCAGTGAAGGCCGCGTCGAGCTCGACGGGCGCAAGGTTCGCTTGCGCAAGTGAGGTTTTGCTTTTCCTTGTTCCATCCATCACCTTTACCCATCTTGAGGAGGTTGCTGCTGTGGCTATCAAACGCGCGCTGATCAGCGTGTCCGACAAAACCGGAATTCTTCCCTTTGCCCAAGAGCTTGCTGGACTGGGCGTGGAGATCATCTCCACGGGGGGCACCTATCAGTTGCTGAAGGACAATGGGATTCCCGTTACCGGAATCTCGGACGTCACCGGATTTCCCGAGATCATGGACGGACGGGTCAAAACGCTGCACCCCGCCGTGCACGGAGGGCTGCTCGCCGTTCGCGCGAGCGAGAAGCATCGGGCGCAAATGGAGGAGAACGGCATCGGCTACATCGATCTCGTTGCGGTCAATCTCTATCCGTTCGCGGCGACCATCGCCAAGCCGGATGCGACTTACGAGGATGCGGTGGAGAATATCGACATCGGCGGTCCGACCATGCTTCGCTCCGCAGCCAAGAACCACGCAGACGTGACGGTGATCGTCGACGCCTCGGACTACGCGCAGGTGCTGGAGGAGATCCATGCCTCGGGCGATACCGAGCTGGCTACCCGCAAGCGCCTTGCCGCGAAGGTGTTCCGCCACACCGCCCACTACGATTCCCTCATCGCAGACTATTTGACCCGTAAGACGACGGGCGAAGCGTTCCCCGAAACCTTTACCGTTACCTACGAAAAGGCTCAGGAGCTTCGCTACGGAGAAAACCCGCACCAGCAAGCGGCCTTCTACCGCAAGGCTCTCGGGGGTGCAGGCACGCTTGCACAGGCCGAACAGCTCCACGGCAAGGAGCTGTCTTACAACAACATCAATGACGCCAACGCAGCCCTGCAGCTCCTCGCAGAGTTCACGGAGCCGGCGGTGGTCGCTGTCAAGCATATGAACCCGTGCGGCGTCGGCATCGGCGAGACCATCGACGAGGCATACACCAAGGCGTATGACGCCGATCCGGTCTCCATCTTTGGAGGCATCGTCGCTGCCAACCGCACGGTAGGCAAGGAGACGGCTGAGAAGATGCACAGCATCTTCCTGGAGATCGTCATCGCCCCGGACTTCACGGACGAAGCGCTCGCCATCCTGAAGGCGAAGAAGAACATCCGCCTCCTGAAGCTGGATATCGCGCTGGCCGAGCAAGGGCCAGAGCTTGCAGTCACGTCTATTCAGGGAGGAGCGCTCGTACAGGAGACGGACAAGCGCCGTCTGACGGATGAGGATATCAAGGTTGTGACGGACCGCAAGCCGACCGAGGAAGAGCTGAAGCAGCTGCTCTTCGCATGGAAGGTCGTGAAACACGTCAAGTCGAACGCCATCGTGCTCGCGAACAGCGACATGACGGTGGGCGTCGGCGCAGGGCAGATGAACCGCGTCGGTTCAGCCCGCATCGCCATCGAGCAAGCGGGAGAGAAAGCGAGCGGCTCGGTGATGGCGTCGGATGCGTTCTTCCCGATGAGTGACACGTTGGAGCTAGCGGCGAAGGCGGGGATCACCGCTGTCATCCATCCGGGCGGCTCCATCCGCGACGAGGATTCCATCAAGGTGGCCAACGAATACGGCATCGCCATGATCGCCACGGGCATTCGCCACTTCAAGCATTAATCAGGTCAGAGAGGGTCTTTGGGGTCTGGTTTGGTTCCAAGGGCTCCCTCATCGATCCGCATGAACAAGATGCGGGCATGATCCAACAAAGTTGATAGACCGGAGCACGGGAGGAAGAAGCATGAAGGTATTGATCGTCGGCCGGGGAGGCCGGGAGCATGCAATCACGTGGGCCATCGCCCAGAGTCCGCGCGTGGAGAAGCTCTACTGCGCACCGGGCAATGGAGGCATCGCTGCACTGGCGGAATGCGTGCCGATTGAAGAGATGGATTTTGCCGGCATTGCCGCGTTTGCCAAGGAGAAGAGCATCGACTTCGTCGTCATCGGACCGGACGATCCGCTCGCTGCTGGCATCGTCGATCACCTGGAGGCCGAAGGGCTGAAGGTATTTGGTCCGCGAAAGAACGCCGCCGAGATCGAAGGCAGCAAAGCCTTCATGAAGGAGCTGCTGCGCAAGTATCAGATTCCCACTGCGGCCTATGAGACCTTCACTTCACATGATGAAGCACTCGCCTACCTGAAGACGCGTCCCTTGCCGATTGTCATCAAGGCAGACGGGCTCGCCGCAGGCAAAGGGGTGATCGTCGCTCATACGGCAGAGGAAGCCGAAGCCGCCCTTGCCAGCATCATGGTAACCAAAGCGTTCGGCGCTTCGGGCGAGAAAGTGGTCATCGAGGAGTTCCTTGAAGGCCAGGAGATGTCGCTGCTTGCCTTCGTAGACGGCCGAACCGTTCGTGTCATGGAGCCTTCGCAGGATCACAAGCCGGTCTTCGACGAAGACAAGGGGCCGAATACGGGCGGCATGGGGACCTACTCGCCGCTGCCTCACATCGATCCGGCTATCATCGAGGAAGCGATCCGCACCATCGTTCAGCCGACGGCGGATGCGCTCGTTGAGGAAGGGCGGCCCTTCCAGGGCGTTCTCTTCGCAGGTCTCATGCTGACCTCGGACGGGCCGAAGACCATCGAGTTCAACGCCCGCTTCGGCGACCCGGAGACGCAGGTGATTCTGCCCCGGCTGGAATCCGATCTGCTCGACATCCTGCTCGCCGTGGCCGAAGGCCGACTGGACGAATCGGATATTCGCTGGAGCGATTCGGCCGCTGTCTGCGTCATCCTCGCCTCCGAGGGCTACCCCGGCAGCTACCCGAAGGGCCGCACCATCACCGGCATCGAGGATGCCGAATGGGACGCCCTCGTCTTCCATGCCGGGACCGCGCTGGCGCCTGACGGCGAGTCCGTCGCGACCGCAGGCGGCCGCGTGCTCGGTGTTGTCGGCCGCGGAGCCGACATCGCCGAAGCGCGAGACCGTGCATACGCCGCCGTAGCGCGCATTCGCTTCGAAGGAGCGCATCACCGAAGCGACATCGCCGCAAAGGCGCTCGCAGGGATCGCGGCAATCGAGGCTGCGGAGGCTGTTGAAGCATCAGAAGAATAAGCGGCAGCCCCAAAAGGGCATGCCGAAGAGAGCGGACCTGGGAGGGTCCGCTTTTTTAAGCGATTCCGGCTTTTTGCCGAAAATGGAAACCAAACCGTGCTTTTCACGTAGAGGAATGCTATACTAGCTTTACGATTTGCGAGCCTCTCGCATCCAAAATAGGGGAAAAGGTGGGAATTCGTTTGGATTTCGAACAACAGCAATCAATCGGCTATGAGAGGGAATACAACTCATCCTTCCATAAGCTCCTGAAAATGTTTACGCTTTCGATCCTGGTGTCGTTCCTCGGCACCCTGGTGGGAATGTTTATTCCAACCATCCTGTTCATTCCGCTCGTGGTCGTCGAGTTCGTGATGATCATCTCGGCGTTCTTCGTTCGTCGCCGCAAGAAAGCAATCGGGTATCCGTTCGTGTTCAGCTTTGCGCTAATCAGCGGTATTACCCTGTACCCGACGGTCGCGCATTATTCGGCCCAAGGCGGGTTCTCGCTCGTGAACACCGCGTTCCTGATCACGGCGCTGATCTTCGGCGGCCTGACCGCATACGCCTACTATTCCAAGCGGGACTTCAGCTTCTTGGGCGGCTTCCTCGTCATGGGGGTTATCACCCTGATCGGCTTTAGCGTCATCGGATTGTTCACCGGCGGCTTCGGCGGCACGCTTGGACTCGGCATCGCCATCGGCGGCACGCTGATTTTCTCCGGCTACATCCTGTATGATATCTCGCATTACAAGCATGGCCTCGAAGAGGAAATGATTCCGTTCGCCGTGCTGAACCTGTACCTTGACTTCATCAACCTGTTCCTGTATGTGCTCCGTCTGCTCGGGTTCTCCCGGGATTAAGGAGCTCCTTTCGTCGCAGTCTCTTAGCGGCGGAGCCAGACGCAATCCAGACCGTTCGACTGCAAGACCGTCCGGCCTCCGGGCGGTCTTTTCCTGTCGATGACGTCCATTCCAAAGGAGATCCCTAAGATGAACCTGCGTAAAAAGCAACTGTCCGCCGCCCTCCTGTCCTCGATGCTGGTTGCTTCCCTTCTGGTGGGCTGTGACAAGGAGGAGGCAACTCCATCCGCCTCTTCGACGAGCGGAGAGCCGACTTCGACCTCCATCGTAGCGGCCTCCCCTTCTCCGGAAGTGCGTCCTGTCATCACCGATCCGGCCAGTACCGCAGTGCTCGTTAACAAGGAGTATGCTTTGCCGGACGACTATTCGCCGGATGACCTCGTCTACCCGGACGTTCCCTTTCTGTTCAAGGAAAAGATCGAGAAGCGCATGATGCGCAAGGAAGCGGCCGCCGCCCTCGAAAAGCTGTTCGCCGCTGCCAAGCAAGACGGCATCTACCTGGCTGGAGTATCGGCCTATCGCTCCCATGCGACACAAACGGCAGTGTTTAACCGCTATGTGGAGAAGGACGGCGAGGAAAAGGCGAAGACCTACAGCGCCGTCCCGGGCCACAGCGAGCATGAGACCGGCCTCGCCATCGACGTATCCGGCAGTGACGGCAAGTTTGCCGCCGAGCCCGGCTTCGCAGATACCCCGGAAGCAGAATGGCTGGCCGCCCATGCGACGGAGTACGGGTTCATCATCCGCTACCCGGAAGGCAAGGAAGCCATCACCGGTTACACCTACGAGGCCTGGCATCTTCGCTACGTAGGCGAAGAGATCTCCAAGGAGATCGGCGAGAAGGGCATCACCCTGGAGGAGTACTACGGAACGGTTCCCGTTTCGTCGGGCTCCTGAGGAAGTCCATCGCGCTGTATCTAAATCACGCATATGAGAGTCGCCGCGACATGCGGCGGCTTTTTTCTTATGCAACCAACTCGCTTCGATTCACGTCTTCTTGATAGCATATTTTGGAAAGAGTATAAGCGAGGAACTCGATGAACGAGACCTGTGGAGAACAACTGGATAAAGAGGGTGCGGCGGTGGAAGAAGGGATCCGAATCAGGAAGAAACGCTGGTGGGTGGGAATGGCGGTTACCGTTTTGCTAGGCCTGGCGGTCTGGGGGTTAACGGCTTGTGATGGGCGGGAAGGAAAGAAAGCAGCTCCATCGGCCATATCGGCCGCAACGGTCGGGTTGCCTTCGCCAAACCCGGGAGCGTCCGCGGGTCCCACCGTCCAACCATCCGAAACAGTGCCGATGATCCCGAGCTTTCGGGATTTGGTGGAGGAAGTCTCCTTTTTTCAGCAGGATGACTCTTCTGCGTGGCCCATTGTGGGCTTTGAAGCGGGGGGATTTCCAAGGGAGTCTCAGAGCTATGCGGTCAATCTGGGGGTGCCTTACGGCTTCATCAAGTTCAAGTCGATGCCTGAGGAGGATCTGAAGCAGCTTCTTCCGTATATTCGGGTGGATGGAGAGCCGCTTGAGCTCACGCTCTCCAACCCCGATTATGATAAGTTCGAGTTCCGCTGGGAGCTTCCAAGGCTGCAAGAGCCAGCGGTTTTGGAGATCGGTGATTTTCCCGCCATTACGCTAACTCCACCCCATCCGTTCACTATGGAAACAGATGGGCCAGTGCTGCTGCGGAGTGCTGCGCCTTATTATCAAATTCTGCTGCCTTCAACGATTAAGACGACGGTGCTCACCTTTTCGGAGCCGATTCGCAGGGAGGAGCTGAGCATGGAAGGAAGGGGGGACCACAAGTGGTTGGGTGAACGTCGTCTGCAAATCACTCTGCCCCGGAACGAAAAATCAGGCCGAGTGACACTCTCCTATCGATCAGCAACCATGAACCAGGGAGTGCGTTTGCCGGGTCTCCAAATAGTCGAGGTGATTCAGAAGCCGGAAGCCTATTGGGCCGAGGCAGGAAAAGAAGGGGGCATCAGTTGGAGCATGCTCGACGGGTTCTATGATCGGATTTCGTTTTCACCAGACCGCTCGTCCTACGTAGGCTTTGTTCCCCTCCAGTCGGTGGATACAGATGCGAAGGACTCCAGATACGCTTTGATCCTGGAACGCAGAGGCCAGCCGCCGCGCATTCTAGAGCCGGTGGTATCTTTCGATCCGCTGGACAACGATCCAATTGATTGGCTGGATCAGAACCGCTTCTTGTTCACGAATGGCGACGCCGTTCTAGAATATGACACTCGACAAAAAGGGAGGAAGGCCGTTCAACCCCTAAGCTTGATGGAGGGCGTGTCGCCTTCCTTTACCGCCTATGACCGGGTGAAGGATCGTCTTTATGTGGGGTATGTGCATTTTAATAGCGAGGCGCAGCAGTTTCCAATTGACGTTACCCGCTATGCGGAGCAAGGACGGCGAGAGATCAGCAGGGAGAGGGCCTTTACTCACACTTATGAAAAAGGGAAGTACAACGCGCAATCAGCATTGCCGCACATCACTCCGTCCGGGATCTTCTGGAGAGGCATGCAGGAGGGAACGCCCGTGACTTGGTTCGAACAGGAGGACGGAGCTTCGATCACTTCCCTAAACACCCGCTGGGTGGCCGGCGATGAACAGGGTGTATACCTACAAGAGATGAAACAAGAAGGAGAAGGGGCGGTTGGCACGGATCGCTATCGGTATTGGGACCCGCTTGCCAAGAGCCAGAAGCTCCAAGATCGGGTACTGCCTCCTTTACCCAGCGGGGGCGAAGGGAACAACGGGTATAAGGTCCAGCCATTTGGCCCTCAATTGCTTGCGGTGAAAATGGGCGAGGGTTCTGGTGGGAGTTCCGTGGAAAACGGCACTGCCGGTGCAGACACCCGGCTTCTCTTCGATAAATCCACATGGAGCTGGAAGCCTCTCCCCGCCGAGCTGGCGGGAAGCCACATTCCTGTCCAATATGAACAAAGCCTCTACCGCGTTAAGCGGACTTCATGAGCTTGACGTAGGTAGAGGGAGGGCCCCTGGTTATCGCCGGGGGGCTTTTTTCTTATGCAACCAACACACTTCGAATCACGTCTTCTTGGTAGCATATGTTGGAAAAAGTGTCAGCGAAGAACACGAAGAATGAAACCTGCGGAGAAAACCGGATAAAGAGGGTGCGGCGGTGGAAGAGAGGATTGGAATCAGGAAGAAACGCTGGTGGAGGGGGATGGCGGTTGCCGTTTTGCTAGGGCTGGCGGTCTGGGGGTTAACGGCTTGTGATGGGCGGGAAGGAACGAATGCCGTTCCATCGGCCACATCGGCTGCAACGGTGGAGTCGCCTCCGCATTCATCAACCATTGGAGCGTCCGCGAGCCCTACCGTCCAACCATCCACTACGGCGGCGATGATCCCAAGCTTTCGGGATATGGTGACGGAAGTCTCTTTTTATCAGCGGGATGACTCTTCTTCGTGGCGCATTGTAGAATTTGAAGCGGGGAACCTTCCATGGGAGTCTCGAAGCTATGCGGTCAATCTGGGGGTGCCCTACGGCTTCATCAAGGTAAAGCCGATGCCTGAGGAGGATCTGAAGCAGCTTCTCTCGTATATTCGGGTGGATGGAGTGCCGCTCGAGCTCACGCTCCCCAATCCCGATTATTCAAAGTTCGAGTTCCGATGGGAGCTTCCAAAGCTGCAGAAACCCGTTGTTCTGGAAATGGGTGATCTTCCCCCCATTACGTTAACCCCTCCTAATCCTCTGGCAATGGAAACGGATGGGCTGGCGCTGCTGAGCAATAAAATGCCTTTTTATCAAATTCTTCTCTCTCCAACGCAAACCACTGCGGTGATCACCTTTTCAGAGCCCATCCGGAAGAAGGAGGTTCGTATCGAGGGGGAAGGTCACGAGTGGCTGGATGAATTCCGTTTGCGAGTCACTCTTCCCATGAACGAAAAATCAAGCAGGATTACCCTAACCAATCTTTTTGGAGAATCGGGGAGCTCGCTCTCTCGGTCTGGGCCGCCGATCATCGAGATGGTTCGAAAACCCGAAGCCCGTTGGGCCGAGGCAGGAAAAGGAGAAGCCGTCACCTGGAGCAAGCTCGACGGGTTCTATGATCGGGTTTCGTTTTCGCCGGACCGTTCGTCCTACGTAGGTTTTGTTCCCCTCCTGCCCGCAGACGGCGATGCGAAGGGGTTCGAGTACGCCTTGATCCTGGAACGCAAAGGCCAGCCGCCGCGCATCTTGGAGCCGCTGATGTTTTTCGATGCGGTGGATAAAAGTCCGATTCATTGGCTGGATCAGAATCGCTTCTTATTCACAGAGGGCAACGCCGTACTGGAATATGACACTCGACAAGAAGGGAAAAAGGCCGTTCAACCCCTAAGCTCGATGGAGGGCGTGACGCCTTCCTTTACCGCCTATGATCGGGCGAAGGATCGTCTTTACGTGGGGTATGTGCATTTTGAAGGCGAGGAGTATCAGTTCCCGGTTGAGGTTATCCGCTATGCAGAGCAAGGACGGCGAGAGATCAGCAGGGAAAGGGCTTTTACCGACACGTATGAAAAAGGACTGTACAACGCGCAAACGGCACTTCCGCACATCACTCGGTCCGGTATCTTCTGGAGAGGCATGCAGGAGGGAACGCCTGTGACTTGGTTTGAACAGGAGGGCGGGGCTACGATCACCTCCCCAAACACTCGCTGGGTGGCTGGTGATGAACAGGGCGTGTACGTGCAGGAGATGAAACGAAAAGGAGAAGGGGCGGTTGGCACGGATCGCTATCGGTATTGGGACCCGCTTGCCAAGAGTCAGAAGCTCCGGGATCGCGTGCTGCCTCCTTTACCCAGCGGGGGCGAAGGGAACAACGGGTATAGGGTCCAGCCCTTTGGCCCTCAATTGCTTGCCGTGAAAATTGGTGAGGGTTCTGGCGGGAGTTCTGTGGAAAGCGGCACTGCCGGTGCAGACACCCGGCTTCTCTTCGACAAAGCCTCCTGGAGCTGGAAGCCTCTCCCTGCCGAGCTGGCAGGAAGTCACATTCCTGTCCAATACGAACAAAGCCTCTACCGCGTCAAGCAGACTCCATGAGCTTGACACGGTAGAGGGAGGGCCCCCGGTTATCGCCGAGGGCTGCGTTTTTTGGCGCGGCCTTTCTTGGAGGTGCCGCGTCTCTTCTTTGAGGTGCCGCCGCTCTTGCGCCGTTTGCGGCGGCGTCGCTTCACCGGTGCGAGGCCGTCGCCGTCGTCGTCACCAGAGGAGGACTTGCCGAGGCTGGAGAACAGCTTGAACACGGGCGCCAGCTGCTGCACGGTTCCGGCAAGCTTCTGCACCTTGGTGATGGTGCCGATCAGCCCTTCGATACCGCCCATGCTCTGGAGGATGCCGCCGATTCCGCCCGGAAGGGCGCCGGCACCCCCAGCACCTGCGGCGGCGCCAGGGAAGCCCGCGGCCCCACCGGCTCCGCCTCCCCCTCCGCCACCGCCGAGGAGGTTGGAGAGGAGGTTGCCAATGCCGCCTCCTCCGCCACCGGCAGGTGCGGCACCGGGGAGTGCCGGCGGTCGACCGCCGAACAGCCCGCCGCCCGCGCCGGGTAAGGCGGGAGGACGTCCGGCGCCAAGGGCTGCGCCTGGCAGGGCGGGCGGGGCTCCGGCGAAGCCGCCGGGCGCGAAGAGGTTGCCGCCGGGAAAGCCGGGGATGCCGGCGGTTCCGGCAGGCGGAAGCGAGAAGCCGCCGGGGAAGGCACGGCTTGCGGCGGAAGCGTCCCAGAGGCCGGGGGCGGCCGGATAGCCGCCGGCCTGGATCGGCGCTGCCGCAGGAGCGGGGGCAGGAGCCGGAGCATACGAGGGAGCCGGGCGGGCGTTTGCCGCGCGGGCTCCCGCTTGTTGCCGGGAGTAACCCGATTGGTGTATAGTCATCTTGAACCACAACCCTTTTCCTTTTATGGGTGTTTGTATATAATCTATGAGGTAGGCACTTGTTTCGTATGGACGAATGCCCCAGTTTTTCCGCTTTTGTGCAATTTAGCGCGCTAACGCTTAAAAATTTTACAGACTCAAAACGAATCGGCAGGAATTTATCTTTTTCATATCGAAAAGATAAGGTATCGCACGATGAAGGAGACCGCACTATGCAGCTCAAAAAACTCAACGACAAATCCATCGACCAGCTGTTCGAAGCCGTTCTGACTTTGAAGGATATGGACGAATGCTACGTCTTTTTCGATGACCTGTGCACGGTGAATGAAATCCAGTCCCTCGCTCAGCGCTTGGAAGTCGCTCGCATGCTCCGCAAGGGCAATACCTATAACCAGATTGAAGCCGAGACCGGCGCCAGCACTGCAACCATCTCCCGCGTGAAACGCTGCCTCAACTACGGCAATGACGGGTACAAAATGGCACTGGAACGGCTCGATCGGTAAGCCGGCGATTCAGATGTCTACTTATGGAGTACTCATTGTCAGCCACGGGTCTCGTGATTCCGAATGGGTGAGGCTCGTCGATACAGCGGTGGCCGGGGTTCCTTTTCCCGAAGGAACGCCGGTTTCTTGCTGTTTTCTCGAGCAAGTGGAAGGCCGCCTGATTCAGGACGGCGTTCGCGAGCTGGAAGCGCAGGGGGTAACCGACCTTCTCGTCCTTCCGTTGTTTGTTTCCTCAGGCAGCAGCCATGTGGAGGAGATTGCTCAGGCCTTCGGGGTGCGGTTCGTCCCGGACTCGCTGGAGGAAGAGGAAGCGGAAGCCGAGATTTCGGCTGCGGCCGATTCATCCTATGCCCGGGAGAGGATCCCGTCCCTTGCGCTGCGGTCGAGGGTGCATATGGGGCAGCCGCTGGAAGAGGATGCTATCCTCGCTCAAATCATCTATGCTAAAATAGAAGAGCAGCAGGCGGACCCGACGAAGGAAGCTCTCCTGCTCGTCGCTCATGGAAGCTCGGATCCGCGGCTCGAGCGCCGCTACCGCCGGATGATCCGCAAGCTGGCCGCTCGCCTGCAGGCGATGGCGGGATACGGAGAAGCCAAGACGGCTCTGCTCTTGCCGGACTCCGAAGAGGTGCGCCGCAAGGTGGATCGCCTGTCTTCCAAAGCGCCGGACCGGATGGTCCGGGTAATCCCGGTTTTCCTCAGCGAAGGAGTGTTCACCCATCAGGTGATCCCCTCCCGGCTCGCGGAAAGCCATGGCCAGTATGCGTATATGGAAGGAGCCCTGCTCCCAAGCCCCATGATCTCGGTTTGGCTTCTGGAGCAGTTCACGCAACTCCTGGATAAGCTTGTTCCAGGATGAAGAAGACTGGCGAAATCAGGACAAACTGCATATAGGGTGGTTGGGAATGAAGAAACGGGCTAGGTTGATTTATAACCCCACATCGGGGCGGGAAGCGATGCGCCGGAAGCTTCCGGAGGTGCTTCAGCGGCTCGAGCGGGGAGGACTGGAGACGTCCACTCACGCCACAACGGGCGAAGGAGACGCTGTACTCGCCGCACATGAAGCGGTGGAGCGCGGCTTCGATGTCGTCATTGCCGCCGGGGGCGACGGCACGCTGAATGAGGTCATCAACGGACTCGCGGAACAGCCCTATCGACCGAAGCTCGGCATCCTGCCGCTCGGGACGACCAATGATTTTGCACGGGCGCTCGGCATTCCTCGCAATTTTGAGGCGGCGTGCGACCTCATTACCCGCAACCAGACGGTCCCGATCGACATCGGGAAGGTCAACGAGAAGTACTTCATCAACATCGCCGGCGGCGGGTCGCTGACGGAGCTGACCTACGAGGTGCCAAGCCGTCTGAAGACGGTGCTCGGCCAGCTTGCGTACTATGTGAAGGGGCTGGAGAAGCTCCCGTCCTTCAAGCCGATCAAGGCGACCATCGAGACGGACACGGAGACGATCGAGGAGGAGATTATGCTCTTCCTTGCCTCGAACAGCAACTCGGTCGGCGGCTTCGAGAAGCTCGTGCCGGATGCCAGCCTGAACGACGGCAAGCTCGACCTGATCCTGCTGCGCAAGTGCAACCTTGCGGAGTTCATCCGCATCGTCACCTCCGCCATGCGCGGCGATCATCTGAATGATCCGCATCTAAAGTATATTCGTACGTCGAAGTTGAACGTCACTTCCCCGGATTACGTCCAATTGAACCTGGACGGGGAGTACGGCGGCACGCTCCCGGTGAATATCTCGGTCCTGCCGTCGCACCTGGAGGTCTTCGCGGACGAATCCGGCCAATTCTCGTACAAGACGGGAAGCCGGCACCACCAGATTCCGCCCAAGCTCCTGGAGGGGCTGGACGAGTAGATTAGCGGGCAGGCGAACGGCAAGCAAGTCGAGCCAGTAATCAGCTGGTATCATCAGAGCACCATCAGCAGGCGACCCATACTTAACGCAAGCCTATACTTAGGCATAAAGATTAACCATACATAGAGCAATCGGGGGCGCTTGCCGCTCCCTTTTTCTCTTTCCATTGGCATTTCATTGAGGAGTGGAAACCCCCATGAGCAAGCAAAACAAAACGAGCCGCACCCCTTGGAAGAAGGAACGGCAAGCCGGATCATCCTCCGTGCCCGGAAGGGCGAAAGAGGGAAAGAGCGGAAGAGGAAATCATGAGTCCGGGAGATCCAGCGAGCCCGGGAGAACGCAATTGGAGATTCGTGATCTTCCGGTAGACAAGAATGGCGAATACGAAGCAGAGGTCATCGGCCTCACGCATGATGGGGAAGGCGTCGCTCGGGTGAACGGGTTCACCCTTTTTGCAGCGGGGGCGCTTCCCGGCGAGAAGGTTCGGGTTCGCGTCTTGAAGGTGAAGAAGCAGTACGGCTATGCCAAGCTGTTGGACGTGATCGAGGCAAGCCCGGACCGCGTAGCGGCTCCCTGTCCGATCTTCCACGCCTGCGGGGGCTGTCAGCTCCAGCACTTGAGCTATGAAGCCCAGCTTCGTCACAAGCGGCAGATCGTCGTCGATGCGCTGGAACGGATCGGCAAGCTTCCCGTGGCCAAAGAGGGGAACCTCAACCTCGGGCTTACTTCGGGAACGGTTCAGCAAGATCATTCGGATGCGATTGTCGCTGTCGTTGATTCAACGGAGGAGCAATCGCGGGTTCACTCAGCGGATAGGGGTGAGTTGTCCAATTTGGGGCATCAACAGCCAATTTCCGTTCATCCGGTGTTGGGTATGTCCGATCCGTGGAACTATCGGAACAAGGCTCAGGTTCCGCTTGGGGAAGAGCAGGGCGGTCTGGTGGGCGGCTTTTACGCGCAGGGGAGTCATCGCATCATCGACATGGATGCTTGCATGATCCAGCACGAGGCCAACGATGAGGTCGTAAACAAGGTGAAGGCGATAGCTCGTCGGCTTGGCGTAAATGCTTATCAGGAAGAAACCGGCCAAGGCTTGCTTCGTCATGTGGTTGCAAAGATTGGCTTCCGCACGGGAGACATCATGGTGGTGCTGGTGATCAATGGAGACAAGCTGCCGCATGCGGATACCTTTGTCGAAGAGATTCGCAAAGCACTCCCTGGGGTGAAAAGCATCTGCCTGAACCGCAATACACGCCAGACGAATGTCATCTTCGGCGATCGCACCGATGTCCTGTGGGGCAGCGAAGTGATCCACGACTACATTGGCGACATTCAATTCGCCATCTCCGCCCGTTCGTTCTACCAGGTCAACCCCGTGCAGACGGAGGTGCTCTATCGCACCGCCCTCGACTATGCCGCGCTGACGGGCGGCGAAACCGTCATCGATGCCTATTGCGGCATCGGGACGATCTCGCTCTTCCTCGCGCAGCATGCCGGCCGCGTCTATGGCGTCGAGATTGTCGCCGAAGCCATCGCCGACGCCCGCCGCAACGCGGCGCTGAACGGCCTCGCCAACGTCGACTTCGCCGTCGGCAAGGCCGAAGAGATCATCCCGGCGTGGCGTGCCGACGGCATCACGCCGGACGTCATCGTCGTCGACCCGCCCCGTAAGGGCTGCGACACCGCTCTGCTTGACACGATGCTCGCCATGCAGCCCGAGCGCATCGTGTACGTGTCCTGCAATCCCGCCACCCTCGCGCGGGATCTGCGCGTCCTCGTTGATGGCGGCTATCGCGTCGACGAGGTTACACCGGTGGATATGTTCCCGCATACGGTGCATGTTGAGGCTGTTTGTTCCTTGATCTATAAGGGTTTTGAGTAGGTGGTTAGGGGATTTGGGGACGAAACGGGGACGGAAGTTATTTCCGTCCCTGTTGTCCCTGTTTTCGTAATAGGATAGTTTCGAACTTGTCAGCCGCTGACTGATCGGCTGATCTTAATGCATGGCCGTAAACGTTCATAGTGGTATTGATATTCCCATGTCCAAGTCTTTCGGAAATGATCTTAGCGTGTACTCCTTGATTAATGAGTAATGTAGCTGAAGTATGGCGAAGGTCATGGAATCGAATGTACCTCAATTTGTTTTTCTTGATGAAGTGACGGAACCATAGGTAAGGTCGCTCTTGGTGGAAGGCCTTTCCATCAGGATGACAGAACATGAAAAAGTAGTCCCCACCTTGCCATCGGTCTCCAATTTTATCACGTTCTTTAATTTTATGAAGATAATACTCTCTCAGCTCTTCCAACATGGAGTTTGGAAGTGATACCTTCCGTTTTGAGTTTTTAGTCTTCGGCTCTTTTACATGCGCATTACCAGCAGGTGACATTGAAACGCTTTGCAAGACATCAATAGTACCTGTGTTCCAATCGACATGTTTCCACTCTAAGGCTAATAACTCTCCTCTTCTTAGCGCCGTTGTAAGGGCTAAGGTAATCATGATTCTCCAATGTATCGGCTCTTTCTGTAATGCAAGTAAGAGGTCCTGAACTTCATCTTCATCATAGGGAATAATTTGCTTGTGTTTGACGAGAGGCTTCTTCGCTCCAGCAACCGGATTGTCTTTGATTAATTTCCATTCGACAGCACGTTTGAAAATATTTTTCAATATCCGATGATTGATCTCAATTGTACCGGCAGATAAATTTCCCTTTCTAAACCCTAGCCTTTTACCCTCATCTGATAATGAGTTTATAAAGCTAACGATGTGCATGGTTTTGATTTGGTCGATCCGCAAATGACTAAATGCCGGAAGAATTCTATTTTTTAGGTTAGATTGATAAGTGTATAAGGTCTTTTCTGCCAAGTGTTTACTTGCATATTTGTCTTCCCATTCTTTCACAAATGCCCCAAACGTCATCTTCTCAGGTGCAATATATTCTCCGGCTTCTACTTCAATCTTGAACTTCATAAGTTCTTCTTGCAGATGATCTTTCAATCGCTTTGTGGTTTTTAACAGCGCCTGATCTTCGATTTTGATCGTTTTGTAACGTTTGAGGCGCTTACCACTCGGATCATATCCAGTCTCGACTACGAGCCTCCAAGAATTTTCTCCGCGTTTTTCTATACTTGCCATCGGGTTACCTCCTAATTCCAATTTAGCTTTTTGTTGGACAATCAAGTGATGCCTAATCAGAAAAGCTCGTGAGAACGACGAGCTTTTCTGACATTTGTGAAATTATCGTAAGCTGATGCGTTCTTGCTCTTGAAACCAAGCGTCTAATGTGGTTCTTCTAAAATAAATCTTGGTTCCTATACGAAAGTGTGGGATCCTGCCTGCCCGTACTTCGCTATAAAGTTTGTCCTTGGAGATCTTGCCTTGAAAAATAAATTCCCAGGCTTCAGAAAATGTAAGAGTGTTATGATTATTAAGTTGGTTAAGCTTCATAGTGTGTGCTGTATTGTTCATTTGGTTTAGCCTCCTAAAATTACGAATATTATTGAATGATAAGCTCCGGTGTATGTCTTCGTATTTCTATCGCTTGTAGTGCAACGCGGTATAGTTCGTAGTCCCAGATAGTTAAGCCTTCGGTAAGATCAAATTCTTTACCATTCCATAGATTAAGTGCGAGGTGGACAAGTGCAGTGGTTTGACCAGTTAATGGAGCTGTTGAGCCTGTCGAGCGATGCTCTTGGAGCGTAAACGTGAATCGGTGTTCGCCACTTGGATAAACCGCAAATTGCTGCAATATCCGAGCCGCCGATTCCGCCGCGGCGATAGTTCAGCCATTGATCGTACGACAACCGCTCGGTTTCAACAAGAATATCTGCGTGAAATTTAATTGCTGTGGACATCAATTTAAAAGCACCTCCGAATAAAGGCTACGCGGGTTAATATGTGGGGGACATTAACCCGCGTTCTGTTAAGCTGATATAACGTTGATCGCCGATAATGACATGATCCAGCACGTCAATGCCTATGATTGTTCCGGCAGACATTAATCTTTTGGTGATCTCGACATCTTCCGGGCTTGGTTCGGGATTGCCGCTCGGATGGTTGTGCACACAAATGATTGAAGAACTGCAACGTTTAATGGCTTGGCGGAATACCTCTCTTGGATGAACTATGCAAGCGTTAAGGCTTCCAAGGGCAATCAGTTCCTTGGCGATGATCATGTTTTTTGTATTCAGAAACAGACAGATGAAGTGTTCCCTTTTCGCAAAACGCAGTTCCGGCTCCACTAGCCTGTATACATCGGCGGGGGAAACGATTTTATCAGAAGGAAGGGGGGAAGCTGTTAAGGATCGAGCGAGTGACAGTGCGGCCACTATTTGACGGGCCTTTGTATGCCCTATGCCTTTGATCGATGCAGCCAATTCTTGTTCCGTAGCTTCGATCAAATCCTCGGTTCTTGGGAACACAGAAAACAATTGCTCCATAATATAGCTGCCGGGTTTTTCGCAAAGCGAGTCTGCCAGCAGCCGTCTGAATTCGTATGGAATTTGTTCCGACATAGGCAACCTCCACATCAGGCCGACGCCAAGATCAGTTCATAAGCTTTATCAATCAGCGGATTACCCTCCATCGTCCGAAGAAACAGGTTTTCCTTGAAGGAAGCTGTATCCCGAAGCGGCTTGGAATGTGTGGCAAAATCTGAAACGGCATTGATAAACCGATACCCGGTTTTCCCAACCGCCTTCAGATCAGGTGCATCGAAATATCGGGCCTGAAAATCCTCCCGCAGCTGTTGAACGTTTCGCTCCTGTATCTTTGTCGCGTCATCCGGCAAAGGCAGTAGCAGTTCCATGTACTCCTTGACTTTGTGATCGGAAATTTTAATGCGATTTAGCCGATCAACTTCTGCTCCTAGCCTGTCCATGTACAATTCGGCATAAAGCAGCGTCTTCCGTGCTTCGTCCAGCTTCGCATGAATATCTCCGGTATGAATGGTTGTCCAAATTCGCTTGGCATTTTGAAGAGCCAGATTCAAGGTGTTTTGGCAAACGACACGAATCGGCGTCATCGCCACCTTGATACTTCCACTGCCGTCATGGCTGTTGGAGAATATCAGGTAGGGATTGATGCAATCTCCAGCAATGATGTAGTTTTCCGGCAGGCGTGCAAGTAGCCATACTTTCCTGCCGTTTTGCAAACTTCCTGCAGTCTCGAAGCGTACTCCTTCACCAAGCAATTCATCGGTAAAAGCAAACGCCTCATGGTTCTGAACGATTTTGTACCTGTCCGAAACGACACCGAGCAACCGCTGATCGGTTGCTCGGATGTTTGCTTTGTAGCCGGGGATTTCGGTGTAATCCTCGGTTTGGATGGATTTCTGGATAACTTCCCAATCCAGTCCGGCGGCTAGAAGTGCTTCTTCTGAACTGAGTGCGTGCTCGACAAGATTTCCAAGTCCATGCCATGGAGCTTGCCTTACGTAGAACATGGTTTCGATGTTGGCTGGCATTTGAATCATCTCCTATATCTTTTATTACAGCCGATTGTCCGCTTATGTTCAAAGGAAAGCAGGAACGTAAACGGAAGCTCTATAGACATGCTTATAAGTCTATCTGGCTGTCTCAATGTAATAATATAGAATTGATTTATGCCGCTATACGACATTAGTAATGTTGATGGAAAAAACTTAGCAGTTTGAAGCAGCGGGTAAACTGAGAATTTTACAAATGGCCAGTGTATTATGGGAGAAAAATAAATTATGGAGGCTTAAGATGACTGATATATACGATTTCTTTAGTCGTAGAAACTTAAGGAAATTAGTGCAGAATTCTTATGAAGAAAACGCCCAATTAATTGAAGAAAAAGGAAGGTATATTGGCGTTCTTACTAAAACAAAAACCCAATCAATACGTATCACGATTCACATGATGGATATTAAAAGGGGACAGATTGAGAACCTGATGAATGATTTTCAACAACTTTGTACTGAGTACGAGCAAATGGCGGAGGCGGCTATAAAGTTTTTAAAGGTTCATAAGAATAGGGTGGAATATAACTCCGAAGAATACGATTTGTATGTTGACCAAGATGGCCATTGCTGGGTAGCTAAGAAGGAGGATTGAATCGAAGATAGAATAAAATCTCCGATCAATTTCTACATAATTGCAGGTAGTTTGACTAAATGAGTCGAAATACTAGTCTAAATGTCATAAAGAACATTGATTTTATATACATGCCATGTAGCACTGGAGGAATAAATAAATGGCTGGTAACACCTTGGACGTTTATAGGGCGGTTAAAAGGAAGATTGAGAATGAATTCAGGGTTCGCGAATTAACTGTAAAGACTGCAGGATTCAAACAAGACGGATTAGCTGAGACATTAAGCAACAGTACAGGGTTTTGGGAAGAGCCTCAAAGGGTAACATCGAAACCTCCGCGCTGGATTATACAATTCGAGAAGAACGATGAAGAGGTGACCGCGAATTTTGCTAAAAAGCAAGACGGCGCTCTTTTTCCTTCCGCAAAAACTATAGGATACATAAATAACCGTGAAGGCAATTGCTCAGCAATGATGTTCCGCATCATTGCAGCGATTAAAACAGGCGAAGAACAATACGAATTTCCTGAATGGGAGTGGGTAATGTTCCTAATTTTTCCTCGTCCATTACCTTCGGGGAATTCTTCTGAGACTATAGCAAATTTCGATCCAAATGACCAATCAATTCTTTACCAACGGAGGACTTTTAAGTTTTCCTTACTTGGAATAGTAAAAACGGATGTCGAAAACGACTCTATTTTATTAAGCAATGGAGAAGCTATAACCTATTTGGAAGCATCAGAAGCACTTAAGAAGTTATTAGAGAACGGTACTGAGGTGGAGAACTTATGACAACTACACTATATGAAAGTTCGGATGACGCTCTAAATCAAATAGGTGATGATGTACGGCTTATCGTCGGCAGCCCGCAAGTCGAAACTGTTTATACTATTCCAGAAATCGAACCGAAATCTGATTTACAAGGTATTTCTGAAACTATATATGCACAAATAAGAGCAGCATTGCGATCTGGCAAGCGACATATCATCTTTTATGGCCCGCCGGGAACAGGTAAAACTACGTTGGCTCAGTATATAGCCCAAGAACTGTCCAGTACAGCTACTTACGAGATGCTTACAGCTTCCTCATCTTGGACAAGCCAGGAACTAATTGGAGGGTATCAGCCGATAGGAGATGGAAAGATAGGCTTTGTACCAGGAGCAATTCTCCGAAATTTTGATCGCCCCATCGTAATAGATGAACTTAACCGGTGCCCTATTGATAAGGTTATTGGCCCACTGTTTTCTGTTTTGAGTGGGCAGGCTTCTACATTGCCATATAAATTAGACATTCAACGTGATGATAGCCCATTTCATGTCATTTACCCCGGCTCAAAAGAGGAACCTGAAGCCCATGAATGGTGTCCTGGACAAGAGTGGCGCCTTATCGCTACTCTTAACACAGTAGATAAATCTCAACTTGGGCAGATTAGTTACGCATTATCTAGACGTTTTGCTTGGATAAAAATAGGTGTACCCGAAAATCTTGACCAATTCACGAAAAGCATCTTGAACCGAGAAGATGCCGGAACAGTTCCAAATCCAATTGCAGATATGTGGGCTGCGGTCAATAAAGTCCGTCAAATTGGTGGAGCACCTATTATTGACATTATACGCACACTCAATGAAATGAAGCCTGGTATTGATCTTCTTACCGTTCCAAACGAGGAGATGCAGGATTTACTTCTTGCAGCATTAGGTATGTACATCCTGCCGCTGCTTGATGGTATCAGGCGATTTGAAGCTGAAACCTTTATAACCGAAATCAGCCATAACTGGAGTTTAGGAGCAGCCAGGCGTCAAGCATTAGAAGTTGAAATGGCTGATATTGTCGCATGAATAGTGATGTTCTACATGACGAGGTTACGCAATTATGCATTACGGGAATTGTAAGATGTCTAAGATCAGCCACTGCGACGGGAGACAACTTTTCAAGTTATTTTAGTACTGATACCATGAATCTGGAGATGCTTCGATATTATTGGGCGTTATCCAGTGGTATAGAGGAAGTGGCGAATGTCGTTGTTCATTCACCGCGCCGTCTTACGACTACAATTACTTATGAAGAATTTGAGCGTATAGGGGAGATAACCGGGTCAATTAATGCAGGGGCAACAATGCTGGCTCAAATTCGTACGCTAAACCCTACTTTATTCGTGGTGCTTGAACCCAACTTAACATCCAACTCACAACCTAATCAATTAGTTGCATGGCTTTTGTCCGAGGCATTTCATATTTTGCTCTCAGCTCGACGATCATATAAACAACTCGAAAAGTTCGATTGGTTTAATAAAAAAATCAATTTGATCGAACAAGCTTTAAGGAATGAAGCTCTTCATGACATATTGTTAACACCTTCAGGGAAGAAGCGGCCAAATGGCTCAGTTTTAAGAGCAGCCTCAAAAGCGAGGGTTCCGATCTATCAAGAAGCAATTAAAGTTTACGATTTACTAGAGGGAATTGAAAGAGGGCAGGAAGAAGCAATTATCTCCTGCCTCTCCCAAACCCTCATTGCAAATCTTGAATATTGGCAACGTCTCGAACTAGCAACAGCCATTGCTGCGGCTGATGCACTGAGCACAGCTTCAGGGCATTCTGTGAATTTGTCATTTCCAATTGTGTCCGGTAGACCAGTAGCCGTTATTGGTCCATTTGAAGTTTACTGGCAGTATACCATTCCTCAACGTTCTCGTGAGCAATTGGACCCAACTGAACTTTGGTCAAGGCAAATTGCCACCAGTATTGGGGTGAAGTCTGGTGATAGTCGAGCGGATGTTGCAGTGTGCTGTAATCGGAAAGTCGTAACACTATTTGAATGTAAGTATTTTGAGTCGTATTCATCGTTGCCACAAGCAGTGCTTGATGCAAGTGGCCAGATTGTGCGATACGCCCGAGACTTGCATCCTGAATCTGACCCGAATGCAGTTCAGTTACTTAACCAAAGCTGCATTATCGTAGCTCATCGTGGGACATATAACGAATTATTAGACCACGATGACCCTGCTACTCAAACATTTGATAAAAGGTTTATTTACTTTACAGATATCAATGGGTTAAAGAATAACAAACTGCTTCACTGGTCTGAGCTACTAAACACTAATTGTTCCACTTCTTGAGAATCTTTGGATTCTTCTTGAATGGTTTTTGGTTCTGGACGTTTTTGACCGCCATCTGCAATTAATGGTTCTTCGTTATCGTTTAGCGGAAGTGAGCAAGGTGCCCAAATTTCATACTTAACTGATTTTGATTTAGTTTTGGCTTTTTTACTTTTCTTCCCATCCTTCTGATCAGTAGCCGTGGCAGTTTCAAACCGGGAAATAGCTCCTTGTAAATAGCCAGCATTTAATTCGATGCAGTTCCAGTGACGACCAAGTTGTTCTGCGACTTTTCCGGTTACACAAGAACCCCCAAATGGATCAAGAACAATATCTCCCGGATCAGTTAAAAATCTAATGAAATATTCAGGTAGTTGATCCGGGAAACGTGCTGGGTGAATCGGATATCCATGTTCACGACAATAATCTTGATACTGACCAGACGATTCTGTATTTGCAATGGCTAGGAGATTAGGGGGGACGGCCCCTCCATTGTTTTTTGAGAATTTGTCCGATATAACATGACCTGAAGGTCTCTCCTTTGCTTGGTAACCATTTTCTAGTAACTCGAGCATGCTGTCGCTGTAAGGTGACAATATCCTGCGGTTGTTTGCTTTAGGAAAAGGTGTCTTAGATAACCACCAGACAGTATTTACCGCATCCTTAACCCTAACTCGACGCACATTTACCCACTCTGCTGGAGTAGGTAACTTTGATGGGTTCCACCAGTAATGTTCTTGACAAAGATGAAATCCATATTCTTTAACAAGCATTGATAAAAGCTCGAAGTGGTACAATGAACGTGTAGGTGATCCCGGTATCCATGCACCTCCGATATCAATGACTAAGCTTCCTGTATCTTTTAGTACTCGCTTGAATCCCTCAGCAAATGGTCGGAACCAATCACAATATTTATCAGCATCTTCATTGCCATATTGTTTTTTTCTGACTAGGCCAAAGGGGGGGGAGGTCATGATCAGATCGACAGAGTCTTTTTCTGCAACATTAAATAAGAAATCCAGACTGTTCCCACAATACATCTTCCCTAAGTTCGTACGGTAGAACTCCTGAATTGTGGATTCCTTTGGAATGGCATCCTCAACTTTATTAATGTTCTGACGAGTTTGTGAAGTATGTAGGTGTCGAAGATAGTCACTGATCGTTCGGAAGCCCAAATCCTTTGCGAGAGTCTCCATATCCTGTCTTTCTTCAGATGTTAGCCTGATACTAACAGTGTTCTCTCTTGGATTATTTGATATATTTCTTGCCATGTGTATATCCTCCGTTTTACGTTTTTCAGTCTCATTTTTGTAATACGTTTAATTATACATCGACCTTGAAAATGGTTCAAGGTCGATGCAAACAAATGTTCTAAACGATTTGTGAATACTTTGGATGGCGAGCATCTCTGCTTGCTGAAAAATGGCACCTTTCAAAATGCAAATAACCGGAAGGTTACGCATTTCACAGAAAAGTTCTACTATTTATCGTCAGCGTAGGATATCCTCGCGGCATTTTCTAAGTAATCATATACACGTATTAACTTTCTGAAATTAGAGCGTATTAATGTATCTTTTGATTCGATTAACTTAAAGTTCTCGGTGATGAAGGAGAGTAGTTCTTTTTTGTCAATTCCGTTCTCACCAAGCATAGGGATTAATTCAATTGTCATATGAAGCGGATAGTTCTTTTGCAATTCCTCGATTGTATTGTAATGCATAGAAACGTGGGCACCCTTTGATCTAACAGTTTGTGTTAAAAAATGATCAAAATCAATTTCTAGTCGGGTCTGTATCTTATCATCTAAATCTGTTTTAATAAGCTGACTATCGGCAACATACTTAAACACAGGAATAAACCCGTCATTTTTAAGTACTTGAGGAATCGTTTTTTTGACGACCTGTACTGGATCAAGATGATTATCAAAGATAATGCCTTCAAAAAGTTCTTTTGGGGAAATGCTTTCGTAACCCTTTGTAGATAACTGTTGAGTAATTCCGACCCCCACAACAAATTCAACGGTACTTAAATCAATATCATCCCTGTCCAAGTCAATGATCGCATGTAATTGACCACGCGGATCATTATTTAAGATCATTTCATATATTTGACTCTTCATCTTTCGCATTACTTTTGCGGGGTATTTCCTTTTATATTGAGCTAGGGCATTATAGACTGGCTCGAAACTATTAGCTCTAATTCGAGTGATAGGGAGATTAGTGGTGTTTATAACCATAGGTGCATCATAGAAAGCATCTTCTTCTCCTTCTTTTGCCCGTTCCAAAAATATTAAACGATCACGTAGTTTTCCAATATTCTCGTTAGTTAAGCAAGCGGTAATTGAACCAAGTATGGATTGAATATTCTCGTCTGAAATGGAGTAGCCTACAAAAAGGACAGGATGCTCAATAAAGATTGTTAATAATTTTGCTGCCAAATAAGGATTACGCTCGTTAAAGTGTCTATAGTCTTCTTCTGTTAATACAAGAGAATTTGGTTCAGTGCAACACCCATGAATCTTATATATTTCAGCAATCTCTTGAGAACTGGTAAATAAGAGTTCCTTTTGACCAACGTATTTTTTGAAGCCTGATTCCGTAAAAAGTTGCTCAAGGAGGGTATCCCAATTTGTCGTAATAATTCCGTCAATACTATTATTCTTGCTAACCTCTAACAAGCTCTGAATTTCAGCATCTAACGAAGTGGAATGGCCTTGAATATAAGCTTTATCATTTAAGTAATTAGCAATTTCAATTTTCAAGGGCGAACTTCGGTCGATCACTTTGGAGATGTTTTTATCCCGGCTTACTTTATAACTATCGCTTTGAAACCAGTGAGGATGAAATTCATTAGCTAATAAAGAGGCAACTTGTTCTGCAGCGCCACTTTCGGTAGAGGATACAAAGTACTCATATGGTCTTTCACTAAAGGAGGCAAACCTCCTTAGTAGGCCATGCCAATCCTCTAGTCCAAGATATCTTCTTGAAAAACCAGAACCAACGAATAGAAATGGAGCCGATTCGAATTTTTTTAGGTGTTCTGAAAGCAAGGTTTCAATATTCACAATTTATTCCCCCCACTAGATGAGTCGCAATATCGTTCTACCACAGATTCTTCATAAATGCTCCCGAAATGCAAGCATTACTTTCTGATGGGCCTAGCACCTATAATAGTGCAATCGACTGCTTCTAACTCAAGAATATAATATAGAATTGTCACTTCACGAAATACGCTTTAAGAAATCAATGCGTAACCTTGAGGAGCTAGTAATATTGCCAGTTCTCATTTCTAATAAACTTAATTAAGTGTAGCAAATGTATTCTCGTGGTTAAATTATTCAGAATCTTATCTACTAGGTAATTTGAAAATAAAAGGACTTAAGTAATAGGAAGGGAGGACTTGGTAGGACCTTGGAGAATATATTATTTGAAAAGTATATTGACTACCTAAGTTAGAGGTACTGGACATGAGCAAACCACTAGATAGAAGGCATATAATATCTGCAATTAAACCGGAAAAATTAGAGCTTTTAGGAAATAAACAAGAAAGTATTATTTCTTTGCCCGGACTTAGTGCGTTTGTTAATGACTTCTCAACCAAAGATTTTGGGAGAGGTATGTTAAATCATGATCTTTTTTGTTTAGTTGAAGCATTATTTAAATGTGAAGATGATCTCGAAGAAATATTTACAGCAAAAGTACATACATCAAAGCTAGATAATTTAATGCTTACTCTCTCATTAAAAGCTTTTTTGAAGTCAAAAAAAACAAGGCATAAGTGCAACCTTGCTTTTTTTACTCCACCGTTCTCATACAGCTTTCCATTATTATTGTCGTATCATCTTATTCTTCAGCATGTTGCGGAGTCCCTTTCTCCTGAGTTGAACGCCAAGTTTCCTGCAGGAACCGGAATCCTCATTATAAGTGATAACGTAGAACTGTATTCACATATCGGTCGCACAAGTATCCAGAACAATCACCTATGGCATTATATCAATACATATGAAGTAAAGGCAAATCGTTTTAGACCCTTTTCTTTCTCTAGCGATCCTAAATTGAAACCAAAGCCTGATGGCACACTTCCATGGATTTCAATGTTTCGGGCTGTACGTCATCAATTGCCTGAAAAATTAGATATGATACCTCAGGTCATTATACTTGATTTGCTTCCTTTTCGACATCGTAGTCGGGCATCTGAGTTGTTGGAATGGGCTAAGCAATTTTCACAGCATGTTATTGTTACGGCTCCTTTATACGATGAAAGTCTATATCAAAATATAAAAGGTCATTTGGATTTACAAATTCCACTGGATGCTTTCACTATACAGTACCTTCAAGAGTTTTTTTATTTATCGGAGCAAAGGGAGCTAGATCCGATTACGGCTTCCTGGAGTTTATTGTCGTCCCAAGCTTATCTCCTTCCAAAAGAAAAGTTTGATCTATACTGTATTCAGGGTGTAGCATCTCTTATTGACCTTTTTGAGGAAATTGAGCATTCCCTATCACTTACAACAAATAAAGCTGGTCATCAACATCCTATTTTTAAGAGGCTTAAGAGTTTCATGAACGAAATGCTAAGCCTGCCAATTCCATTAGAAATCTATGAACGCGCACGTGAACTAAATGGAAAACCAAAGTTAATTGAGTTAATTAAGAACTCACTGAACGTTCTTCCGGGTGGTGATGAGGATAGAAAGCTGTTTGAGCATTTACTTCCTCAGCTTATTCGTGATATCACGGCTTTTTATGAGCTCATGTATAGGCACCCGAGTTCTCCTAAAGGTGAACTACTACTTCAGATACTACCATTAGAAAAACATCTACAGGTAACCATTGTCGTTGCGAACTCCTTTGCATCACAGGAGTTAAAGCTATGGCTTCGTATGCAAACGAAGTGGACTGCGAAGGAGACGGAGAACATCCGTGTTGTAACTCAAGAGCAATGGGCAAAGAGCCAATTAAATGAGATCTATATGGATGAAAACTCCGTACCTGACCATGTTATTTTGACTAGTCCGTGGAAGCTGAAGTATTTAAGTTCCTTCTTCACTCACGCTAAAAGTAAAGTTTCCTGCATAGCCTATGCACATGAGCAAAATCTATATCGATATCAAATCAACAAAGTATACAGTCAAAATGCTGACTATACCCAGGAGCTAATTGCTGGTTTTTCAAGTATTCCGAAGGTAGATCTGTCATCTGTACAACCGACTACTGCTAAAAAACCAAGAATCGATATACATGAGGTCAAGGTTAAGCCTATTGCTCTAACAGATTCAATAGAGTCTGTGCCAGCAGCATCTATTGAATCCTTATTCGATGAAAAGGTGTTATTAAGTATGTTTGGACAGCAAGAAGATTCGGACATCGAAGAGCTTGATTCAAATATTATCCGCGAATATAACGATATTACGTTCGAAGAGACAATTATCGATGATAGGACAGCCTGTGTAAAAATTACAGGGAAAATACACCATCAAGACTCGCCGGTCATATGGTTTGTTCCTGTAGAGGCACTCATTAAGGTTGTAAAAGATAAAACGTTAACTAACCTCAGTGCCTTGGCTGTAAAGCCAGGTGACACATGGGTACTACTCAAAGAGAACCAAAGACGGGAATTGTTTGAAACGATATTAAAGCTATCCTCGAACACTATGGTCATGAAATGGATAGAGTTTAATGTTATGGAGTGGCGCGATATGCTTGAGCTGCTGTGGCGTCAGTTTCATAAACCAAATTCTTATAAGAAGCATACTTACGAAAAAATAAGAAGGGCAATTCAAGAGCATGGAGGGAATGTAGAAACCACCTATACCATTGCGAATTGGATCAATGGCGATGTATCCTCTGTGAAAAATCCAAATAACGTTCGTGCAGTCGCGAAAATTATTGGTGAAAGTAGCTATTTAGAAAAATGGAACACGATATATAATGCAATGCGACGGTTATGGAACATTCATATCAAGCTAGGAAGAGTGCTGGGAGCTATCATTTCTGAGTCCGCGGCAAAAGCTGTTGAAGATTTTGCATCCGAGTGGGTGGATATAGGTCTAGATATTAAGTTACCCCTTGATGACATCATGGCTTCGATTGAGTTAGTTGAAGTGCTTACGGTTGATACGGAACAGGATTATTTTGTACCTTATGTCTATGCTGAGAAGCCAATTACTGAGCATATGGTGGATGCCATGATAGAGAAAGGATTGATAACACTTGAGTAAAAAAATCGAGCCTAGGGATGAGGTTACGTTTGTAAGACACATGCAAAAAGTGCTCAAGAATGGCATGCTCGGAAGGGGGGAGGATATCGTTCTTGGCTCAGCGCCTACACGCCGTTTTTTTTCTGGTGTTCTTTTTCCCGATTACGAGTCTTTTTCTAGCCAAGTAAATCAAAATGACGCTGGGGATCCTCAACCTCAGTATCGAAGTTTAGCAAAAAACTGCAATCTGGGACTTGAATTTTTAGCACGCCCAGTTAATGGGGAGATTAGGCTTCAGATCCAATCCTCCTTTAAGCTGTACCCCCGTCTGTTTCCGGAGTTCGAGGAGCAGGATGCCTTTCTTTCTTTCTTGGAATCGGGGAAGGCTCTGATTCAAAAGGAGTCTGAAGCTGAAGGTGAGAGCTTTGATCAAGCGATCTTCGATAGCGGTTTGGATGATGAAGGTAAAGATAATATAAGTGAGTCACTAGAGCCGGTCGAGCTAGAAGAAACAGAGGTAACGGTAGAAGCTAATTCTGCAGCAGCAAAAGCAGCAGACCGGGGGCTAAAGCTGCTTGAGAAGTATAAAGCATTGCCTGTAGTTATTGAGCCGATCGAGTTCACAATTGATATCGAGGATCTAAGGCAGAATCAAGAAATAAATATCCAACCGTATATTCATCAGGCTATTAATCAAATTTCAACATGGCCGGATATCTTTTCAGTCTCGGAGGAGTTTTTAGAGAAAACTGGTGCTGTTCCAATCGAGAAGAGACCAACTAATAAAGCGGAATTTCAAAAAAACCTAGAAAAGATAAGGAGTGCTAACATAAGACTCCCTCTTTGGGATGGTGAAATTAATGTTGAGGCTCGCCCCTACTTAGATAGGGATGGGGAGCGCATGTACAGAGTTGTCGTTTCGTTAGTTAATAAAACGTATGTGCCATCTAAAGAATTGAAAGAGAAACCCTCCGGCCATCCGTTGGAGTTTTTTGATGTAGCAATAAAGGTCCAATGTGAGGCAAATCTTCACAAGCAATATGAATTTGATGGTGCGCCGCGAGATTATAAGTACGATAAGCGTTACTCAGTAAAAGGCATAAATTGTGTGGGGCTTTCAAGTATAGAGGGTGATCAGATATCTCTCGCAACGGAAACGGTACCAGATTATTTCCAGCCCCTTTACCGAACCAAGGAGGACTTGAAAGCATATTTTGAAGATTTGATGGATCCAGATAAAACACTTCAAAAGCTAACGGAAATTTCCTTAAGCATGAGAAAGTATTTAGCGGAATGGAAAAGCTACATTAATCAAATGGGGGACCAGAAACAGCCGTTACAAAACGAAACCGAAAAAAAACAATGTGAGTTGGAATATGAGGAATATGAGGCTGAAATTCGCTCCTTTGAGTTAGGACTTTATGTACTATCTCACAAGAACGATAAACGGCTAATGAATGCATTTAACCTGATGAACCGCGTATTCCTTAATGCGGGAAATGGAAAATACAATTCGTGGCGTTTGTTTCAAATCATCTTTATTGTGCGGCTACTGCCAAGCCTCTTCTCCCGTGAAATCACCGAAACAGACCCGCATTATGGAGAAATTGTAGAATCAGCTCAATTTGCAGATGTGTTATGGTTTCCGACAGGCGGCGGTAAAACGGAGGCTTATCTAGGGCTGATTGTAACAGGGTTGTTTTATGATCGACTTCGCGGTAAAAAGCGGGGGTGCTCAACTTGGATTCGTTTCCCTTTGCGTATGCTATCAAAAAATCAGCTGGACCGGTTAGCGAAGATCATTATTTACGCTGAAGAGGTTCGTCAATTAGCCCCCGAATGTAAGGGAAAAGGGGCTCCATTTTCAATTGGTTTCTTTGCAGGGTCACGGAATACACCTAACTTTGTGAATCAAAAAGCAAAAACGAGCATGTTCTCATCAGAGGTCACAAGGCGAAAAGCCATGATCCTCCATCGTTGCCCAAGTTGTTCTGGTTCCACAACACTTGACTTTGACGAACAAAGCTGGCGCATTCTACATCGGTGCACAAACGAATCCTGCTTTGTTGTGAATAGCCCAATTTTACGTGGGATATTACCTGTATACGTTACGGACTCTGAGGTATATCGTTTCATTCCCAGTGTTTTATGTGGGACAGTCGATAAATTGGCGATACTTGGTAGGTACCGTGAGTTTTCCCATTTGTTTGGACAAGTTGGTGGCATTTGCAGTAAGCATGGCTTTTTTTCAGATCACTGTATTGTAGGTCGGGGAGATGAGTACAACTCTTGTGAGGAAAGCGTTGCGACAGCAGATAGGGTGAAGACTCAAGAGATGAAAGCATCCTTTTATGATCCTGTACCTTCTTTCTTGATTCAAGACGAGCTACATCTTCTTAAAGAAGAACTCGGTGTATTAAACGGTCACTATGAAGGCGTTTTAAATGAGCTATCTAGAAATTTTGGCCGAAAACCTTATCACTTACCGAAGGTTATTGCAGCAACAGCAACTATAGAAGCATACGAGCACCATATTAAGCATTTGTACCTAAGAAAACCGCGAAAGTATCCCTCTATGGGCTTTAAGAAGGCGGAATCGTTTTACGCAACCAGTACTCCTCATATAGACCGTCGTTTGTATATGGGGGTGTTAACACATTCAAAATCTCAAGATGAGGTTATAGGGCGAGCGCTATATTTGTATCATAAAGAGATTTATCGACTCTACCAGAACGCCGAAACGGCTTGGAGTGCCTTTGATTTTGAAAGCATCAAAGATGAAGCAGGTTTTCTGAAGTTACTTGCACAATATGATTTATCGGTGATTTATGTAAATCAAAAAACTATGGCGCATGATATTCGACGCCGTATACTTGAGACGATAACTCCTGATTTAACCCGTGACCTTGGGCAAGCCTTCGAGCTATACAATGAGATATTGATAGGCGAAAATGAAATGGATAAAATCGTAGAGGTTATCGATCGCATAGAATCTGAAGGGGTAGTGCGTTCTGTTACCGATTATCACAGTAAGCTACACACTTTAATTGCAACCAGCTTAATTAGTCACGGTGTCGATTTGGAACGCATAAATGCTTTCTTTATGGCCGGCATGCCTTCTAAGCAAGCGGAATATATCCAGGCAAGCAGCCGGTCTGCACGTAATCATGCTGGACTAGTGTTTGTAAGTTTCCGGCCAAATGACTTAAGAGAGCGATCTCAGTTCCAATATTTTATACAGAATCATGTGTTCATGGATCGATTGGTGGACCCAGTACCGATTAACCGTATGTCAATTAAAGCAATTCAACGATCAATGCCAGGAATTCTATCTGGACTCTTGTTCAACCTTCACTCCCAGCATCACGACAAAACTATTTTTAGTGCTCCGGAGTATCGCAGCTATATAGCGAAGAAGAATGTAAAAAAGGGAGCCATACAGACAGAAATTATTGATCAGCTACATCGAATTATTATCGGTCCAGATCGTACCATTTTTCCTTTAACAGCTATTGAGAAGGCTGAAAGATTCATAACTAATTATTTCTATGAGCTAGAAAACACGCTCAATAATTCCACGGGAAAAATTAAAGATGAAGATGTACTAAACCCTATAACTAGCTTTAGAGATATAGAGGCAGGAATACCGCTAAACAGTGGAAGAGAAACAGCGCGCGTACTTGGCGTTTCAGATTTGTTCTAAGGGGGGGTGTACTATGGCAGATATGATGAGGGGACGAAGCCAGGTCCTGTTTAAATATTTACCAGGAACTGTTTTTTCCGAAAAGGGAACATGGTTTCTGGTCAACCACTTAACATTACGTGAGTTGTCGGCGAATACAGATTTGCTTCTTCAAAATGTAAGGGATTTTGTTAGTAAATGGTCAATTAATGAGGATGTAAATGTAGATCTATATCCTAAACAAGATCATCTATACTATTTTGCAGAAATTGAGGAGGTACATTTCGATGTATACCCACTTGTCTTCTATTGCACAAAATGTTGGAATGTCCATCCATATTATGATCTAAAGCAGATGCAACGTCAAAACACAAGATTGGTTTGTGAATTTTGTCAAAAGGGAAAATTGAGACAGTATCCTTACGCACTCGTACATATGAACGGTGATATTCAACCACTGAACGTTCCTACCAATACTGGTGCCACTACATGGAAGGCTAAGTATGATGGTATACGTATGTACGATACACGGAGCTTTGCTACGGCCACTTGGTATCAATATAAGAAAAGGCGTCACATCGGTAATTTAGGCTCGAGAAATAGTAGAATGCCTATTGCGAAATCTATGCGAAATGCCTTTATGGGCGGAACTCACTTGTCTGAAGGGGATGTTTATTACCCGGCCCTTCGTTCATTTGTTAACCTAAACCAGGATGTCCTTCAAAAGAGAAAAGAACATGACTACTTTGCTTACTACCAAATTGGAGCCTTACTCCAAGTTCCTTCGGTAAATTGCGAATCGTATGCTTCGAATTTTGATAAGAAGGAAAATCAGCTTTTAAAGCTTTTGGCAGGAGCTAGCGAAATTCAAAAGCAAATGCTGATGGAAATGGCAAAACAGCAAAATATACCACTGGATTCCCATGATGATGTTGTCGTCCAAGAAGTAGATACCCTTTTTGGGGGGGAAACACCAATCGAGGAGATCAAAAAGGACCGTTCACTTCATGAATTTATTCACACTTGGTTAGAGAATGACGCCATATCGGTTAGTGATCGCATAGTTGAAGCGCAGAGCTTAAACGATATTATCAGCGAAACCTCATTCTTAGACGCGATGCGAGAGTTGCAGAACTTTGGCGTAGAAACTGCTGCATTGGTTGAAAACTTTCCTGTATTGATGATGGCAATGGGATATACGCGTAAATCGTTTGATAGACAAAAGGCGATTTTAAATCCGATTCGCCAAAAAGTTAAAGAGCGAGATAAAATCATCATTCCTGTATTAAAAAATGAAAATGAAGCCGTCATCTTTAAAATGGATAGTCGGCGAGTTTTGGCCTGGTTAGTACTAAATAATTGGGTAAACGCACCAGAGAGTAATAAAGTAACTGTACAATCGGCCCATGCTCAAATCTACAAGGCATGTAAATTTTCGATAATTAATCAAGAGGAACTAGCACAATTTAAGCCGAAGGATTGTCTTGAAGATCCTGCATTATTGGCCACAGTCATGACATTCCGATTGCTTCACTCCTTTTCCCATGGACTTTTCCAAGCAGGTAAGGCTATCCTTGGGCTTGATATTGATAGCTTGTCAGAGTACTTATTTCCCTCTTCCTTAGCCGCGGCGATCTATGTAACAAAATTAGAAGGTGGAGGTATGGGGGCCCTAACAGCCGCGTTCGACAATGATTTATCCCGGTGGATAAGAGGAGTTTATGAGAAAGTAAACACCTGCCTCTATGATCCCGTTTGTCATGAGCATACTGGAGCATGTCATGCTTGTATGTACTTAAAGTTTTCTTGTACGCATTTTAACCACGGTTTGACACGGAATTTATTAATAGACGGAGTAGATCCCGATTACGATTTGAATCGGCCGATTATTGGATATTTCTCACCGTTGGTAGATGAGCAACTAAAAAAATGGGGAAGTGATGGACATTGACGCTTTATTACAGCTTATCTATCGATACGAACTTCGAGGGCACCTATTAGAGTGGGCCGGGATCTTTCGGTATCTAGGAACAAAAGCCGAGGGGTTTACTTTTGAAGAGTGGAAGAAATTAAAACGTGCACATGTTCATGATAGCATTATTCAAAGCTTGTTTCGTATTCTTGGAGAGTTAGGGCTTGTTACCTCGACCCCGCAGTCATATCGAATTGTAAAAGACACCGAACTACAAAGACTCTTAGAAACAGTTTATAAAATTACTGAGGTTATTCCAGCGGAAAAGTTCCTACAGTCCAGCGAAAAATTGCTTTGGACCTTGTTGTCTTCAAATGTTCAAATGCCTATTCGGATTGCAGAACGTTTCCAATATCTAAATTCTTGGATCTTACACTTAATACAAACAACTAAAAAGCGGCTTATCTTTATAGCTCCTTATTATTCGGTGGCAGGGATGCAGCATTTATCGGTAAGTCTAGAGACTCTACTAAAATATAATGAGGATGTAAGAATCGATTGGATAATCGGTGAAACAGACAACATGGAAAATCGAAAAGCGTTTAATTATTTGTTAAGGGAAATAGACGTACCTGGTCGAATCCGTATTTTTCATCCGGACAATAACCTTGCTCAGGGACTCGTTCTTCATGCTAAGCTACTACTCTCAGATGAGGAGAAGGGGTACTTAGGTTCAGCCAACTTTAGTCGCCGTGGATTGCAGCACCAGTTCGAGATAGGGGTGGCTCTCTCAAAAGAACATACGATTTCACTTACGATGCTAGTTGATCATTGGATTGAGACAGCGCAATTTACACCATATCATTGATAAGTATGAAGGAATATAAGGGATGTATATGGCAGAGGAGTGGCCCGATATTATATAATCATAGTTAGAAAGTAGAAGGTAGATCACTAGCTGTGATCTACCTTTAGCTATTTGAGAGGAAGTTAAAAGTGTTAATTGATGATACCTTAGTTGAAGGTACCTTTGTAAAGGAAAGCAAGAATAGATTTATATGTACGGTCAGAATTGGAGACAGTGTTGTTGAGTGTTATGTACCAAATTCGTCTAGAATGGGAAATTATTTAAACTTGGAAAGAAAGCAGGTATTATTAAGCAGGAATCAAAAGACTGGTGGTAGAACACAATACTCATTATTTGCTGTAAAACATAAAAACAAATTTATTCTGTTAAATTTAAACTTAGTCAATACAATATTGCAATCGGGACCTCTAAATGAATTATTGTTACTCCCGAGTAATTATATTGTTTATAGAGAAAAGACGATTAATGGATATAAAGCAGACCTTGTATTAATTAATCCTAAGGACCCTGGAGAGAGGCTGATCATTGAGGCAAAAGGTATTATATCCAAAAGAAAGAATGTTCTTTTCCCGAATGTTTTCTCAGAAAGGGGGATAAATCAACTTCATAAAATAAAAATCATGCTTGATCAAGGTTGTAAGATGTACTATGTTTTTGTTTCACTAAGCCCATTTGTTGAAATGATAAAGATAGATGAGAGATTTGATGAATATTCTAAATTATTAAAAGAATGTGTTAAATTGGGTCTTAGACTAGTGGCAGTATCATTAAAATATGAGAATAATGAAATTACCATAAAAAAAAACCTGCAAGTTGAGATATAGCCCTATATATTTATCGATTCATGGTCTCAATCGTTATAGACTCTCTAGGAAAAGAAGGCGATTACACTTGTCAAATACAGAAGAATTAGTGAAATTACCATTTGGTAAACAATTTAGCCCTTCTCAAATTGAACTCAAGCCTATTCTAGATTTTATTGCGGATAATGAGCCAACACCAGATGAGTTTAAAGAATACGTGTTAGAAACTTTCTTTGGTGGTTCACATAGAACAAAGGCACTCAATACATATATCGCACTAAGGGACTATAAAATTGCAGAAGAAAGAGAAATTGTAGAAGAGGGTGGGAATAGAAAAGCAGTATTCCTTACAGACATTGGTGCAAGTATTAAGAGCTCAGCAACAGAAGTGGATTTTTATAACACTTTGGCTAAGCATATTTTAAACGAGCTTCACGGGATCGTTATGATCGAAAGTATAGAAGATCTTAACAAGATGGGTGAAAAAATAACTGCCTCATCTATTGCAGAAGTCATGACTATGAAGGGTTATGATGCTGGTGGGAATAATGGTGAGAAACTAAACCCGATAAAATTATGGCTTGAGAAGGCAGGTGTTTTTTTAGAAGGGAGAAGTTGGGGCTATGACCCTCGCAGGCTTGAAGAAGTCCTTGGAGTTGGGGTTGAACAAATTGAAGCTTTAAGAACCCTTAACAGAGCACAAGCTGCTTTCTTACAAACATATGTAAAAAGCTTTGAAGCACGAGATAATGTACCTCATAACACGGTCGCGGAGGCCGCTGAAAAACTGCATGAAGTTAAATATGATTGGAAACAAATACCGAAACAAATATTATCTCCTTTGGTTGATAAGGGATTTGTTGAAATAGTTAAAACAACGGTAGGGAGGGGGGCAAAGCCATATCTAGTTAAAAAGGGACCAAACCTAGATGAAAGCCTTTCTTCACAGATTGAAAGGACCTTGCAAGCTAAGGGGATCGAGATTACAGAATATTTTAAACGGCCCTTATCGGAATTTATAGAGGTTGTTACAGACGCTAGCCAGAGTATTCAGGAACGTGGCTTTGCACTTGAGGGAGTAGCATTTCATGTATGCCGTTTGTTAAATCTTCGTGTAATGGGATGGAGGAAAAGAAGCGCTGATACTGGTTACTCAGAAGTTGATTTAATAGCAGAGTCCCCTTCAAATATGGCTTATATTAAATATCAACTTCAGTGTAAGGTAAGTGATATTGCAATTGAACATGTAGATCGGGAAGTTGGAGTTTCCCTAAAATTAAAATCTAATGTTATTCTTTTTATCACCTCGGGAAATATTTCAGCAACTGCAGCTAGATCAGCAATTGAGTACATGAAGAATACAAATCTTAATATATTTTTTATAAATGGTAATGAGCTACAAGAGATAATTTTAGATGAATCCAAGATACTGGATATCATAACGAGACAGACTTACCAGATAAGAACCATGAAGAATCCAACTGACTAGATAAGAAAGAAGAGCTCTTTTTTTCATTAGAATAACTTTATTTTTCATCACATGTGAAATCATGGTACCTAATTTCAGGTTGACGGGCAGGGTATTGACACCCCAAATTTTACCGAGTAAAATATTTCTAGATCCGAAAGCATCGGTCTAAAGGTCTTGGGAGGTTATCTCTCAAGACTTTTTATATTTTTTTTGCATTTCTACTCTGCTTAATTTAAACCCGATCCCAAGAATCTGAAGTAAATACGAAAGGTGCATTAATTATATCTTATAACCAATTAGAAGAACGGATAAATAATATATGTTAATATTATTTGTACTAGGAAAAGATTTTCTGCCCCTGAGTTAAATTTTATTTCCTCAAAGCATAGTGTGCAACCGGCAAAATTACACCCGTTTAATATCGTGCATTCAATCGGTTAGTAAGACTCTTTTAACAAGAGAAGACATATCTGCCTTCTTATTTAAGAAAACATCGTTTATTCGTTTTGTCCTCATTAAATAAAACAACACACTAGTTATTGTTATAATAATTGGGGGAGTTATGAATAAAACGAAATTATTTCAAGATGATCTTGCACAAAAGGTAACATTGATGGTTGAAAATTTTTTCCAAACCGTCAAGGAGGGTGATTCGTGGAATCGTTTAAATAGAAAGTACCGAGAACTAGATGTACCTCCTGTTAAGTTTGAATCAATAGATGAGCTAGAATTTCAACTAAATATACAAGATGAAGAAAACGATGATGCAAAAACTCTACTACTTGTTTCAAAACTTTGCGAAGCTGAAATTATTAATATTCATAGTATGATTCCTAAACGAAAAATAAAGCCCAAACCCAAGTTATTATTAGAGTGCTTAGCTGAATCAGTAAGTAAATACTATAACAACGATCGACCCGAGCATATCGGTCCCTATGTGCCCGAGGATAAGATATATAGCCCGATCGTTGATATAGGGCTTGCTCCTTCTGTTCAACTACGAAGGAACGAGAAACACCATTCTTTAGCGGTATATCCTCTCTTAAATGGCAGTCATATTTTTTACTATTTTAGTTGTTTTTCATTAATTCAACGCTTAATGGGAGGAGTCGAAGAAGTTGCTCGTGAAAATTATGGAAGATTAAATTTACCTTTTTTCTGGCGATATACTAATAAAAGACCGTTAAGCTTAGTAGCAATAGAAATTGAAAATCAACCTAATAATAAACATCTCTTGGGAGACTTCATTAATAGTCTCATGCTAAGTAGATATCCAATATTACTAGTACCAGAGGACCGATTAGATGCTTGTCTTGAAGTGGTGAAACTTTCTCGATTTATCTTAGATGTCAAAGAGATTAATGTATTTGGTTTACTAAGTCAGGTTGGAATTTTATCTATTGGACAGTTTCGTGACATTATTAATCCTCTATTAACCCATTTTAATATTGAAGCTTTAATATTTCCAGAATATCGATAAGTGGCATTAAGTTTGAAATGGTGGCAGCTTGAAAAAGAAACTTAGTACATTATTATTCTAGGACTAACAACATTAAGGGTCGATCTTCTATGAAGCCGTCTTTTTTAGACTGGAGTGGTTTGCAAAAAGACCTGATTATGGTGAAAGTGAAAGTTCAAATGGAACTTAATATTATTCAAATAAATATGAGGTGAAAAATGCTTACACATTATCAACCAGTGTGGCCTGAGACGGCTGTTTTCTGGGGTGCAGGAGCGACTGCTCAGATTGGTATGAGTACAACAGCTGAATTAGCTAAAGTCATATCCTTATTAGCAAATAAAGAGGAAACAGATCTCTCGAAAAGAGTTTACGAAGCGACAAAAAAATACGGAAAAAAGTGGGGAAACCCTATTTTCGATTTATTGTGTATTTTGGGTGATCCAGGAGCAACAGATGAAGATATTACAAATGCGAGTAATAGACAATTTAGTGATTCTCAAGCAATAAGAATAGTGGAACTTCAAAAAACTTATGATTGGAAAACATTATACTATATTATTAATATATGCCCTGGGGGCTCAACTGGGAATTTTCAATTACAAGATCTTTTTAATATTATTGATATGCACTTGCAAAATAGACAAGGGTTTTATATTGATAAAAACCTGTTTATTTCAGTTGAAAATTTAATCCCTGCTAAAAATGCATTAAAAATGTTGATTACGCTAATACATACACTTGATTATCAAATTGCAATAGAGAAGAACTCGGAAACGTTAGAACATTACAAGAAGTTTGCTCAAAAAATTTGTGAGTTAATGATAGAGGAAGGGAGAACTTTTTATAAGGAATTCCCTGAAAAAACAGAGCGAGGCTTTTATCTTTTCAGTCATTCTTTTATATCGATGAATTGGGATCCCATATTGTTATGGATACTTTTTAATGTTCATAAAGAAACCAATGAAAAAAATGAACTGATAGATAGTAATGAAGTACCTATTAAAATGTTCCATGATATGGGCCATTTTATGGGGGTTAGACATATTTCTGGGGATTCACCAAGTGTGTGGTATCCTTTTAACGAAACCGTGGTTCAGCGAGTTAATGATAAGGAGCACCGTAAAACGAGAATTGTAAGAGTGGGAAAGTTTTATTTTCCACATGGTTGTTCTGGCTGGAGGGAATGTCCTAATTGTGGAAAGCTTACTATGTATTTGGGGAGTAAATGGGGAATTGATGAAAAAAGTTTATTTCCACCACATATTCTCGAATTGTTCAATTTTGGATTTGAGAAGAAATCAATTGAAGAGGCCGAAGCGTTTAATAATGGGATTTATGATGCTTTGCAATGTGCTTTTTGCGGTACAATAACTGAAATAAAGCATACCCCACTTGTTATGCAAAGTAATTTTAAAGGCGAACATCCTTCTTTTGTAGAAGAAATTCAACGCGATATGAGAGTTTCATTAGAAGGGGCACGACATATAATATTAATGGGCTATTCCTTGCCACCTGATGACGTAATTTATAGAAGTTTATTAGCTGCCAGAAAGAATCGAGAAATACAAGATGGAAGATTATATTGTACAGTAATTGGATTTCATAAGGATGCTGAGAATAAATGGTATACTAAAGATTGCGATTTAGAAAATTTTATAGAAAAGATCGGCGATCATTCTTTTGTTAGAGCAATAAAGTCGGCAATTGATATATTTGGCATTGAAAATGTTAGGGCGTATGGTGCAGGTATACCATCAGTTTTTATTAATAGAGATACCAATGAGGTGGATATCAGCACAATCAAGGATCTAATGTACCCTGGTAATATATTTGAGAATAATGCAGTTGTAAGAAAGAATGGGCAATAAGACTCAATAAGATTACTCATCGTACAACAAAATATTTTTGATGATTTATATCAAAAGATTATCAATTGAAGGCATAGATTATTAGATATGACTATGGGGACGATTTGGGGACGAAAGTTGTCATTTCCGGGTAAACGGCAACTAAACAGAACCATATGGTGTTCGGGAAAAGCCTTATAAATCAAGGCTTTATCGTGCCGTAGTATATGGAAACCAAATAGCCTATGTTCCCGCATACGGTACATGTTAACTGCGTAGCGCTGTTGCATAAAATTGTGCATTTATGAAAACCTAAACTCAGAAAAATGCAGCTAAAGAAGAACTTTGGCTGCATTTTTTCTTAAGACGGTCCATTAATGGAGGGCGTAACGGAAATGGATGGTTTACGATCATTGATTTTTGAAATGGACTCAACATTAGGGGCTATTAGTTCGAGAGTGGAAACAATTTATGATATAGAAAGGAGGTTTGGCCAATTAAGGGATTCTATTGATACAGCTCAATATCGAGGAGAGCAGAGAATATTTAACCAAGATGATCATGTAGAAGTCAGAATACTGTCTGAGTTATTGTATTATTCAGTAAAGGATTTGAGGGAAGAGTCTGACAAGGCTTATAAGCTGCATGAATCAATGTTCAATAACGTGATAAAGGGAACCGGAGCATACTGACCACCAATCCCTTCTAACAAACACCAGTCCAAACCATAAAAAAGCGAACCCTTCCTGAACAACCCAGGAAGGGTTCGCTTTTTGGACACCTCACCTAGCCCCATGAATCTGCATGATCTGGCTTTTGCGATATTCACTCGGGGACATACCCGTTTGCTTCTTGAACATCCGGTTGAAGGACGTAAAGTTCGCGTAGCCGACCTGCTTGCTCACAGCGGTGACGCTCTGGTCGGTACAGACCAGAAGCTCCATCGCTTTACGCAGGCGGATATCATTCAAGTGATCGCTGAAGGTGGAGCCTGTCTTTTCCTTAATGTAGACGGATAGATAAGTGCTGGACATGTTCAGCTTGTCAGCAAGCTTGGTGAGCGACAGGTCTTGATCGTATTTGGTATTCAAGATGTCGAGGACAAGGGCCGCGACGGGGTCTTGATTGATTGTTTCGTGCGGCCTTCGGTCGCAAAGGAAGCGGATCAATGCGGCGATGGCTTCCTGGTGAGCGGCTGGCTCCCGGCACTGGTTCAGTTGGGCTTCCAACTGGGCGAATCGAGAGGCCTCCTGCTCATCATGTGGCTGGGAAGCGAAGGAGGTGCGAAACCTTCCCAACAGTTGGATGGATAGCTCGCTGTAGTGAGCGGCCCCTGCCTGAGCCCGAGCAAGCTGGACGAGAGCATGATCGGCGATGCGAAGCGCGTTGTCTGTATGGCCAGATCGCAGAGCGGCATGCAGCTCTTGCTCCTGCCGAGGGGTGAGCCGAAGGGGACGAGGCGCATGACGCTCCGATACGAGGCTGCTCTCGTCCGTGAGTGGAGCCGTCCGGTTAATCTCAAGCACCTCAAGATAGGCTTCGTGGTAGTGGTTTGCTCCGCTATAGCACTTGCTGACGGAGACGGTCACGATGCAGCCGCACCGCTCGGAATGAATGTCGGCCAATAGTTCATCCTGCAGCATGGTTAGAACATTGCTGCGTTCTTCGTCCGAAACAATCGAGATCATCTGGTTGTGTTCCATTTGAAAAGTTCGAGATTCCGAGAATCTTTGTGAGAGTCGGTCTTGAAGGGTGTCGAGGAGCTGTCGGGTTAGTAACGACTTGTCCTCGGCATTTTTTGCTTCCATTGAAGATAGGAGTCTCAGGGAATACAGGATGAGCAGAAATGAGCGATCCTCTAGCGGAGAATGCGGCAATGGAGTGCTCTCTTCAGGGGCCGTTCCCCTCAGGAGGCTCATATAGCGGTAGTCAAGAAGGGCGGATTGTTGCTGTTGAAATTGATGCTCGGCATGCTCGCGCAAGCTGTACCATTCATTCAATTGATTCTGCATGAGCCGATATTCCCGGACCTTGCCCTTGGCAGGAGCCGGAAGCATGCGATGCATGGAGGCCAGCAGGGCACGAACGGGAGCCTGAAGGCGAAGGCTGAACCAGATAGCAGCGGCCAGTGCCGTTACGAATGCGGCAGCCAGCAAGGCGATCGCGGTCCGATGAGCGTGATAGGCCTCTTGGTACAGCTCTCGGCTGGACAGTGTCGAGAGGTACGTGTTGCCGAGTGAGTCGATATGACGATAGACAAAACGACCATCAATCTTGCCGTACCCATTTGACGGAACCTCAGCCGGCTTGATCGCATCGCTTCCCTCCACTGTCTGATAGAGCAGGGTGCCCCCTTCATCCCATATCGATAAGGACCCCATGATCCCCGTATCTGCTAATTGCTCCCCGATTTGATCCATGTCCAGCAAAGCAACGATGAGACTGCCGCTCTCCTGCACCTCATAGGCAACCGGGAGCAGCATGCGGCTGTGATCGTCTGTTTGAAAGAGGGCAGTGGGCAAGATGGACCATACTCCGGGTTCGTCGATTACCCTTTTCCAATAATCGTAGGTATACGTTTCATTCGCATAGAGCCGTTCGCTCAGGTCGCGTGCGTCGAAGATTCCTTGAGAGGTCATGGCAAGCGAGGGGTCAGGCAAAAGGACCCAAACATCGTCCACCTCGGCTTGAGCCAGCTGCAAATCGGATTCGATCCGGTTGACGGCAGCTTGATCGACCGAAGATTCGGGGACCCGATCCGTGGTATTTGCTGCCTTGTCTTGCCAAGCGATGAGGTCAGCTTCCTGACTGAGCTCCGTCAGAAGCGCCTGAACCTGAACGAGACGCTCCGCGAACTGGTCTGCTGCATGCTGCAGAGCGGCTTTATTGGCACGATCGGTTTGCTTCTCCATCGAGGAATGGTAGAGCGACATGAGGGTCAGATAGTAGAGGGAGAATAGTGCGGTGATGGTGAGAAAGCATAGGAAAACCCGACGGGCGATTGTTTCCCGTGATTGGAAAAGCCGTTTCGAAAAGGGAAGCTTCATGCTGTCTGTCCTCCATTCGCCAACTCGCCATCGATCACAAACACATGGTTCAGGTTTGTTCTTGAAATGCTAACATTTGGGCATTCCTGAACAGCGTACCTCTGCAATGTCAAATTGGAATCAACAAGCTGTTAGGGCAATGTTAAGCGGCCGCTGTCTTTCGATTGGATTTATGCCTTTTTTTATGAAATCGAGGGACAAGCTGTTCCAAACGAAAAAAAGGACAGCAATCCAATCAGGTGTCAATAGGCAGGGTGGACCCTTCCCTCTATGATTGTTTGTGGCAAAGGCTATGAATTTCAATCATTCGGAGCGGGAGATGAGGGGACAGATGAAGAGGAAGACACGGCAGGCGAACCGGTTCATCGCCGGATTGCTGGCGGTTGCGCTGGGCACAAGCGGCTTGACCGCCCATGGCTCAAGCGAAGCCAAAGCGGCGGCAACAGGCGCGGGTTCGATCCCAACCCTGTTGATCACAGAAATCGTATTCAATTCGCCTAACGTAAACTCAGCGGACGTGAATGCTTGGGAATACGTTGAGATCTACAACAGCAGCGTCGATCCGATCGCTTTGAGCGATTATTATGTTTTTCGTGAAAATTACAACTCCGGCACCAATTATCAATGGCCGATCGAGAGCGGCCAGGTGCTGCAGCCGGGCGCGACGATGGTGCTGCGCGGGATAACGGATGGCGCGAACGGGCAGTTGGCTGCTTTCAATAAAGCATACAATCTTCTGCCGGAGCTGAACGAGGATCAGGTTGCCTTCCTGAACCAGAGCGGAGGCGGCAATCTGCCCAATACGGGTACATATACCGTCTCCATCAAGAAGAAGACGGATGCCGTCTCGAATCCGGCGATCGATCCGACAGTCGTGTCCGCTCGATACAACAGCACGGGCAACGCGGATGCTTCGAAGGATAACGGAGACGACGCCAATGGCAAAAGTGTCACCTACTCGTACGATCCGGCTGGCGGAACGGCGATGGTGAAGCTTGCATCCAAGGCGACGCCGACGCCGGGCAGCTTGGTCCCCGGGCAAGTGCCAGACAAACCTCTGATGAGCTATACGCCAGCAGTAACGTCCACGGTGCCGAAGGATTTGTCGGTCACGGCATCGGTATACAGCGCGACCTATCTGGATGCGGCTGCGCTGCATTACAAGAAGAGCGGAGATGCCGACTTCACCTCGGTGTCCATGGCCATCGGCACGACGGTCGAAGGGAATTCGCCGCTGACCGCGACGATCCCGAAGTCTGCGATGACAGGGACAGACAAGCTGTTCTACTATCTGGACGCGAGCAGCCCGAGCGGAACAACGCGCAGTCCAGCAGTTGCGGGCTCGGCTTATGAGCTGCAGATTTTGCCGGAGGGGGCTTCGGACAAGCTGCCGTACCTGCTCCTCACGGAGGTTGTGTTCAACAGCCCGAACATTAATGGCGGCGACGTGACCGCCTGGGAATATTTCGAGCTGTACAACAACAGCGACAAGATGCTGCAGCTCAGCAATTATCGGATCGAATACACGGATCTTCAGGATAAGCTCGTGAATGCCTGGACGTTCAGCGAGAACAAGTCGCTGGCCCCCGGCCAGACGATCGTGGTTCGCGGCGTAACCGAGAATTCGGACGGTACGCTGGAACGGTTCAATGAAGGGTACAAGCTTTCTCCTGGATTGACCGAGGCGGACGTTGTTCAGTTTGTCGGGTCGGGCAACCTGGTCAACGATGCGGCGCGCAGGATCACGATCTTGACGCAATCAGGCGATCGAATCGTCTCTGCGCAATACAATGAGGCCTCCTCGGGAGCAGACAATCTCAACGCAACGGCTGTCCTGTATGGAGCACCCGATGATGGCTCGCTCCTGATGAAAAAGATCGGCAGCAAAGTTCCGCCTACCCCGGGCAAGCTCGTGAACGGGCAGGCACCGGCGGAGCCCGTGCATCTGCCGAATGACTTTTTGAAGCCGATCATCGTGCACCACCCGACAGTCGGCTCCACAACGGCCAAGGACATCAAGCTTTCTGCTGAGATCACCGATGATCAAGCGGTACAAGGCGCTAGGCTGTACTATCGCACCGACAAGCAGGTCGACTACAGCCCTATGGATATGATCCGCAGTACAGGAAATGCGTATGAGGCGATCGTTCCGAAGGCTGTACTCGAAGGGGCGACTCATCTTTACTACTCCTTCGAGGCGACCGACGGCGTAAATACCGTCCGTTATCCGGCCTCCGATCAAGCGCCCTATGAAATTCGCATCTTCGATTCGGAAAGCGGGGATATTCCCGAGCTGCTGATTACTGAGCTCGTGCCGGACAACAAGGGCAGCGACGCTTATGAATACATCGAAGTTTACAACAATACCGACCGCACGGTGAACTTGAAGGATTACCAGGTGGTATACGAGTTCTATCACGGTTCGACGATCCGCTGGGATCTGACGCAAGACTTCCCGATTGAAGGGCAGCAGACGGCACTCATCTGGGTCCAATCCAATTTGAGCAGAGGGAAGTCGGTGTCCGACTTCAATGCGCATTGGAAGACCAGTCTGACTGATGCTCAAGTGACCTCGCTGTATGCGATCGGCATGCACAACAGCGACGAGGGCCGGATTCTGATCGCGTCGGACGCGGCCAATCCGGTCGATCATCAACGCAATGCCATCGTCCAAGCCTGGTATAGCGTCGGCGTAGATGAGGTAGACGACACGGGCACGAGCGTCGTCTACGAGTACCCGAAGGACGGCACGAACAAGATGTACAAGCGTGCCATCCGCCAGCCTGCAACACCGGGCACGCTGATTCCGGGCCAAGTACCGGAGCAGCCGATTGGGAAGAAAGAGGACACAACCGCTCCGGTTATCGCGCTGCAGCCGTCTGCCGCCCATCCCATGGGAGCTGTGCCGGTTACGGCGCTTGTAACTGACGACCAAGGCTTGAAGCGCGTTTCAGTGATGTTCAAGCGGAGCCAGGATGCGAGCTACACGGAAATGCGCATGGTGCCGGCATCTGCCGGAAGCAGCACTTTCGTCGGCACGATCCCTCAAGAGCTGCTGCTGGGCGCTTCGTATGTGGATTATTACGTTGAAGCTACCGATGGCGTAAATGTTGCTCGTACGACAGACGGAGGCGCGGCACCGACAAGGCTGACCTTCACCACGCCGGGCGACCTCTGGTTCGATTTGGCGGACGGAGCGCTGCTTCGCGACCAGGCAGTCGTGCAAGGCAATGCTGCCGCGGCATTCTCGCTGCCGCTTGCTCTGAAGCTGGACGGCAAGGCGCTGTCCGGGAAACCGGATGTCAGCCAGGAGGCTTATCTCACCTACCGGGCGGATGATTTGCAGGCTTCCTTCAAGGATGGGCTGTATGTCAATGGAACCCTCGCGGTGCTGCTGCCAAACAGTTCGAATCTCGATTTGAAATCGATTCAGATTCCGAAGCATCTCTTGAACCCGGGCGACAACAAAATCTGGATCACAGCGGGAAATGGCAAGTCACCGATGGAGACGGAAGGCAACAATGACGACTTCCGGATCGAGGACATCCATGTTGTACTGGGCAGCGGAGTGGAGCAGCCGATCGCCTCGATGCGCGGCAAGACGCTCGACAAAGATACGTTCACGGAGAACCTCAACCCGCTCGACCGGCAAAAGGTAGGTGACAGCTCCGGGTACTTCGAATACTTGGAATTGACGATCACATTGCCGGAGAGCGCATTCCAAGGCATCACCGCCGATGTCGACACGACCAAGCTGACGGACGGAGAGCATGCGTTCGAATTGAGCGGCACGGGCGGACTGACGAAGACGCTGCCTACGATCGTGGACAACACGGCGCCCGTCTTCACCTCGTTCACGGTTGAAGAAGGAAAAACCTACAGCGGCCTCATCGAATTGAACGCCGCTGCTGAGGATGCGACCTCTGGTCTGGAGTCAGTCGTTGCAACGCTGGATGGCAAGGAGATTTCCCTGCCCTGGCGGATCAATTCCGCAACGCTATCGGATGGAGCGCACACGTTCACGGTGACGGCAAAGGATAAGGCGGGCAATACCGCCGAGAAGACGGCCGCCTTCACCGCGAAGAACGGCAATCCCGAGAAGCCGATCGAGCCGAGTCCGGCTGACGGGAAGAGTCAGGTGGGCGGTACCGCCAATCTGAGCGTGAAGGTGAGCGATCCGGATGGGGATGCGCTTGACGTTTCCTTCGGCCCCGCTTACCGCTATGACTTTGCGAGCCAATCGAAGATCGATGCGTTCTCCAACGCAACGGATCGCGAGCCGCCGCTGGAGTTGAATCCGGAAGGCGAGACCGCCTTCACGGCTGAAGCGGTGAAGCAGGTGTCTGCGAAGGACGGCTCCTATTTCATCACGGATGCAGATGGCAAGTTCCCCTATCAACGCTACGACTTCAAGCTGAATCAGGAGCCGGATGCCATCTCGCAGATCGAGGTAGTATGGGAAGGGCATTCCTTGCCGGATCGTCAGGTGACGATGTACACCTGGAACTTCAACACGGGCAAATGGGTAGCGGCGGCTTCCGGCCAGGGTGAGCTTGACTTCCGCTTGGCGGCGAACGTTGCCGTAGCCGATATGGTCAAGGACAAGACGATTCATGTGCTCATCCAAGACCTGATCCCGAGCACGGCAGACGGCAATGACTTTACGTTTGCCTGGGCCAGCGACACGCAGTATTACGCCGATTCTTACCCAGAGATCTTCGATAAGGAAATGAAGTATGTAGCCGATAGCAAGGATGAGAAGAACATCGTCTACGGAATCCATACCGGCGACCTCGTGGACGATTGGGATCGTCCGGATGAATGGGCGGTTGCCAGTAACAGCTTGAAGCGCCTTGAGGATGCGGGAATCCCGTACGGCGTTGTTGCGGGTAACCACGATGTCAATCATGCCGCAGGCGACTACACCGAGTATTGGAAATACTTCGGTCGCGACCGCTTCGAGAAGCAGCCGACCTACGGCGGCGACCTGAACAATAACCGGGACCATTACGATCTCGTATCGGCCAAGGGACAAGACTTCCTGATCCTATACCTCGGCTGGAATGTGCAGGACGGCACGGTGGAGTGGGCAAACGAGGTGCTGAAGAAGTACCCGAATCGCTACGCCATCATCGCCACGCATGAATACATTTCCCCGACAGGCGCTTATTCGGGCCAAGGCGAGATGATCTGGAACAAGATCGTAGCGTTGAACGACAACGTGCAGATGGTGCTGTGTGGACACTTGCATGGGGTCGCCTATAACGTGAAGCACGTCGGGGAGCGCACCGTCGTCGAGATGCTGGCAGACTACCAGTCCGGTCCGCAAGGCGGGCAAGGCTACATGCGTTTCCTCAGCTTCAACGTGGCAGAGGGCAAGATTCATGTCAGCACGTATTCCGCCTATATGGACGATTGGAATTATTTTGAGGACGGCAAGGATGATTTCGACCTGCCGTATAAGGCACAAAATCCTGCCAAGCGAGTGGCGACCGACTACATCGGCGTAAATGTGTATGGCAGCACGGTTATCGGCACGGAGAAGGGTGTGAAGAGCGGGGAGAAGGCAAGCGCGGCCTGGAGCGGTTTGGCTGCCAATACCAGCTACCAGTGGTATGCGGCGGCAACCGACCCGGCAGGCGGTCGGACCGTATCAGACATCTGGAGCTTCACGACCGGAACCGTCGATAACGGGAACGGGAATGGTAATGGAAACGGAAATGGAAACGGAAATGGAAACGGAAACGGAAACGGAAACGGTAATGGGACCGGGACTGGGACCGGCAATACTGGAAATGGTAGTGGGACGGTTGAAGGCATTCGCACGGTAGACCCTGGTTCGATCCCGGCAGGTGCGGCGCCCGTAGAGCTGAAGCTCGAACAAGGCGAGACGGGCGTGAGCTTGTCGAGCGATGTGCTCGCGAAGGTCGGAGAGCGGGACATCGTGCTCCGCACTTCATTCGGAGCGAGCATTACAATCCCCGCGGCGGCCGTGACCGCTCTTGCCGGACAAGTCGGCAAGGGAGAAGCGCTGCTTCTCTCGGCAGAAGCCGTGTCCGCAGCAGCAGCCGCGCAAGCCAAAGCGAGCGCGGGCTCTAAGCTGGAAGCGAAACTCGACGTGAAGGGAACCGTAAACCTGACGGTTGCCAAGAAGGATTCGGCGGGCAAGACGGAGGCGATCTCGAAGTTCGCCAAACCGGTCACTCTGACGATCAAGGCGGAGGGTATCCGCAACGCCAAGCTGGCGGGAATCTACCACCTGTCTGCAGATGGCGGAGCCGAGTGGATCGGCGGCCAATACGCGAACGGCAGCTACACCCTTACTGTCGATAGCTCCGGAGCATTCCTCGTGATGGAGTACACGAAGCCTTTTCACGATCTGTTACTGGGCAACTGGGCTTATGACTACGTTCAAGAGTTGGCCTTCAAGAACATCGTGAAGGGAATCAGCGCAGATACCTTTGGTGCTGCCAAACCGACCACGAGAGCGGAGTTCGTCACGCTGCTCGCAAGAGCGCTGAACCTTGTGCCGACTTCGAATACCGCTCGCTTTGATGATGTGAAGCCGGATGCTTGGTATTCGGAGGCCGTGGCAGCAGCTGTTCAAGCAGGCATCGTCAACGGTGTAGACGAACATAGCTTTGCGCCGAATCGCGAGATCACCCGCGAGCAGATGGCTGTGATGATGATACGTGCGTTGACTCATCTCCAAGGGACGGTGCAGCAGTCGACAAACGGCTCGGCATCCTCCTACTCGGACAGCGGCTCAATCAGCAGTTGGGCGAAGGAGGCGGTCGCTCAAGCTACCGCGCTCGGTTTGCTGAATGGGCAAGGCAACGGCAAGTTCGCGCCTCAGAAGGCGGCGACCCGGTCGGAGACGGCCAAGGTACTCTATCTTCTGCTCGGATTGGCCGATGACAATTCCTAAACGAATACAGGGATCATAGGTGGAAGCGCCCCGGGGCTCCGGCGGCGCTTCTATCCCATTATGGACACAAGGCGGTTGCAAACGATATGAGAAATACGCACACTCCCATGCTCTCGTTCAGACGACACCTCTACACGGTGGTGCTTCTGCTGACGCTGATCGGCTGCTTGTTGACGGAGGTCAAGCCGGCCATGGCACATCTGAATACCTACGGCTACTCCGATATCAAGATCGGCAGCGGACAACTCACTTACGATCTGTACCTCGATCCGCGTGAAGTATCCCAGTGGATGGACCTGCGCTCAGACGGCATCTTCGTCCTCGATCCCAACGCTTCATCGAATGAACCGGCTGATCCTGAGAAGGTGGTATGGACGAATGACGAACTGATGCCCCTTCTGGAAGAATCCTTATCGGTGAAGGCATCCGGTGAGGCGGTTGCTCCCATCATCGATGCGACGAGCATCGAAGCGCGCGGAGGAGCCTCTTATCTGAAGATGAGCTTGCGTTATGCGTGGCCTTCTGAGGCCTCGGATTATGACATCGATTACCGGATCTTTTTCAATGAGGACCCCGGTCATCAGAATTATGCAACGATCCGTACGGCCGAAGGCGGATCGAAGGACATGATCTTCACGAAGGGGAATCACGAGGCCGCGGGGCAGCTCGCATTGTCTGGCAAGGATGCCGAAGGTAACCATACGACGCTAACGGTGCCAAACTGGCTCGTCACCCTGTGGGATTATACGAAGCTTGGCGTGGAGCATATTTGGACCGGCATCGATCATCTGCTCTTCATCACGGCGCTTGTGCTGGTTCGGCAGCGCAAATGGGGATACGTCAAGGTGCTGACGGCCTTCACGGTCGGACACAGCATCACCATCGTTCTTGCGGCACTGGATATCTTCAATCTACCCGCCTCGTTCGTCGAGCCGGTCATTGCGCTGAGCATCGCCTACGTGGCCTTCGAGAATATTTGGCTCAAGGAAGTGCGTTGGCGCTGGATTGTAGCCCTCTGTTTCGGGCTGATCCACGGATTCGGCTTCGCCCAGGTGCTGCGAGGCGCGCTCGGTGATCGCTATTTGCTTTCGCTGTTTTCCTTCAATGTCGGAGTAGAGCTCGGGCAGTTGGCTGTTCTGGCCGTTCTGTTGCCGCTGCTACTGTGGGCTGCGAGATTCAAATCTTACAAAAGGATCAGCTATGTCCTGTCGACAGTCATCGGGCTGACCGGGCTGTACTGGTTTGTCACGCGACTGCTCTAATTCGCCCTCCTCTCATAGAAAAGCTCAGGCGTCGGATTCCCTGACCGATGCTTGAGCTTATTTTCATCTTAAGAGCTTTTCCTATCGGTTCATCCCATCCGGCTGAGTCAAAGCTAGACAATTCTTGGGTATCCAAACGACAGGAAAACCGCTATCATGCTTGTAAACGAGACTAACCCAATCGGAGGCCCCCCACCCATGTCCTTTTTCACCCGCTGGAGAAAGAAAAAAGAACACCCAATCACTCGCCCGAGCTTCGCTCCCTTATCCCCGGAGCATGCAACCTACCTCCGCCAACTGGTGCAACGAGCCGGTATGCTTGATCCAAACCGGGAGGTATTCGGCTCCGCCAAGCATCAGTACCAGTTGAATCCGGTTCTCCCGTTGGATGAGGTGAGGAAGTATGAAGAGCGCCATCAAGTCCAACTGCCGGAGGAGTATGTCTTCTTCCTGACCCAGGTGGGCAATGGCGGAGCGGGTCCTTATTATGGGATCTACTCGCTGGAGAGGACGGGGAGCAATGAGGAATACACGAGAATATGCGGGCAGCCGGCCTGGATCAACGAGGCGATGACCAAGGAAAGCTGGGCCGAGAAAATGAATCTCATGGAAGATGCAGATGACGATACCTATGATCGTCTGCATGATGAGGTTTTTGGCGGCCTCAATCTGATCGGTACGCAGGGCTGCACCTATGACAACCTGCTGATGAACACCGGCTCCTGGAAGGGAAAGATGGTGTACATCGATTGGAACCTGGAGCCCGAATACGGTCCCTTTTTCACCGGAATGGGCTTCCTGGACTGGTATGAGGGCTTCTTTCAGGAATTGATAGCGGGCCATCGCTTGAGCTCGTATGGGTACGTCCGACTGGGGTCGGAGGACGAACTGATCGTAGCGTACCGAGAAGCAGCGGAAGAGGAACAAGATTCGATCCTCTGGAGCTTCTTCCGGTTCCCTGCGGTTCGGGGAGAGACCCTCCAATTTCTGAAAGGAATCGAGGACGAGCGGCATCAGGAGCGGTTGAAAAATTTGCTGGAGCATTTCGAGAAACAGATGGCGGGGAAGAGATAAGCGCCTTCACAGGGAGTATAGTACGGGTAAGGACGAAGAGATGATGGCTCCAAGCATCATCTCTTTTTCTTTTGCCCAAGAACGGGAAACCCTGATACAAATAGGGAAAACCTGATATTTTGCAACCGCTTCCTATGCTATGGTGAACGCATAGGAAGGAAATATGAGTGCAGAGGGATGGGGCTATGGAGAAGGTTAAGAAACGGGAAAAGCTAGCGTATGGCTTAGGTGACCTGGGGAACAATGTGGCCTATGGCGCTATGGGGTTTTATTTGGTCTTCTTTCTCACGGATGTTGCCGGGCTCTCGCCCTTATGGGCAGGAGCGATCTTCATGATCGTTCGAATGTGGAACGCGGTGTTTGATCTAATCAGCGGAGCCTTATCTGATCGCACGAGGACGCGCTATGGAAGAAGAAGGCCCTATTTGCTTTATGGAGCCATCCCGTTAAGCCTGAGCTTTGCCCTTCTCTGGCAGCTCTTTTTCAAAGAGACGAATCACATGATACTTTACTATACCCTAACCGGAATCTTGTTTAGCATTATGTATTCCCTGGTCTCCATCCCTTACAATTCGTTACTACCAGAGATGTCCCAGGACTATGACGAACGAACCAGCATTTCTGGCTATAAGATGGCCCTTTCCTTTATCGGTTCGTTAGTGTCCGCCATGGGCGTAACGCTGATTGTGGATACGATCTATCCCGGAAAAGCCATGTATGCGGTCAGCTATCCGGTTATGGGGCTGGTGCTGGGAGCGGTAATCGCCGTATGTGTTTTGTTGGCTTTTGCGGGTACTCAAGAGCGGGTAGAGCCGAAACCACCTGTTGCCGATAACGGCTTCTGGAAGACGATCCTTTCTCTGTTTAAGTTGAAGGAATACAGGCTGGTGTTGGGTGTGTTTATCGGCAATATGCTAGGCTTCGATGTCATTATGGCGCTCTACATCTACTTTATGAAATATGCACTGAAGGTATCGAGTGACATCAGCTACATCTTTATGGCGATCCCGCTTGTCGTGGCGGTTGCCGTAACGCCCCTGTGGGTCCAGTTGAGCAACAAAATGGGGAAACAGAAAACCTACATTCTCTCCGCTCTCTATTTCTTAATCCCCCTAATAAGCTGTTTGTTCCTGCCGGAAGGAAATATGGTCCTCATCATCATGGTGATTGTGTTCATCGGGGTTGGGCTATCGGCTTCCCAGGTGTTGACCTTCTCCATCCTGCCCGATGTGGTCGAGGTGGATGAGCTCAAGAACGGAGTAAGGCGAGAAGGAATGATTTATGGTTCCACCATGTTTTTCTACAAAATTAGCTCGGCCGTCATGGTCGCCGTTGTCATGTATTCCATGGGGTTGTTTGGCTATGTGGAAAGTGCCGGAGACGCTATCGAATCGCAACCCTCCAGTGCCGTTTGGGGAATCCGCCTGTTGATTAGCGGCGTACCGGCATTGTGCTTTGTGTTGTCCGCACTCTTTGTGAGGAAACTTCCCTCTGGCAAAGCTGCCTTTGATCAAATCAAGCAATCCGTTACCGATAAGAAGGAATGCCAAAGCTAGGAGTCATCTAGGAGAGGTGAGAGGGATGAATCAGCATCACTTGAAGCAAAGGGCCAAAGAGCTGGTTGAGAGTATGACCCTGGAGGAAAAAGCGAGCTTATGCTCGGGACGGGATTGCTGGACACTCAAGCCTATGGAACGGTTGGGCCTTGAATCCATTGTGATGATGGATGGTCCTCATGGCTTGAGAAAGCAGATTGGCGAGGGAGATAACCTTGGCATCGGGGACAGCGTTCCTTCTGTTTGCTTCCCAACCGCAAGTGCGACAGCCTGTAGCTTTGACCGAGAGTTGTTGCATGAGCTCGGAGAAGCCATGGGAGAGGAATGTGTACAGGAAGGGGTTTCTATTCTCTTGGGACCGGGAGTCAATCAAAAGAGAAGCCCCCTGTGCGGGCGCAACTTCGAATATTTCAGCGAAGATTCGCTTGTTTCCGGGGAGCTTGCGGCCAGTATGATCCAGGGCATCCAGAGCACGGGAACAGGGGCCTCCTTGAAGCATTTTGCCGTCAACAATCAGGAGAAACGTAGAATGTCGGTTAGTGCGGTCGTCGATGAACGAACCTTACGGGAAACCTATCTCAAGGCCTTTGAGATTGCCGTAAAAAAAGGAAAGCCGGATACGGTCATGTGTTCCTACAACAAGCTGAATGGCGAGTACTGCAGCGAAAATAAGTACCTGTTAACGGATATTCTCAGAGAGGAATGGGGGTTTGAAGGGGCGGTTATCTCGGACTGGGGGGCTGTCCATAACCGGGCCTTGGGCGTTCAGGCCGGGCTTGACCTTGAGATGCCGGGGAATGACGGATACAACGATGCGAAGGTAGTGGAAGCCGTAAGGAATGGGACGCTTGCCATTGAAGCTCTTGACCAGACGGCTTGCCGGGTCACGGAACTGATTTTAAAGGGGATGGAAAATCGTAAGGAAGGATACCGGTATGATGTCGACAAGCATCATGAGCTGGCCGTGAAGGCGGCGGCGGAGTCCGCGGTCTTGCTGAAAAATAAAGGGAACCTGCTGCCTGGAAATCCAAAGCAGAAGGCCGCCGTTATCGGGCTCTTTGCCAAGAAGCCAAGATACCAAGGAGCCGGCAGCTCCAGGCTGCATCCGATCCAGGTGGATACGGCATGGGATGAGCTGACGGCATTGGGGCTGGAGGCCGACTATGCACAGGGATACAGCGTGGAAGCAATCGGCAAGGGCGGCAAGGCAACGGTTGAACAGGACCAATGGATCAGGGAAGCCTGCGAGACGGCCAAGGATAAGGACATTGTCTATCTGTTTGTCGGGCTTACCGAAGGCTACGAATCAGAGGGCTTTGACCGAACGACGATGTCCATGCCCGAGGAGCATAATCGACTGGTCGAAGCGGTCTGCGCCTGCAATCCCAATGTAGTGGTGATTCTATCAGGAGGTGCCCCTATGGAGCTTCCCTGGCTGAGCAAGGTTAGAGCGGTCTTACTGGGTTATCTAAATGGAGAAGGCGGCGGGAAGGCCATAGCTCACCTCTTGCTCGGTATTTCCGTTCCTTGCGGAAAGTTGGCCGAGACCTGGCCGATGAAGCAAGAGGATGTTCCATGCGATCGTTATTTTCCCGGAGGAAGGCTTACTGTTGAACACAGAGAGAGCATTTATGTGGGCTACCGCTATTATGAGAAGGCGGGAAAACCGGTACAGTTCCCGTTTGGACATGGTCTATCCTATACCGAATTCCGCTATTCGAATCTTCGAATAGACCGCTCCGAATGCCGCTATGGAGAGAAGCTGAAGCTGACCTTTCAGGTTACCAATGTCGGAGGGGTTGCGGCAAAGGAAACGGCCTTCCTCTTCGTGGCCCACGAGAACGACAACGTCTTTTTACCGAAGAAGGAGCTTATTGAGTTTGGTAAGGTAGAGCTTCAGCCTTGGGAAACCAAAGAGCTTTCGGTAACGGTGGATACCCATTCCTTCGGATACTACAATACGAAGATAAACGATTGGTATGCGGAAAGCGGGGACTATCTTCTGCTGGTTGGAGGAGCCTTGGATAAGACGGTGTTACAGACTTCTCTGCATCTGACAAGTCCGATGAAACCGCAGCCAGACCTTAAGGGTGCAGTTCCTTCTTACTTTGCTCCGGAGAATAAACCGTTTGAAGTAAGCCATAAGGAGTTTGAAGCTTTGTATGCAAAGAAGCTGCCGGTTAGCGATAGCCGGGCTACGAGACCCTTTACGGAGCACAACACATTGGAAGATATCCGGCATACGTTCATTGGGAAGCTGGTGATCGCTTATGCAAACCGAATGGCGGCCCAGGTGACCAAGGACTCCCCTGAACAGAAGGGCATGATGTTAGCCATGTTCATGGAGATGCCGTTTTTTGCTATGGTATCCTCGGGGGAAGGAATGATATCGGAGCGTATGATGCACGGAGTTATCGATCTGCTGAACGGCCAGTATGGAAGAGGAATCCGGAGATTACTCGGAAAATAAGTTTCCTGGAGCCCTATCGGTTTGATTTGGAATGAAGGTCCCGATACTTTTTTGGGGTTAGCCCCACCCGCCTCTTGAAGACGGAGATAAAGTAGCTTTGCGAGGAGAAGAACAAAGATTGGCTGATATCGCTGTAGGACAATTGCGAGTAGATAAGCAGCTCCTTTGCCTTGTTGATTCTCGTTTCCTCCACAAAGGAGCGGATCGTCTGCCCGGTTTCTTTTTGAAAGAGGAAGGAAAGGTAATGAGGCGTCAGGTTCACTTCCTTGGCAAGAGCAACCAGGCTGACTTTTTCTTGACGGTTCCCGGTGATGGACTCGATGCATTTCCTTATGGCTGCGGAATACTTCGGATGGATTAACGCTTTTGCCTCGGAGACATGCCGGGTAAAGTCCATCGCCATTTTTTCATTGACGGCATGTAATTCATAGAGCGTACGGCAAGCTTCCATTCTTTTTATATAAAGGTCGCTTAACGTAAAAGCGGTCTCTTCGTCCAACCCGCCTTCTATGGCATATCTCGTTGCCAGTGTTGTGTTCGAGATGCACCCATAGAACAGTTGACGTACAGGATTCGAATGGTTGGACATGTTGCCGTACTTGATGTCGGGAAGGGTTCGGTAGAGGGATTCCAGCATCGTCAGGTCGCCCTCTTTGATGCAAGTCAACAAAGCGATTTCATGACTGTAAGGGGTGTGGGCCCTGTACTCTTCCTGATGGTCAAACAGGTCGATGATAAGGGCATTGCGGAAGGAATCGGTCAGGTCTGATAGCTTGTAGCTGCAGATTTCTTCATAGCTAAGGGTGGAGTTCCTCATGAGCAGTAGCATGATTCGCAAGCATGCGCTAAAGGAATTCAAGGAGACGACTGGCAGATTGTCAACGAGCAGGTTCAAGTCCCTTCCATTCATAGTCGAAGAAAAGGACAGCGTCTTCATTTCGGCAGTTTGATAAATGCTGGATAGAAGCATAGGGCCGCCGACCAGATAATGAGGCTCGTTCATTCGCTCAAACGTGAAGAGGTAGTACAGCTCCTTTTCATAACACAGGATATCGAAGGTGGGATCGGGGCTCTTGGAGATCAAACTCTGGATATGGGCTGCCAACGACCCTTTCAAGGGCTCGGGCATGTCATAAAAAAAGGAATGCCGCAACTCTAGCGAGTGATGAAAGATCCATATAGGGGTTCGATGGTAGTCAAAGAAAGCCTGAATAATCGCTTCTTCCTGTGCAGGTAACAGACGAATCACCTTCTTTTCCATGAGCTGCGTTGGGAGGGTGCTTTCTATATTCGGGATGTTCTTCCTCAAATCCTTCCTATCATTTCCATCCAAAAGATATCCAAATCCCGCTAAGTTGTTCCCCGCTAAGCATGTTATAATGAGGGAAATCGAGCTCGTATGGAACACACCTCAGGATATGAGCATCTTAGAATGGGTGGCTGGATTGATGAACCTCAATAAGGTAAGCAACGATAAATTGCTAGAAATCATTGGTGTGCAGACGGAAGTGGCTCAACAGGGCCTGGATTTGAGCGGCATTATGGATTTGGTGACCCAGAGAACTCAGCAGATCACGAATGCAGACGGGGCTTCTATCGAGTTGATCGAGAAGACGGAGCTCGTGTACAGTGCTGCATCGGGAATGGCTGAGAAATTTCTGGGTCTTCGTCTGCATATCGCGAACAGCCTCTCGGGCGAGTGCATTCAGAAGAGAGTGGCTTTACTCAGCCACGACATTGAATTGGATGACCGTGTGAACAAAGAAGCATGTCGGCAGATCGGCTTGAACTCCATGATCGTCCTTCCTCTCGTCTTCCGAAACGATGTCGTGGGCGTCCTGAAGGTATTGTCGAAGAAGGCCAATCATTTCGACGAGGACAGCATTCAGGTGCTGGAGCTCATGTCCGGGCTCATTGCCGCCGAGATGTTCAACGCCATGCGCAACGAGGAGAGCGAGCTGTTCCACAAGGCAACCCATGACAGCCTGACAGGCATCTCGAATCGGTCCTTGTTCTACGATCGGCTGCGGCAGCAATTGGCCAAGGCGATGAGAAAGCAAGACAATTTCGGGATCATCACGCTGGACATGGACGGGCTGAAGGAGATCAACGATCAGTTGGGGCACCGAGCGGGAGATGCGGCGCTCCAGGAGATGGCGATGCGCATCAAGAGCTCCTTGCGGGAATCGGATACCGTCTCCCGACTGGGCGGGGATGAATTCGGCATCATTGCGGCGACCGTCGTGGATCGGGAGGACATTCGCTCCTTAATCCATCGAGTCGATCTCGAGCTCTCCAAGCCATTCGCGTTCGAGGGACAGGCCATCCCCCTCAAGGCCAGCATGGGCTATGCGCTCTTTAGCGAAGACGGCATTGAGCTGGAGGTGTTGATTGAGAAAGCGGACAAGACGATGTATGAAGTAAAAAAAGAACGAAAAAGCCCGGGAACGGTCCGGTAACTAGACACTCAAGGAGACGCTATGAAGAACCCGTCCCTCAAGTCCATTTGGCTCATGTTCGGCCTCTTTATCCTGCTATTCATCTTCAATCTGGGGATGACCCCGCATGAATCGGCTGCCCCGCGGATCTGGCTGGTGCTCGATGGTTGGGCGCTTGTGTTATCCGTTCTGCTCCTCCTTCGTTATAAGCTCCCGACGAAGAAACATAGGGCGCTCTCCCTTCTCCTCGGGGTTCTGGTCGCGTCGGCTTATCTCCCCTTTATCGAAAATGGTTGGTTTTCCCTGATATCCGGGTTTGTGGTGACAACGGTCTCGGCCCTTGCGGTGTTCCGGACCTTTGAAGTCTACCGGGAAAACCGCCTTCATATGCTTCATAGCTCGGGGAAAGGCGGCGTCCTCGGCAGCATCGCGCTCGGGCTTGGTGTTGGTGTGCTCTGGGGCGCTCTAAACGTTGGCTTGATGCTGGCGTCCGGTAACGAGGCTCAATTCAAATTGACCCTCTCCAGCTTCGTGGTCTCGCTGAGCCCGGCCATTCTGGAAGAGCTCGCCATGCGGGCGCTGTTCTTTGCCTTCTGCCTCCACCTGCTGAAAGGGGGCATCCACAAGCGAGGACAGCGGTTCACCTGCTGGTTTATGATGGTGGTTCCGCACGTGCTGATCCACACCCCGAACGCCTTCATCGAGAAAGGGGTGGTGGGCGGCGTGGTCAGCGTCATTCTGTATGTCGTGATCTTCGGTCTTCCCTTCGCTTGGCTGCAGAAGAAGCGAGATGTGACCTCGGCCATGATTGCACACGGCACCGTAGACTGCATTCGGTTTCTCTTATTTGGATTGCCCATGTAAGGGATCCCGTACCAAGGAGTAAGGTATGCCCAACCAATCGTTCATCAGCAAATCCCACTATCGGCTTTATGACGCCATTGTCCCGCTCTTTCGATTGGTCTACGTTGTTCTCATGCTCTTGGTGATGGTTTACCGGGACGAGCTGAGACCCCACCCCGGCAGCCTGGGCTTTTTTGCTCTCTACCTGGGCTATGCAACGGCTCTGCTAGTCTTCAAGAAGGTGCGGGCGTACCTGGTACTCCGGCATCCGTTTCTCATTGGCAGCTTTGAGACGGTGCTCTTGACCATTGGAGTCGGGTACACGGGAGGCTCGCACGGCCCCTTTCATCTGATCTATCTCCTGGTGATCGCGTTTTTTGCCATCGTTCACAATTTGAAGGCGTCCTTGCTCATGGGCGGATTATGTGCCCTCTGTTATGCGGGAATGGTTCTGGTGCTGGGGGAAGGGCTCACCTATCATGTGGTGATTGAGCTGATTTTCCTGTTCTCGTTTGCGATCTTTATCGGCTCCATCAACCAACGCATCAGCCAGTATACGATGAAGATGGCGATCTATGATCAGCTGACGTCACTCTACAATCGGCAGTATTTTTACGGGGAATTACAGAACAAGCTGGCCTTCGCGGAAAAGAACCAACGAAACCTGTCCCTGATCGTGCTGGACGTCAATGATTTCAAGCAGATGAACGATCGGCACGGTCACCTTCAAGGAGATCGGATTCTGGTTCAAGTCGGGGCTGTTATTCGCGGCCAAGCTCGGGCCGGGGACATCGCCGCGAGGTATGGCGGGGATGAATTTGTAATTCTTATGCCAAACACGGATAAAGCGAAAGCCAGCCAGCTGTGCAGCCAGCTGCAAGCCCTGATTCGGGAGTCTTCTGCAGGGGTGACGGTTTCGGCGGGCTTCGCCACCTATCCCAACGACGGCGTTGCCCCGGACAGCCTGTTTCATGCGGCGGATATGGTGATGTATCGGGAGAAGCAGGCGAAGGGCCAGATGGCCTGCCCTCCAACAGATTAGCTTCAGGGATGAATAACGAATCGAGTAGCGAGGATGCCTAGCCAAGCGGGTGTCCTCTTTTTCTTTCGTAAAACAGTGACTCTCGCAAGGGATCGGCTGGAAAAAGAAACAGTTGATGTTATTACTATATAATGGTAATCCGACATTGCTGGTAAACTACCAATTATTTCAATAATAAGGAGGAGATTTCTATGTTGAAGAAACTGTTCAAGTCGACCAGCCTGTTGCTTTTCTTCATTCTGATGCTCGGTTCCATCGCCTCAGCAGCCGGTAATGAAACGGTGAAGTCTGGTGAATCAACGGTAACTCGCAATGGGATGGAGTATGTTTACTATGCAGAAGCGTACACGTACAACGAAACCGGAATTTATGCCAAAGCGACTCTCAAAACAAAGAATGGCAATTATGTCAGCCCTAATACGATGAGAGTAAATGTCTCCTTGTACGACGCCAATAATAATTTGATTAAGAAAACTGCTACGGCTGAAAATTCGGTTCGCGCTACAGCGCTCTCCGCCTCAACCAATTCCGGGAATAGAGGGACTTTCTATGCGGTAGGGGAAGTTCAGATTTATGTGGGTCAGAAGTGGGAAACCTTTACTACCCTGAAGACGGGAACGATCAAGTACTAAGTAATCGTTTTTTCGACCATAGGTAAGTGAACGTCTTCACATGAAGACGCCGATCCTTTCTCAAGGGTCGGCGTCTTTTTGTTGCTGGGCAAGTGCGCTATCGATGATTGTCGAATATAGACAGGTTGAAGCGGGGATGGTACTCTTTTCCTGTATGAGAATGTCATTCATGGATAGGAGTAGATCGAAGGATGGGGCCTGAGCAATATGTGAGCAAGTGGAAGGAAATGCAGGGTGAGGAGCTTATGAGGTTTCATGAGGATTCTCTTCAGGACGTGACCCTTGATCAGGAGACCAAGCGTTTTCTGACGGAGGCGGGACTGCCGGGCAGCGCAGCCCCCGGTCTTGACTTCAACACGTTTTTTGAATCCGTTGCGGAGTGGGGGGGATGGGACGAAAGCCTTCATCACTACCATCGCTTTGGGAGTACGGGCTGGGGGGATCCGATCTGCCTCGATGAAACCGATGGCTCGGTTGTGCATTTGGACCACGAGAAGGATGGCAAGAGAAGGACCTTTATCAACTCCTCCCTGCTCCAATTTGCTGAGTTTCTGCTCAGCTACCGCCAGTTTATCAAGGAAACCCTGGACGAGAACGGGGAGGATGCCTATATGGACAACAACATCCCAGAGCGCTTGATGAAGTGGATTGCAGAGGAGTTTGAGCGCATTGACCCTGCCGCGTGCCGAAAGGGAGCGTTTTGGGCAACGGAGCTGAGAAACCTCGAGGAAGAAGCGTAAGCGTCCTGCATGGAGAACGGGTATTTTCAGCGTCAGATAGCGGGTAGGCCCTAAACATCAGAGAGCGAGGGATCATTCAGGGCCGACCCTTGTGCCTATAACGAAACGTTATTGACCACTTGAAGCATCGCCGGAAGCTTGCGGCTCGATCCACCGAGGAAGGAATAGTTCGAATCGGGCACGTTCATTTGGGTGGCGTTAGCCCCATCCAAAGCGATCCCGTTCATTCCATTGGACGGCTCCACTCCCAGCTGAATGGCCGTTCGGAATTGGTCCAGCGTGCATTTGGTTTCGGAGATCACCAGGTACACATTCAAGGAGCTGCCATAGAGGAGAGCGGAGCGGTTATAAGCATCAGTTGGGGACTGATCGCTGATATACTCGCCCTTCTTGGGGGAATGGATCAGATTGCTCCAGGACGAATTGCTGGAGAGAAACAGGTTAACCCCGCCTTGGGCCCAGTAATGATCGGGATCGCCGATTGATAATTCGTTAGCAGCCTCAATCGTCTGCAGGCGGTACGTTCGAAAGGGATCGTCCCACACTACGGTTCCCCGAGCTTTGGTGCCCGCCGACGTCACGTTGTAGTAGCCGTTGTACGTGCGGCCATGGGTCACCGTCTTCGAATTCTGAATGCAGATGGAATAGACATCCTGCGTGGCGTCATCGAAGAATCCGGCGTTCATTCCAAGCAGCTTCGAGGCAGGTACGGTGCTGGTGATCGGCGTCAGCTTGATGTTTCTTGGAGAGGTCTTGATCCATTTCAGTCGGATATACCCGATTCCTGAGACATACGCATCGGTTGTATCGAATACATAGTAAACCATACCCTCACACCCCTTAGATGATAGAAAAGCTCTCTAACGCTCTTATCCTATTTCGATAGATTCGGATTTGCGATAACCAAGCGTGGAAATCTGGCTCTAGGGGGATCTACGCACGGAGGAGAACGTCTTGAGTATGTTAGTAAACCTGGCCTTCGATCATGAGCCGATAGGGTTCTTTTTGATGTTTTCACTTGACTTTGCTAATCGTAATTATTACTATTAGTGAGGATCGTTTGATGTCGTGCCCCTCTTCATGAATACTCCGTCCAATGACATCGATTCGATTTATCCTGTTCCAAAATCGTAATATTTACGATATACAACAACCTCTGCTTCTATGAGCGGGAGGAGCTATCGATGGTTACCAAGGAAGAGATTTTGCATTGCTTGGCGGAGCAGGGCTACAAGATCACGGAGCAGCGGAAAAGGCTCGCGCAAATGCTGACGGAGGCCGATACGTTGACCCCGTTGCAGATGTACCAAGAGCTGCATCTGATTTTTCCCGGAATGAGCTATGACACCATTTATCGCAACCTGAAGCTCCTGGAGAAGATGGGACTCATCACGAGGCTGCGGCTGGATGGAGGAGACCGCTACCGACTCTATCGTCAGAGCGAGAGCCTGGAGGCGATATGCCTCGGCTGCGGAGAGACGATTCGGATGGAGGAGCTCATGCTGCCGATCCCCGTTTCACCGGAACGATTTCAGGTGGTGGAAGTTCACGTGGAGTTGGTAGGATACTGCGGTCAATGCCAAGGGAACCAAACGGATTCACCCGTTTCGGATAAGGAAAGGAGGATCAGATGGAGATCGTGACGATGAAGGAGGTTTCCTTCGGTTATGGGGATGCTCCTTCTCTAGTAAACCTGAATCTTGCTATTCAGCAAGGAGAGTTTGTTGCTTTGACCGGGCCTAACGGCGCTTCGAAGTCTACGACGCTGAAGCTGATGCTGGGCCTGCTGAAGCCCTGGAGCGGCTCGGTTGCCTTGGCCGACAAGCTGCCTGACGGGAAGCGGCTGGAAGTGGGCTATGTTCCTCAACAGGCAGCCGCCTTCAACAGCGGATTCCCCAGCACGGTCGAAGAATTTGTTCTCTCCGGGCGGAATTCGCGAGGCGGCTGGCTGAAGAGGCGAAGGCCGGAAGACTTTGCCCTTGTAGAGGAAGCGCTGAACCGAGTGAGCATGTGGGAGTACCGCCGTCAGCGCATCGGGGAGCTTTCGGGGGGGCAGAAGCAGCGCGTCTGCATCGCTCGAACCCTCGTGCAAGAGCCGGATTGGTTCGTCCTGGATGAGCCGGTCACGGGCATGGACCGGGAAAGTCGCCTGCACTTCTACGAGCTGTTGGAGGAGCAGGTTCGTATCCACAACCGTACCGTTCTGATGGTGACACACAACCTAGAAGAGGTCAGCGAGAAGCTGGATCGCGGGATCGAACTCACGCGAACAGAAGATGGAGGATGGAAATGCTGCACTACGACTTTATGCAAAGGGCATTTTTCGCAGGGGGACTGATCGCGGTAATCGCCTCGTGCCTGGGGGTTTACCTGATGCTCAGAAGGCAAGCGCTCATGGCGGATATGCTGTCTCATGTCTCGCTCGCGGGGGTGGCAGCCGGCGCGTTGCTGGGCTTCAATCCGACCCTGGCGGGCTTTCTCACAGCCGTGCTTGGGGCGATGGCGGTCGAGTTTGTCAGAAGGAGCTATCGCGCCTACAGCGAGGTGTCCATTGCCATCATCATGATCGGCGGCTTGTCGCTCGCGGTCGTACTCATGAGCCTGAACCAGCACCTGACGCGCAGCTTCTCCTCGTATCTCTTCGGGACGGTCGTCGCGGTGAACAAGACGGAGTTGCTTTTGCTGGCATTCGTAACCTTCACGGGCTGCTTGTTCTTCTTCCTGTTCCGCCGTCCCTTGTACCTGTTGACCTTCGATGAGGAGACCGCGAGGACGCAGAGGGTTCCGGTCACCCGTTTGAACTTCGCGTTCAGCGTCCTGACCGGAATGGTTGTGGCTGCTGCCATGCCGATTGTCGGTGTCCTCTTGGTATCGTCCCTGATCGTGCTTCCTGCCGCTCTGGCGAACCGCCTTTCGCCTTCCTTTGCCTGGGCCATTGGCCTGGCGATTGCGTTTGGGATTACTGGTGTCTTTGCCGGCCTGACGGCCTCATACCATTTCAGCACCCCTCCGGGGGGAACGATTGCCCTTATTCTGCTCTTGATCTGGCTGCTGGGCACGACGCTTCATCGCGGTTGGAAGAAGCTCGGGAGCCTTCGTGCCAAACGGAATCCCGTCTCGCTTAACGCTTGACCAGGTGTCACTCCAGGAATCATCAATCAAATTTTATCGAAAAAGGAGCTATTCATGATGAACATCTTCCGACCTGCCCTAAAGGGGGCATTCTCCATTCTCGCGGCTTCCGCCCTCATTCTGACCGGCTGCGGCAAAGCAGCCACTCCAGCTGCTTCGGACAGTCCCTCGCCAACGGTCTCCTCATCGGCAGCGGCTTCGTCCTCGCCCGCGGCAGATAAGAAGCTGAAGGTGGTGGCCAGCTTCTACCCGATGTACGAATTTGCCCGCCAAGTGGGCGGGGATTATGCCGAGGTGACAGCGCTGATCGGCGGAGGTGTAGAGCCCCATGACTGGGAGCCGACCCCGAAGGATATCACCGCCATTCAGGATGCCGATCTGTTCGTCTACAACGGCGGAGTTGAGAGCTGGGTGGAGAAGGTGCTGGAGAGCACCCCGAACGCAGAACGTGTCGTGGTTCAAGCCAATGCGGGAATCACGCTGCTCACGGAGGCGGCCGAGGAGGAAGGCGCAGAGCATGATCACGCGCATGAGGGCGAAGCGGCCCACGACCATGATCCTGCTCACGAGGATGAGCACACGGACGAGCACGCTCATGAAGAAGAGCATGCCCATGATCATGACCATGATCACGGCGGCATTGATCCTCATGTATGGCTGAGTCCGGTCCTGGCTCAGAAGGAAGTGCAGACGATCGCCGATGCGTTCATGAAAGCCGATCCTGCGAACAAGGAAGCCTATCAGAAGAATGCGGATGCCTATATCACCAAGCTGAAGGAGCTGGATTCCGCCTTCAAGGCGGGGCTTCAGAACGTCAAACGCAAGGACTTCATCACCCAGCATGCGGCTTTTGCTTATTTGGCCGAGGAGTATGGCTTGAAGCAGGTGCCGATTGCCGGTCTGTCGCCGGAACAGGAGCCCTCTCCGGAGAAGATGGCGGACATCATCAAGTTCGCCAAGGAAAACAACGTGAAGACGATCTTCTTCGAAACGCTGGTTGACCCTAAGATTGCCAAGACGATTGCGGAGGAGGTTGGAGCCGGAACCGCGGTGTTGAATCCCATTGAGGGGCTGACGGACGAGGATGCCCAGAAGGGGCTCGATTACATCGGGATCATGACGAACAACCTGGAAGCCTTAAAGAAAGCCTTGAACGAATAGTAGGGTAAACAAACGAACTGCTCGTGCTGGTGGAGAAGTCCCTCCCCCGAACGAGCGGTTTTTCATTGCGAGCAGAGACTGAGCAATCCAAGCAGAGTTAGGCAGGGAATACGATCATGGGAAAAAATTCACATGACTGCACATAAAAGCATCCAGTAGCCAATAGATATGGTTCGTACGGCAAGATTAATCAAAAACTTGAAAAGGAGGATAAATGTAGAATTTGTACCCAAATACCATTCGTGGAGGTTGAGAGCATGAGAGGAAAGAGAATCGGGTTGCTTTTGCTCATGGCGACAGTCGTTCTGGGATCGACGGCGATGGCGGAGCCTTCGCCAGAACCCTCTTCATCGGGATCCATCACCGCACAAGAGAAGGCAAAGCTGCTTGAGGAATACGGCCTGTCGGATCAAACACTGAAGCAGTTGGATTATCAGGCAGCCCCTCTGATTCAGGAAATCTCTACCAAAGGGCTGACCAAGGAGCAGGTCCAGCATTATGTGGATGGCATTCTGAAAGCAAATGAGCAAACTCAAAAGATCGAAGCGAACCGAATAAAGGGCGTGGTCGACGAAAGCGTTCAAATCACCAGAGAGGTGAAGGACGGGCAAGTTACGCTTCAGAACGGTTCAACCATCCCCGTTCCCGAAGCAGGAAAAGCGAGCCAAGGTCTTGCCTCGGATGTCACCTTGGCACATGGTCCGTACTACAACGTTGATGCGAAGGTGGGTTACCGACAAGTTACGCATCGGGTTGATCTGCCATCTGTCCTCAGCAAGACCCCGAGCGGGATTATTCCCTATGTCCTGGGCGGAGCTTACGTGACCAACTCTACCAATTCGCAGTATTATGGCGGGGTCGATGTGGGAGCTTTTTATGAAGCTGGAGTGTGGCGGCTGGCCATCAACGGCAAGAATCAGGGAAACACCGCGAACTATTGGACATCTTCGACGGCTACTTTGCCGGGCGGGACTCTCTATTTGAACTACAGTGTCTCGGCTAACAATCAGGTACAGATCATCGCTTCGGATGCCAACTACAATTACATAACCTCGATTTCTTACTATTTTCCCGATATCTATTTGAAGGCAGATGGCAGTAATGTTGAGATGGCAACCGGCTTCTCCATGGCCTACAAGAACGTCAAATCCCTTTCCGACGGTTCGTATCTGTTAAATGGGCACATCTATGATGCTTATGTGTACAATTCAAGCGGGTACTCCTACATGAACAGCTCGGTCGTGGTGCACGCCAATAAAAAGGGGACGGCAGACGAACAGAAGAAGGTCAGTGTAAATACGGTGTCTAATTACTATAATTATTATGTGAGCATTGACCTGCGTCCCTAATGGGTGAAGTGCTGTACGTGCTTGCAGGATGAGAATGGACAGCGATTCTACCTAACAACGAATAACAAAAAGGGCTGGAGCAGGGGAGTTCCCCGATCCAGCCCTTTCAATATAATCGGTCGTCTTACGGTTCGATTCCCCATTTAAGTTGGCCGTTCAAATACCCGGTTACCTTGTTATGGTTGGCATACTGATTGCCGGATGCCAGGAACGAGTAATCGTTGGTTTGGGTGTAATTGGACCAGTCGGACTTGGAGAAGCGGGCTTGAACTTCGGCGCTCTGACCGGCATTCAGCGTTCCGGCGGCACTCGTAAAGCCAATCTCCAGATAATAATCGGCTCCGTTAACCGGAGTTGCCAGCTTCACGAATTTGCTGGTTACATTCGCGCTTCCGACACTGGCCCAATCGGACCAGAAGCTTTGCGTGCTGTCCCCATCGATGGTGTAGTAATAGCGGATCTTCACATCACTCAGCTGAATCGCTGTCGTGCCCGAATTGACCACCTTAAACTTGGGCGAAATCCCGTTGGTGGAGGCACTCGTATTCCCGTTAAAGGCTTGGACGGTAAGAACCGCGTTCGACGTCGGGGTTGGCGTTGGCGTCAAGGTCGGCGTCGGAGTCGGTGTTGCGGTTGGCGTTGCCGTCGGCGTCGGAGTCGGCGTTGCAGTAGGCGTTGCCGTCGGAGTCGGCGTTGGCGTCGGTGTTGCAGTAGGCGTAGGTGTTGGTGTTGCCGTCGGGGTAGCCGTCGGCGTTGGTGTGCTCGATGGGCTCGTGGTCGGATGGTTCGCCTTCAGATTGGGCAGCTCATCCAACGTGATCACGTAACTGCTTTGATAAAGCGTTTTCATAGTAGCGGGATAATTAAAGGCGGTGCTCATCAAATGTTCGCCATACCAGGGGCAGAAGTAGAGCCATCCTGCTTTTTCCTCGGTCAGATTCGCCAAGCTCGGAATGGTGTCGTTCTCGGTCATGGCCACCATTTTCTTGCCGTTCGTCAGCTTAACCAGTTGGTAAAAGATCGAGGTAATGGCGTCCTCGTTGGGTACGCCGGACAGCCCGTCATAGCGGTTGTAGACCGTATTGTATTTGTCATAGCCGACAATATCTACTTTCGCGTCGCCGGGATACCATGCGGGGGAAGTGCTGTAGACATAGCTGTTGTAGGTCCAGATCAGGTTGTGCAAGCCGTAGGTTTGCGTAAGTTCGGTGTAGAGCATATTCCACAGCTGCTTATACACTTCAGCACCTGCCGAAGCCCACCAGAACCATGCGCCTTCTCCATTCAGCCCGCCGTTGCCTTCGGCTTCATGATAAGGACGGAACAGAACCGGTACATTGTTCTCTTGCAGAATCAGCAGTTGTTCAGCCAAATCTTGAATGGTTAGCTGCACGTATTGGTATTCTTTCGTACCGGGAATGACAGCATTGGCGGTATTGAAATTGGTTTCCGTCGGCTTGTAGGTGGCTTTCTTCCAGTCTACAAAATCCCCGAGCTTATAGGTGGTGAAATCGCGAGGCACGTTGATGTGCCAGGAAGCCGTTGCAATCCCGCCTCGGTTGTTGACCCAATCAATCATTCGGTTGGTGGTGCCGTCTTCCCACCCGTACAACGGGTTGTAGTTCATTAAATCGAAGCCGCGGATGGCCGGATACTTCCCGGACAAATTGTAGATCCAATCAAATTCCAACTCGGTATTGCCATCATTCCCGCCGCCGTAGATTTCTTGCTGGCCGGAGATAATGTTCTTGCCGTATACCGACGTCAAATAATTCATCAAGATTTGGGTGTCGGGCGTAGCCTTCGAATCCGTGAGGACGGGAGCCACATTCAACGGATCAAGAGCAGCATGATCCACCGTGAACGTGTCAAAGTAAGCGTAACCCCAACCGGACTTCAGTTGGATGGTGTTGGCCCCTTTCGTCAGCTTTTGAAAGCCGAAATCGAAAGTCTTCCACGTGGTCGTATAGGGCAGCATATACGAGCCCTTGGAAACCCCGTTAACGGCCAAATATTGAAGCCTTCCGTCTGCACTCAGCTCCTGCATGTATCGTGTGGAGATCGAATACATGCCCGTTTCCGGGACGGTTACGGTCAGGGTGATGGTGCCAGAGCCCTGCATCCAGACGAATCCGCTGCCCGAGTATCCAGGCTTGGGTTGTCCATAGATCTGAGTCGCTACTTGAAGCTCGGAGGAGAGCTGCGCATTCTCGGCCTCAATCGTGAACAGGGGGGTACTTGCTTGTGCAGGTGCAGGTGCGGTGACCATTCCGAGTAACAGGGTAAGGGCTAACAGGATTGCGCTTGTTTTCTTCAACCAGTGTTTCATTTTTTCATCCCTTTCCGTTTTTGTTAGGCAAAACATAACAAAATACATAATAAAATGATAGCGTTTTCATTTACAAAGATAACATATGTTCCAGAATTAGTAAATACGCCTGCATTGATATTTTTTCCATTTTATTTCTAAGCCCTGCGAACTAGGATCGGATAAAAATGGTGAGGAGAACAGCTTCATGAGTCAATCCTAGAAGCCCCCTTGTCGAAATTTGACTAGAAATTTCGTGTGCATGCCGGAATGCCTGAAGCCATGGCCGAGCGTGAAATCTCTTGACACCGATGGGAGAGGGCTCTATGCTAAATGAAATTCTTATTAACTTTATATGAATACAAAGTATTGTTAAAAACCTCTCTGGTGACCGGAGAGACCCAACCGTCTGAGGCATGGAGCCTTCGGCGGTTTTTCTATAAGCAGCGGTTGAAGCAGAAGGAGCACGGTATCTTCAAAAGGAGGTTGATCAGCATGAACATCGAGAATCTGGAGGCTTTCGTCTATATCCATCACTATGGCAGTTTTAATAAGGCGGCGGAGGTGTTGTTCTTGTCCCAGCCCTCAGTGACGGCCCGCATTCAGACGCTGGAGCGGGAGCTGGATTGCCGGTTGTTCGACCGCTTGGGCAAGCAGATTGAGCTGACGGACAAGGGGAAGCAGTTTCTTCCGTATGCCCAGCAGATTCTGCAGACGCTGCAGAAGGGCAAGCATCGCTTGCAAAATCAGCAGGCCCGGTCCGGCGAGCTTCGCATCGGCAGCACGCTGTCCGTCTCGAATTACGTGCTGGCCGACGTGCTGCCTCGACTCGCTCCGCTCTTCCCGGAGCTTAGCTTCAAGCAGACGACGGCCGCTTCCGATGAGCTGGTCAACCGGCTCCTGGAGCGCGAGATCGACATCGCCTTTGTTCGCCGTCTGACGCATCCCTCCGTGCAGGCTTATCCATTCTATGAGGACCCTATTCGGCTGTACGTATACCGGGATCACTCCTTTGCGGCGATAGGCAAGGTTTCCATTCAGGACCTCCGGCAGGAGACGCTGGTCTTCTTCGAATGCGGCTCGCTGGATTGGATCCGTCTGCATCGCGTGTTTGAGAATTTGGATTTCTCCCCTCGGATCAAATTCCATGCGGACAACAGCGAGACAGCGAAGAAGCTGGTGCTGCGTCAGGCGGGGATCGCCTTCCTGCCCGGTCTGTGCGCTCGGGAAGAAGTCGAGGCCGGGAGCCTCGTGCCCATTGAGATCGAGGAGACGAACGGCATCTCCCTGCAAACCTGCATCATCGCGCGCACAGGAGAGAACAGCGAGCTATTGGAAGCCCTGCTGCAATGGAAGAACCAGTTGCCGGAAAGCCAGTTAGGGAGGATCAATGGATCGATAGAGAAAGTCTATTAGAGAAAAACTGTGACAAATGTTACAGTAATAACGAATAAAACCTGAGCAAACAGATAGGAATTATAATATTTAGAAAAAGGAGTGGCGATGGTGAGCGAACAATTCCGTCTGGCTGAACTGAAAGATGCAGAGCGGCTGCAGGCGATTCTTCATGAAGCGTATGCGCTGATCCGCGAATTGAAGCTGAACTGGCCGGCGGCAACGGCCGACGTGGCCCAGGTTCAGGAGAATGTGGAGCAGAACGAATGTTACGTGCTGGAAGCAGACGGGCGGATTGTGGCCACGATCACGCTGTCCAAAGCGGACGAAGTGAAGGCCGTCACCGATCTGCCGTTCATCAAGTGGTTTGCCGTGGACCCGTCCGAGCAGGGCAGAGGCTATGGCGACAAGCTGCTGGCTTGGGTCGAAACCGCGATTATACGCGACCGAGTCGGGGCACCGGCGGTTACCCTCGGGACGGCGGAGAAGCATCCCTGGCTGCTCGCCATGTATAAGCGAAGAGGCTACGAGAGCATTCACTCGTTCGATTCGGGCAGCGGGGAAGGCCCGATGCACCTGCTCCGCAAGATTGTGAATCCGAACGTGTATGAAAGCATGATTTGACTCATCATCCCATCGAGATATGGAGGAACGGACTATGAAAAAGAAAACCTGGATTTCGTCGACACTGCTGGCATTGGTATTGGTGACGGCAGGCTGCAGCTCGACATCCGGCAGCAGCACAGATGGTTCAAGCAGTCCAGCGGCTTCCGCAGCGAGCGGCTCAAGCGACATCAAGAAGATCATTGTCGGAACCGGAACCGGGTTCCCGAAGGTCGCGTTTCTCGATGAGAGCGGCAAGCTGACCGGCTACGACGTGGAGCTGGTTCGTGAGATCGACAAGCGCCTTCCCGAATACGAATTCGAGCTTCAGACGATGGATTTCTCGAACCTGCTGCTCAGCCTGGAGACGAAGAAGATCGATTTTGTCGCTCACGAGATGGAGAAGAACCCGGAGCGCGAGCAGAAGTATCTGTTCAACAAGGAGCCGTATGCCCACTGGAGAAATAAGATCGTCGTTGCGAAGGACAACAACGCCATCCAGTCGCTGGACGACCTGGCCGGCAAGAAGGTGCTGACAAGCGCCACCAGCGCACAGGCGCAAATTCTGGAGAACTATAACAAGGAGCATGACAAGAAGATCGAGATCGTCTACCAGAGCGGGACGGCGAATGATGTAGTCACCCAGATTACGAGTGGACGCGTGGACGCCACGCTCGCAGCAGACTTCACGCTGTCGCTGATTGACCCGCAAAGCAAGCTGAAGACAACGGGCGACAGCCTGTCCGAGGCAGACATTCTCTTCGTCTTCCGCAAAGGCGATGCCGATTCGCAGAAGTTGGCGGACGCCATCGACGGCGCGATCAAGGCCATCAAGGAAGACGGCACGCTCAGCAGGCTGAGCAAGGAGTGGCTGGGCGACGACTTTACGCAGGACAGCACCAAATAGAAACGTCTTGCGGCATGAACGCAAGGAAGGGGTGACCGCAAGATGGAATACGGCTTCGATCTCTCGTATGTGTTCGAGTTTATTCCCAAGCTGCTGCAAACCTTGAATCTCACCTTGCTGATCGTGGCAGGAGCGCTTGTACTCGGAATCGCGGTCGGGCTGCTCGCCGCTCTGCCCCGTCTGTATAAAGTTCCGGTGCTCGAGCATTTATCGATGGTCTATGTCTCCTTCTTTCGGGGCACGCCGGTGCTAATTCAGCTGTTCCTGTTCTATTACGGCTTGCCGGAAATTCTAAAGCTGGTCTCCGTGGATGTATCCAGACTCCCGGCTTTGTACTTCGTCATGCTGACCTTCGGTCTGAACGCCGGGGCGTATCTCTCGGAAAATATCCGAGCGGCGGTCCTAGCCGTAGACCGAGGTCAGGTTGAGGCGGCATACTCGATCGGAATGACCGGCTTCCAAGCCTTTGTGCGAATCGTGCTGCCGCAAGCGCTCGCGATTGCCGTTCCGGTCTTCTCAAACCTGGTGCTGGCGATGGTAAAGGACACCTCGCTCGCCTTCACTCTAGGCGTCATGGAGATGACCGGTAAGGCGCAGACGCTCGGCACGCTGACCCAGCACTTTCTCGAAACCTACCTCGCGCTGGCGCTCATCTATCTCGTTATCTGCTCGGTGTTGGAACGGGTTCTGCTCCTCGTGGAGCGGAGGCTTCAGCGGCATAAGCAGCGGGAGACGAAGAGCCGCCGGGGCTGGCTACTCCGCCGCAAGCATGCCACGCTCGGTCAGTTGACCCGTGAAGCAGTTGCAGGCTCCAAGGGAGGTGCATGGGGTTGAAGCTGGATCCTGCCTTTATCTGGACCGCCTTCGTCCAATTGCTCTCCGCTGTTCCGACGACACTGGCCATAACCGGGGTATCCGTTCTGTGCGGCTTCGTTATCGGAACGGCAACGGCCCTCTTTCGGTTGTATCGCATTCCCGTGCTAGCCCAACTGTCCGCCGGCTATGTAACGGTCATCCGGGGCACGCCGATGCTGACCCATCTGCTGCTCATCTATTTCGGCTTGCCGGTGGTTGTCGATGGATTGTCTGCGGAGCTCGGGCTCGGCTGGAATTCAGCGAAGATTCCGATGATTGCCTTCGCGTACCTCTCCTTCTCGATCACAGCAGGTGCTTACTTGTCGGAGGTCGTACGCTCGGGCTTACAAGCAGTGGATCGCGGACAGATCGAGGCCGCCTGGTCGATCGGCATGACCACACCGCAGGCGCTGAGGAGGATCGTGTTCCCCCAAGCGCTGGCCGCGAGCTTGCCCAATCTGTCCGGCTCGGTGATCGGCCTTTTGCACGGCTCGACGCTGGCCTTTACCGTCTCGGTCGTAGACTTGAACGCAAAGGCCCAAATCGTGGCCTCCACCAACTGGAAGTTCTTCGAGGCTTACTTGGCGGCTGCCCTCATCTTCTGGGGGCTGACGATCCTCATCGAGCGCATCACGGCGCTCATCGAACGCAAAATCCACGTTTACCGCAAGGGGGGCGTCGCATGATCCAACTGACCGGCATTCGCAAAACATTCGGCAAGCAGGAGGTGCTGAAGGGGATCGATCTGCAGGTAGCGAAGGGCGAGGTCGTGGCGATTCTCGGGCCAAGCGGCTCGGGTAAGACCACGCTCCTCCGCTGCATCAACTACCTGGAGAAGCCTGGCGTTGGGGAAATCCGCATTGGGGATTTCGTCTTCGATGCCAGACGGCCCGGCAAGAAGGAGATCCACGCGCTGCGGCAGCGCTCGGCCATGGTCTTTCAACAGTACAACCTGTTTGCCCATAAGACCGCATTGGAAAATGTGATCGAAGGGCTGACCGTGGTCAAGAAGATCTGCAAGGAGGAGGCGCAGAGGCGGGGAACGGAGCTGCTGGAAAAAGTCGGCCTCGGCTCCAAGCTGAACGCGTACCCGAGCCAGCTCTCGGGCGGTCAGCAGCAGCGGGTCGGAATTGCGCGGGCGCTGGCCATGGAGCCGGAGGTGCTTTTGCTGGATGAGCCGACCTCCGCGCTCGACCCTGAGTTGGTCGGTGAAGTGCTGGCGGTCATCCGCAAAATCGCACGAGAAGGCATCACGATGATCATCGTCACGCATGAAATGGGCTTCGCGCAGGATGTCGCCAGTCATGTTGTGTTTATGGACGGCGGAGTCGTCGTCGAGGAGGGAGCGCCGTCCGAGCTGTTCACCCGTCCGAAGGAAGAACGGACAAAGCAGTTTCTGAAGCGCATTACACCGGAGCTCAGTTATTCGATCTAGGAGGGGAACCCGATGTCCATCTCGTTCAGCATATTGGATCAAAGCCCGATCTATCCGGGGGAAACGGCCGCGGAAGCACTGGCTCATACCCTCTCCCTCGCTCAGAGAGCGGAAGAGCTGGGCTACCGCCGCTTCTGGGTAGCAGAGCACCACGACACCGAGTTTCTGGCGGGCTCATCGCCGGAGGTGCTCATCTCGCACCTGCTGGCGAAAACTTCACGCATCCGCATCGGCTCCGGCGGCGTCATGCTGCAGCATTACAGCCCGTATAAGGTCGCGGAGAATTTCCATGTGCTCTCCTCACTCGCCCCGGGCCGGGTGGATCTGGGGGTGGGCCGCGCTCCCGGCGGATTGCCTCGCAGCACGCAGGCGCTGCAGAAGGAGGTCGCCTCGGCCAGCTCGCTCACGGAAAAGCTCGTGGAGCTGCGCCGCTATGTGAATCGCGAGTCCGATACGGAAGGGCCGCTTGCGGGACTGCAGGCGACGCCGATTCCACCACTCGCTCCCGAGCTGTTCCTGCTCGGGGCAAGTGCTTCAAGCAGCCAACTGGCGGCTGAACTCGGTCTTCCTTATGTGTTCTCCCTCTTTATTGGAGGAGACGAGGAAGAGGCGACCAAGGCGATCCAACAATACCGCGAGACGTTCCAGGGGGCGGAAGGAGTGCAGCCTGAGGTTATTCTAGCGTTGTCGGCAATCGTGGCCGATACCGACGAAGAGGCCGTCAGCCTGATTCCGCCGCACCGGTTGGTTAAGGTGCGCTTGGGGAGCGGCAAGACGCTTACCCTGGCCAGCGTAGAGCAGGCGGAGGAGTTTGCCAAGCAAGCGGGAGAACCGTACACCATCGAAGAGAAGGCACCGCTCATCACGGCCGGCTCCAAGGAAACGGTTCGTCGCAAGCTTCTTGCGCTGCAAGAGGCAACCGGAGTCAGCGAGTTCATCATCACGACGAACATCACCCCCTTCGAGAAGCGAATTCGCTCTTATGAGCTGCTGAGCGAAGCGTTCGCGGAAGTGAAAGCAGCCGAGGGGACGGCTTGAGGTTGAGGGTGATGGATGCGCCCGGAGTTTAGGGGATTCAAGGAGATGAAAGCATGAGCCAGGAGACGAACTTTAAGACAGCCGATGGGTTGGCCGAGCGCCTAACCCGGATTCGCCGGGAGTTGCATCAGTACCCGGAGCTGTCCAATGAAGAATACGAGACGACGAAGCGAATCAAGCGGTGGCTGGAGGAAGCGGGTATTGCCATCGCCCCTTTCCCGCTCCGCACGGGAGTTGTCGCGGAGCTAGGAGGCAACAGGCCCGGCCCCATCGTCGCCCTGCGGGCGGATATCGACGCCCTTCCCGTGCAGGAGGCGACGGGCTTGCCGTTCGCCTCGGCTGTAGAGGGCAAGATGCACGCCTGCGGCCATGACTTTCACACCGCCGCGATCCTCGGGGCCGCCTTCCTGCTGAAGGATCAGGAGGAGGAGTTGCCGGGAACCGTTCGCCTCCTCTTCCAGCCAGCGGAGGAGAAGGCGGGCGGCGCGCGGCAGGTCGTGGAGAGCGGCGCGCTCGAGGGCGTGCATGCCGTGCTCGGCCTGCACAACAAGCCCGACTTGCCGGTGGGTACCGTCGGCATCAAGGGAGGACCGCTTATGGCGGCGGCCGACGGCTTCCGGGTCGAGGTGAAGGGCAAGGGCTCGCATGCCGCGGTTCCCGAAGCCTCGCTCGACCCGATCGTAGCCGCGGCCCACATTGTCACGGCGGTGCAATCGATTGTGAGCCGCAATGTCGGCGCACTCGACGGTGCCGTCGTCAGCGTGACCAAGCTGAACAGCGGGACGGTATGGAACGTCATCCCGGAGACGGCGGTGCTGGAAGGGACGATCCGCACCTTCGATGAAGGCGTCCGTGCTCGTGTGCTGGAGCGCTTCGAGCAGCTAGCGGTCCGCGTTGCGGACGCGTTTGGAACGAAAGCGAGCGTACGTTGGATCGAAGGACCGCCTCCCGTGATCAACGATGAAGCATTGGCGGGACTGGCTTGGGAAGTGGCGAATGAGCAGGGGCTCACCCCGGCCGTTCCCGTGCCTTCGCTCGCGGGAGAGGACTTTGCGGTCTATCAGAAGCAGGTGCCGGGATGGTTCGCCTTCTTCGGAACTTCCGGGCCCGAGGAGTGGCACCATCCGGCATTCGACGTGGATGAGCGCGCGCTCCGCCTTGCGGCGAACTACTTTGCTTCCCTTGCGCTTCGCGTGCTGGAGGAAGCAACCAAGGAATAGGCGCAGGGAAAACACGTAAGCATCCAACAAATCGGGAGGGAAGACGGGATGAGCGCTATCGACATTCAAGCCTATCGGGATACGCATCGCCTGCTGGTTGAGGCCGTTGCCGGACTGAGCGAGGAAGAACGGAAGTGGAAGGAGAGCTCCGCCATATGGAGTGTTACCGAGGTGCTCGCCCATCTGGCCGATCACAGCATCGTCATTTCGTTTCGGATTCGCGATATTCTGGCGGATACGACGGTCACTCTCCCTGCATTCAACCAAGACAAATGGGTGTCAGGACAGAATGCCAATGAGAGCAGCGTGGAAGACATTCTGAACGTCTATCAGGCGCTGCTCGTCTACAACAGCCTGCTCTTGGCACGATTGAGCGATGCCGAGCTGGACAAGAGCGGCATCAACTTCAAAGGGGAACCCGTGCGAGTTCGCGATATCATCGCAGGATTTACAAAGCATGTGCACGTTCACCTGGCCCAGATCAACCGAATCAAACAAGCCTACGGCAGCCGATTGTCGACAGTCGGCAACGAGCCGGTGTAAAGGGGGAACCACCAATGGCAGAACGCAGAAAACTTAAGCTGGGTGCCATGCTGCACGGGGTCGGCAGCAGCACCTCTCTCTGGAGGCACCCGGCTATTCCGTCAGATGCCAGTGTGAACCTCAGCGTGTACAAGCGTTGGGTCGAGAAGGCGGAGGCGGCAAAGTTTGATTTGGCTTTTGTCGCGGACGGCCTTTACATCAACGAGAAGTCGATTCCGCATTTTTTGAATCGGTTCGAGCCCCTCACGATACTGAGCGCACTGGCTGCCGTCAGTGAGCGCATCGGGCTGGTCGGCACACTCTCCACATCGTACAGCGAGCCCTTTACTGTTGCGCGGCAATTCGGATCGCTTGATGTCATCAGCGGCGGCCGCGCCGGCTGGAATATTGTTACGTCCCCGCTAGAGGGAACCGCGCTCAACTTTGGCAAGAAGGATCACCCCGACCACAGCAAGCGCTATCGGATCGCCAAGGAGTTCCTGGAGGTGGTCCGGGGGCTGTGGGATTCGTGGGAGGATGACGCGTTCGTGCGCGACAAAGCCTCCGGGGTCTTCTTCGACCGCTCCAAGCTGCACACGCTGGACCACACGGGAGAGTTCTTCTCCGTGAAGGGGCCTCTGAACATCGCCCGATCGAAGCAGGGTCATCCGGTCATCTTCCAGGCGGGAGCCTCGGAGGTCGGCAAGGACTATGCGGCAAGAGAAGCGGACGCCGTCTTCACAGGTCCGGACACGATCGAGGACGCCATCTCGTATTACCAGGACGTGAAGCGGCGAGCAGCCGCATTCGGGCGGAACCCGGAGCATGTGCTGATCTTCCCCGGCATTGGCCCGGTCATCGGGAGCACACCGGAGGAAGCCGAGCGCAAGTATCAAGAGGTGCTGGAGCTGGTGTCTGCGGAAGACGCGCTCCTCTACCTGGGCCGCTTCTTCGAGCATCATGACTTTTCCCAATATGAATTGGATGCTCCGTTCCCCGAATTGGGTGAGCTTGGCCGCAACAGCTTCCAGAGCGGAACGGATAAAATCAAAGCCGATGCCAAGACACATCGCCTGACACTTCGACAGGTCGCCCTCTCGGTAGCAACGCCGCGACCGACGTTCATCGGCACCCCGGCGCAAGTGGCGGATCGCATTCAAGAATGGTTCGAGCGCGGGGGCGCCGACGGCTTCATGATCGGCTCGTCCGTGCCGAACGGGCTGGAGGACTTCATCGAGCAGGTCGTGCCGATCCTGCAGGAGCGCGGTTTGTTCCGCACGGAATACGAGAGCGACACGCTCCGCGGGAATCTGGGAATACCGATTCCCGCCAACCGGTACTCGCAGCGAACAGAGGTCGGACAGCGATAGAGGAACGTAGAACAAGAAAGAGGAGCGAGCAGGACTCGCGCCTCTTTTTTATGGTCTCTTCATGCGGGCCATTTTCCATAATAGAAAGACCCGTTTGGGACCAAACCTGTATAATAGAGGAAAGATCGAAACTTGACGGACGGGGGTCTCTCTTTTGAAAAAGCCTTTTGACGAAAAAGCATTGCCTCTCAATGTTAGAAAGCACTACAAGGAGCACAAGAAGGATCCTTCAAACCTCTTAGCTTATGTAAAGGAACAGTATCAGGAGGAACAGGTGGAGGATGTGCAGCTCGCGCTTTATATCAGCTTCCTGGAGGTCGAATGCGCAACCACGATCTACGTGGATGAAGTCGGAGATGTCTTGAAAAAGGTCCGGGCCAGGCTGGAACGGTTTCCCGAGGCTCCTCCCGTTGTCTCTTTTCTCAGAGAGCTGAAGAAACTCGAAAGCCTGAAAAAGCGAAGAAGGAATCGGCTGGACAAGCTGCTTGCTATGGATTTCGATGCACTTCAGCTAAGCGAAAAGAAGGACGTCGCCTACGAGTTAGCAGATTCCAAGAAACCGGAACACAAAGCCCTCGGCGCTCAGTATTTTCTGAGGCTGTACCAGGAGACGAACGACCTCCATCTTTTTTGCAATTATGCATCAACGCTTTATGGTTCGGGAGGGAAGAAGCAGGCGCTGGAAGTGTACGAGAGGATTGAGGAGCTGTTCAGGACGGAGGTCTACCCAAGTAAGGGCTGGGTTATGCTGGGCATTCATGCAGATCGAATGGACTTTCATAAAGAGGACCGACATGCCTTTCGAGCGCATTGGGAAGCGGCAAAAGCAGATCCGCTCCTCAAAGAGGTAACTTGCGAGTTTCCGGGCTATCTTGGCTATGTGGCTGATTTTGCGGAGGTTGGCTTGAAGTACGGCTACTTGGATCTTTGCGATGAAATGGTGGCCCTTCTGAAGAAGGAGAAGCTGCCGATCCCGCCGAAAGTGAAGGAATACGACGAGGGGCAGCGCAGCGTCTGAACCTTCCAAGCCTTCCTAACCGGTGATCTCATAGACACTTACATATTGCTCAGCATGAGTAAAGTGAAACCCCGCTTTCTCAAGCACTCTGCGAGAAGGCCCGTTCTCATGCTCCGCTTTCCCAACAATTTTCGGTTCCGTTCCGAGTTCCCGGAGTTGAGCGAGTCCCCATTCCACGAATGCAATGGCGGCTTCGGTTGCATATCCTTTGCCTTGATAGGCCTCGCCCAGGTGATAGCCGATTTCGACGTGATCAAGCTCCTCCTCGGGTCCATGAAATTTGGAGAGACTGATCGAGCCGATCAACTGGTTGGTTTCTTTTAAAACGATGGCTAAATCGCATCCGGCTGTCTCGGTGAGCAGATTGATTTTTTGCGACCATGCCGCAATATTGTTCTCGATTCCCTTCTTCCAAAAAGAAGCCTCTAGGCAATGCGGCTCCTGAAAGTAAAACCAACGCCTTCGGGAAGGCTCGTTGCAAAAGGCTACGTAAGGCTCTAAATCCTCCATTCGAAAGGGGCGATAGAGCAGTCGTTCGCTTGTGATTGGATCATTGGCGATCATTAGGGAAACCTCCATGTGTTAGTTTGGCACGATTCGTTGCCACAGCTCCATCTCAGGTTGAATCGGTACTTCCATCCGATCCTCTCGATATACCTCTGCGACCAGCATATCGTTCATGCTGTATTCCGATTCGGGCAGCCATTTGTTGAATAGATGATGATAGGCCCCTTCCAGTGCGGAGTTGGTCAGAGTCTCTTTATCCCTTGCCTGAAAAGTAACCCGTGCGTATAGCCCGGAGGGCAGAGTAAAGCTGCGCATCCCATCGGGGATTTCCTCCAGACGGGTAACCTGAGCCCCGATCATGTAAGTCCCCTCGCTCATCTCCTGCTCACATTCGCATACCAGTCCAAATTGGGTGGAAGGAACCCCTCGATGGGGAATTCGTTCGGACTCCTCATTTCCGAAGAAGGTACTGATCAGCCGATCAATGATTTGCTGCTTTTCTTCCATTCGATTGTAGGGGACCCGGTCTGCTAGTCCAATCACATAGATGGGGGTCTTGAGCTCGAACGTATCGACTTTGTAATCGGTCACAAGCTCTACCGGTTTCAGGGGGTCCTTTTGCTCTCCGATCCGTTTCTCCAGAGCAAGTAGCTCCTGCTCAATGATGGACAGGAGGCGACCCTCCGACCGAACGGCGGCGAGACGGGCTTGAATGGGATCGATCCACGACTCTGGGCCAGTCTTGAGTAAGGTGCGAATCTCCTCAAGGGGGAATCGCAGCCTCCGAAGATACTGAATGTGCTGCATGCGATGGCATTGCTCTTGCTCATAGAAGGCATAGCCATTCTCCGAGTCGATGGCCGCCGGTTCCAGCAGCCCGATGTCCTTGTAGTACCGAAGTGTCTTTTTGGATACGTGATGCAGTCCCGCGAATTGTCCGATCGTGTAGCGCAATTCTCTCACCTCTGGCTAACTATAATACGTTCCCCAAGGGCGCAGTCAAGAGCCTGATCACGAAAAAAGCAGGTAGATTCGACAGCGAAATGAACAGAAGCTTGCTAACGGAACGTTTGGCTCTATCCAAGGATTCCCTAGCTTCCCTTCTCCCGTTGCTTATAATGAAAAGAAAAGCGATCACATTTAGGAAGTGAAGATCATCATGTTAACCCAAGCGCAAGAAAAAAGCGTGAGCAAGCTCATGACCCTCATCCTCCGGCATGACCCGGTATCATTTGGGATCGTCCTGGACCCGGAGGATGGCTCCTGTCCGATTGACGAACTCCTTCGAGCTGTTCAAGCGCAGCCGCGCTGGTCCGGGATCAAGCAGGAGGATGTCGAGCAGGTTGTCCGAAACTCGGACAAACAACGATTTGAGCTCATCCAAGACCGCATACGGGCCCGATACGGCCACAGCTTTAGCAAAATTCAATACAAGGCAGCCGAGCCTCCTGCGCTTCTCTATCACGGAACGAACAAAGGAGCCCTCGCAGCGATTTGGAAGAAAGGGCTTCTTCCGATGGGGCGTCAGTATGTTCACTTATCGGAAGGGACGCATTTTGCCACGCTGGCGGGAAGCCGCAGAGGAGAACTGGTCATCCTCGAGGTGAACACAGACGGGGCTAAGGAATCGGGTGTCTCCTTCTACTATGCGGGCAATGAAGTATGGCTGGCGGACCGGATTCCGCCGGAATGCTGTACGGTCACGGATGCTGGCCAAAAGGGAGGGGACCGTTCATGAAGCAGCCGATCATCGACATTGGCGTCAACCTGATGCACCGCTCGTTTCAGCAGGACCGGGAACAGGTGGTGGAGCGGGCGATTGCGAACGGTGTCGCACCGCTTGTCCTGACCGGAACGAGCCTGCGCAACAGCAGCGAGGCTGCACGTTATGCGGAACGCTATTCCGGGCAATTGTATTCGACGGCGGGGATTCACCCCCATGATGCGAAGAGTTGTACCGCGGAGACGATTCAGAAGCTGGAGGAGCTGGCGGTCCTGCCGCAAGTCGTGGCCATCGGAGAATGCGGCCTGGACTACAACCGTGACTTCTCGCCGCGTGACGTCCAGCGCCGTTGGTTTGCCGAACAAGTAAAGCTGGCCGTTCAGCTCGACATGCCGTTGTTCTTGCATGAGCGGGAAGCGTCATCGGACTTCGTCGCCATCTTGAAGGAGCAAGCCGTTACCCGAGCGGTGGTGCATTGCTTCACCGGTACGCTGGCGGAGCTGAACACGTACCTTACGCTCGGCTATCACATCGGCATCACCGGCTGGATCTGCGATGAGCGGAGAGGGCGGCACCTGCAGGAGCTCGTCCGCCGGATTCCGCTCGATCGACTCATGATCGAGACGGATGCGCCGTTCTTGACCCCGCGGGATTTGAGGCCCAAGCCAACCGATGGGCGAAACGAGCCTGCATTCCTGCCGCATGTGCTGAACACCGTTGCACGCTGTGTAGGCCAATCGCCGGAAGAGGTTGCTCACGCGACGACGGCGACAGCAAAGGCGTTTTTTGGGATAGTGGATTTGCCACAGGCTCGGTTTTCCTGACCGGGCCATCTGACTTTTTTGGCCGCCGACTGTTGTCCCTTGGGGAGTGCGGAGCCTTAGGAATACATTCACTGAGAGGAACATCGGCTGCCGAAGCGCCGAAGGTTCTTTTTTTTGGGGAGCGATATCGTGCGAAATGCTATGGACGAAACCGGGTTGCTCCTATATGATTTCCTTTGGTGAAATCAGGAAAAAGGCAGAATGGTGGAAACTAGCAAAAATCGAAACGATTCCCTTCGTACCCCGTATCAATCAATCGAGAATCATCCGGATGCTTGGTGGATGAGAGGAATTGAAAGGAGGGTGGAGGGGTGGACAATGGAATCGATGTTATTTTGTATCAGAAGCTGGAGACCGGAGAGCTGTTTTTGTTGGAGGAGCGAACCTGGAACATGAACATGGTTTCTGCGTTGGAGCACATCAATTACCTGATTGTGGGCGGCCAGGAATACGAAACGCTGGAAGGGCGGCTGAACGTGGACACGAACAAGCTGGAGCTGCTTCTGGTGGCGGTAAGGCATGATTGAGGCATAACGAGGGGGAAAGAGCGCAATGAACGATGAGATCAGGGCGGTAACGCCTGCAAGCGGGTCGGCGGAGGGCAAGCCGTTAAAGGTATTGTCCACTTCGCTTGGCATTGCCCTGTTTGCGAATGCATTTCTTGGAACGGGCGCGGCGGTAGCGGAAGCGAACAGCTCGGCAGCATCGGCAGATGAGCCGCAGCTCGTATCCTGGTCGACGGAAGAAGTGAAGGCGTACTTCGACAAGAATGCCGATTGGAGCCTTCCCTTGGAGGAATTAGAGAAGGAGCAAGAAAACGCGGGAGCGGCAGGTGGATCGAGTGCCGGTGCGGGGACAGGAAGCACAACCGTAATTAATCATTACGGGGGCTACCATTCTGGATTCGGCTGGGATGATGTACTCCTGTACCACATGCTGTTCAACAGCGGCTCCCGTTATTCGACGACGAACTATTACGCCGACCACAGGGGCTATTATGCCGGCAGCAACCGGGCTTACAAACCGACAAGCTTCACCAGCGACAAATTCCAGAACAAGGCGGTGGCGGGTTCGGCCGTAAAGCCGAAGACGTCTTCCAAAAGCGGTACCTTCAAATCCCGATCCACGTCATCGAAATCGGGAAGCATTGGAGGAACCTCGAGCGTGCTTAGCTCGTCCAGCTCCAGCAGCAAATCGAGCAGCGGCTCGAGCTCATCGAAATCCTATACCAAATCGTCCAAATCCAGCTTTTCCAGCAAGGGGAGCTTCGGCGGATGACAAAGGCAGAGGGAAACTCGGTATTTACCGTGATGGGAGAGCCCCGAACGGACCGAGAGCGGGTCGTTCGCGAGTTAGCTGAGCTCGGTTTTACCTGGGCTGACTTGGAGGATGAGGCGTACTGGATCGATCAGATTGCGGTCCTGGATCGGTCGGTCTATGAGGAACTGGAAGCTGCAGCTGCCGCTCTCTGGATTGTATTGGACAAAACTGCTCGTTACGTGCATCGCAATCACGTTTTCTATGAGTTGATCGGCATTCCGCAGGTTCTCTGGAAAATGCTCGATGTGAGTCCGCTTCCTCCTCCCGGCATGATCAGCCGGTACGCACGGTTCGACTTTGCGGTTAGTGAGGCCGGGGAGATCAAGCTGCTGGAGCTGAACGCGGATACTCCAACGGGATATGTCGAAGCCTCCATCGCGACCCCCTGGCTCTGCCGACAGGCTGGTATCGATTGCGTGAATGAAGGGATGGCGGAAGCTGTCCGTGAAGCATGGGCACACTACCGTCCCGATACGGTCGCCTGCGTCGATTATGGAAGTCACCTGGAGGACACCGGTACGGTCGAGGCGCTGGCCCGCCACAGCGGGCTGGAGGTGCAGTTTGCCGACTGTCTTGAGCTCTCCATCGACAAAGGGCTGGTGAAGGATGGGACCGGTCGAGTGATCGAGCGGATGTTCGCCCTGTATCCGAAGGAATGGATGGCGGTTGATGAGGGGGGAGATGCGCTCGCCTATGGGATTGAAACCGGCCGCATCGCCTTGTTCAACCCGCCGCACAGCATTCTGCTGCAAACGAAAGGGCTTGTTGCAGCGGCTTGGGGTTTATTTGAGCTTGGCCTTCTGTTTACGCCAGAAGAACGCTCCGCTATCGAACGCTACCTGCTGCCAACGTATAACAAGGCGGTCTTCTCCGGCAGCTTCGTCTCCAAATCCATGTTTGGCCGTGAAGGCGGCTCTGTCCGCATGTACGATCGGCAGGGAAACCTGGAGATCGAGGATCAGGATGGCTTTGATACCAGCACCTTGTTCCCGACAATTTATCAGAAACGGGCCGAGCTTGCCCGCATTGAGTCGGCGGAGGGAGAGCTTCACCTCTTGACGGGGCTGTTCATGCTGAACGGGAAGCCGTGCGGGCTTCTCGGTCGTGCAGGGGGTCCGATCACCGGCAATACGAGTCATTTTATTCCTATAGGGGTGAGATCATCATGCAAGTAACAAGTGGGATAACGGAAGCGGACGCCTCCTCGAGAAAGCGCCGCTCCCGCTTGAGCCGAACCGCATGGGGACTGGCAGTTTTGCTTCTTGCTGCCGGGCTGACGGCGTGTACATCGAATACCAACAGTGTCTTCCATACCGTGGAGAGTGAGGACACAACCTCTACCGCCGACGTGGAGAGCGTGCCCTGGGATTACCGAATTGTCGAGAATACCGTTGGGGATCTGATCGGCAGTGACATGACCGTTCTTCCCGATAACGAGATGCTGCCCAACGACGATAACTACGCGACCGGAGACAAGATTTGGACGCTGCAATACATGGATGCCCAGATGAGCGCCAATGAAGAGCAGCGGACCGACATCAAGCTGTCGGCCTGGAATACGATCAAGTCTTATAAGGAGAAGGCCAAAGCCGAGGAAGACTTGAACAATTTGAAGGTCACGGTAAAGACTGATGTCGGAGTCGTCGGAGTCTACAAAACGAAATACAAGGAGAAGACCCGTAACTTTGCTGTGCTGGAGCTGCCGTCAGGCAATCGGATCAAGCAGCCGATTGATGATGCCCGCTACAAGCAGCTGGAAAAGGCGAAGACGGCCGAGGTCGTTCTCGAGCAGGTACATGACTTTACGGACTATGATGCGGCGTATGCCAAATTTCGGGGGTGGGCGAATTGATCGTCGTGATGAATATCGTCATTAGCGTAGTGGTCATTACTGTGCTGCAATTGCTGGGAATGGCCATCTTCCATTGGATGACTCCTTTCAATGATATGGAAGAATTGAAGAAAGGGAATGTTGCCGTAGGGCTCGCGCTAGGCGGAAAATTCCTGGCAACGGCGATCATTCTGGGCGTTGCCGCCTTCACCAACACCTCCATCTGGTTCATGATGCTCTGGTTCGCCATCGGGTACGTTTGTCTGATCGCAGCCTATTGGATATTTGAACTGGTCACGCTCGGGTTTAACGTCTCCAAGGAGCTGGAGAAGGGGAATGTCGCCGTCGGGATTATGCTGTGCCTGGTCTTCATCGGAAGCGCCTTTGCGGTGAGCAGCCTGATTATTTAAGGAAAGCGGGAAGCGGTGTGCCTATTCTCTTGCGTCTGACGAGAAGCATGCTTCGAATCAGCAAAAAGCATCTCGGCATTCTCATCGTTTCGTTCGTGCTGGTGAGTGCCAGCCTCGCCTATTGGCTGGAGCCGACTACGTTCGGCAATTGGTTTAATGCTTTCTACTGGGTGCTGACGACCATGGCCACGGTAGGCTATGGCGATTACTTTGCCCATACGGCGATCGGCAAAGGCTTTACGATTTTTTTGTACATTTTCGGAATCGGTCTGCTCAGCCTCGTCATCGGGAAGGTCATCGACGGGTTCGGAGCGGTTCACCGGCAGAGGAGAGCAGGAGAGTTGACCTTTCGAGGCAAGGATCACATCGTCATTATCCACTGGAATCGAAAAGCGCAAGCGGCCATCGAGGAAGTTGCCGCGTACCGGGCGGATCTGCCCATCGTGTTGATTGATGAAATCGGTCAACATCCGCTTGAGTCATGGCCGAACGTCCACTTTGTCAAAGGCGATCCCTCTGATGAGGAGGTGCTGCTCAAAGCGGGCATCACGAGCGCACAGGCTGCCATCGTCTTTGCGGATCTCCGGATCGACGAGACGGCGCTTGCTGATGGCAAGACGCTGCTCATCGTCTCCAGCATCGAGCGGATCGCTTCTCACGTACATACGACCGTGGAGATCCTGCTGGAGAAGAACATCCAGAACTTCCGTCATGTGCAGGTGAACGAATTCATTTTGTCGCATGATGCGATCTCGCGTCTTGCCGTCCGGGCTGCCCTGCAGGAAGGAAATCCGGAGGTGCTCCAGCAGCTCATCAGCCGCCAGCATGGAGACGATCTCTATGAGGTTCCCGCCGATCCGGCATGGAGCACCTATGCGGATGCGTTTCAGGGGTTGCTGCAGCAGGGTGCAACCTTGCTCTCCGATCGCGGCGATCTCGGCATCAATCGCAGGCTCGGCGAGCGGATTCCAGCCGATGCCCGGCTCTATGTCGTTGCGGATGAGGCTACCTACCGAAGGATTAAGGATGGCCGCAGAATCAGCCTCACTTGAACCTCATGTACAAGGATTCGCTAATTCAAATGAGAAAGCATCGAAGGACTGCCTTGAGGCCAGTTTTTCGGTGCTTTTTCACCTTCGTCATACTTTCGCCCTGTTCGCGGCTGGGAAAATGAGCGAAGATAGGGGCATAGCCGACGCGAACCGCGAAGGCGGATCAAGATCATCGAGGCGCAGGGAAGGGTTACTTCGACTTGTAATCGGCAGGCCGTTGGTTCGAATCCAACCTTCTCCTAACGGAGGAGTAGCTCAGTTGGTAGAGCAGCATGTACCTTTTCAAATCATTTTTCTTCGATGATCTTTCCATTTTACGAACAATGGGGCAGCTGGTGAAGCGCTGGGATGGGTTCCTTCGAGCCAGAGCGTCACCGGTTTTCCTATATGAAGGAGGCAATCCCGATGGGAGCCACGCAAAAGCTGTTTCACAGCCTTCGTCCGGATGTTCTCAACCAAGATCGCTATCCGGCCTATACCCGATCTCTCCAGGAGCGTTACATTCAGACGCTGCTGACCAATACGATGAGCAATACCTTTTACTCCAGTCAACGGGAGCTGATGCAAGAGGCGGCCGCCCTTCATGAGGAGATGGCGGAGAAGCATCCGAGCTTCATGGCCAAGGCGCTTGTGTTTGCCCGCAAGGAAGGCCTCATGCGGCTCCAGCCGTTATTCGGACTTGCGGTTCTGTCGATCCACCGCCCGGACCTATTCGCGAAGGTATTCCTCGAGGTCGTGCGCATTCCGTCCGATCTCTCCGATTTCCTTACCATCCTGAAGGGGCTTGGACGCGGAGAAGGCGGCCGTGCGGTCAAGCGGCAGGTGGGCCGTTTCTTATCCGGCATCTCGGAATACTGGGCCATCAAGTACAATGGGCGCGGACGCGGCTACAGCCTGGGCGATGCCATCGCGACGGCGCATCCGAAGCCCGTTGGATGGAGTGACACGGTTCTGTCCTATATCGCCCAAACGGTGCAAGGCTACGATTCTCTCGCGGAGAGAGTGGAAGCGATGGATTTGTAAGCTGCGGCGAAAAATAGGTTCTCGGATCAAGGGAAAAGCACTCCGCTCCTCTATGGGGAGGAGGGGTGCTTTTTGAGTTTGCATATCCGCATGTTTGGAAAATCGTTTTATAGTCATGTTCTCCCTTCCGTTTCCAGTTCCTTTTGTTCATGATTAAGAGGTTGAAGCAGGATTAGCACAAATCGAATGAATCGAGAGGATGTATGAACATGGAGGGTTTGAAAAACGTGTTGCTTCGCAATCCGAAAGAAGAAGATGTGGATCAGGTAGGAGAGCTGGATTTTGTCTTGAAGCTGCACATGCTCTATCATGGCGATTTTGATCGGCAGAATATGGTCTGTGCCTTTTCGGAAAAGGAGGAGCTTTTGGCTGTCGCCAGCTTGACGGAGCACGATACCTTTCATGCTGTTGGCCATGAGGGGGACCCCGCCTTTGTCCGGCATTTGATGGTTGAGATAACCCTTGCGGAGCAGGTAAAGGACGACAACGAGCTGAAAAGCGCCTTGGTCGATCAGATGATCCAGAGAGCCCGGGAAATCAAAGAAAAGTATCCCGACAAGCGCATCGTGTTGGCGCAGTATATCGATACGGACGATCTCACGGAACTGGATTTCTTTTTCAGACGGGGATTCACGGTATTCGATACGATTGCGGTCTTCAAATATGACCTGAGCGCGGATATTCCCAGCTACCCGCTCCCGGAAGGGGTTCGGATCGTCCCCTATGCATTGGATCACCCGGAGGCTTTGAATAGCTACCATCAAGCGGAGCTGGCCTCCTTCGACGGAGTGGCTTGGAGCCTGAACCACCTGGGCTGGATGCAGGGTGCTCCGGAAGTGGTTAATTTCTGCGCCTTCCATGGTGATCACTTGATCGGCAACACCTCCACCTGGAAAATAACCGATGAGAGAAGTGCCACGGAAAATGTATTCGTCGTCCCGGAATGGCAAAAGCATGGGATTGCCCGAGGACTCCTCAGCACCGCTCTTCAATCCTTGAAGCAGCAGGGAAAAACCATTGCCACTTTGGGGACTCAAGGAACCAATCGGAAGGCGATCCGCCTCTATACTCAGGTCGGGTATGAATTTTATGGATCTCGCTTTACCATGGGGTATGAGATCGATGCTCCGACCCCTGTTGTTGGATAGAAGAGAGGCCGAGCGAGTCTTAGAGTGTGTTTGCAAACACGCTCTCGCTGAGAGAACGGAAATGGAAATTCTTTTCTCAAGAACGATGGAACTGAAAGAAAAAGCACAGGAAATCCTCTCCCAAGCAGGTATGATAGAGTTGCTGTTGCAAACAATTGGAGAACCCGCGAGGAGGATTTCGATGACGAGTAACCGGATTGTGCCAGCCTATGAGGCTCCATCGAGTAAAGAATTGTCGTTTCTCTATCCGTTCTCGGCTTTTAGCACACTCAACTTTGTCAATTGCTTTGCAAGCGTTTACCTGTATTTGGAGGGTTATGAGGAGGAAGACGATTACGATTGCTCCTCCCGTGAGGGAGGGAATTGCATCGGCTGTGAACATTGCGAGGATTCCGCAGCCAGCAAGCAGGAGGCGCTCTTCTTTCTCTTCGGTACGATGTCGGGGGATACCGCTCTACGTGAGGGTTATTCCGAAAGAATCCCGCTCCAGGATGAGATCTGCGACACCGATGAGCAGATTGAATTTATTATGAAATTTGTCGGTTACGCCTACCGCAAGGTAACGGACAACTTTAAAGATGCGATCATCCGCTCCATTCATACGGACAAACCGGTGCTCGTCCGCATGAAGGATTCGGATCGCGGGAGCTTTCGCGTCATCACGGGATATGACGAGACTGGCTTGATCTGCCCCAAGGCAGCTGACGCTCAAAAGGAACCGGATTGTGCCCCAACGTATGAGGAGATTGATTGCCTCTATGTAATGGGAGAGAAGGGAAAGCCGGTCTACCGGTTGCTGGATGGATTGAAGCGCATCGAGAGGGTAATGGCGTTCAACCAGGAAGCCCGCTTATGGGACGGCTATATTGAGCGGTTTGATTATTGGAATGAAAAGTTGGGTGGATTGGAGCTTGAGCAACTTCGAGAGCGCTTTCAACGGGTTTCAGACACGATGTGGGTTACCTTCAACACCCATAACTTTGCGGAGACCTTCCGACAATCCATGTGGCCCGGGATGCAGAATGAACGACTGGCTCCTGCCTTTGATCGGATTAGTCTGGCGTATGATCTTACCCACACGAGGGCGTGGCAGCTCATCAGCCTTCACGGCTGCCGGGATTGGAGTAAGCGTCGCGATGAAGAGCTGGAATGGGGCATGTGCGCCACGGCGATGATGATCCTCGAATCCATTCGGGACAATGACGAGCAGGTGTTTGCGGCCATCCAGGAGGCGATCTCGATTCTGGAAAGGTAAAGGAAATGATTCACATTTTCTCCTACAATCCGATATAAGAAGAAGAGGAACATATTGGATGCTAGAACTAGGGAGAGATGGATCGTGAACATTCAATCGGCATCGGCTAGTCCTGCGAGGACCCAACAGGTGAACGGAGGAAATTCGGACAGCGCGCTGAAAGCCATTCAGAGCCAGATCGCGGATCTGAAACAGAAGCTCGAGAGCTTGTCGGCGAACAAAGAGATGTCCAAGGAAGCCAAGGATGCTCGCCGGAAGGAGCTCCAGCAGCAGATCCAGGAGCTGAATAAGCAACTGATGCAGCGAAGGGCGGAGATCCGGGAAGAACAGCGTCAAAAGGTCGCCGAAGCCGCCCAAAGGCGGGAGTCGGCTCAACCGAAGACCCAGGAGGAGCAGGACCGCGAAGAGTTGCTCGCTTCCGTTCACAATGCCGTTGGGATAAGCACCTCGATGCAGCAGATGAAGACGAGGCAGACGGTCAAGACACGCCTGGAAGGCGAAGCGCGTGTGTTGGGGGCGGAGGTGAAGACGGATCGGGGGAGAGGCCTCCTGGTCGCCGGAAAGGAAGACAAGCTGGGAGAGTTGAACAGCCAGATCGATGAGGTCACGATGGACCTGATGGGCGACGTCTCCAAAGTCAACAAGAAGCTGAAAGAGGTACGTGAATCGGATTCGGAAGACGCCAAGCAGGTTGACAAGACCGAGAAGGCCGAGGAAGAGAAAGAAGTTCAAGCCAGCGGCGTATCTCCGCTGGAGGAAGGGCCCCTTGACGCTTTGCGCGAGAAGAGCCGGCTTAGTCCGGATGCCCCTCCATCGTCCAAGCGAAAGGAGAAGGGGCAATACGTGGATCGGTTTGTGTAAAGGCTTTTGTCTAGCCGCCCATACTTTATCGTCTGGAAACTTCCGGAATTGGCTGCTGTGCCTTCGCGCACAATAAGGGCTAATCTGGAGGACGGGAAGTGTGACCACTGACCAAGTACAACGATGAAGTCAAGCGGGTTGCTCTTTCAGCGAAGGAAAAGGGCGAGTTTGTTCATCGCAACGCGGGGAAGTATTTCGTGCTGTCTGCGCTGGCAGGTTTCTTCGTGATCGTCGGGCTCGCCCTGTCCTGCTCAACTGCCGGTATCATCGACGTGGAAGGCAAGTTATACGGAAAAATTGCGGTTGGGTTGACGTTCCCCATCTCCCTCGCGCTCCTGCACTTTGCGGGCGGGGAGCTGTTTACGGGCAACTGTTTCATTCTGACCATCGGTCTACTTCAGAGAAGCATCAGTTGGACGCGAACATTATCTTTGCTCCTCGTCAGCTACATGGGCAACCTGGCTGGTTCCGTCCTCCTGGCTTATCTCTATGTAGAAAGCGGCGCGCCGCTCGGTCGCACCGCCCACTTTATCTTGAAGACAGTGGAGAGCAAGCTCGCCATCCCGGCGGACGATCTTCTTTTGAAGGGGATTCTCTGCAACTTCGTCGTATGTCTCGCGGTCTGGGTATTCTACAAAATGAAGGAAGAAACGGCGCAGCTGTTCATGCTCCTTTACTGCGTGTTTGCCTTTACCACTTCGGGGCTGGAGCATTCCATCGCCAACATGGGTCTCTTCGCGATTGCGCTTCTGCTGCCCCATTCCGGGGGGATTCCTTTGCTCCAGGTTGTGCAGAACATGGGATGGGTGACGCTGGGAAACATGATTGGCGGTTCGCTTTTTCTGGCTGTTCCGTATTGGTATGTGAGCCTTGCCAAGGTTGGAGCAGGGTGAAGATAACGCTCGGTGCAGAAGGAAGGAGATTTGCTATGAAAACAAGACTGATGCATGTAAGAGCGAATGTTTCTGATTTGAATAAATCCATAGAATGGTATGAAACTATACTGGGATTTGAATGTACAGGTGCAGATCGTACGGAAAGATGGTCATATGCTGATTTTGAATTTGGTGCAGGTGCTACTTTTGCAATTGCAGTAAGTGACAAGGGAGCAAACAGTGCAAGATTTAATTTTGATGTCGATGATGTTGATGAATTATGGGAGAAACTAAAAGACAAAGTTACTGTTGTTGAGGCAATCGAAACAATGCCTTATGGTACTCGGAAGTTTACGATTGCCGACCCTGACGGTAATGAACTTGGTTTTGTACAGATTAAATAAATCGAATAAGGAAACGAATAGGTGGGTTTCAGATGATATCAAAATTATCATGCGTCAACATCACTTCAAAAGACCCAAGAGGATTGGCAGACTTTTATAGAACGATAGGCATTCCTGTATTCATTCAAAATGATGATTATGATGGTTGGAATTTAGGAAACCCTGAAAACAGTGGCAGCGTTTGCGTTTGGGACGAAAGGTCTTAAGATTGACCCACCACGAACAACGGATTGGGGTGGACAAGAATCGTTTTTTGTGACCCCGATGGAAATAAAGTAATGATACTCTAGATAAGTTTTTAGCAGGTATCTCTCGGTGAGGTACCTGCTTTTTTTGCGTTACTCTAAGATCACGCGCGTCGAGCTGCGCGGTGCAGGTACCGACGAGATCTCGTTTGTGTATCGGAAGCTTCAGGAGGTATTGGAAAGTCGACCGCAAATCGGGTTTGCAAACACGATCTAGGACTTTCTCATCCCGAGGTACCGGGCGGTGGACCGCATATAGTCCGTGTATTCTTGGCTGAAGAGGGTGGGAAGGAACTTCTCTTCCTCCAAAATTTGCAGATGCAGGGTTCCCGCGCACAGGACCAGGAAGATCAACGTGACCGGATTGAAAAAGGCGAGCGCGAATCCCAGGTAGAACAGATCAAAGCCGACGAAAGCCGGGTTGCGGCTGTATCGGTAGATGCCTCCACGAATCAGCTTCGTTTGCTGGGATGCGTCGACCCCGGCGCGCCAACTTGTCTTCATCGTCACCATAGCCATGATGAAAACCCCGATTCCCGCAAACGAGAGGCCAAGCCCAATGGATCGGACCGTGGGAGAAGTGAGCGGTCCATACTCTGACTGGAGGAAGAACAGGCTGGCCAACTGCACGCCTGCATGAACATAGGTGAGGGTTTTTAGCAGAACTTCAATGACGTAGGTCCGCATTGGCTTTGTCCCTCGGCCCAGAAGGTTCGTGGAGATGCCTTGCCTCCTGAGATGAAGCTGTTTGGTGAAGTAGCTGCCATAGAACAACAGGAGCGCGAGAAGTCCGACTGCTTGAATCCAATCCATAGAGACGCCTCCTTCATGCGAATTACGATTATATATTTATATATGAGCAAGTATTCATATGTAGTATAAGCGATCTTTTCTTATTTGGGAAGAGGGCAGAAAAATGCACCCCCGCAGACAGATGCGAGAGTGCTTTTTTTGATGCGGGAGCCGAATGGATCGGTGCGCTTGAAAAGGCTGCTTGAATTGCTGTTAGCGGAGTCTTCCCGTGATAACCGACACGATGCTGCTCCGCAGCTCCTCCTCATTCTTCGCCTGATGGGGATCGGCGTTGAAGAGAATGGCATCGGCGGTGTAGCCGGGTCGGATTCGGCCAAGCTGGTCTCCGTGCCCGAGGATATCAGCCGCGACTTCGGTGGCGGCGCGCCAGGCTTCCTCACGGGTCAGTCCGCAGTTGATGAGCGTGTACAGCTCTTCGAGGTTGTGCCCGTTCAGCTCGGGGGTGGCAAAATCCGTGCCGAAGCCGATGCGTACGCCTTCCCTTTGGGCATAGCGAATGGCATCCGGATGGGCTTCGGCGGCGCGAGCTGCGTGGTCGAGGAAGGGCGGCTTCAAAGCGAGCGCGCCTGCCGGATCAGCGGCGATGCGGTAGATGGCTGCGGTCGGGATATAGGAAACACCGGCTTTAGCCAGACGCGAGGCTTGCTCCTCGGTCATGTAGATTCCATGCTCCACCGAATCGACACGAGCTTCGATGGCCCAGTCGAGGGCCAGGCCGCCCCAGACATGAACCAGCACCTTCGTGCGCGCAGTGTGAGCGGTACGGACGATGGTGAAGAATTCCTCCTTGGAGAGCAACGGATTCAGCACCTTGTCTGGAGGAGAACCGAGCCCTCCGGTTGCGAAGATTTTAATCCAGTTTGCCCCATCCTTCACGTTCTCGGCAACACGCTGCTCCAGATGGCTTGATCCCTTGGCGGAATCCTGTCCCCCAAGAGCGTCCCCGCTCGCAAAAACCTTCAATTCTTGCCCATATTGCTCTCTGAGCCGCCGTGCGGTGCTCGCCAGCAAACCGCCGGCATCTCGCGCACTCGTTACGCCGGTGCGGAGAGTGGCCTCGAAGGCTTGCACCTGCATGGCTTCGATTTCGTCCGTGCTTCGCTTCAACTGGTCGTCGTGGTGGAAGTCCGTCCAGGCCAGATGCGTGTGAAGATCGATCACGCCTGGACTAAGCCACAGACGTTCCCCCGGTTCCTCCGTCGGAGCAGATGTTTTCTCGATGGAGACAAATCGCCCATCCGCGACTCGCACATCGAAACGTTCCCCTTCCACTCCGGCCAGGTATACCGATCGGTAGGTCACATCCTTCGAGGAGTTAGCGGTCATGGCCAGCCCTCCATGTATCTCTAGCGGCAGCAAGGGCTTGCGCAGAATCCTGCCCGAGAAGCTCCGCAAGCGTTCGGACGGCTTGTTCTACGCTGTCCAGCCGGGCATTTTCTCCAAAGTGGTTGAGTCGAAGCAGATGTCCATAAAGCGCGCCGTCCCCCGGTGCGACGATGCCGATCGGCTGCTCCACCTGAAGCCGGCTGTCCTGGGGGAGTCGAACCGTGGTGACAAGCGGGGAGCCGTTTTGCTCCTGGCGCTGCCACGGCTCCAGGCCCAAGACCTTTATGCCTGCAACAGCCGCAAATGAGGCTTGGCGGTGCCGCTTGTTAACGTTCTCCAAGCCCTCATGCTCAACTTGTTCCAAGGCATGAAGGAGTGCTCTCGCTTCCAGCGCGGGAATGCTCCCGGGGATTCGCGGAGGAGTGCCCTCCTTCGTTCGTTTCAGGTCCAACAGGGAGAGAATCGAATTTCTCGGCGCGTTGGGGTTCTGCTCAAGGAAGTCCCAACCGCGATCCGAAATGCCGACGGCGCTGATGCCGTTCGGACCGGCGAGCCCTTTTTGTGCGCCGATGGTGACGAAGTCGATGCCCCACTCGTCCATGAGCACGGGTTCGGCCCCGATGGCCGAGACGGCATCGACGACCGTGATGAGACCGGCTTGCCGGGCCAACTCCAGAATGCGGCGGGTGGGGTTGGTGCCGCCGGTGATGGATTCGGCCTGGACGAAGGATAGGACGGAAGGCTTGGACTGCTCGATGGCAGCTGCGACGGCTTCGACCGTGATGACTTCATCGAAGGACGATTCGACGGTGAAGACCTCTGCGCCTCCGCGTTCGAGCCATTGACCGAAGAGCGTTCCATAGGGACCGGTGACGACATTTAGAATTTTGCGTCCAGGCGCCGCAATTCCGGCAGCGATAGCCTCGATCCCGAGAATGGCCTCGCCGGGAATGAGGACAGGAATGGTACGGGTGGATAAGAGACGGGAGAACTGCTCATGAAGCGTCTCGTATTCTTCGAGGGTCAGGGGTTTGTATTGGGGCATTTGCTTAAGCACCTTCTATCTGGTTGGAAGTGGCGGCATCTTGGGAACCGCAGTTAACAATTCATAACCGTAAGCCGTTTGAGGACGGGCAAAAAAGCTCTCCCGGTTGTTCACTTCGACGAGCTGCCCTTTCTTCATCACCGCAATCGTGTCGCTCAGCGCGTGAATGACACCGAGGTCATGGGAGATGAAGAGGACGGTAAGCGAAAGCTCGGATTTGAGCTGCTTCAGAAGCTCGATGACGCTCAACTGGACCGAGACGTCAAGGGCGCTTGTCGGCTCATCGGCAATCAGGATGCGAGGCTCTACACTGATGGCTCGGGCAATCGCAATCCGTTGCCGCTGGCCCCCGGAGAATTGGTGAGGGTACTTGCCGAGCGCTGTCTCGTCGATTCGAACACGGGCGAGAAGCTCCTTGCACTTTTCTCTCACCTGGGAGCGATCGACGATCTTATGGAAGAGAAGCGCTTCAGCCAAGATTTGTTGAATGGTGTGCTTGGGATTTAGCGATGCGTCCGGGTTTTGGGCGACCATCTGAATGCTCTTGCGCTGCTCGCGGGTCCGGCGCTTGCCCAGAACGTCCGATCCAAGCAAGATTTGGCCTTTCGTGGGAGATACCAGGCCGGCAATCACGCGAGCCAGCGTGGATTTGCCCGAGCCGGACTCCCCCACGAGGCCGAGTGTCGTGTTAGGCGCAAGCTCCAGGCTCACCTGATCCAATGCGGTGAAGCCCCCATACTCCACCGTCAAGTTGTCTACCTTCAATGCGGCTGTCATGCGTCAGCCCCCCTTTTCAGCTCGTTCGGCTCCGATAACTCCGATAGCTCTGGAAGAGGGAGTACGGAATCGATGAGCATCCGCGTGTAGGGATGCTGCGGATTTTGCAGAAGCGGCAAGGTCTCGCCTTCCTCGACCAGTCTTCCCTCTTTCATGACATACAACCGGGAGCAGAGGGAGGAGGTGACGGCCAGGTTGTGGGTTACGAACACCATCGCGTACCCCAGCTCCTTTTGAAGGCGAACGATGAGCTCGAGGATCTGCCGTTGAACGGTTACGTCGAGCGCCGTTGTCGGTTCATCGCAGAGCAGGACATCGGGCTTGCAGGCGAGAGCCAGCGCGATGACGATCCGCTGGCACTGTCCGCCAGACAGCTGATGAGGATACCGATCCTTTTGGCGCAAGGAATCGGGAAGACCAAGCAGCTCCAGCAGCTCCAGCGCGATGACGTGCGAGGCTTTGCGGCTCACCTGCTGCCGGTAATGGACAACCTCGGCCAGCTGTTTAACGACCGGATAGAGCGGGTCGAGCGCACGAATCGGGTCTTGAAAGATCATGGCGCCGCGACCGTTCAGCTGTATCCTTCCGTCCGTCTGCTCAATACCTGACGGAAGAAGGCCCAGGATGGAGCGCAGCGTTAACGATTTGCCCGAACCGGACTCCCCGATGAGGCCGATGCTTTCCCCGGCATGAACCTGGAAGCTGACATCGCTTACCAGCGACGGATTGAAGCGCGAAGCCAACGTGACGTTTTCTAAATGAAGTAGAGGATGATTCGCCATTATTTTCGTCTCCAAACATCTGCTAATCCGTCGCCCACGAGTGACAACGCGATCCCCGTGTAGACGACGGCCAATCCAGGTGTAGCCGAGAGCCACCACTTGGTCGCAAGGAACGGCTGCCCCTCGGAAATCATCGTTCCCCAGTCCGGGGTCGGGGGGGCGATGCCAATGCCGAGGTAGCCCAAGGTGACGATGGCGACCAACAGGACGGCCATGTCCGTCATGAGCACAATCACCGCCTGCGGCAGGACGTTGGGCAGCAAATGACGCAGCAGGATCGTGCGGTTCGGCAGCCCCAAGGTTTGCGCGGAAGCGATCCATTCCTGGCTGCGGTAGGAAGCGCTGAGTCCTTTGACCACCCGTGCGTATACGATCCACCCGACCAGCATGAATGTGATGTAGATCCCTTTCTCTCCTGCCCCGCTTACAAAGGCGACGATGATGACGATCAGATAGAAGGGAAATGCGATAAACGTGTCAGTCAGCAGGGTGATGAGCGTGTTGACCCACTTGCCGTAGTAGCCGGCCATCATCCCGAGAAGAATCCCCGTGCAGAACGGGATAATCTGCGCGAGCACCATGATCTTCAGGTCGGTTCGAGCAGCGTAGATCAGACGGGTAAACAGGTCCCGTCCCAACTGGTCGGTCCCAAGCCAGTGCTCGGAGGAGGGAGGAAGCAGGATCGCTCCCATGTTCGGCTCTGTCGGGGAAAAGGAGCTGATCAGCGGTGCCAGCAGCGCGACCCCAACCATCAGAACCAGCATAAGGGTCCCCGCCAGCAGGGAGGGGGTGTTGCGCATTGCAGTCCAAATGCGGCGCATCACGATTCTCCTTTCGTCCGGGGATCGAGAACCCCCGCTATTATCTCGACAAGGAGACCGACGATGACGACAAACAGCGCGGAATAAAAGGCGATGCCCTGAATGACCGGGAAATCGCGATTGGAGATGGATTGGAACAGCAAGCTCCCGATGCCTCTCAGCCCGAAGGCTTTTTCGACAACGAGGGTTCCTCCCATCATGTAGGCCATGTTGACGCCCAGAAGCATGAGGGCGGGAAGAGCGGAGTTCCGCAGAACATGCTTGACCAGAACGACACGGCGAGGAATGCCTGCGGCCTTCAAGGTGACGACAAAGTCCGATTCCAGCACCTCCAGCATCTGTGCCCTCAAGGAACGAACCAGCGATGGAATCTGCGAAAAGGCTACCGTGATAGCAGGCAGCGTAAGGCTGTACAGGGTTTTCTCAAATCCCTTGCCTGTCACTCCCCCGACAGGGAACCAGCCCAGGTGGACGCTGAAGATCAGGATGAGCAGAAGCCCCACCCAGAAGACCGGCATCCCGAGCGTCACCGCCGGCAGAATGCGAATCAGATGATCAAGGATCCCATTCTTGTGGGTGGCGGCGAGAATGGCCAGCACCATGGAGATGACGATGGAGAGGATACAGGCCATGGCAATCAGCAGGAGCGTGACGGGAATGCGATCGAAGATCAATTGGCGCGAGGATGCCTCGTAGACGATCGAAGAACCAGTATCTCCGTGGACCAGCAGGTTGTTCAGAAACCGGAGGAACTGCTCCCAAGGAGTAAGATCGAGACCGAGCTTATGCTGCATCTTCTCGATGGCTGCGGCAGTGGCATACTCGCCCAGGATCATCTTGACGGGGTCTCCCGGAACAAGCCGAATTAGAAAAAAGACAGCCGTCACCACGCAGACGATAACCGATGCGGCCCTAAGAAGGGCACGCACCAGCCATCTGCGCGGCGAGGCGATCGTCGCGGTGGAACGGATGATTTTGTGAAAAACGGAGTTCGAAGTCAAGGTCATTCACCTTTCAGCTGAACGTCTTGGAAGCGTACGCTGTTGTTGGGAAGGACCACGAGACCTTGAACGTTCGAGCGAACACCGATCAGAATTTCCGGGTAGAACAGCGGAATGTATGGAACTTCATCGGCAAGGATCTGTTGAAGCTTGGTGTAGATCTGAGCGCGTCCATCTCCGTCAGGCGTTTGCTGCCCTTCCCGCAGAAGCTTCGTTACTTCATCATTGGTATAGTGGGTCCAATACGATTTGCTGAACCCGTCCGGATCGGTTTGGAACGCCAAGATCGAGTTGGCTTCCGGCGAATCCGCCTGGCCGCTGTTGATCATGGCAGAGAAATTATACTTGAAGAATCGTTCCCGGAAAGCGGCAAGCTCAACCGATTCAATCTTGATGTCGATGCCGATGGCTTTGCCGGCTGCCTGGATGATCTGTGCTTCCTGGGCCCTTGAGCTATTCCCGGATGCGATCAGCAGGGTGGTGGAGAAGCCGTTCGGGAATTTCGATTTGGCGAGCTCGGCTTTCGCTTCCTCTGTATTGAAGGTGAGCGACTTGACCGTGTCGTTGGCATTGTAAGGAATGGCTGGTGGCAAGAGCGATGTGGCAGCTTTGGCCAACCCGAAGGTTACGGCATTGGTTAACCCTTCCCGGTCGATGGAGAGAGCCAGCGCCCGACGAACGTGTACGTCCGAGAAGTGCTCATCCAGCGTATTGAGGAACAGTTGCTCGGTTACCCAGCTGCCGTTCGTCGCAACCGTCGTGTCCGACCCTTGCTTCAGCTCGCTGGCATTTTGCAGCGCGACGGTTTCAATCGCATCGACTTCGCCGGCCTTCAACTGATTGATGGCTTGGCTGTCGTCGTTGACCAGCTTGTAGACCAACTCGTCGAGATAGGGCTTGCCTTGCTGCCAGTAGTGGGTGTTCTTCTCAAACGTCAGGTCGCCTGCCGGGTCCCAACTCTTCACAACGAAGGGGCCGGTGCCGATCGGATTCTTGAAGAATTCCTCTTCGGTTTTCCCTCCGAAGTCTTTGGGAAGAATCCCGTTGGAGAAGTTGGACAACTCCGTGATGAACGGGGTATAAGGCGTCTGCAGCTTGATGACGAGCGTCTTGTTGTCCTGGGCCGTAAGCGAATCGACCTTGGCGGAGATCGCCAGAGGACCGCCGACATCCAGATGGCGCTGCAGGGAGAAGACTGCGTCCTGTGCGGTTACATCCGTGCCATTGGAGAACTTCAGACCGTCGCGAAGAACGAACGTGTAGGTCAAGCCGTCTGAGCTGATTTCATGCGAGGCAGCCAGCCAGTCGACGAGCTTTCCTTCGTTGTCGAAGGCGACCAACGGTTCAAATACTTTATCGATAGCAAAGGCATTATTGGCGGTAATCTGGTTGTGCAGGTCAAACGAGGTTACCGAAGCGGCACGGGCGTAGGTAAACGTTCCGCCTGCCGCCGGTTGGGTCGAAGCGCCCTCGGTGCTGGCGGGCTCGCTTTGACTTGGGCTTCCGCTTGCGGATGCATCCGGCTTGGAGGTGGAGCAGCCTGCGAGGGCGAGTACCAAAATCAAGAAGAGAGAGATGACCAGAACTGATTTCTTTTGCTGTCTACTTCTGTTTGCCATGTTCCATGATTCCCCCCATTAAGTCTCATTGTGACGGTTTCGTTTATTAAACCGATTATTCCAGTCGGTTTTAAGCTATGATAATGGATTCCTTCTGATCTTGCAACTAGTATTCTACCGAAAATCAACAGGCTTATCCAAAGTTGAGGAGAATGGATGTTCGAAAAGTTGTCATGAATTGAAGATATAGCCAATTGACCGATAAGAACGCTTGTTCTAAGATGAGACAGAATCTTTTTTTGCAAAGAATTGGAGGGTGTTCCAGTGATCAAGGTTGGGGTATTGGGAACGGGATTTGGAAGACAGCATGTCGAGCTGTACAAGCGCTTGGATGGGGTTGAGGTGGTGGCCGTCTACGGCCGAAATGAACAGAAGCGGAAGGAAATACAGGAAGAGCTGAGTACCCCCGTTACGGCAGACATCCAAGACATCTTAACCAATGAAGAAATTGATGTGGTGGACATCTGCTTGCCGACAGACCTCCATGCGAAGTGGGCGATCGAAGCGCTCAAGCACGGCAAGCATGTCTTCTGCGAAACCCCGCTGACCTATAAGCAGGAAGAGGCGGAGGAAATCCGGAGGGCTGCGGAGCAAGCGGGACGCCATGTGTTTGTGGACCTCTTTTACAAATTTTCGACCCCGCACCAGATCGCTATTGAGAAAGTAAAGAACGGAGAGCTGGGAACGGTAAAGTCTGCTCGTTCTCATAACAAAACTGCTCCGAATTGGGGCAACCTCGGCCTATCGAAGAATGTGACCGACTTCCATCTCCATAACTTCGATTTTCTGTTGGAGCTTATGGGAATGCCCAAGCGGGTATTGGCGAACGGGATCGACTTTGGCGAGCAGTCTGTCGCGGTGACCACCCTCTCGTTTGATGAAGCCTTTGCTGTTGTGGAGAGCTGGTCCAATTTGCCAAAGAACTCGCCGTTTTATGTGGGCTTCGAAATCCATGGGGAGAAGGGCCTCCTGAAATTCGATGCGGAGTATGGCATGGAATCCAAGGAAGAGTTCGCTTTCTTCCATGCGGATGGAACGAAGGAAGTACTTCGCCCGGTTATGAAGGACGATTATGAGCAAGCCCTGCGCCATGTGCTGGAATGCCTCGAAGGCAATCATGCGAGCCCGCTCATCGATTTGTCAGCTGCGCTTCAGGCGATCAAGGTCAAGGACGCCGTTTTGGCATCCTTAGCGGAGCAACAAGCGGTAATCATAGGGTAATGCGCACTTCATTGCATGACTCCGAATGCAAGCATAGGAGAGACGGCAATGGATACATAGATCAAGGTAATCCACGGCTGGTACTCTACTTAAAATTGGTGTGAGGTCAAGCTCCACGGGTGCTTGATCTTCACCCATCCTATGTAATCCAGGACGATGGTGATGGCGAGCCAGATCATTCCCTTAGGAGGCATGCGGAGGCGATGAAGTATTACTTGGAAAAGATCGAAACAAACACAAAGCTGCCTGCCAAGATTTACATCGGAACGGAGCAGGAAGGCGATGGCGACTATCCGCTTCATTGGCATCAGCATTTGGAATTCGATCTCGTGCTGGAGGGGGCCATCATCGGGAGGGTTAACGGTCGCCCCGTCGAAGTCGGCGCGGGCGATTTTCTATTTGTGAACAGCGGGGAGCTGCATGAGACGAAGCGAAAGTACCGCGATCGGATGAGGACCGTCACGATTCTTCTCTCTTCTGCTCTTTTGAAGGAGTATTGCCCGGATGTGGAGGGAAGCTCCTTCGATTTTACGGGGAACCGAGAAGCGAGCGAACAGGTGAAAGAGCTCATGCTGCTCTGTGCCAAGCTGCAAGAGGAGCAGGGACCTTTCTATGAGCTGGAGCTATCCATCGCGCTGAGGAAGCTGTGCCTGATCTTGCTGAGGGATTGCCGGGTGCTTTGCGAGTCGTTGCCGTACAGCCGCTATGAACAGGAAAGCCGGAGGAACGTAAAGCGGGCCATCGCCTTCCTGGAGGAACATTATGAGCAAGACCTCTCCCTGGCTCGCACGGCAAGCGAGATCGGGATGGCGCCGACGTACTTCTCCCGCTTTTTCAAGAAAACGACCGGGGAGACCTACCACAGCTACTTGACGAGCATTCGCCTTTATCACGCCCACAAGGATCTGCTGAATCGGGATGCTTCCATTACGGACATTGCCCTTGCGAACGGCTTTGCGAATGTGAAAGCTTTCATCGAAGCCTTCAAGAAGGGATATCACGCCACGCCGGCGCAATATCGGAAGGACCATCATGGGGGAAGAAGATAACATTTGACAAAAACAGGTTGATTGCGACCAATACTTCCCGAACGGGATGAGCTACGATGACGGTAACTCCTCCAGGAAAGGAAGTCTTTTGGTATGCACAAAGAGTTGGAAGCGGCCTTCGGTCGATTGGTCGCGATCATGCAGCAGGACGAACGGTGCAAGGGCGGTTGGCATTACGGCTCGATCAGCCGGGGAGAACAGGACATGTATTCGGATTATGACCCGGTCTTTTTGGTGGCGGATCAGGATTTCGAGGCTTTGGCAGCGGATGCGCCGAAGCTGCTGGCCGAGGCGGCCGATGAGCTGCTCCTCTTCTGGGGAGAGAGCTTTAATGACGACCACTTCAAGAATTACTGCAGTGTCATCCGGCTCGGGGACAACCTGCATCAGCTCGATCTCTTCCTCCTTAATGCGGATTACCCGGAGGAATGGATGTGCCGACAGCACTGCAAGGGATGTACCCGAGAGCACATCATCTTTGACCGGACAGGAGAAGTTGGAGCGTTTCTGGACCGCGGCTATCGCACGGACAACTCCATCCCGGACCCGGTAAGGGCGATGGATACCTATTGGCTTCACATCGAAATGCTGATTAAATACTTCAAACGAAAAGATCTGTTCAAGATTCTTAAGAATCTGGACGTTCTTTTCCATGCCCATGTGGACCTGCTGCTGAGTGAGTACGACACGCTGGATTGGGGGGCTTGGGAGAGTAAGGTGAAGCATGGCGTCCCGCAGGAGCTGCAGGAGCATCTGCGCCTATACGGGGCAAAAGCGGACTTCCCGGAGCTGGAAGCGGCGGTGAAGGCGGCCATGGCGGCCTTCTATGAGGATGCAAGGGCCGTCTGTCGGAGCAAGGGGATTGCGTATCCCGACTCCATCCCCCAGCAGATCATGGCCTATTTCCACCGGCGGCTGAGCCAGGAGGAGTGGTTGTAATGGGGGTTCCTTCCGATACAGTGTCCGCCTCGGCATAACGGCTCAGTGCTTTCGTAGAGGATTCCAGCATCCGGTTGATAAGGTATTGCCCCTGGACGACGCGAACCCGCTTCCCGAGAAAGCGCAGCTTGGACAGTAGGTATTCGAATTCATTGCCGAGGAGATAGACCGTCACCCGATACGCGTCGGTCTCGGCGTCATAGGCCACCGTCTTCTCAAAGCTGGAAAAGGCGTACAGGATTCGCGACAGCTCCTCATTGTACAGGGGGACAATCTCGATGACCACTCGCCTTCTTCGAGCGTGCAGCTTCTGGGCCAACTGCAGCGCTGCGCGCTCCTGCTCCGCCGGATCGACCTCAGCTTCGGTAGCCGAATGAATCTTCTTCACACGTGTACACATGACCGTATAGCGCGGGAGATTGATCCAGTGGAGGTACCACTCCCGTTTGATCATGGAATATTCCAGCTTGAGGGGAACGCCGAGATGGTCGACGTTTACATAGCCGCTTTTCCCTTCGTAGCTGAGTCGCAAGCCTTTCCTCGCAAGGATCGATTGCCGCAGGGGGCGCAGCAGCGGGTGGTACACGTGCTTCTCCCGGCTGCGAGCTTTTTCGAGCAGATGCTCGGTCGTGTCCATGACCTGATCTTTCTCCAGTATGCCGCCCAGCTTCGACAAGGTTTCCGGCAGGAAGGCATCCTGGGCGGCCGGGTGGGCCAGCATGGTCTTCAACCACGCTCGTTCATGCGAGGTTACCATGAACGTTCCGGAATCCTCCAAGCGGGAGAGGATTTGGTGATTGAAGACCTTCTCAAACAGATTCATAGTACGCTCGAATCTCCTTCCATTCCGCGATCATTTCCCGCCGCAGGGAGGGAGGGGCTACTACCTCGCAGCTTGATCCGAAGCTGCGAAGCCAAGGCCTGATCTCGGTGGTGCCGTTCACCGTGATTTCATACAGGAAGGAATCTAATGATTCCTCTACAACTTGCCCCCACTGTCCCTGCAGCAGGACTCGCTCCTTGATGAAATTGCTCTCGGACGTCGGAGGATTGAAGAATCGAACACGAATTTGAATCGGACGGCCGGTATCCACGAGCCAGCTCGTCTGGATCCGTTTCATCAATTCTTCTGTCTGCGCTCGATAGCGTTCCTCTGAAACCGTTTCGAGCTCTTCCATCTGGGTGATGCCTTCGATGCGGTATTTGCGCAAGCCCTGTCTTCCGAAGCCCAGCAGGTACCACCTGCCATATTGGTGATCGTATACCACCTTAATCGGAACAAGCTGCTCGATTCGTCCTCCTGCCTCGCGAGGAAAGGAAGGGTTTGTGTTTTTGGAGGCATAGCTCTTCTCCGACTTTGGCGAGAAGTAGACGAACCTTACCTTGCACCGGCGGCGGATGGCATCAAGCAGGGGAAACAGATGTGCTTCATCCACGATGCGGGAATAGTAGTGATATTTATAGAGAAACGGCTCAAGCTCCGCAGGAGAACGCCCATCTCGCAGGAGCTGCTTTTTCAGACCGTCCCGGAGCAGATAGCCCTGTACGGACGGGACCTGGGTATTCGCCATCACATCCACAAAATCGAATAGGTCGAGCAGCTCCTCTTCCGTCAATTGGCGGATCAGGTCGTTCTGAACGCGATACCGATAGGGTCGTGGTCCAGGCTCCCTGACGATAACCCCAACCTCTTCCAAATACTTCAGATCCGAGCGGATTGTCTTTTCGTCCGGCATCGGCATTTCCATTGACAGGCTGCTGCAGCAGTGATCCAGAAGCTCCTTGGCAGTCATGGTCTGCTCGTGCAGGCTGGCAATGACCAGCGAGAGGCGCTCGCTCTCCGTTTCCTTGACGGATTTCGCCCGGAACAGGAACAAGAGCAGAGGGTCTGCTGAATCCTGATACCGGAAGCGGATGGCCTCGGACAGCTCCCGGTCTTGCTCCTGCGGTAGATTTGCTTGAAGGGAGTTCGCCACATCCTTCAGCTTCCGGGTGGTTTTATCAAATGTATGTACGGAGATGCCGAGCCGTTCCGCGAATTGCTGGCGATTGAAAGCGCCGCTGGTTAGCACGAGCATCCGCAGGAACTGAATCTCTTTATCAAAGCTTTCCTTTGCCATGAGGCACCTCATTCCTGAAAAACATGGGTTAAGCCTTGAAGTGCACCACAGCGCTGTACTGCATCTGATTGCGAACCGGATCAAACACAACGTGATGCTGAACCGAATGAAGGCCAAGCAAGAGGGCCTTATTCACCTCCATCCGTTCCTCGATGCTTCTCTCCAATGTCTTCAAGTCATAAGCTTGGAAGCATTCCACCTTGTCCTTAATGGAATCCAGTGTGATCATGAGTTTCACCTCCTGCCTTCATTTCTGCGATTCTCCTATTTTAGCGATTGGGGCCGAGATAATCCAGAAGAACGAGGTTTCGTCATGCAGCAGATTGACTTGACACAGGGAAATCCAGCCTTCATGATGGTACTATAAATACTATACTAGTACCAAACTGGAGGGATTCCTATGAAGGCTGTAATGATCCACCAAGCAAGTGCGGAGTCTTCTGTCGGAGGCAAGCTGGCTGCCATGGCGCTCGATTACATGGCTTACCCGGTGGCGGGCTCGAAGGAGCCGTCTGTCGTCGAGCGCACCCTGCAGCATCTCTGGAGGCACAAATTCAATCGATTCAGCCATCGGTATGCGTTTGAAGCCCGGTTGGACGGGCAGACGGCGGGGATGATGATTTGCATGCCGGCGGAGGAAGTCGACCGGTTAACGTGGAAGGTAGTCCAGGAATTGCTCAAGCTGAACGGGTGGTCATTCGTGCAGTATTCCCTCCGGAACCTGCGTGAATCGCTGGCGTTGCTGTCGATCAAGGATGCTTTTGAGGGGGAGTTTCATATCGCTGCCTTGGCGGCTCTTCCCGAGGCGAGAGGCTTCGGGATTGGCACGAAGCTCCTGCACCATGCCGAGGAACTGGCCCGATCGAAGCAATTCAAGAAGACCTCCCTGTCGGTACGGAGTGAGAATGATCAGGCGGTAAAGCTCTACGAGCGGATGGGGTATCGAGTGGTTCAGGTCATCAAGAAAAAGCCGTATCACCTGTTCCGAATGGTGAAGCCGCTGCCCCTTTGAGCAAGGAAATGCAGGGAAATCATGAACGAAGAGAGCCTGGGGCATTCCCTAAAGGAAGGAAAAGAAGATGACAGCAAATCGCGACGATCACGTGTACCTCACGCTCTTGACCTTGTTCGAGAGCAAGGGGACGCGATTCACGACAGAGGATCTGGCAAGAGAGCTGGCAACCAGCAAGAGGACGATCTATACCCATTTTACCGGGAAGGAGGACATGATCGACCAAACGATCGATTATGTGTTTGCCGACATGATGAAGGCGGACGAGGAAATCCTTCAGAACCCGAACCTGCCTATCGCGGAAAAGCTGAAAAAAATCCTCTGCGGAGCTCCGGATGCCTACAGCATCGGCTCCATCACTCGTCATGCGGTTGACCTTCGGCGCCATTACCCGGACTTGTGGGCGAAGGTGGAGCGTAACCTGGATTCGCTCTGGAATCCCCTGATCCAGTTGGTTGAAGAAGGCGTACAGGCTGGAGAGCTGAGAGAGGTAAACCCGGTCATCCTCCGGCTCATGGTGAAGGAGACGCTGAACCGGCTTTTGGATTACGAATACATGACGAAGAATCAGATCACCTTTGAGTCGGGCATTCAGGCAATGGGCGACATCCTCCTCCTGGGCTTGCTGAAACCGACTTCGTCCAGGAAAAACTAGAAGGGAGAGGGACTCTGGGTCCCTCTCCCTTTTTGATCAAAGCAAGGTTTTATTCAACGCATGGATGCATTACTGAATCCCCTTCAACCAGGCCGTCATCGCCTGAATGACTTCTTCTCGTTGCTGCTCGGCTGTAATAGAGGGATCGTTGTCCCCCTTTTGCTTCCCGTAGGTGCCGAACTGACCGTGATTGCCTCCCTCGATGGAGACATAGGTTGTATCCGCCGGCAGATTGGTTTTGGCGGCTTCCCACTTATCTTGCTGGAGGATGGCATCCTTTGTCGCGGTCATCTGCAGCGCGCTCAGGTTCATGCCGCTCAAGCTGCCGCCGTCATCAGCATAGGAGGCCATGAAATAGACACCCGATATGGAATCGAGGTGTTTGGCGGCATAGCGGGAAGCGAAGACGCCGCCGAGGGAGTGCCCGCCGATCACGAAGCCATCCTCGGGGTATTGCTTGAGGAAGGCGTCGGCCTTGTTCTGGCCGAAGAATGCAAGCTCGAAAGGCATCCTGGCGATGAATACGCGATGACCGGTCTCAGCAATTCCTCTGGCAAAAGGGGCGTAGCTCTCCGGCTTCACGAAGCCGCCGGGGTAGAAAATGACGTTTGGCTGGAGGACGTCGCCTGTGGCCGGCTCAAAGAGGAGGCCTCCCTTCACGCTCTGAACGGTGACGCGATTATCGCTCTGCATGGCGGCCTTCGCTTCCGGCAGCGGCTCGTAGGTCAGATTCTGATAAGCGATAGCGAGACCGACGGCGACAGCGACAAGGACGATCACAAGAGCGAGAAGAATCTTTTTCGCCCGGGAACGTTTGGGTTTGGGACGGGCTTCGACAATACCTTCTTTCATGATGTATACTCCTTCCGGTAGCGGGTCTTGGTGTTCATCAACTAATTATACTCGAAAGTTAATTATCGTAAAACCATATGTCGCGACTTAGAGAGTGCTTGCAAACTCGCTCTAGGAATAGTGTCCCTTGTTCCGCCTATTCAAATCCGTAATTCGAATCTTATGCGAAGGGTGCATCATCCCAGGAAACGACCACAAAAAAACCGTCGTGGCGATCCCCGGTTTTCGCTATAATAGAACACGACTATTTCCGAGGAGCCGCCATCATCATGACAACGTTCTCTGCCTTGCTTAAGCGTTCCGTCTCCTTCTGCCGCAAGGAACCGGTCTTCGTCATCTCCTTTCTTGCGGCGGCGGTTGCGGGCTTTTGTTCGCCTCCTCATGTGGAGGCCATTCACTGGAGCGTGATCGGCACGCTCTTCTCGCTCATGCTCGTCTGCCTGGCGTACGAGGAATGCAACGTTTTGCAGGCGGTTGCGGGGGCAGCGCTCAGCGCCTTTGCCACTCCGCGCAAGCTGGGACTCGCCATGATCGCCGCGACGGGAGTACTGGCCATGTTCGTCACGAACGATGTGGCGCTGCTCACCGTCGTTCCGCTGACCCTCCTCATGGCTCGGATGAGCGGCCGAGATCCCTTTCTTCTCGTGATTCTGGAGACGCTGGCCGCGAACCTCTTCTCGGCGCTCACGCCGTTCGGCAACCCGCAGAACCTGTTCCTGTATGCGTACTATTCGATGAGCCCCGCGGAATTTTTCATCATCATGGCGCCGCTCGGCGCAGGCTCCATCGTCCTGCTTGTCGCGGCGAATCATCTGCTTAATCGCGGGGAGCCGTATCCCGTGCAGCGAGAGAAGACGGCCGTTCGCCGTCCGCTGCTCCTAACGGCCGCTACCGCAGCCTTTGTCCTGACGCTGCTCGCGGTCTTCCGCGTGTTGAGCGTGTGGCTAGCCGCCGGCGTTACGGTCCTCCTCCTCGCGTTCCTTGCGCCGAAGCTGTTTCGCCGGGCGGATTATCTACTGCTCGGAACCTTCGTGCTGTTCTTTCTGTTCACTGACAGCCTGACCGGCATCCCGGTCGTTCGGGAAGCACTGGTTGCCTTGCTCGGAACCCCGAAGGCGGTGCTCTTCACCTCTGTCGGCTTGTCCCAAATCATCAGCAACGTTCCCGCCGCCGTGCTGCTTGCTAGCTTTACGCCGCATTACCGGGAGCTGCTGATCGGGGTGTCGGTCGGCGGGCTCGGTACGGTTGTCGCTTCGCTCGCGAGCCTCATCTCCTACCGGCTCTACAGTCGGGAGTATCCTCCAGGCCGCTATTTAGCGGTTTTTACCCTGATCAACGTTGCCTTCCTGGTGCCTCTTCTCCTGGTCATGGCTTTCCTTTGAGCACACATGAAATGAAAAAAATGCAGAAAGAAGGATTATTTTGACAGACGTAGAATTCATTCGAGGAATCTATCTCTTAGGAGGCAAGGGTAATGGCGGATACGAACGCGATTCTCGAATGGGTGCTGGTGTCAGAATGTCCAATTCCTAATGATGTGACTGAATTGCTGGTGGAGGGAGAGGTGGCGGTAGCGGCCTATAAAACCTTCCGGGACAGCGCTATCTTTACCAACAAGCGGTTGATTGTCCGCGATGCTCAAGGCCTGACCGGGAAAAAGGTGGAGGTTTACTCCTTGCCGTACTCTGTCATCAACATGTGGTCGAGTGAAAATGCCGGACGGCTCTTGGACTTCACCTCCGAGCTTGAAATGTGGACCCGTGCGGGGCACATCAAGATCAAGCTGCAAAAAGGCGTCGACATCCGCAAGCTGGACCGACTGCTCGCGAACGCTGTCCTGAAGTAACCGGATGCCTGGAGGAGCTCGATGAGACGGGCTCCTTTTTTTATGCCTCAGGAGAAGAATCTTGGATTTGCAGCCCGCAACCAAAAGACGCTTTCCCCGTACTAGTAGCTCAGCACCTTTCATTACACGATGAGAATTGAACAAGCAACAGGAGAGGACTAGAGAACGCATGCCCACCCCCCCGAACCTCAATCTCGTTGAGCCTGACCGATGCTGGAAGCAAGCGGAGGAGAGGGCTGCCCGCTATTTGTCTCTGTTATCCGATAACGTAACGAAAAAGGCTTATATTCCGCATTTAACCCATGATTTTCGATTGTGGCAGAAGGAACATGTGCGCCGAACACCAAGACTCCTCCGCTGGATTCGCAGGATGAGGACCCCGGATACCGGCAACGTGGGCCTCTATCTCGATTGGCTTAAGCGACACGACAAGCTGGATGCTTACCTGGACCGGAGCATCTCTTATATTTATTTGAGGGATCTTGGCAAAGCCCTCGACGATCCCGCCACCCGTCTTCAGACGAGAAGAGCGGTGGAGGACATCAAGACGCACCTCCTTTCGACTTCACCTAAGGAAAGTAACAATCTCTCTTCGATGATGGACCTGGACGGCTTGTACCGTTGGGGGCAGAAGGAAGGAGTCGAGGATGCGGTCATCTGGGTGATCGGCAAGCTAAAAAGGGCAGGGGAGCACATTCCGGAGGGAATGAATCCCGAGCATGCCCAGCGGAAGCTGATCAAGATCATCCTGGGGGTGCTCTTGCATGTCTTCGACGAGCTGGAAGAAGGGACGCCCCCGGCCGAACGCTCCGCTCGCCTGGATGAAGCCATTCGCATCGGCTATTCGTACGGGCTCACCTACCCGTTCGTGGATGACCTCCTCGACGCACAGGTGCTGGACGCCCGGGAGAAGGAGCAGGTATCCAGCATCCTGCGCGAGTCGCTGGTAACCGGGCAAGTCCCGGATTGGACCCTCTGGGGGGATTGGCGGGAGGAGAACCTCTTCTTGATGCGCTATGTCTATGCGGAGCTGAAGGAAGCGTTCGAATTCATCCGCGATCAGCAGCGGGAGGAGACGCAGCAGTACTTTTTCGAGCAGGCGTACGTGTTCTATCAGGCACAGGAAGTGGATCGAACCAAATCTCTTTCTTATCCGGGTTATACAAATGAAGATCTGTATCTTCCGATCATGACCAAGTCCGCCTCTTCCCGGTCCATCGTTCGCTCCGTGCTGCACACTGCTACGAGCGAAGTAGTGGAGGAGAGAACCTTCTATTACGGCATCTACAACCAGCTCTCGGATGATTTTGCCGACCTGTATGAGGATTTGGCGGCGGGAGCGGTGACCCCCTATACGTACTATTTGACTTACAAAGACAAGAGACCGGACCTCTTGAACCCGTTTGAGCTGTATTGGACGGTCATCGCTTACCTGCTTCATGAGGTCTATCGCTCCGATGCGATGACGCGGGAGGTGCTGCTCGATCGGGCGATCAACGGGCTCAAGCGCTGCAAGGTTCGTCTGGGCGAAGAGGGGTACCGCGCTTTAATGGAAGAGCTGACGGGAGGAATGGAGGACTTCGCCCCGTTGCTTCAACGTATGGTGCGCGAGGCTGGAGATGTCGACTTTCTGGATAAGCTCGTGCGCGACCGGATGGTCGGTCAGCTTCGCAGCAGCAAGCTGGAGCAGGAGGACTTTCACGAGACGCTTCGCACGGTACGCGAGCGAATCGATGCCATCCTGCCGATTCCGCCTCATGCCGCGTTCAGCGGTGAACAGGAACCGCTGCGAGAAGCGGCAAACTACAGCCTCCAAGGGGACGGCAAGCGGCTCCGGCCGATTCTGGCCTGGTTCATGGGGGTCCGGGAATACGGCCTTTCGGAGCAGGCGCTGCTGCCGCTGCTGCGTTCGCTCGAATACATGCACACAGCCTCTCTGATCTTCGACGACTTGCCCTCGCAGGACAACTCCTCCATGCGCCGTGGGAGGGCTGCCCTGCACGAGCAATATGACAGCTCGACGGCAGAGCTGACCGGACTCTTCCTGCTGCAAAAGGCGGTCCAGGACCAATCCTCGCTCAGCAGCTTCGATCCTGCGGCGGTGCTGGAGCTCATGAACTACTCCTCCCGCAAAGCTCAGGAGATGTGCATGGGCCAGGCGCTGGATTTGCGAATGAGCGGGCGAAGCCTGTCCTACGATGAGTTGAACCGAATCTGCTTCTACAAAACAGGCATCGCCTTTGAAGCCTGCCTCGTCATGCCAGCGATCCTCGCTCGTGCGAACCCGACCGAAATCGAGGCGCTCACCCAGTTCGCCTATCACATCGGCATCGCCTTTCAGATCAAGGATGATCTGCTTGATGCCGAAGGCGACGCCGGAGTTCTGGGCAAGCCGGTGGGGCAGGATGCTGCGAACGGGCGAACGACCTTCGTCACCTTGCTCGGCTCTCCGAAAGCACGACAGCAGATGTGGAGTCATTATGCGTTCGCCATGGATGAGATCGGACGGATTCCCCGCCGGATCAGTTTCCTGCGGCAGTTGGCCGCTCATTTGATCCTGCGCGAGCGATAAGCATTAAGCGCAAGAGGGGCTTGCGCCGATAACTAGAGAGTGCGCATCATGCCGGAAGGCATGCTGCCGACTTTGCCTGGAAGGGAATAGCCCCACGTGAAACGAACCTTGAAAGCCGCTCTGCCGGCCCTGATTCCCTTGCTATTTCTTCTCGCTGCTTATGCGTTCTTGCAAAAAAGCGACACCCTGACCGAACCGCAGCTTGATCTTCTTCAGGCAGCGCCCTACGCCGTCCTGGCCATCGGCTGTATAATCGCCTGGAAGTTTCATCACAGCCGGGAATTCTTCATCCTGCTGCTGCTTGGCGCATGCCTGTTCCTGTTGTCAGGTGGCGGCTGGTTAGCCTCCCGTCAGCCGGACTGGAAGCCGGACCCTCGCGCCGTGTTTCTGCTCGTGAGCCTGGCGATCCCGCTTAACGCGGCGCTGTTCTCCCTCTTCCGTGAACGCGGAATCGGCAGCGTGTGGGGCCTTTCCCGCCTCACGCTGCTGGCTGCTCAAGCCGGAGCGATAATCTGGCTGAGCCGCGCCCATCATACCGAGTGGTTGGAGCGCTGGCAGGAGCGCCTTCATCCTTTCGGAGAGAAGCTGACGGGATCAACGGCCTTCTCTCAAGCCGCTCTGGCGGCATTCGGGCTGGCCGCGCTGGTGCTCCTGCTCCGGTTCCGAAGCCGGAAGAGTCCGGCGGAGTTTGCCCATTTGGCGCTTCTCGCCGCACTGCTCTATACCTTGCGTTCCGGCAATGAGGATTCCCTGCTGCTTGCGGTAGGGTTCGGCTTGAGCGGCCTGCTCCTCATCGCTTCGATCCTGCAGGATTCCTACTCGATGGCGTTCACCGACGAGTTGACCGGCCTTCCCTCGCGCCGCGCGCTCAAGCAGGACTTGCTGAAGCTGGGCTTCTCCTACAGCATCGCGATGCTGGACATCGATTTTTTCAAAAAGTTCAACGATACCCACGGACACGATACCGGGGATGATGTGCTGAAGCTGGTCGCCTCCGTGATCCGCCACGTTCCGGGCGGGGGCAAGGCTTACCGTTATGGCGGTGAAGAATTCACCGTGGTGTTCAAAAACAAAAGTGCGGCGGAAGCTATCCCGCACCTGGAGGAGCTCCGCGAAACGGTCTCGAAGCGGGGCTTCACGGTGCGGAGCAAGCCTCGCTCAACCCGCAAGCGCAAAGGACGCTCGGGAGCGGCTCGTGCGGCGCGTGAGCTCTTCGTTACGGTAAGCATCGGCGTCTCGAACCGCAGCGAGACAGCGAAGACACCCGACGCCGTGATGAAGGAAGCGGACAAAGCCCTCTACCGCGCCAAGAAGAAGGGGCGCAACTGCGTCAGCAAATGAAAAAGGATGGCTCCGTTTTCCCCTTTGTCAGGGGAACGGAGCCATCCTTTTCTCTTGGATCGTCAGGCCGCCGGGCGACGAACCTTGCGCAGCGCCTTCCACCTCTTATATTGGAAATAGATCGTGCAGCCGATGCAATAGCCGGCGAGGGCCGCCCCAGCTGCGGCAAGCAGCATCGTGGCAAAGAGATAACCGGCGAGGGTCAAGCCGAAGGAGAAGGACAGGAGCGACAGGGTGAGGAAGAGAACAGCCAGCGTGTTGTTGAATCGCTGGAGCTCGTAAGCTTCCGTACGGGAGCCCTTGATGGAAAGCCACGGCTTGGCGAGACGCACGAACAGATTGGCTTTGCCTGCACTGGCGAGGCCGATTACCTGAATAAGCCAGAGTGCAGCCAGCACCCAGGGCTGTTGGAAAGCAAACGCGCCGATCACGAACAAGACGATTCCGGTCTGATTGGCTTTGACGTAAGGAACGGGAATTTTGCGAGCTGTCATGACCCTGCCTCCTTATGAATAATTCCGATTGGATTAGTATAATTTTATAGCAGGAGAAGGTCTCTGTAAACGCTGATTTGCGCTTTTTCTTTAAAAACGGATTGTGTTTTCGGAGGAAGGTCACCGAGACGAAAAACAAAGCCGCACCGACAAGCCCGGTGCGGCTGTTCTCGTTCTATTTCGTGGAACGGCTTGAGGAATCGGCCCACTCATAAACGGCGTAGGTGGAAGGAGGAAGCTGGATCGCATACTCGCGTAAGCCGTCCGCGAGGACCGCCGTTTCCCGCAGAGGAGGGGCGTTCTTCACCGGCGTGAGCTGGTGAAGCTCAGTACCGGGCGGGACTTGCACCTTCCAGGTGGAGGTATGCGGAGCGAATGACTCCAGCACGAAGCGGCTGTTGTCATAGGCGAAGACTCCGGCGTCCCCCGGCCCGATCAGTCGGAACGGAAGGAGTCCTTCCGTGAACACGGAGCGAATGCGGGTGATAACCGCCTCCGGCAGGTGGAGAAGATCAGCCGGGTGCTCTGGAATAACGAGCGTGTAGATCTTACCTCGGCCATACGGATTGGACAGCAGGATCGGGAAGTTCGTCGGTCCTTGCCAAGCGACAATCTCCTGCCAGGTGGCATTCGTCCCGAAGTCCAACACGGGGTAACGGATACTCCGACTCGCCGGGTAGAATTCCTGGAAGGAGCAGATGCCCGTCTCCAATGCGTACTGCTCTGCTGTCAGGCTGGCGCCGGTGAGCTGGATTGGAACCAGCTCCGTGATGCCGCGCTCCGCCATGGCCGAGACGAAGCCGGAGGTCATGACGGCATGGCCGCCTTCTTGCAGGTATCCTTTGAGCTTCTCGAGAATGGCCTCGTCTGCAGCTGCTGGAGCGGACAGGAGGAGCGTCCTCGCGGATTTGCTGGCGTCCGGGAAGAACGGGGTCAGCTCCAGCGGGATGCCTGCCATGCCGAGCAGGTCGTACAGGTGATCTTCTCCCCGCGCGTGGTGAGGCTTGTACACAAGCGCCCCGATGGGCTCTCCGAGACGAGCGGTCACGTCGTCCAGCTTGTCCAGTTGGAAGCCGAGTGCCGGCACGTAAGGGTGATCCAGCAGGAGGTGGTAGCAGAACAGCGTCAGCTCGCGCGCTTTGCTGAACGCAGTCAGGTTGGCCTGCTCGAGGTAATAGTCGGTGTAGGTGCAGTCGTAGGCATCAAACCACCCGCCTCCGTTGCGCCCCGGGTCCAGGTTCTCCATCCAGCGCATGAGCGAGTAGGAGGCGTACCGAGGAATGTGCTGTTGGCTGATGGCCGGGTCTCGGGTCTCGGTGCCCGTATAGATTCCGTCGAAGAGAGTGGGCTGCTGCTCCGTGTTGTAGCCGGCGGAAGCAAACGACTCGTTCCAGTTCGGGTATTTGATGATGACCTTTACATTTGGGTTAACCGCTTTAGCAGGCCGAATGATGACGTTCTCGGAGACTTCCGCCATCAGGGCAAGCCGGAACTCCTCCCAGCTGCGCTCCCCTTTGCGGGTACGACAGTCATCACAGGTGCAATTGGTGAAAAAGAAATCGTCCAGAATCACTTCATCAAAGACGGCAGCGGCCGTCTCCGCCGCTTCCCGAAGGCGGGCGCGCGAGGCTTCATCCGTGTAGCAGATTCCTCCGAGAATCCGCTCATAGCCGGGGCGGTAGGACGTTCCCAAGGTAGGCGTAATGCCGCCCGCTACCTCAAGACCCAACGAGAGGAAGAACGCTTTTAGCTCCTCCAGGCGTTCCCGGCTGAGGCTGGTGTCTCCCCGATGGTTTTCTATGTAGACTTTGCCCACCTTCAGATGCCGGAAAAAGAATGCCATCTCTTCCGCGAGCTGTTCCTCGCTCTTGTTCAGGCACCCGGCGGTGCAATAAAGCGCCAGTTGGAAGGATTGATAGGTTTCGGTCATGACACACCCTCATTTCTGGTGGAATATAAGCTTGACTATTCTACTTCCATGCCTTGCGCAGCCAGTCAGCCGATTGGCGCATATAGGCGAGCTGATCCGGAGCGCCAAAATGCTCGATGGCGAGCGTACCGGTGTAACCGGCCTCCCGCAGGCGGCGCAGGGATTCGCGAATGGCGATGCAGCCCCCACCGACTGGACTTGGATAGAGCATCTTGTCCGTCAGGGTGAGCTTCCCTTCACCCGAATTGGGCTCCAGTGAACGATCCTTGCAGTGGACGTGAACAACATGAGGGGCAAGCTTGTCCAAGGCGCGCAGCTCGTCTTCCCCCGAGTAGATGAAATTGCCTGTATCGAAGGTGCAGCCAAGCTGGGGAACGGCGCTCAGAAACTTCAGCAAGTCTTCCGAACGGGCGAACGGAGCCTGGCGGTCATCGAAATCCTCCATGGTCACGGTAATGCCCAGCGGCTCTGCGGCATCGCACAGCCGTTGAACGGCTTCGATCATAGCGGCAACCTGCGCCTCCTGCTCTTCCTCGGTTTGCTCAGGAGACAGAAAGCCCGGAATCACAAGCACCTTGCTTGCTCCGACGGCGACGGCATCTGCGAGAAATTGTGCCGCTTCCTCTTCTTGGCGCTTTTGGCCGAATTCGAAGAATCCATAGACGCTGGAAGCAGTGAATCCATGCTGGGCTAGCAGGCTTCTCAGACCGGCCGCATCTTGGCGAATGTCCGCCCAGTCAAGCTCAACCGCAGAGATGCCGAAGCCTGCGGCCTGATCGAGGATGTCCGCCAGGGGGCTCCCGGTTTGTTCGGCGGCTTCTTGCAGATGGTGGTAAAACACGGATAGCTGCATGGGCTTGCTCCTCTCGCTGTCCTCATAATGGGTGGTATAGCCATTATAGCAGATGGAGCGGAACTTATCTTCGAAGAATGGAAGCGCTACCGGAAAGGAAATCTCCATAACCCAAAACGATCCGCTGCCGGATACGGCTCCGGTGGCGGATCGTCTCAGGAAGAGGGAATTACGCCTCCTCTACTTCCCGCAAGGTGGGCATGCCCGCTTGGGCGCCGAAGCGGGTGACGGAGAGGGACGCGGACTTCACAGCAAAGGCGAGAGCCTGTTCGAGGCTCCAGCCGGATGCGAGGCCGAAGCCGAAGGCGCCGTTCAGGCAATCGCCCGCGCCAGTCGTGTCCACGGCTTGGACGGCAGGTGCTGCTACCGTCACCGGCTGATCGCCGATGAGGGTAGAGGCTCCTTCCCGGCCGCGCGTGAGGATGACCTGGTGACCATAACGCTGCCACCAACCGGCTAGAGCCTGCTCCCAGTCGCTGTCGGATGCAGGCGCAAGGCCGCTTGCTTCACGGAAAAAGGCGAACTCGGTCTCGTTCGGTGTGAAATAATCGGCGAGGTAAAGGATGGAGTCCGGCAGGCTGCGGGCTGGCGCAGGATTCAGGATCGTACGCACCCAGTTCGCGCGGGCGATACGAAGGCTGGCCTCAACCGCATCCAGCGGAATTTCCAGTTGGACGAGCAGGACGTCTGCTTGGCGGATGCGTTCCGCCGCCGCTTCGACCAGACTGGCCGTGACGCAGCCATTTGCTCCGGGCACGATGACGATGCTGTTGTCTTCTGCCGTATGCAAGATCGAGGCGATGCCGGTGGGGGTATTCGACAAGCGGGCTACCGCTTCGGTCGAAACGCCGTTCGCTTCGAGCTCGCTTAGGAGGGAGCGGCCGAAGGCGTCATCGCCCACCGCGCCGATCATGTCGACCTGGGCTCCGAGGCGCGCGCAGGCAACTGCTTGATTGGCGCCTTTTCCGCCGGATATGGTATGAATCGACTCGCCGGTTAAGGTTTCGCCTGCCTGGGGCATCCGCGGAGCGGTGACCACCAGGTCCATGTTCAGGCTGCCGACGACGGCGATGCGGGGTTGTCTCATGACTAGCACCTCATCTTTGGGTTGTTTCCTCCATGATGCCGCTAAGCTTGAGTCCTCGTCAAGCGCGAGCGGGGTAGACACCTTGGCGGGTACTTGAGCAGACATCTCTCGTTGACAAGGGAAGAAATCATTTTATACTTAAATGTAACCGGTTACAAAAGAGTGAGCGACGAGTGGAAGAGAGAATGCAATCCAGGGACCGGTTACCTTACAAGCCACCAAAAGAGAGGGGAAGCGAAGCATGGGAATCCGTTTGGAGAATCCGCAGCCGAAGGGCTGTGTGCTTACCGGAACCGAAGTGGAATTCGCCGAAGGCGGAGGCAGTCTGTTGTATCCGTTGAAGGGCAGTGAGGAATGGAGGAAGCACACCTATCTGCTCATCGAGGTGGAGAATCGGGAAGAGTACTCGGTCTGTCTGGAAGTGGGATTTTGGCAGGAGCATACGGAGAAGAAAAGCGATCTGTTCGTCGCCGTCGGCATCCTTCCCCGGGTGTCCACCACGGTGTGTGTGCCGATCCGGTTCCTGGACGGGCAAACCTTGTTCGGCCCGCGTCGCCCCGGGATTTTGAAGACGGTCATCAAGGGAAACGCCGTCAACCTCGATCGCTTGAAGGCGATGGGTATCAGCTTGCCGCCTTCCCACAAGAAAACCCGACTCTTCATCCGGGATGTCCGACTGGCGAATGAGGAGCCGAACGTTGAGCTCCATACGGCATCGCTGCTCGATGAGCTCGGTCAGGATGCACGCAGGAACTGGCTCGGCAAAACAGCAAGCCGCGAGGAATGCAGCCGGATGCTGTTGTCCCTTCGCGAGGAAGCGGAACGAGCGCTTGCGGCGGCTATGGATTCCTATCAGGGAGCACCTGAGCAGGACTATGAAGCGACGGGCTTCTTCCGGCTTGATCGGGACGAGCGCGGGGCGCACATCCTGGTAACGCCGGACGGCCATGCCTTCTTCAGCAGCGGGGTGGACTGCGTGAATCCAAACGCGAAGGGCCCAACCGACGGAGACGGGCAAATGCGCGACTTCCTCGTGGAGAACCTGATGCATGCTTTCGGAGACGACTGGTACGAGGCCTGGTCCACGATAACCAAGCATCGCCTGCTGGATTGGAGGGTGAACACGGTGGCAGCGTGGAGCGACCTGACCTTTGCCCGCCAAGCCAAGCTTCCGTATGTCGCCATGCTGGATGACTATCCAACCACCTCTCATCGGATTTATCGGGATTTTCCCGATGTATTTGCCGCGGAGTACGCCGAGCAAGCGGAAGCCTACGCCTGTCAGTTGGAGCCGCACTGCGATGATCGCTACCTGATAGGCTATTTCATGTCCAATGAACCCAACTGGGCTTTCGTAGACGGGCTGAACCTGGGCTATGAGCTGCTGCGGAACCCCGCCGAGCTAGTCTCCCGTACCGTCCTGCTCGACTTCTTGAAGGAGCGCTACCCGACTCCGGCATTGTTGAATGAGGCGTGGGGCACGGGCGTTTCTCGGTTGGAGGAGCTGTTCGAGCTGGGGCAATTCCCGGAGGTGTCCGAGCAGGCCATGGCGGATTTGGAGGCGTTCTCCCATCGGATGATCGAGGAGTACATCAAGATTCCGGCGCTCGCCCTGCGCAAGGTTGATCCGCATCACCTGAATCTCGGGATCCGGTATGCCTACATCTCCAGTCCGGCTCTCTATAGCGGGAGCTCGTATTTCGATATCTTCTCGATCAACTGCTACGAGAAAACCTGTGTCTCCTCCGTGCAAAAGGTCTACGATCAAGTCGGCCTCCCCGTGATGGTCGGAGAGTTTCACTTTGGCGCCATCGACCGCGGGCTTCCCGCCACAGGGATTCGAGGCGCAGCCGACCAGGTGAACCGCGGGCGCGCGATCCGCCGTTATGTCGAAGAAGCCGCTGCGCTTCCTTGCTGCGTAGGCGTCCACTACTTCCAGTACCACGACCAGCCGTACCTGGGGCGATTCGACGGGGAGAATTACAACATCGGCCTGGTGGATATTTGCAGCAAAGAGTATGCTGAGGTTACCGATGAATGGAAGCGGGCTAACGAGCGGCTGTATGCTCTTCGGCGGGGGCAGACGTCTCCGGTATCGGAAGAGATTGCGTACATGCCTGCCATTTTTTATTGAAAAGGGCTTGCTCGTGACGCAGCGTCATCAGGCACAATGGAGCCGAGGTGATGGGGATGGGAACCACATATTCCACCGGTGAGCTGGCCAAAGGCGCCAACGTAAGCATTCGCACCGTCCAGTATTACGACAAGGAAGGAATCCTGCAGGCATCCGGACGAACCGAAGGTGGAAGGAGAATGTACTCGGAGGAGGACCTGCTTCGTCTTCGAACGATCGGACTCTACCGGGTGCTTGGGCTGTCGCTGGAGGAGATTCGAAAGCTGATGCCGGCGAATGACGGGAACGGGCAGGGGCCGCTTCAAGAGCTGCTTCGGCGGCAACTGGGGCGGTTGGAGGAGGAGCAGGAGGACATCCGAATCAAACGCGAACGGATCGAAGCGATTCTGCAAGCACATGAGGAGTCCGGACGCATCGAGGTGGACACTCTCGAAGAGCTGGAAGCACTCATCAAGAGGAAGGAACGGCATCGCAGGACAGACCGAATGACACTCTTGTTCCTGGGGGGCTTTCTTCTCTTTGCAGCAGGGGTCTTCCCCATGGCCGTTTCCTATGGAGGGAGTCTTCCTTATCTTCTGCTGGCCGTTGGGATTGGCATGGTCGTCGGCCTTGCCTATTATCACTCCGCGGTGAACGCCTACCGCTGCCCTGCCTGCGGCTGTAAATTTGAGATTGGCTTCCGGCGAGACCTGTTCTCTTTAAATGGAGGGAAGAAAGGGAAGCGGCTCTCTTGTCCGCACTGCGGCCGCAAGGGCTGGTTTCAGGAGACACACCCGGATTAAAATGGCGTGGGCGGAGGAATCCATGGACGGTTCGCCGACAAAGGACACCCGGATGACAAGATGCGATCTCTACCGGACTCATTCCGGAGGAGGTCGCTTCTTTTCTTGAATCGAGTTCGAACATCGCCATTATTTTTGTGAAAACTGTTATGAAAAGTTTGGTTGTCAGTCCTCTTGCCGGCAGGCTAAGATAGGAAGGAAGACATAGACAGGTACGGCCTAATGAGGAGATGGCATATGCGGCACAGAAGCAAGAGGAACGATTTTTCACCATCACGAACGATGTTCGGCCGCACCGGCATCTTGAAACACCTTCCGAATCAGGAGGATTACGTTCAATCGGTTAACCCCAATATCAGCGCGCTCCGCATCGCGGGGGTCTATTCGATCATCGGCGTGCTTTGGATTTTATTATCGGATCGATTTCTGGTGATGTTGGTCGATGACAAACGAAGGCTTCAATTTCTAAGTGTCGCCAAGGGCTGGCTCTTTGTCTTTTTGACAGCCGGGCTGCTCTTCGTGCTCATTCGCCGAACGCTGAACGGCATCAAGAAGACAGATGAGCAGCGGCTGGCTGCCTATCGTTCAGCGGTCCTCGCCCATGAGGAATTGGAGCAGGCGTATGAGGAGATCATCGCGACCGAAGAGGAGCTGCGCATCCAGTACGAGCAGTTGGAGGACCAGCAGCATCGGATTCACGAGAATGAGAACAAGCTGGAATTTCTGGCCTACCACGACTCCATGACTGGACTTCCGAACAAGCAGGCGCTGTTCGATCGCTCCAAGCAAGGGCTTGCGGAAGGCTGCTACGGGGCTTTGCTCTTTCTGGATATCGACAATTTCAAATACATAAACGACACCATGGGACATGAAATCGGCAACGCGCTCATCGTTGGCGCAAGTGAGAGGCTGCAGCAATTGATCGGGCACCGCGGGGAGCTGTACCAATTTGGCGGGGACGAATTTGTCTTCCTGTTCTCCGACCTCGGTTATGCCGATGAGGCGGAGCGGCTGGCCAACATGATCCTGCTGGAATTTCGCAAGGCGCTTCCGCTCGATAGGAGCGAATACCATATCGGGTTCAGCATCGGCATCAGCCTCTACCCCTCTCATGAACGGGACGTCATGGAGCTGGTTCAGCTCTCGGAGATCGCCATGTACCGGGCGAAGGAATCGGGAAAAGGGACCTATGTACTCTATGATGAGGGCATGACTCGGCGCTACCGGGAGCGAATGATCATCGAGAAACACCTGCATGAGGCGAAGGACAAGGATGAGTTCTACCTCGTCTACCAGCCGCAGTTCAATATGAAGGCCAACCGGGTGACCGGTCTGGAAGCGTTGATGCGCTGGAAGAGCGCCGCACTTGGAGAAATCTCGCCGGGAAAGTTCATCGAAATCGCCGAAGACTCCCATCTCATCATCCCCCTCGGGGCTTGGGTATTGCGGGGAGCCTGCCGGGAGCTGAAACGGCTCCGCGATCTCGGACATGTGGACGTCACCATGTCGGTGAACATCTCCCTCCTGCAGCTCATGCAGCCTGACTTTTGCCAGCAGGTGATGGAGACCTTGCTCGAATATCGGCTACCTCCAGAATGCTTGGAGCTGGAGCTGACCGAGTCCCTCTTCATGGAATCCTACGATGCGGTCGTCGCGAAGCTGAACGTGCTGCGTAAGGCCAACATCCGGATTGCGCTTGATGATTTCGGAACCGGGTATTCCTCGTTAAGCTACCTGACTCATCTGCCGATCACCACACTAAAGATCGACAAATCCTTCATCGACACCCTCTTGACCGATCGAAATCAATCCATTCTGGTCGAGCAGATCATCCAGATCGGCAAACGGATCGGCATGGGGCTGGTGGCCGAAGGTGTCGAGTGGAAGGAACAAGGGGATCGTCTGAGCGAACTCGGCTGTGAGACGATCCAGGGCTATCTGTTCAGCCGCCCTCTTCCCTCCGAACAAGTGGAAACGCTGCTGGCCGCGCAAACACACACCATCGAATAGATCACTTTTACTTGCTCAACTTGTAGCTGCTCATGGCTCGGGTTGAGTTTTTTTATTAAAAAACCGAAATCCCTTGCCTGTTCTCAAACTGCGAACGGTTACATACCGGGTGTAAGCGCCTTAACTAACAACATGTCATATTTTTCGGGTTGTTAGTTGACTTTGAAATGCATATAATGGATTTCATAACCGAAAACGGGAGAGGAGAATGAACATGCTGAAGGCGATCATTTTCGATTTTGACGGAACGATTATCGATACGGAGACGGCTTGGTACATTGCTTTTCGAGATAGCTACAAGGCCCATGGGGTAGACCTCAGCGTAGAGCTGTACTCGGGCTGCATCGGCACAAGCCTGCACACCTTCAATCCGTACACCCACTTGAACACTCACCATAACCTGAGCGTGGATAGTGATGAGCTGAGAAAGGCTGTTCGAGCCCGCCATACAGAATTGATGAAGGAAGAACAGCTTCGTCCCGGCGTGCGGGAATACCTGAAGCAGGCGCGGGAAGCGGGGCTGAAGCTGGGACTCGCTTCGAGCTCGGACCGCGAATGGGTGGAGCGGCATCTGAAGCAGCTTGGCCTCTACGAGTTCTTCGATTGCATTCGCACGGCAAACGATGTGGATCAGGTGAAGCCGGACCCGGCTCTCTACCTGAAAGCACTGGAGGGATTGGGTGTAACCGCCAAGGAGGCCGTCGCCATCGAGGATTCCCCCAACGGCATGCGTGCGGCAGTCGCGGCGGGCATCGATTGTGTTATCACCCCGAACCGCATCACGTCGCTGCTCGAATTTGAGGATTCGCGCTGGCGAGTGGAAGACCTGGGTAAGCTTCCTTTTGCCGATGTCGTGAAGAGCATGGCCGAGCCGATCCAACGCTCGATCTGATGGGAGTCTTCGTTCAACCTGATTAACACGCAAGCAGGGAGAGGAGGAGTTTGGATGAAAGCTGTGCATTTTGGAGCGGGAAATATCGGGCGAGGGTTCATCGGGCCGATGCTGTCCGCGTCGGGATACGAGGTATGCTTTGTCGTTCGGAACGTCAGGAAGGAGTCGCTGCTCCGCAAAAATGGAGCGTACCCCGTCGTCTTGGCAAACCGGAAGCAGGAGAAATCGATGGTAAGCAAGGTGACCGCCGTCAACAACATGGAGCCGCAAAAGGTCGCCGGAGCGATCGCCCAGGCAGACCTTGTCACCACGGCTGTCGGACTCCGTGCTCTGGAGGAGATCGCGTCCTCCATCGCCCAAGGAATCGAGCTTCGTCTGGCTGCCCATCCTCGACCGCTGCATATTATGGCCTGCGAGAACGGGGAGGGCGCCAGCTCTCGACTCCGGGGGCTTGTCTTCGATCACCTGCGCCCGGGCCTTCATGCCAAAGCGAACCGGTATGTAGCCTTTCCGAACACGGCGGTGGACCGGATCGTGCCTCGCCAAAGCCATCCCGGCAACTCGCTGGCGGTCACAGTTGAGCCCTTCTTCGAATGGGTGATCGATTCATCCGCCCTTCTGGATGATTTCCCTCGTATCGACGGAGCCGTTTATGCGGAATCGCTGGAGCCCTATCTGGAGCGCAAGCTCTTCACGGTCAATACGGGTCATGCCTGCGCCGCTTATCTCGGGTACCAACGAGGCTGCCGCACCATTCAGGAAGCGATGGCCCAGCCCGAAATCCTTTTGCAGGTCTATGAGACGCTGCAGGAAACCGGCCGGTACTTGACTGCCAAATACGGATGGAATGCGCAAAAGCACGAGACTTACATCAAGAAGGTGCTGGAGCGCTTCCGCAACCCCGAGCTGACGGACTCGACCCTTCGCGTCGGCCGATCTCCCCTTCGTAAGCTGGCTCCGCGCGACCGCCTCACGTATCCGGCTGTTCAAGCCTATCGAAGCGGGTATGCCGTGCCCGGCCTTGTCCGCACCATCGCTGCTGCGCTGTGCTTTGACGCCCAGGACGACCACGAAGCGGTCCAGTTGCAAACTCAGCTTGCCGCAAAAGGAGTGGAGCGCGTGCTGACCGAGGTAACCGGTATTGCCAAGGAGCACCCGCTGCATGCCGACATCGTTCGCGCCTATCGGCAGATGAAGCAGGGTCAGCATCCTGCGGAAGCGGCCAGTCTGTAACTTTACGAGTGGATGACCTTCGGGGGCCGAATGGTTTACAATGGAACCATAAACCGGATGGAGAAGCCGCTGGCGAACTCACGAAACCGGCTTCCCTGGAGGAGACATCTTCATGAGTGACCTGCCCATCTACCAATCGATCGCGCTTGATTTGGCCCAGCGCATCGCCAATCAGGAGTTTCCGGAGAAGGCCAAGCTGTCCGGCCGTAGCCTGCTGACCAGCCAATATCACGTTTCGTCGGAGACGATCCGCAAGTCCGTCTCGCTGCTCCGTGACGCAGGGATTCTGAACGTCTCCCAAGGCAAGGAGATCACCATTGAATCCCGGGAAAAGGCTGTCCAGTATCTTAATCAGTACAACGCTTACGTGGGCTCGGCTTACTCGTTGAAGCAGGAGCTGGAACAGCTGCTGCGGGAAAAGAAAGAGACGGATGCCAAGTTCGACACGCTCATCGCACAGGTAATCAACTATTCGGATCGGTTGCGAAACCTTACCCCGTATAACCCGGTGGAGGTTGAGGTGGAGCAAGGGTCCCACGTTATCGGTAAGACCATTGCTGATATTCGCCTCTGGCAGAGCACGGGAGCGACGATCATCGCGCTTCGTCGAGACAACGGGGTGATCATTTCCCCCGGCCCGTATGCCCAACTGCAAGCAGGAGACCGCATCGTCATCGTTGGAACGGGGGACGTCTACGACAAGACGTATCGCTTTCTAAATGCCCCGATCCTCCCGGAGAAGGATGAGGAAAAGGAAGAGGAGAAAGAAGCATTGCCTCGGGAGACGTTCCGATAAAGCGTGGTTGCAAACACGCGGTAGGGGATCTTACCAAATGTTCTTTTCCATGGTATAGTGAGAACGAGTTGGGATTACCCTATTTAGGGAATACCCGGTAAGGAGCGCCGTCTGCGGATGGCTTTCTTCTTTCTAACGGACTAATGCAGAACGGAGTGGGTCAGGTTTGGAGCAAGAAGGGAACAAAGCACTGCCCGAACAATTTGAGAAGCTGAAGGCGGCAGCCGGACGGACATCAAGCTGGAGAGAACGGCTGAGCACGGTGGAGGAGCTGGCAAACCACCCTCACCCGAAGGTCATCGGCTTGTTGACGTACCGGATGAAGAACGACGTTGTATATAAGGTTCGCGAAGCGGCTTACTTCTCGTTGAAGAAGCTGGGTCAAGAGGTCACCCCGCCGGAGCCCCATAAGGGCGATCTGATCGACGGGCTGATGAAGACCCTGGTTCGCATCAAGAAGAGCTTGCCGGAAGGCCACAGCTACGAGGACTTCAAGACGAAGCTCAAGGGCATGCGGATCGACCTGTACGACGCCTATGAAGGGGAAAAGGGCGAGGAGTTTGACAGCTGGCTTGAGGCTACCTGGAAGGAAGTCCGGACGCGCTAGTCGTCTAAAGCTTGCCCCATGAATGGAGAAAGACCGATTGAATCGGGAGCGTGCAAGGCTTGCGCGTTTCGGGTTTGGTTGGTCTTTTTTTGCGGACAGGGGCCGGTTCGGCTTCAAGCTTCTTCCATCCGCCGGGGGAAGTGTGGTATCCTTATATGTCCCTTGTCCATGACGGCAGGGGAATGTGTGGTTTACAAAAAGGAGAGACTCATGACGTTTCAAGACCTGCACCTTCTATCGCCCATCCTCAAGGCACTGGATCACGCGGGCTACACCGCGCCGACGCCTATTCAAGAACAAGCCATTCCGGCCGTCCTCGCAGGCCGCGATCTGCTCGGCTGCGCTCAAACCGGCACCGGGAAGACCGCTGCGTTCGCGCTGCCGATTCTCCATCTGTTAAGCGAGCGTTCCACGGGAGGCCATGGGCCGACCCGACGGATCCGCTCTCTTATTCTGACCCCTACACGGGAACTGGCGATCCAGATCGCCGACAACGTGAAGGTGTATTCGAAGCACCTGCGGCTGAAATCCGTCGTCGTGGTCGGAGGGGTATCCCAAAAGCCGCAAGAGGACGCCTTGAAGCGCGGAACCGACATCCTGATCGCTACGCCGGGACGGCTCCTCGATCTCGTCAACCAAAAGCATGTGGACCTGTCGCACATTGAGATTCTCGTGCTCGATGAAGCGGATCGCATGCTCGACATGGGCTTCATCCATGACGTGAAGCGGGTCATCGCAAAGCTTCCGGCAAAGCGGCAGACGCTGTTCTTCTCGGCTACGATGCCGCTGGAGATCTCGAATCTGGTCAAATCGCTGCTCGTGAACCCGGTGAAGATTGAAATTCACCCAGTCTCCTCGACAGTGGACGTGATTGAGCAGCGGCTCTACCGCGTCGACAAGGAGAACAAAACCAAGCTGTTGAAGCTCCTGCTTGATGATCGCTCCATAAATTCGGTGCTCGTCTTCACGCGTACGAAGCATGGAGCGGATCGGGTTGCCCGCGATCTTGGAAAAGCGGGCATCACCGCCCAAGCCATTCACGGCAACAAGTCGCAGAACGCCCGCCAGGCGGCGCTTCAGAACTTTAAGAACGGCGCCACGCGGGTGCTGGTCGCGACCGACATCGCTGCCCGCGGCATCGACATCGAAGAGCTGGCGTATGTTATCAACTACAACCTGCCGAACATCCCCGAGACGTATGTCCACCGCATTGGACGGACGGGACGCGCAGGGAACAGCGGCGTGGCGATTTCCTTCTGCGAGGCGGAGGAAATTCCCTACGTGAAGGATATTCAAAAGCTGATTGGCAAGGTGATCCCCGAGGTAACGGATCATCCGTACCCGATGGTGAACCTGACGCCTGCTCCGGCGGAGGCTCCGAAGGGCGGCGGCCGAGGCGGTCGCGGTGGACAAGGCGCCCCCCGGCAGGCAGCCGGAAAGCCGGCGTCCGCCCGGAGCGGCCGGCCCGCAGGAGCGCCCGGCGGCGCTTCCGCGAACAAGCGGCCATCCGGCGGCACGTCGCGGCCTGACCGGCCCGCTGGCGCGGGACGCGCGCAAAGCGAGCAGCCGCGCCGTGAGCGGCCCCGCGGTGACGCCGCCCCGGCTCGCGATCGGTCGTCGATCTGGCCGGACCCGAAGCCGACTGCGCCCGGCGCTTCGCGCGGCCCGCGTCCACAGGCGAAGCGCTAACCGCGGCCGCATATCTTGCGCGCTGCTGGCGGTCAGCCGCCGCATACGCACAAAGAAGCCGTTGCTCTCCTCCCAAGGAGGGGCAACGGCTTCCTTTGCGTTGGATGCTGGCGGCGATGCACCGGGTGCAGCCGCGGCTTTCGAGACGGACCGGACGGCAGCCGGTCCGCGAAACTCGCATTGCTCGGATCAGCCTGCCAGACGCGCCATGTCTCCCAGCTTCTCGGAGACAACGCGGATCTCGGCCATTTCACGGTCCAAGCTGATGATGCGGCTATTCTGCTCCTCGATGGACGAGAGCACTTCCTCGGTGGTCGCGGAATGCTCCTCGGTAATGCTGGCGATCTCGCCTACCTGGTCGCGAATGGTGACGAACTGGCGGTTCATCTCGTCGATCAGCTCCGCCTCCTTGCGGATGCGCCCATAAATCTCCGTGAAGTTCGTTTCGATGACGCGGAAGCCATCACGGAAGTTGACGGTAAGGGCGGCTCCTTGCTCCGAGGCGGCGTAGCCCTTTTGCACATCGGTGAGGGCATCCTGGCTGACGGTTACCATTTCGCGGACGATGTCCTGAATCCGCTCGGTCATTTCGCCCGTTTGATTCGCGAGCTTGCGAATCTCCGAAGCGACGACGGCAAAGCCTTTTCCAGCCTCTCCGGCGCGAGCGGACTCAATCGCAGCGTTCAACGAGAGGAGATTCGTCTGGTTGGAGATGGAGGAGATGGAGAGCAGGATCGTCGTGATCTCGTTCATGCGATTATTCAACTGGGTCACCGTATTCAGAGCGGATTCAATAGCCCCCTGCACCACCGTGATCTGTTCCGACAGGCTCGATGCGGCGACGGTTCCTTGCCCGACGAGGTCGTTCATCTTTTGCGAATCGTTGCGGGTTAATTGAGAGGAGTCGTGGATGCCTCGCACGAGTTGATCCACCTCGACGATGGAGGCGTTGATGTGGTTCAGGCTTCCCGCTTCCTGTTCGACGCCGCGGGCAATCTCTTGAACGGCAACGACAACGGATTCGCTGACCTCTCTCGTTCCAGTAATGTTCGCGTTGCTGGTGCTGACACTGGCGTTCAATTGGTCGGTGCGCGTACGGATTTCGTCCATGGCTTGTTCAAGAGAAGCGTAGAGCTTGCCGGCTTCCTCTTCCCGTTTTTTGCTCTCCTCAATTAACCGCTTCCCGGATTGGGTCAGGTAGGTCAAGTAGACAGCGGTTCCGTTCAGGAGGGCAAGCCGCATCACGAAATCGGTGGTGGCATGGTCCGGTCCCATCATGGCGGTCGGATCGATGACATAGCAGGCGATGAGCGCGGCATTCAAGCATACGGTATAAGCGAACAAAATGTCCCGTCGGAAGTAAAGCGCCGATGAAACAAGGGCGGCGGGGAAGGCGAGGTAATAGCGCGGGGTTCCTTGCTCGACGAAGAGCAGTACGATGGCAATGGCTGTGGGTGCAAGGGGAATGAGCGTCCCGGCCACGACATCCGGCAATAGCTTAAAGCGGAAGCCAAAGTAGACAAGCGTCCCGATCAAGCAGGTGAGCGCCATGATCATCGAGATGCGAAGTCCGACTTCTCGTCCGTGCATGAAGGGGGCTTCCAGGGCAAAGAACAGGGAGCATCCGAGAAGGATAAAGTAATTGATGGTGGTGACGCGGGTGAAGTTGAAGGTGGTTTTCTGCGACATGGGCGGCATCCTTTCGACGTTATGGGCATTAGGCCCTACTAAGAGAGAATTGGGTATGGAGCGGGATTGGCTTCCCCCGCAGGATTCCTCCTCTTCCGGATCCGTATGTGATGCGCTTCTCAAGGCAAGCTAGACTCTAGTATGGTTATCGGCAGGAACAACTGACGATTTTAGTCATTTCGTTTGGACGTGGGGAATTTGGACTAGATTATTGAAGTGTGTTCTCTTGGTTCATCCATTCCGAGAGGGCTCCTCCATTCTGGCATCCCGGATACGCACGTGCTATAGTAAATTCGACACCAAACAGGCGGAGCATGATCATGAACGAACGGCACGAACAGAAGCCTGCGGGCGCTGCCGGAGGAAGTGAAGGCGGAGGCGGCCGAGCGGGTACCGGATCGAGTCGGTGCAGCCCGTGGATATGTTCCCGCAAACGAGCCAGGTTGAGTACTGTTCACTAGTCAACTGAAGCAGGAGGTCCTGATGATGCATAAGAAAAAAACGAACAACTCGAAAGTCAATCGTCCCAATATCAGTCAATATACGGTCAAAGAACCGACGGAACTGCTGCTTTTTTTATTGCAGAAACAATCCAAACTCGGTCGAAACTCCGTTAAGGCCATATTAGCCCGCGGGCAAGTAACGGTCAACGATCGGGTAGTGACAGAATACAATTGTCCCCTTGTTCCTGGACAAACGGTTACCATTCGAAAGGATAAGGCTGTTGAAGAATCTCCGTTCGTCGGGCTATCTATCCTGCATGAGGACGAGGATATCATCGTCATTCACAAGAATGCCGGTTTGCTGTCGATCGCTTCCCCTCAAGAAAACGATCTGACAGCCTACCGGCAGCTAATGGCTCATGTTCGAGCTAAAGATCCTAGAAGCAGGGTTTTTGTCGTCCATCGTCTGGATCGAGATACTTCCGGTGTGATGATGTTCGCCAAGAGCGAGAGGATTCAGCAATTGCTTCAGAATTCCTGGCACGACACCGTAAAGGAACGTACATACGTTGCATTGGTTGAAGGAAAGATCAAGAAAACGGAAGGCACCATTTCTTCTTGGCTGAAAGAAAGCAGCACCCTGAAAATGTATTCCAGTCATCGTCCGAATGACGGTCAACACGCTGTGACGCATTATAAAGTCATACAATCCAATAGCAACTTTACCTTATCGGAGGTCCGACTTGAAACCGGGCGAAAAAATCAAATACGAGTCCACATGCAAGACATAGGACATCCCATTGTAGGGGATAAAAAATATGGCTCGAAGTCAAATGCAATGAAACGACTTGGTCTTCATGCTCAAGTGTTAGCTTTTATCCATCCTACAACAGGTCAGACATTGCGTTTCGAAACCGATATTCCCAAGGCGTTTCTTACCCCTTTTCGTCAATCTTCTTCTAAATCAAATTAACCATTGATGAAAATATGTCCCCTTAGATCAGTCATGTGGAGTACTGGTCACTGTTAGTTTGGAACGGAAATAACGAATGAGAAGTTAATGTGGGATTGCCCTCTCTTCATCGAGAGGGTATTTTTTTGTCTTCACAAGGGAGCGGGAGTTGGATGCCATAGGACACTCGGGGGTGGTTTACAGCTAGACATAAAATATTATCGATACGAAAAGCGAAATACCAACATATGGTACAATGGGTTTAGGTCATTGTTCTGACGAAAGCTGTTTGGGAGGAGAGAGATGGAACGAGAAGTATTATGGAAGACGTTGATGATGAATGGTTCTATCGTTATGTTTTGGAGACAAAGCATATAAGAAAAATACATTGAAAATATAAGAGCAGAAGGTTTTGACGTATATCTCCTTGACTGTGAATCTTGGGATAAGAACAACTGTCTTTTGGAAATAGGTAATACTCTAGAGTTCCCAGATTTCTACGGGAAAAGCCTAGATGCTTTTAACGATTGTCTTTCCGATATAGTTCCTAGTGGCGAAGGCTTGGTACTTGTCTTCAAGAACTTCGATAAATTCAATGAACGGGATAAAGATATAGCGTTCCACGTGCTGGACATTATCCAAAATAATTCTTGGTGATTACTTGTTGAAAATCAAAAGAAGCTGATGGCTTTTTTGCATTCTAGTGACCCTCAGTTACAAATACAACCTGTGGGTGCACTGTCTGTACTTTGGAATAACGAAGAATGGCTTAATATGAGCAGGGGTTTTTAGCCATAGAAACCTATTATCCAGAATTGAGGTAGGTAATGAAATGTCTCTAATACCACTCAGAATACCAATGGGATTTGCTATTTGCTTCAATAAATTTGTAGATGTAGAACCAATAGTCTGTAAGACAGGAGATGGATTTATTGAAAACTGGCAGTATTTCACCGAAGATATTTTACAAATCGAAATGATGAATATTGTAGATGGGGGTTGGGTAATACCAAAGAGTGAAAAAATTATTATTGACTTAGGCTGGTATCCAGACGGTCAAATCACTGGTCAATATAGACTGGTACAAGTTAATGAGTCTTGGGAAGTTATTCGAGAGATATATTCCAAAAATCGGTATGAGATAAGGGATACAATTGAAGATTGGATGAGAAATCCTACTGTGAATGGAAAGTAAAAGCAAAAGGTTCACCTGGAGTGCTACGATAAAAATACAGTCGAAAAACACCCTCGTATGAAATAAAATGAATTCAAACGAGGGGACGGGAGACAATGAATCGGTATGACAAATCATTTAAAGAAGAAGCAGTAAGATTGAGCGATGAGATGGGACCAAAGAAAGCCGCCGTCCAGTTAGGCGTAGCCTACCATACCTTGCAGGACTGGAGGAGACGCAGAACTCTGCACGGCGAGGGAGCACATATCGGAAGCGGATACGCTTATGCATCTGCCAATAAGACTGCGCGTGAAATCGAATTGGAAAGAGAGAACAACGAATTGCGGCGCGCAAATGAAATTCTCAAGGACGCACTCGGTTTTTTCGCAAAAGACCGGAAGCGGTAAAGGCATGCCATCTCTATGCTTACATCGGTGAACGACGGGATCGATGGACCGTCAAGGAGATGTGCGAAGTACTTGCTGTCAGCGAATCAGGCTACTATCGTAGCTTGAAGCCCACACCCAAAGGGGAGCGGAAACAACGCCTTCTGGTCAAAATCAAAGAAATTATTGAAGAATATGAAGACAACAACAACTACGGTGTCCAGCGTATTTTGCTGGCGCTGTCACAAATAAAGATTACGACCAGCTACAGCACCGTCTACCGCATCATGAAGAAGCACGGCCTGCTGAAGAAAGTGAACCGGCATTCAAACGGTATTACACGCGAGGATGCTGCAGCTCAAAAGAGCGAGAACCTGATCCAACGAGACTTTAGCGCCTCTGCACCGAACCAGAAGTGGCTATCGGATATCACGGAGATCCCTTGCTTAGACGGCAAGCTCTATCTGTCCGCGGTGCTGGATTGTTACAACGGAGAGATCGTCGGCCTTGCCATGGACGACAACATGCGCAAGGAGCTCTGGATCCAAGCCTTTGAGAACGCGTGCAAGGCAAGAGACGCGCGCGGCATGATTTATCACAGCGATCGTGGCAGCCAATTCACAAGTCAGGCATTCCGAGCATGTCTGGCTAAACGCGGTGCCATTCAGAGTATGAGCGGCACCGGGCGCTGCTATGACAACGCAAGAATGGAAAGCTTCACTTTTCTTGACAACTCCAGAACGGAAATAACGAATGAGAAGTTAATGTGGGATTGCCCTCTCTTCATCGAGAGGGTATTTTTTTGTCTTCACAAGGGAGCGGGATTTGGAGGGATCGGACACTCGGGGGCATTCAAGACCATATCCCTGTCGAAGAGGTTGGTCTGTATCCATAAGAACTGATTCTATAGCCACATGTGAGTTATGTAGCGGGAATGGTGCGCTAACAATTATGGGAAACTTTACATATGGGAACAATTGTTCTATACTAGTAGTAGAAAATTATATGAAAAGGAGACTACAAAATGGTAAAGAGAATCCCTACCCAATATAGCTATTCCCAAGCAGTTGCAGCAGGTGATTACATATTCCTTGGTCTACACCGTGGGTTTGGCAAAACGTTTACTGAACAAATACATAGTACCTTCTCAGGACTAAAAGAAACTCTTCAAAAATGTGATGTTTCGTTGGAAAGGGTTGTAAAGGTACACGTATACTTAAAAAACATTAAGGACTTACCCGAAATGGAGAAGGTCTTTTCAGATTACTTTGCTACAGATTCTTTTCCAGCTAGAATGACAACAACAACCGAGTTTTATGACTCTGATTGCCTTCTGATGATTGATGGAGTAGCGTATACAGGCGTTTAAGAGAGTGTGTCATCTTGATGGCGAGGAAAGATGGTAAGGGTAATCAACTATTTAGTTCGAAGGTGAAAAATTGAAAATAGGTGAAGTATGTTTGATGACCAATGATGTTCTTCGATTGGCAAAGTTTTATAAGGAACTATTTGAAATTGATAATGGTAGTGATGACGAGATACACCAATTCATCATTTCCGAAGAGACGACTTTAACAATATACAATGACGGAAAAGAAAGAAGAGAAAATTTTCAGAATATCTGTCTAGCCTTTACCGTCGATGATGTGGATGTGGAGTTTGAACGATTAAAGAAACTTGGGATAAGGATAGCAGAGCCACCAACGCTCAGACCATGGGGAGCAAAGAATATGACATTTATTGATCCAGATGGTAATTCCATAACCTTTAGATGTTTTCCGCACTAGAGTTTCCCAAGGTTGAAGAACTGAAACATCCATATCTATCAAGACACTTAAGGATAAGCGGTTGTGTACAATTCTAAGTACGCACCGCTTATTTTTATCTTCAACAGGAATACACAGTATTGGAGGTGTAGTATGCTGAAAACAAAACGGCTTGAGTTGGTTGGGTTTGATGTTAACTATGCAAACGATTTCTTTGAACTATGGAGCGATTTTGAAGTAATAAAATACACATTTACACCTCTATTGACCACTATTGACGAATGTATTAACTTCATTGAACATCAGATAAATCGGACAGACAAAGATTTCATGGACCGATTTGTTATTCTGCAAAATAAAAAAGCGATTGGTATGGTTGGTTGCATTTGTATGGATAAAAGTAATTTTGTTTATGGGCTCTATTATCAAATATCTCGAGTTCACTGGGGCTGTGGTTATGCAAGCGAAGCAGCGAGTGCAATCATGCATTATGTCTTGAATGAATACCCTAATGCTATTATTAAAGCAGAAGCTGTAGCTGAAAATCCAGCAAGTGCAGCTGTATTGATGAAACTTGGATTGAACCAAACCCATATAGAGGAAAATGGATTTAAGCGAAACGATCTAGAACTTGATTTAATCCATTATTCCAGTGTTTGATTGTTACTGTAAGGAGGGATCATGAAATGATTCCAGATGAATCCGTTTTGAACTTTTAACGAGTAGATGGGAAGGGTGCCCCTGTTATTTCATTACCAAAAGGAATCCGTGAGGATTATAGATCCACACAGTGCAGATTCAGAATGTGTGGTGGAGACAGATGTATTTAAGAAGGTAATCATGAAATGGCTTCGCATGAAAGCCGAGTATTATGAATCTAAGTAACGTGAGGGTTATGGTATGTCAAAAAATGATAATCTACTAACTATTCTATGGATGTTGAATTCGGGGGAGAAATGGACTGCGAAGCAACTATCGGAAAAGTTAGAGATCAATATAAGAACCGTTTATCGGTATATGGATGCATTATGTGCCAGTGGTGTCCCGATCATATCCGACACAGGGCACAATGGCGGGTATAGCCTGCTGCACCATTTTATCAAATCTCCTCTGCTATTTAGTATGGATGAAAAAAAGACACTGCTTCATGCTGCCCGATTTGCACAAGAAGCCGGATATCCTTTGAGTGAGGCATTAGAGAAGGCAACATCCAAGTTGAAAATGTATTCAAATCAGGAGCAGGAACGGATACTAAGCCATCAGTTAGCCGGATTTGAAGTAATAAACCGCAGGGGATACCCCGCGGTTCAGCCGGTATTGCAGGAATTGGAGCACGCGGTAGCAAATGAAGGGTCTGTCGAAATTTCATATCGTACCCGTCATGAAGAGCAGTCCCCCAATAGGGTAATAGACCCCTATGGCGTGGTTAATTGGAACAACAAGTGGTACACGATTGCATATTGCCACCTGCGGAATGAGATCCGCAGCTTTCGGGTAGAACGAATTCTGACCATCACACGCACGCCATTCTCATTTAGGCGTCCCCATGAATTTTCAGCGCGTGCGTTCTTTATGAATAATCTGTTACCAGATGCAGTAGATAAATCCGGATTCATTTCTTTCATTGTTGGTGGCAGGGCAGAGGCGTTGGATGATTTATGCATCCACTGGTTTTTGGAACATCATTTGCAGGAGCGGACATCGACGCAAGCTGTTTTTTTACTTGAGGAAGAATCCTTGTATACATATGTTCCGAATATAATCCTTCCCTATGGGAAATCCATTCAAGTGATAGAGCCACAGAATCTAAAGCTTAAACTTGTGGAGGTTGCCTCAGAGTTAATGGAATATTATCAAGGGTAACAACTTCACTGACAGCCGTTGTCAGTAAAGTTGTTTTATTATACGAATAGCTACTCATGACAGACAGATAAAGGGTTGCTAATACTTAATGAACTTGATGAGGAGACCTAAACATGAATAGTACCGTCTATCTTTATGTGTTTGATACCATGTCCGATTGGGAGATCGGTTATGTAACCGCCGAATTGAACTCTGGAAGATACTTTAGACCGGGGTTGGCTCCAGTAAAAATCGTCACCGTTGGACTAGAAAAGTCCCCAGTCACGACTATGGGCGGATTGAAAATCATGCCTGACCAGAAAGTGGATGAGTGTAGCATGGAAGGCGTAGATGCACTGATTTTACCTGGTGGAACTACATGGACAGAAGCTGTTCACGTGCCCATATTAAAAATGGCCGAGAGGTATGTAAAGGAAGGGATCGTCGTTGGAGCCATTTGCGGTGCTACCTTGGGACTTGCTCAAGCAGGATTGTTAGATTCACGTTGGCACACAAGCAATGATCTGGCCTACCTGAAAATGATTTGCCCTTCTTACACGGGCGAAGACTATTACAAAGTGGAATCTGCTGTCACCGATGGGAATTTGATCACCGCATCCGGAGTAGCTCCATTAGAATTTTCTGTTCATGTTTTAAAAGCGCTAGATGTGGGTTCTCCCAAAACATTAGATGCTTGGTATCGTCTTAATAAAACGCATGAACCTAAATACTTCTACGAGTTAATGAATTCAGTCCAATGACAGTATAAGTGATTTAGAGCCACATTTATTTACATTGTCAGAGGGCTCATACGAGGATATCGTGTGGGCTTTTTCTTATGTATTTCTACTTAATGTGGCAATTCATATAATTTTCAATATTTCGTAATAAGTGGGCAGCGATGATGTCTGCAATTTAATTGATAATAGAGTTTAATCGAAGTTTTATTGGAACCAATTTGCGAGATGAGCAAGTTTGCAAAAGGAGGGCCTTCGATGCCAGCATATCTTTCAGTTGAGTTTTCTTTTCCCTATTCGACGTTCACACAGGACTTTGTAAGCGAGATCTATAGCGTCGTATTTAGCTGCTTCCCTTTTAAAACAGGTTATTGGATGTCGGAAAAGAATACGTTAGAAGAGATCATTCGTTGGAATGCCTCTCTCCTTGCTAAGAAATTCGAACTAGGATATGACCAGCATGTCAAGCATGATTATAAGCAGGTTCTTCTGGATTCTGATTTATACCGTCATCTCCGCCTATTTTGGATGTATCAATCCGACGAAATTGGTTTGCATTTGATTGTCCCGGAAGCTGATCTTTTCTTGGATCGTAAATTATTGAAATACGACAATTCGAAGGTACTCCCTCTCCTGAACCTTTCTGTGAAGCTCGCGGACTCATTTGTGGTTAACACCGTTCAAACCTATCATGAGTTAGGGGAAGCTGTGCCTTTAAAGATCGTGTCGAATGGCCAGCAGCCATCGACGGAACCATTTAGCATTGTAGGATCTGAAGCGTTTCGTCGATTTGAAAGTAAAATTGGCAGTGCGTTTTCTACAACGAAGTTGAAACACGGTGTTTTGATAATGAAAGAGGACCTTTTCGAGGACTGGATGAAGCAAAGGAGTTGGGGTTACCTATGAATCGATTTATCATCGGTCAATACGGAAGCTTCGACTATAAGAAGTACAACAGAGACTTCAGGGAAGGGTTTTATGGGATTGAAGCCTGCTTGTTTCGTCATGAGCAGGATCTTGCGAATTTGGTACAAGAAGCAACACAAGTAGGTTTTCAAATAGGAGTGCATTTCCCTTTACGAGCCGGAATTTCAAGGATTAGGGATGCGCTTTTTCTGTCCAGTGATCGTGCGGTCAGATTGCAAGCCTATGATCTTATTCAACAGGAGTTAGATTATTTCGGGTTGATTGGAGCAGTTGGCGTTTTGAAGATAGAAGTGAGTATGAGTATGAATCGTCATGTTCCTTCCAGGACTTCAAGGAAGCCAGTGAACGCTTATTTGCGTGGCTTTCCCAAAAAGGGCGAGAGTACCATTTTACCCCTATCTTAGAGTTAGATGCCTTGAATCGGTATCTCTACAACGATGATTTCCTTGAACAATTGCTGGAGAAATACAGCGACATTAGGCTTTGCCTTGATACAGCGAGGTTGTTTTTGCAGGATCAAGTGGATCCATCCTTTGATTCCAAATTCGCAATCAAGAAATATGCAAGGTTTGCAGATACGATTCACTTGTCCAACGTCCAAATAACGGAGGGTAATCATATTGTAAAAAGTCGATATCCCGTGCTGCCCAGTCAAACGCCAAGTGAGGGTTGGGCACCCATTGAAGAGTATTTGCACATTATCATCCAAGAGAATAAGAGCGTAAAGATCATGTTCGAGCATCGGTCTGATCTCGTTTCGGACGAAGAACTAGAGGAGTGCTATACCTGGGTTAATCATTTCTTTGAAGATCCTTCTTGATTGGCAGCCACAGCTTGAATCCAGCCAAATCGCCTTCCCCGCTGAACCATTCCTTTGAAAACACATGCTCCTCGAAGTAGGGCCTTTCCTTTAGGTCAAATTCGTACCCGCCCATATCGGTTAGGCATTCCGCCATTACCCCAAAGGCTCTCTGCATGGATGCCCCAATGTCGATCGAACCGTCAGGTTGGAATTCATTCATTACCACATCACCCACGAGAAATAGTCCTTTCGGTGCATCGCATACAGGGGCTCCCAAGAAGGTATCGCTTTTCCCCTCATCCTCCAATAGGAACATCTGCGCCATATACTCGTGAGATCCGGGACCTTCATCGGACCGATGTTCTTGCCCTTTGGGGTGATGTCCCTTAGGTGCACATCCCATGTATCTCCGTGCTGGATAATCGCTTAATTGAGCAACGGCCCACTCCCGAAGCAAATTCCAAGCCGCTTCCTCAGGCCCACGACAGTCAACAAAAAAAGAGACAACGCGGCCCCCGCTATGCTCCTCCATCCGTACCAACGGTTTGGTCCCCATTTGAACATTTCCCCCATTTATCGTGATCTTGAAAGAAAGGCGCGGGTAGTGGGTATAAGTACCAAGCTTCCGAACGGTTGTAGGCGAGAAACCATGAAACGCTTGGAATGCACGGGTAAAAGCCTCCGGGGATTCATAGCCGTATTTCATGGAAAGCTCCATAACTTTGATGTCACTACCCAGCAGATCTCCTGCTGCTAATGACATTTTTCTGCATCGGATGTACTCGGCAATTGAGACATCGGTTACAAACGTAAACATTCGTTGAAAGCGGGATAAGGAGCAGCAAGCAATCTGCGCGGCTCTCGAAAGGTCTACCTTTTCCTTTATGTGGTCCTCTATGTAGGTGATCGCCTCGTTCATTTTGTCCAACCATTCCATTTCTACCACCTCAAAGGAAGTATAGCACCGCTTGCTCCAAAATACCTTGCAGAACCGGTTAATTGCTGCAAGAAAGCCCTGTTACTTTTTGTACCTAAAGAGATGGTCAATATAAGAGATCGCACTTTGATCAATCTTCTCATCGCTGGCCTGAAAGGAGGCCCCAAAGACTGCAAAATAGGGGAGTGCCTCAGCGCCCACGTGCCTCAGGCTCGCCTTGAAAGGCGCGATCACTTCCTCCACCGTAAAAGAAACCGAGCCCTCGGGCTGATAATTTTCTTTCTTGTCGCCGATGGACATCGCCAGTCCCATCTTCTTCCCTTTTAGCTTGTCACCAGTTGACCCATAAGCCCATCCGTAAGCAAAGACATCGTCAAACCACTTTTTCAACAAAGGCGGATAACTGTACCAATACAACGGGAATTGAAAGATCACATGGTCGTAGGCTTCAACTAAGGCTTGCTCTTTCGAAACATCAATCGTCCAAGTAGGATACTCATGGTAAAGCTCATGCAGGGTAATCTCGTCTGGATAGTTCAGGAGCTCCTCTTTCCATCTCCGGTTTACTCTCGAAGCATCCAGATGCGGGTGTGCCAGAATCACAAGTGTTTTCATTAGAAATCTCCCTTCCCAAACCCAATAGCTAACGTGTATCTTCAATGGGAGAGCCATGGTTCTCCTCCGCTCCTTATTATGCTGTAGGCTGGAAGGAATGAAAATACACACAAATAAGTCAGAAGGTTACTTCAAAGTGCGTACTGGATTGGCATCGAATTCCATGCCACAATGAAGAATTAGGATGTTTTGACGAGATCATTGGGGACGAGGTGAATCCTTATGAAGCACTATAATCTCGGTATTGAGGCGACTCTGGAGATCATCGGTGGAAAGTGGAAGGCGCTGATCATATGCATGTTGATGACCGGTACGAAGAGGACAAGCGAATTGCAGCACAGCATCCAGGGGATTTCCCAGAAGGTCTTGATCCAGCAGCTTCGCGAGCTTGAAAAGGATGGGCTCGTTAGGCGTTACGTCCATCAGCAGATGCCGCCGAAGGTCGAATACAGCCTTACCGAGTATGGAATTACGGCCAATCAGATCGTTGATGTGATGTGCGCTTGGGGCAGAGAAAACATTCGAATAAGGCAACAGCAAGGAGAAGCCATCCTCTTATTGGAGGATAACTCCTGAACAAAATACTAAAAAAGAAGGGATCGCTATGATACTTTCAGATGATCAATAAGCAAGTCGTGAATTACTGCGACTTATGCAAGCACGCTCCCGTTGCTATCGTCGGGCCAAATCAAAAAACGATAGGTAACGGACATGGAAGCTATGGCATGTTAAGTGCATCTTCAGTTGGTGATCCCCCATCAGGAAGATGGGAGGAAGAATTAACATTTATTAAGGAGAAGCTTGCAAAGTATAAGATTGAGGTGTTGACTAAGAGGTTCGTAAAGGAACCATTATCATTTGAAACGAAAATTAGAACGGTAGTAACTAATGAGGGGTATCGGGTATTCGATGCGTTATTCTACTGGGAAGATTGACCCCATTTCTTGAGCTGCCTGGATGAAGAAAATAACGAGAGAGAGTATTTTTTCTATAGTCCTTCTTGACATTGACACGATGGCAACTGTTATAGTCGTTGTAAAGTGTTGGAAAAAGGAGGTTGTACATGGAATTACAAACGATCAGTCAAGTATCAAAAGGGTATGATATTTCCCCAAGGATGCTGCGTTATTACGAACAAGTCGGACTTATCCAAAGCATCAGAAAGAAGGATAACGCTTACAGGCTTTACGATGAGGCTGCACTAAAACGCGTGCAGCAGATTGTCATTCTGCGAAAATTGCAAATTCCGGTCAAGCAGATCTGCGTGATTATGAACAGCCTGGATGCGGTAACCGTCATTGATATTTTTAAGAAAAATATATCGGAGCTGGACAGCGAATTGACCGCTCTATCGACCATTAGAAAGATATTGGCCGAATTTATTCGAGAGCTTGAACATGCCGCCGATCTTCACCTGAAGCTTGATTTTTTAGGTGATGATTCGATTGCTCATTTGGCTGGATCCCTCTCCTTGATCCAAAGAAACGTAAAAGAAAGCATGACCCTGAACGATTTGAACAAAGCAACGGAGGTATTAAACAAGCTGAAAGATGTACGGGTCGTGTATCTTCCGCCGATGACTGTAGCATCCGCTTATTTTTCCGGAGAGAAAGCGGAAGAAAAGGCATGGCAGGCGATAACCGATTTCGTGAAGAAAAGCGATTTGGTAAGGCATAAGCCCGATTTGCGGCTTTTCAAGATCGACTACAGTAACGCGACGGGGACAAGCTTTGGCTATGAGATATGGGTATCCATTCCGGATGAATGGGTGCTCCCCGATCCGCTCGTCAAGAAAAAGTTCCATGGAGGGCAATACGCCGCTTATGTTCTTGGGGATCACGGATACGAAGTGCTTGGCCTGCAGGATTGGGTCAATGAGAGCCACAACTATCAAGTCGATTATGAGGGGAACTTGGCGCGTTGTGAACCGCCAATGAATGAAATCGACAGCTTCGGCGGCATGTGGCTCGACTTGGAAGAGGTACTGAACTTCTACAATTTCCAGAACCCCGGCTTTGAAATACAGATTGATTATTTGACGCCGATTAAACCCTATGTGCCTTCGGAAGATATACCCGTTGAAATTCCCGGAAGTAAAGAGAAATGCGGGTATCATGCGAGCATTGTGACCAAAAACAAGTTCAAGATCTTAGGATTTACGAAAATTATGACTCAGGATAACAACCCTGAAGAATTTGAGAACGAGCTAAAGACCGACGGGCGTCTGGCTATTCTGAATAAATATAGAAAGTGCGGAGCGCCGATTCTGTGTTTTGGTTCGATGGATATGGATTCCCAGATAAGAGGCGGCTGGCGGCGTTCGTTTTGCCTTATGGAATCCGATATAACGGATCTACAGGCATTTATGAAACATGATCTGTACATAAGAACGATAGACACGGCAAAATGGTTGATTTTAGAGCATACGAGGGGAGAAGCATTTGACAGCCACCGGATAGGGATGAAACTAGGATACACATGGAACGGAGCCATTTCCGGGGAATTCGAGGTTTCGCCGGACGGCAAAATCGGGAAGCCGGACCCGAAGGTCGAAGCGGAAATGAATAGCATCGTCTCGTGTTGGTATCCCGTGAAATAATTGCCCAGTTGTCTTCGGGAAATGATGGTGTGGAAGAATAAGGAATGGTGAGAAGATGATCCCTGTATACACAGGAGTCATCTTTTTTCTTGCAACGAAAGAGACGGGGAATCCGTCCATTCTTGTGTTAGCAAATACCGGAAATTGACTTCTTCTTGGAGGGTGAATCATGAAGATCAAAACAATTTTGATCATTTCGATCTTGTGCGTCAGTTTGGTTGGGTGTAGTCCTGCATCGGGATCAAAGCATCAAGATGCTGCAGCTTCAACGAGTCCCCCTACGGTTGAACCATCCATGGAGGCCGGAATAGAAGAGGATCTTATTCCGAGGAATACGACGGAACCTTATGTAGGGAGCATGGATTTGGATAAGGACACGGAGTCGTTTTTCTATGGAACCTGGAAGGTTGAGAAGCTGTTAGGCTTTGCAAACTCTTATAATGATGCGTCTGAATATCCAACCGGACAGAACGTCATTGGGAATGAAATTGTAATCACGAAAGACTCTTATTCATCAAAAGGATTTGAACACTATCCGGTTTATCAATATGAATTAAAAGCTCCGCTCTATTCCATTAGAGAAATCCATTATAACAAGGACTCCTTTTATCGAGTCGACAAAATCGATATGCCAAGTCTAAGCATGAATGATGAGGTAAGAATACTAGGCGTCTCCGACTCTTCTACCGGACTTGCGATCCCTGTGAGCTTCATGGATGTGAATCATGATAGACTGATCTTGATGCTGGAAGCAACGCAATTTGAGTTGAAGAGAGTCACGGAGTAAACGATTTATTACCTATCCATATTTGCTTGGATAACATCCACCCAATTTGGATTATGCATCATTTCGGAAGCATCCCCATGAAAGGCCTTCATGGCTTCCTGATCATCCAACAGCCAGTACCTCATCCAAGCTGTCAAATACCCTCTATGATTGCCTCCATTGCCTTCAATCGCTGTATGAGCCGCCCCTTTTGCCATCCCCATCATTACGGGCGTACTTGCGTTCGTATTGTGCAAGGCTACTTTATTCGTTGAGACCGGCGAGATTAGAAAATCCCGTGTACCGCCCATAATAAGGAAAGGAACGGCAATACGTGCTGTATCATACACATCTTCTGGATCCGCATACTTCAAATCCGGGAGAGCGATGGATACAATGGTTTTTATCAACGATCCGCTTGTATAGTTGGTATGAGCATTAATAACCCCGGTAGACCCCTGTGAATGTCCGGCTACTCCAATTTGCTCCATTTGCACCTTTTGATAAAACAAGCTATTTGCCAGTTGGTTTTCATTATTCAAATACTCAATCGCATCCACGATTTCTTGGCCTGTTCCTGTTGTCGTGCTATAGGAATCAATAACAATGAATCCCCAGCTAGCAAGATGAGTGAGGAGCTCATGATATCGATCCGGCGTGGCCCCTGTTCCATTTCCCCAAGATATAATAGGATAGGACTCGTCTCCTTGAAAGGCTGGGTAGTATATTCGAAATAACGCTTCTCCGTGCGTGCCCTTAACCTCTTCAATTTTTACCGGATACCTTCCTTGCTGTGCATACCGCTGCTCAATGCTTCCATCTGCAAGTTTGGGTACATTCGAATGAATGATGATATTCAGGAAAATGGTAATGGCAACGACAACGATAAGGACTAAGGCAGACAACCCTAACATCCACTTTCGTTTTTTCAAAACGGACATATACGTGACCTCTTCGCTAGTAATATTAGGGATATACGTGAAAGATGTAGGTGAGTTTCAATGCGGGACGGCCGTTCAGCGCCACATTCTGGAGGAGAAGGCTATGTCGACTGGAATCGTATACGAATCTATTATGAAAAAGGAACCGATCACAAAAGGCTGGTCGGAAGATCAAAATATTGCGTCACAACAACGGGCGGAACAAATTATCTGCTCCGTATTTCGCCTTCTTCTCAGTATGAAACCAAAAGAAGGCTCTTCTCTGTAATGGAACAGATTGCCGCATTGGATATTCCCATGTGCCTTCCTATAGAGTTCGGTACTTGCGAAGATGGCGTTTATTCCATCCAAAGCTGGATTGACGGTGTAGATTTAGAAACCATATTGCCCTTGTCGTCGGAAACCTTGCTTTCTAAAACGGAGCAATATACGTTGGGGCTGCAGTCAGGTGAAATTGCGAAAAAGATACATACGATTCCCGTAGCAGAACCACAAGAGGAATGGGCAGAAAAATTTAACCGTGAAATAGATAGGAAACTATGGGAATATAACAAGTGTGGCTTGCGTATTGACGGCGACGCTCATTTTTTCGCTTATGTCGAGGAAAGCCGCCATTTCTTGAAGGATCGTCCACAATGCTTTACTTTCATCTTGGGCGGCCAACTCAGATTTTGGACGTACGGTTACTTTGAAGCTTACCCAGGAAGTATTGAAATGGTTTAACAATATGCATAACCCTGTACCCACATGGTATCTCAAAAATTTCAATAGGGCGAATGGGAGCGGACTATGATTACCATTTATGATTGGTTTGGCTATGAACTACCCATAAAGGAGCGTTACCAAGCAATAAAAGAAGTCGGATTTGATGGTGTTATGCTGTGGTGGAGCGATGGCTTCGGTCGTGACCATTCCGGTCGAGGCGATTACCGCAACGGGCCGCAAATGGCGCGAGAAGCGGGGCTCTTTATTGAGAATATCCATGCGCCGGTCCAGAACCAAAATGACCTCTGGCTGGACAATCTGGACGGGGAAGCCTTAGCCGATTGTTATCTGCAAGGTATTGCAGATTGCGCGGAATTTGAGATTTCGACGATGGTGGTGCATCTGCCCGATGAGAACCATCCGCATACGGCAATAGGGCTAGACCGTATCAAGACAATGGCGGATATGGCGGAGCGACTTGGCGTGAAGGTCGCGCTGGAGAACTTATGGAACCTCACCAATTTGGCCTATGTACTGGAGCAAGTAGATTCCAAGCGGATCGGGTTCTGTTACGATAGTGGACATCACGACCACTACTATCCGGACCAAGATTTGTTATCCCTGTACGGGTCCCGTTTGATGGCCCTGCATTTGCATGATGATAACGGAAGCCATGCTCAACACGGATTACCCTTCGACGGATCGATTGATTGGTCTACCACCATGAAGAACATTGCAGCAACGAATTACACGGGAGCAACCGCGATAGAAGCCATGAATTGGGATTACGAGGCTTTAACGGCGAAGGAGTTTTTACAAGAAGCGGTTAGGCGGGCAAAAAGATTGGAAACACTAAGACAGAATAAAAATAATTAGTATGGAAGGCCTGACAGCCGTCAATTCGGGAGAAGGCCTTGAGAAGTAGGAGGAACCATGTCTTGGAGCAAATTGAAGCAGCAGCTGGAGAGTTTTCTCAGTCCTTCCTTACAGGGTAGAGTCGAATACGGAGCAACCAGCTACCGCTATTTATCCGATAAAGCAGGGAATTGTTATCTTGTTGTAGATAAGAAGAACATACTCAATATGAATGATCGAACGAACCCCATCCGCTGGTATCAGACGGAACAGGAAGTTAAGAATGACCCGGATATCCAGGTCCCCATCAGCAAGGAGGAACTGGAAGCGATCCGAAAAGAGACCAAGGGAACCGTACCGGAAGATCGGTTATCCGTGATTGCAAGAAATAGGAAGATAACCGAGCTTGCGAAGGAACTCTTGTCCGCACAGGCATCCTTAAGCAGATCCAATTTTACCGTTGTCGCAACTAAGTTTTTATCTACGTCTTTGGAGGAAAACTTCGAGAGCAAGGAGATCTTATTGAATATTCTCGCTATCGTGGACAGGAGAATGGGAAAAAAACGAATTTTAAACATGTCCGAGAAGATGAAAGGAAAGCATCCCATCGTGCAGTACTTCTATGAACTACGACGCAGTACATTGTGAAAATGAGAGGTGCTCCAAAAGGAGTACCTCCATTTATGAGTGTCGACCATCATACTCTAATTCACCATAAAATCGATATTTTACCTTTGAGTTCGGATTGAATTTTCGAAAGTAATAATAGTCGTCGCAGTATCTTCCGTATTTGTAATCATACACCGTTCTTTTCTCGAACAGCAAAAATCCGCTTTTCAAAGCGGTTTGATAGGATGCCGGATTGTCGACATCCATAACGGCAATGAGATAGTCATAGTGACCGGAATGGAACAGATAGTCGGTCAACGCGATCGTTGCCTCTGAAGCGTAGCCTCTTCCGCAGTGTTCCCCTCGTACCACCCACCCAACCTGGAGTTCATACAAGAAGGAAGAGTCGGATATCGTGATCACGCCGATGATCTCCTGGCTTTCCTTAAGAACGATCGCATAAAGAACCTCCTCCTCGTAATTCCCTGTCCCCTTTACGCGATCATAGTACGCAATGGCTTCCTTAATCTCTTGATGACTCGCGTCTCGCTTAATGAAGCCCGGGAGATACTCCACCACCTGCGGATCGTATTTGATTTTGGCCAAAGCTTCCACGTCCTCTAAACCAAAGTCGCGGACGAGCAAACGTTCTGTTTCTGCGTACATTTCCGTTTCCTCCGATCTTAGAAAAATGACCTGCTACTTTCTATGAATATCGCTTTCTTTTTCTATTATCAACATATTTTATGTGAACAATGCCATAGGGTTGTCGCAGGATCTGTGATAGATTTGGCATAAAATGTGGAAGGGACGATTCGCTATGAATTTGGTTATCAAGCCTTTAACGGCTGACTTAACATCGGACTATCTCGATTTCTTTGACCATCGTGCGTTTGAAGACAACAACCCTTGCGGCCCCTGCTACTGCACAGGGCCGAGTATGGACCCTTCGACCGAGCAGCAGATGATAAGTGAGTTTGGAAACGATGTGAAGGGAACCCTCCGTCGGTACGCGGTAGACTTATTAGCCGAAGGGAAGATACACGGCTACTTGGCGTTTGACGGAGATGAAGCCATCGGATGGTGCAATGCGGGAGACAGGGACCGCTATGCCAACTGGATTCCTGAGTCGGCTCGCCAAAGCAATGGTGGCAAGACCGTGTCGATCGTTTGTTTTGCCATCGCACCGGATTATCGCGGGAAGGGTGTCGCTGCTGCTTTCCTGGAGAAGGTTTGCGCTGATGCAAGAGCGGAGGGCTTTACAGCGGTGGAAGCGTATGCCCAGGTGCAAGAGGAACGGGTGGATTACGATTTCAATGGCCCGATTCGGCTGTATGAGAAGGCTGGATTTATCGAGGTGACCAAGCAGGACGGTCAAATCGTGATGAGAAAAAAACTGGAATGATTCGTTGGAAACGGAGAGTGGCAATGTGCAAATAGAGTTCTCAAGGCAATCAGATCGACGAGTTTACCGAGAGCGGATTCTTTACATTTGTTCGCCAAGATACGATCTCTGATACTCGTGAGGAGGTCTTGCAAGCTCTAGCCGACCATTTCCAATTGACCCATCCCCAAGCGTGATGATAAAAAAGGCCTTCTACCCTTTCGTAGAAGGCCTGCTCTATTTACTTTCGTTTTCCGGGTCTCCATTTGAAACCGCAGTTCATGCAACCGTTGACGAGTTCACTTCTCCCGGCAAAGCCGACCAGAATACTCACGGGCAATGACAAACTGATGGAAATCCAACAAATGACTCCAATGATAGCGACCAGACCATCAAGCGAATTACCACTCATGCCACTTCCGCCGCTGCCCACTTTCACATTCGTCAAGAAAAGTGAAGTCACAAGCACCCCGCCCACCAATAGAAGGATAGGAAATAAGGCCATCCAACCCAGCGTTTTGAACATTTTCGCAAAGCTGTACCCTCTTTTATTGGCAACAATCTGCGGGGATTTGCATTTTCGGCAAACCACCGTATTGGGATGGCCTGCAGGATTCGACGGACGTCCTGTCCCGCCTGAAGGGCTGACAGGGCTCCCTACTCGGGATGGACTGTTCGCGGTTCGGTTTGCCGCTTGAGCAGGTGTTGCCCTATTGGACGGATTGACTGACGTTGCTCTGTTGGGCGGATTGCCAGTCGTTCTAGTATCTCGTTGCACGTTTATGAATTCCCTCCTGCTGTGATTTTATAGGTAGAGAGAAGGATTCGGCAAAACCTTCCAAAACCCTCTTCACGGCCTTAAAAACATCAGACCCTGCTTTGTCGTATAATTAGAATACGAGATACCCGTAACCTGGAGGAAACGATGGACTTGAAAATAGAACAGCCTAAATGTTCAGTTGAGCTGTTAGAAGCAACGACGATTGACTCCTTGGAATCCAAAGATGAAATCAGCAATGGGGTCATGGAACATTGTGCACTGGAGTATCAGGAAGCGGTCAGGGTTTCCTTTGAGAAAATGGTATTTCGAAATGTAACCATTTCGGAATCCTCGTTGGAGCAAATGGAGTGTACCGATGTTGTTTTCGAGAAGTGCGATTTTTCAAATGTAACCTTTTCCTCTTCCTTTATTCATCGTGTTGAATTTAGAAACTGCAAACTCATTGGAACCGACTTCTCCAAAAGCAGATTCCAACATGTCCGCTTTCTAACTTGTATCGCGGATTATTCGAATTTTCGTTACGCGTCTTTTAAGCAGGCAAGCTTTGAAGATTGCTCTTTCATCAGCGCTGACTTTTACACGGCTGCTTTTCAAAAGATAGCCTTTACCCGTTGTAATCTGGATCAAGCTTTTCTAAACGGGGCGAAGCTAAAGGGAGTCGATCTGAGCGATTGTCACTTTGATACGTTGAGTGTGGATGCGGAGGATTTAGATGGTTGTCTGATTGCTAGTCATCAAGCTCCCGTTTTTGTAGGGCTTATGGGAATCATCATTCAGTAACGTCAATGATAAGGGAGGACAAGGAGGAATATGGAAGAACAACGGACCACTCGCATCAGAGAGAAAGTGGAGGAACTCTTGCATGCCAAAGTGGATAAGATCGAAAAAATGGAAAACGTCCCGAATAACTACGTCTATAAGCTCCTCGTGGGAACCAAGCCGTATATTTTCAAACAATACAAGCAAAGATCGTGGCCCGAGGATGAAAAGCTTCTTTTCGTCAATCGGAAGCTGATTGAGCATCAGATCGATTGCGCCAAGCTGATCACCTTTGATCGATGCGATCCTTATTTTGAGAACGGATATTTGCTCGAGGAATGTCTGCCAGGCGTTACAGCGGATCATCGGAACTTTGACTTGGAATCGGGAAAGGAATTTTATAAGCAGTTCGCACGCTTGGTTTCAAGGGTACATCGGATCCCAATCGAAAACTATGGCTACATAGGCAGTGGCATTGCAAGCTGCGGCTCCTTCATTGAATTTATGGAGGAGAAATACGACGAAATTTCGAGTGATTTGATCAGCAAGAGGCTGTTTGAAGAGAGCCACTTGCAGGAGATCAAGAAACCGGTTATGGACCGGCTTCGGTTATGCGAAAGCCTTCCCGCCGTATTAAATCATGGCGACTTGTCCACCAAGAACGTCATGATTGATCCTCAGGGAGGCCTTACGCTAATTGATTGGGATGACGCCATGTCTTATAACTGGATTGCGGATCTATCCAGAATGACGTACTGGATGAAATTTTACTACAACGATGCAGAGTATACAGCGTTCAAGAATGCATTTATGGAGCACTACCGAACCGATCATTCCATTGGCGATTTCCACACATTCGAAAACACCTTTCATGTATGGATCGGTCTGGATCATTTGAATTATGAAACAGATCCGCTTCTCTATGAAAACAGACTCGCGTGCTTTAAGGAAACCGTAGAGAAGCTGTGAGCAAACCTACTTCCTGATTAGGAATGATAACCCGATGGATGCTGAGTTCCTTCACAACCTGATCCAGAAGATCGAAATCGACATCTCGGCCGACTCCGAGAGCTCCATTGCTTCCCTATCCGCCTGCCTGGGCCTGTCGAAAGCCCACCCGCAAAGGCTCTTTAAATTTGCGTTTGATTTGCCTCTCGCGACCTACATTCGCTCCAGACGATTAGCTTATGCGGCTGAGCAGATACTAAACTCGGACAGCAGCATTTTGCTGATCGCGCTGCGCTGTCAGTTTGAGCACGAGCAGAGCTTTAGCAGAGCGTTTAAGAATGAATTTGGCCTCACCCCCGGTGATTACCGAAAAAATCCGGTGCCCCTCAAATCATTCCTGCGTTGAACGTGAAGGGATTGGGCTGTTATTCGAACGGCTTGCTGTTTGAGCCGGAGGTTGTGTACATGCCGCCGTTATTTCTGGCGGGAAGGCAATATGCGATCCCCTATCGGAATGCGCGAAGGCTTGCTCCGGCAGCAGCCTTGGAATTTTGGGATACTCACCGTCCCCAACTTCTTCATGCCAAGGACGATGGAGTCTTTTATGGGCTGACCCATAAAATAGAGGGGAACAAGATGGATTTGTTGAAGAAAAGCTGGAGTTACCTCTCTGCATCCGATTTCATTACATCGGGCGACATCATTACCGGGAGATCAACGCGGAGGTGGCCCGTGATCTATATAAAGCGATTCGTGCGTTTCAAGCTAGTTCGAAATTATATTCCATCAACGAGGATCTCTTTCTCGAAAAGATCGATACACGCTTATATGACGGCGTTTTTTGCACCTTTGAATGGTTCGCTCCCCTCCTTGAGTTTATCGAAATCCATGGCGCTCGAATCCATAATTTGAAAGAAATCAATGTAAAAATACCGAGAAACAAACTGACGGTTATTACCGGTGTGTCCGGAAGCGGGAAGTCCAGCCTTGCCTTTGACACCCTGTATGAGGAGGGCAAACGCCGCTATCTCATGTTTTCCGGCACGTCGTTTCTGGTGGACAGCATCCCGACCTTCGACAGGATGACGGGGCTTTCCCCAACGGTAGCGGTGGAACAGCGAATGATTCGGCAGTCCAATCCGCGCAGCACCGTGGGCACTCGCACCAAACTCGGGAGCTTGCTGGCTATCTTGTTTGCACAGTATGGAGAACGTGCTCCCGAGTATGAGGACGGCATTCCGCTCGCGATGGAAATGTTTCAGAGAAATTCGGCCAAGGGCATGTGCGTCCAATGCCTGGGGAGCGGGGTTTCGGTGATTGGGCGGGATCGTTCCCTGGCTGTTATCCATCGGGAAGAACAAGGATATCAGCGGCAGGCAGCGTTGGCTGTTGTCCCAAGCGGGGATCCTGCATAAGGGATCTTGCCCGAAATGCAACGGGAGCGGGCTTGGGGAACAGGCAGCCCATACCTGGATCGCAGGGAGAACCATCTCTGAGCTGGAGCAGATGCCCATCAGCGAGTTGGGCGAGTTTTTGAAGAGTGCTGAGATAAAGCCTTCCCAACTGCTTACCGAAGTCATGACGAAGCTGGACTGTCTGATGGATGTGGGGCTGCATCATTTGGCTTTGGCCCGCCCCATTCCCACCTTGTCCGGTGGTGAACTGCAGCGTCTTTTTCTCGCCAGCACCATTATTGCCGATATGGATTCCATGATTTTTGTGTTTGATGAGCCTACTATCGGCTTGCATGAAATCGAAAAGCAAAAGCTAATGGATATCATAAAAGGTCTTGTGAAACGCGGAAACACGGTTGTGGCGGTTGAGCATGATGCCACCTTCATGCGCTGTGCGGACTATCTCATTGATTTGGGACCGGAAGAGTTTTTGGGGTGTCGAGCTTCCAAGACGGCACCCTATTTAACAAGTGAGAGCGAACGGGACATTCGCACAGAATTTCGACCGGTCGTGAATGCGAAGAAGCTTCGAATCGAGAATGCGACCCGGCACAACCTTCAACAGGTAACCGTTGAATTTCCTTTAGGTGTCATGGTTGGGATTGCCGGAGTTTCGGGCAGTGGGAAATCCAGCCTCCTTTCGGACACGCTTGTCCCGAAGCTAAAGGAAGTGCTCCACCCCAAAGAGAAGGACGACGAGGAGGATGGGGATGATGAGGAGGATTCGGGTGTCCGGCTTTATGGTACGGAGTACCTGAACAAGTGCCTGGTTATCGACCAAAAACCGATCGGCGGCAGCCGATTGTCCTGTCCGGCTACGTATACGGGCATGTTTGACCGAGTCCGCGCGCTCTACGCCAAAGAAAGCGGGCTTCCCGCCGGGCGATTCTCGGTGAACGCAGAAGGCGGCTGCATCTTCTGTAAAGGAGAAGGAGTCGTCCATTATCCGGTTGGCTTCGGCCAATATGTGGATGTGGAATGCGACAGCTGCGGCGGTTCCGGATTTACAGCGGAAGCGATGCAGGTGAAGGTAGACGGCCAAACCATTCGAGATATTCTTGCCATGACCGTAGACGAGGCGACTGCCTTTTTCCAAGGAAAGGACAAGCAGATTGGTTCCATGCTGACCACCTTGCAGCGCGTGGGGATGGGGTATCTTACGCTGGGTCAAAAAACCCCCACCATTTCGGGCGGGGAAAGCCAACGCATCAAGCTGGCGAAGGAGCTGGCCAAAGGGGTAAATGCCAAAGACTGCCTCTATGTGGCGGGCAGGAGCTGAACGTCTATCCGCAGCAAAAGATCGTCACGGTCATTCAGGCTACGCCCACTCCTTCAAACAAAAGGTATCATGACCTCTCGGCAGAACTGATCCGGGCGTGATGCAGCCATGGGTGAATTCCTTCTGCTTCCTGCCTCTATGGTACAATAGGAACAAACCTACTCCTACTTCAAGGATCGACGAGGGTTTGTCCAGCATAAAGTGCTGGACTCCACTACATTTAATCATTTTGACACCTAAAAATTACGAAAAGGGAGCCGTGGACCATGACAAACGCTAACATCGAACCTTCAAAAGCTCTTCTGCCGGACCAGCGGGAAGAACTCCTTGCCACGTTAAAAACTCGATTCGAGAAAAACCAGCCGCGTCATCCAGAGCTGAACTGGACGGACGTACAAGCAAGGCTCGAGGCACATGACGAGAAGCTGTGGTCGCTGCAGGAGATGGAGCGAACAGGCGGCGAACCGGACGTGGTGGATTTGAACGCGGAGACGGGCGAGTATCTCTTCTGTGACTGCTCAGCGGAGAGTCCGAAGGGGCGAAGGAGCGTGTGCTACGACCCGGAAGCATTGGAGTCCCGCAAGGAACACAAGCCGCAAAATAGCGCCGTCGGGATGGCAGAAGCCATGGGCGTGGAGCTCCTAACGGAAGAGCAATACCGGAGCCTGCAAGCCATCGGAGCATTCGATCTGAAGACCTCCAGTTGGGTGCAGACGCCTGCCCGCATTCGGGAGCTTGGGGGAGCTCTCTTTTGCGATCGACGCTACGATACCGTCTTCCTGTATCACAACGGGGCGGAATCTTACTATGGGGCGAGAGGTTTCCGCGGTATGCTCCGCGTCTAACGCGAACAGGTTGATTGAGGAAGAGGAAGATCATGAGGGTACTGATTTCACCTGCCAAAAAAATGAAGTCCGACAACGATTTTTTGGGCAGCCGCCAATTGCCGCAATTTATCCGCGAGTCGGAAACGCTCTTGGCCCTAATCCAAAAGCTAAGCTATGAGGAAGCCAAGTCGTTATGGAAGTGCAACGATGCCATCGCCACGCTGAACGTGGAGCGGTTTCGGAAGATGAACTTAACCCGCCAAGTCACACCGGCTCTCTTTGCCTATGAAGGTCTTCAATACCAGCACCTAGCGCCAGGCGTGTTTGAACAGCAGGAGCTGGAGTACCTTGAGGAGCATTTGCGCATCTTGTCTGGATTTTACGGGATGCTGCGGCCTTTTGACGGCGTTGTCCCCTACCGGCTGGAGATGCAGGCGAAGCTGGAGGGGCCAGATTTCTGTTCGCTCTATCCGTTCTGGAACCGGAAGCTTACGGATCAGCTGGAGTCGGAGAGCCGCTGCATTCTGAATTTAGCCTCCAAGGAATACAGTAAGAGCATTTCTCCTTACCTGAGTAAGGAGACTCGCTTTGTCACATGCGTGTTCGGGCAGGATGTGGACGGCAAGGTTGTAGAAAAAGGAACCTTAGCCAAGATGGCCCGAGGCGAGATGGTCCGCTTCATGGCGGAGCACCAAATCGACTTTGTAGAGGGGATTCAGGCGTTTCATCGGTTGAATTTCCGCTTTGATGAAGAACGGTCCACGGATCACACGTATGTCTTCATTCAAGAGTGATCATGGGAAGGGGAGCTTGTTTGTCATGTTCCATCCGAAACATCTGGATAAAACTCAACTGCTGAAAGCATTGGATTCACTAGGTTACTCCGATCGGATGAAGGAAGTCGCCCTGCTGGGCCGGGAAAACAAGGATGCCGCCGCGTATTCCCGCCTGCTCTCCTCCTTGCTGGAGGGCGGCTCCTATGAAGCGCAGCTGGCGTTGACCGGTGCGGAGGCGACTCGCGACGTGCCTCTGATACAGGCGGCACTCCAGCATTCGGCTGTTGGTGTTCGGAAGCGGGCGGCGGGTCTGCTCGCCGGGGCCGCTTCCACTGAAGTAATCGAGAAAGAGCTGCAACGGGAGAGCCTATCACCGGAGGGGCGGGTTCACTTCCTTCGCAGCCTGTCCATTCACAATCGCCAAGAAGTGGCAGAGCGCCTGCTGCCTACGGTGTACACCCGATGGGGAGCGAAAGAAGCCGCTATTCTTCTATCTGCCTGCGGGGAAGCGATGGTTCGAGAGTGGCTGGAGGTGATCGGCTACGCGGTCTCCAATTGGAACGACGTCGCCAAACGTCATCCGGAGGTGATGGGCGCCTATTTCCAAACGGCCCTGGAGAATGAACCTATTCGCGAGAAGAATCGGGTATGGTGGCGCTTCTCGTCTGCTATGGATGCGCTTAGCCGACTGAAGCCAGAGGTGGTGCTCACCTGCGCCTTGCAGCACGGCCCGAAGGATTACCTGCATCCTGTGCTGAGGCAGAACTTGGGCTGCTTAATCCGCTTCGATGCGAATGCCGTCTATCGGTTGCTTACGCGGGAAGAAGCGCGGGGGGACTTGATCCAGCAGGGCGTGCCGGAAAGTGTTCTGAAGAAGAGACGCTATTTCACCCTGGAGCAGTGGACCGCTATAGCGGTCCTGCTTGCCGATCAGCCGCATCACCTCGCCAAGATGCTTCATCGCTTGGCACCTTCCCAACGATGCGAATTGTTTGAAGCCGCTTACGATGAGGATGCCCGCGCCGCACGCGTCTTCCCTGAGCAGTTGCTTGATGAGCTGCCCCATGCCTTGCGCGACAAGGAAGCGAACCGGATGCTGGGCCTTCGCGAAATCAAGGATAGTCGGGAGAGGACACTCCGCATCACCGCGCGTCGGCTGGTCGAGCATGCCCGAGAGCCATTGGAGCAGGCGACCGCTGCTTCCATTGCGGATGAACGGGCTGCGGCTTTGGCCCAGCTGGTGAAGTGTACGGCACTGTCAAGGCGGGGAATGCAGACGACCGTCGCGTTCTTGAAGAGGATCAAGAACGATCAGGACCCGGTACGGTGTGCCGTGTTCACCGAATTGGCCAATAGCCCGGCCTTCCTCTACCAGGCGGAGCAGCTTTCCGATCTGGAACTGCTGATAGACAGCGTAGTAGAAGCGCGGGACACTTCTTATTCGACTCGAATGCAAGTCGAACGATGGGCCTTCGGCTTGATGCGCGAGCATGCTTCCCAGCCCCAGGACGAGCTCTTTGCCTTTGCTCTGCGCACGCTCACAAAGCTGATGAAGCAGAACGGCCAACTGGTGCTGCCGTCTTTCTCTAGCCTGCATCTGCCTTCTGGAATGGAAGCGCTGCTATTTGATAGGCTGGCTCCCTTTCTGAAAGAAGAAGCAAAAAGAGAGAATTACAACCTCATGCTGCAATTCGCAGCCTGGTTCGGCAAACGGGGGTACTCGCTGAGGAAGCTGCAAAGCATGCTGCAGGAGGCAACAGAGGTGAAGTCCGCTTCTACCGCTGCTCAGGCTGCTCGATACTGGCTTGCTTCGCCTCAGACACGCGACGCTAGAGTACGCGAATTGCTGTCTCAAGATAAGTCGTTTATTACCGTAAGGGAAGTGTTTGATCATCTGCACCGAAAACGGCAGGAAGACTTGGATCCCTTCCTGGCAGGCACTGTGATCAAAGGCAAATTCCTGTCGGGCAAAACCATCTATCTCCTTCCGGCTTTGGATGGGTTTCACCGCTGGCTGCCGCGTCAGCAAAAGGCATTTCGCGCTTTGCTGGAACGGGTCGCCTTTGACGCCAAGCGCAGCCAGCATGAACGTTCCATGGCGATTCGTGCGATGGCACGAATGCCTGAGTTTTGGCCGGAACGGGTGACGGAGTTGCTTGGCGATAAGGATGTGTATATGGCCGAAGCTGCGCTGCATGCTCTGTCGTTAACCGAATCGCCGGAGAAGGCACTTCCCCTTCTTCTGGAGCATGTGGAGGGCGACCGGGCTCGTGTAGCCATGTACTCGGTTCCGCGCTGTATCCGCAGGATAAGTCCGCTCCTAGTGGTCAACCAGCTTCAGACGCTTCTATCTCGGGACAAGCTAAAGATCACGGTGCGCAAGGAAGCCATTCGGCTTCTGGGAGCTTATCGAAGCCCTCAGAGCATGGAGCTTCTGTTGAAGGAGTTTGAGAAGCCGCAAGCCCATAAGGACGTCGTCATCGCCATCGGACATGCCGCGAAGCAACTGCTGAACGATGAACGCAGTTGGATGATCTTGAGTGCCATGGCCGCTTCTCCGCAGCGCGATATCGCCGTCAGCTTGCTGGCTCAACGGCCAGCAGAGCTTCCCATGGAGTTTCGAGCTCGCTATCTGACCCTCCTTCTTGCCGTCGCCGGCCATGCAGACGCGACAGTGGGACACACCGCTTTCCAATCACTGGGTCAATGGACGGTGGGACAGGAGGAGATCGTGGCGGCCGCAGCCGGAGAGGCGATTCTAAATCTGGAGGACGGTGTCCGCTGGCGTAGCGCCATGAACGCACTTCTCGAAGCGGTACGAGATGGCAAGGGAAGTGCACGGGTTGTGGATATCGTCCGTGATTTGGCGGACGCCTCCATAAAAGCAGAATGGAATGCTTCCCCTGAGCGGGATCTACCGCACCGGCAGCGGTTGGCGGTGCTGATTGGGCGACTGGCCTCGCTTCCCCTGACCACGCGGCTCCCTCTCGCTCCCTTGTTCCGGGAGCTAATGGACGTTCTTGCTCCTCAGGAGACCTTGCAGCAACTGGTCATCTCCTTGCAGATCGCTATTATCGATTGGAATCACCCAGGAGCCGCTGCTGATGATTTGACCCGTGTGGCCCGATGCTTGAAGCAGCAGCCTTATCTTCTGTCCGCTGCCTCCAGACAAGTGATGGACAATCTGAGGAACAGCAAGGGCTATTGGGAGCCGAACAACCTGTTGATTGTTGTGGACACATTGGAAGCCAGCGAGAGTTACGAGGCGACAGCCATCGGGCTTACTGTGCTTCAAGCGGCCGGAGAAGAACGAGGCTGGAATGCCGAGTGCGCAAATCGGCTCCGAGCTTATCGGAATCATCCGCATGGAGTGATTCGTTCCTTGGCGCTGGACCTTTGGACAGCGACGGAATGAGGGTGGAAAGGGGGGGCGCAGCCGAACGAATGGCTGCGCCTCTTATTCGTGGAAGGTCGAACACTTCACCAGAGCGTTCGTTGGTATACAGCCCTTCCTCGCCATACTTGTGCCCTTCTCAGGAGCTGCTTCATTCGAGATAATAAGACCAACTGGAGGAGGGATCTTATGAAACTCAATTTTTTTGCAGAACCGATCGAGTACGAAGATTTCATTCCTGGCGTAAACCAACCATGGGGGAAGGACGCTCTTTTATTCCGTGTGAATAAAGGATTGGGAAAGTTGTCCATTCGTTATGGGAGGGACAAGAACGGGGAGCCCTGCGAATTTCTGCTATTGGATAACAAGCCGTTAATCAACAGCTATGGAGATGAAATGTACTGCCCCACCTGTGCCAAGGTTCTAAGTATCGGGTTGGGCAAGGAGAACGTTACCCGGAGCCTGATCGACACCATCAAAGGCACACAAGATCTGGGGAGCGACATTCGGGAAGCTTTTGACCCGATGAAGCCGATGCTGTCGATCCTGGAAGACGGGTACTACTTGTTAACCCGCATCGAGACGATTCCAACGGATGGAACAGATCGGTTTTTCTGGAACTTAACGAGTTCCAAGAAGCCGTATATAGCAGCAGCCGAAGTTTATTACAAGCTTCATTCTTATCCCGGTACACCTCGATTTCTGCTTCCCTCCCAGAGCCTTCAAGGCTTGAATCAAGATCGAGTTGCCTATTACCGAGAGTTGATTCGGAATGGAAAAGTCATGACCGGACTCGCCTATTACTACGATGGATTCATGAGTACCCTGCTGGACGGACATCACCGAGCAACAGCCGCCTATCTGGAAAACAAGACAATCGACTGCTTAACGATTATTAAAGTGACGGGCTTGGGCTATGACCTGGACAAGAGACCGAACAGACTCTATGCCGGCGGAAAACTCTACTCCCTCGACCTGTTTCAAAGACCGGAGAGGATTGCGGCTTATTTGGAGAAGACGAGCAACTCCGTCAAACCCCAGCTTGAGGCTCAGGAGGTGGAGGATTTCCTTCGTGATTGCAAGAAGGCATGGCAGCAGGAGGCGACTCCCCCACCTTATGATTTCGGCAGACGAAACTACCCGGACTATCTATCCATTGCGTTTTCGGATATGGCAGATGATACCTCGAATGAACAAATTGAGGATGTGATGGGCAGGCGGGACGAGGATGCCGAATTCGAGCTGGAGATGATTTTTAAGAAGCTGCAGCTGCAAGAGCCGGAGAGAGCGCTCAAGCTGGCCAGACGAATCCTGCACGATCCGAATTGGAGAGGGTTGATTGAGGAGGTATTTGGCTATTACGCATCCATAGACAGCATGGAAGTGGAGGATTTGTTTATTGAGTATTTGATCAATACGGAGTATGACGCCAAGGATCCCTGCCGGATGATAACAGATGAGTATTTGCAGAAACGATGAGCTGCAGTCGAAATCCGATCAGCAGTGCAAAAGCCTGAGCTTTCTGAGCTCGGGCTTTTTGCGTTCTTTCATTTGCCTGGTTCGTGGAAGCAAATGTGCGTTTTGCGATATGACGTTAAAAATGGAATATATACGCACTCCCTCGGAGTTTCTATAATTTTGATTGTACCGCCAATGCCAAAGAGAGGGGTATTTTATGAGTCGTTATGCGAAGGCTGCAAGATTACTAACACTTTGCATTGTTATTGGAGCGCTGCCGACGTTAAGCGCTTGCAACAAGAGCAATGATCAGAAAGCAAGCCCGGCCGCTACAACCAGCAGCAGCCCATCCGAAACCCAAAAGACGGGAGAAGCAACAGAGCTGTGGAACAAGAAGTTTGATCCTCCCGTTACCATTACGACGGCTATTGTCGACGATGGGACCTCCCGCGGCAACGCGTTTAAGGCCGGGGAATCGATGGAGGACAACGCGAACACCCGCTGGATGAAAGAAAACATGGGCATCAACGTGAAATTCGATTTCATTGTGACCAAACCGGAGGATTACCAAACGAAGCTGCGCCTCCTGCTCTCCAGCGGGGCGAAGCTGCCGGATGCCTTCGCAGCAAGCGGGGACCCGCTGCAAAGCCTGCTCGCCGCCAACAAGCTGATGCCGCTCGACGAAGCCATCGAGAAGTATGCGCATCCCGAGTACAAGAAGCTCCTGGAGAAGTACGGGTATGCGCTGGGCGAAGTCAAAAAAGACGGCAAGATCTACGGTGTGCCGGCCTTCTTCATGGGTGACGAAGGCACCGTGATGTGGATTCGTAAGGACTGGCTGGACAATCTGAACCTTCAGCCGCCGAAGACACTGGACGAATTTGAAAACGTTCTCAAGCAGTTCACGGATAACGATCCCGATCAGAACGGGGTAAAGGACACGATTGGCCTGGCTGTGCCGCTTAAGGAAGGCCCGTGGACCTGGATGGGGCAGACGGATGCCATCGTCTCCGCTCTTACGGATCAAATGATCAATACGTATGACGTGAGCCTGTTCTGGAACAAGGGAGCGGACGGCAAGCTCAGCTATGGCGCTATCCATCCGGATGCGAAGCTGTATTTGCAAAAGATGAGGGACTGGATGAGCAAGGGCTACATCGATACGGAAGCCGGCATTAAGGACCCCGCCAAAGCCGCCGAGCTGACGGCGAGCGGCAAAGCCGGCATCATGTTCGGCCCGTTCTGGATGGGCGACTGGCCGCTAGGCGATGCGACCAAGAATAACCCGAAGGCCGATTTTGAGCCGTATCCGCTTCCGACCGGTCCGACCGGATTGGTGGGCCGTGCAGAGAAGCCCATTGTTCAAGGCTTCACGGTATTCAACAAGGACTTCGATCAGATCGAAGCCTGGTTCGCCTACTTTAACAAGATTTTCGCCAAGAAATTGGAGCAAGCCGGAGACCCCTACTTCGATCCGCGTTGGAAGGACGGGTATCATGAAGGCTACGATTACGTGAAACAGGATGGAAAAATCATCAAGAGCAACTTCGAGGCAGCAGGCGTTCCGGCCGATCAATGGCCGCTTAAGGACGGCGCTACCCTGGACATTCGCTTCATGATGACGAATATTCTCGGCAACTTTACGAGCATTCCGCATTCCAACGTGGAAGCGGTCAAAAAGTTCCTGGCCGATCCGAATGCGGAACCGGTTACCTCCATTGAAACGGATGTCAAACAGATGAAGAAGAGGCAGCTCGATGCGGCAGGTGTCCGAATCAATCAAACCGTCAACGAAGGCAAAAACTATTACACCGGTCCGATGACACCGACGATGAAATCGAAGGGTGAGCTGCTGAAGAAGCTCGCTACCGAGAGCTACCTGAAGATCATCTACGGGGAGAAGCCAATCGAATACTTCGACGAGTTCGTCAAGCAATGGCTGGATAACGGCGGCCAGAAGATCACAGACGAAGTCAACGACTGGTATGCGAAGAACCAATAACGCTTGCCATTAACAGCTGCAGTTGAAGAAGAATGAACATGCAAACGGAGGAGCGCAGCCTTGGCTTGCTCCTCCTCTATTTTTCCAAGGAAAGGAAGGGAGCGCTCATGGCCGCCTATTGGCGAAAAACGTGGCCGTTTCATGTGTTGCTGCTGCCGGCTTTGCTCTTTAGCATCGTGTTTCAATATATTCCGATGTTCGGGGCTGTCATTGCGTTTCAAGATTATGAGCCGTGGCTCGGGATCAAGGGGTCGCCTTGGGTCGGGTTCGATCATTTCCGGTATTTGTTCACTTACCCGGACGGCAAGCAGGTCATCTGGAACACGCTGATCATTGCCGGATTCAAACTGATCATGAACCTGGTGATCCCGATCGTATTCGCTCTGCTCCTGAATGAAGTGCACAAAACGTATTTCAAGAGAGTGGTACAGACGCTTGTCTATTTGCCGCACTTTCTGTCATGGGTCATCCTGGGCGGCATCCTGATCGATATCTTGTCAACGGAAGGCGGAATCGTCAACCGGGCTCTAAATGGGTTCGGCATCCCCAGCATCTTCTTCCTGGGGGACGGCCAATGGTTCCGAATTACGGTCGTTCTGAGCGACGTGTGGAAGGAATTTGGCTTCTCCGCGATCATCTTCCTGGCCACGCTGGTGGGAATCAACCCGGCCTTATACGAAGCGGCTGAAATCGACGGGGCTTCCCGCTGGCAGCAGGTGATCTCGATCTCCATTCCCCTCATGATGCCCATCGTCATCGTTGTCGCTACGCTGTCTCTCGGACGAATCCTGGACGCCGGCTTCGACCAAATCCTGAACTTGTACAATCCGCTGGTGTACTCGCATGGGGATATCATCGATACCTTTGTCTATCGGGTTGGCTTGAACAGCGGACAATTCAGCTTCGGAACGGCGGTCGGGCTGTTCAAATCAGCGATCGGCTTTGTCTTGATCGTGATCAGTTACCGAATGGCGTTCAAGCTTGCGAATTACCGGATTTTTTAAGGGGGGTCGACCATGCGCTATCGTTCGAAGGGCTATACCATCTTTACGTTTGGGAACACGATCTTTCTTACTGTCCTGTCGCTTGTCTGCATTCTTCCTCTTCTTCACGTGCTTGCGCTGTCCTTCAGCTCGCGTGCGGCGGCTACGGCCAATCTCGTCAATTTCTGGCCGGTCGGCTTTACGACAGATGCATATGCGAAGACGATCGGCAACACCGCATTCCTGCATTCCTTGAGGCTTGGCGCAGAGCGGACGGTGCTCGGTACGGTGATCTCCATGGCGGTCATCACGATGGCCGCTTACAGCCTATCGAAGACGAGCCACCGGTTTCCGGGGCGTCAAATCTACATTTGGGTCTTCGTCTTTACGATGCTGTTCTCAGGGGGGCTCATTCCCTCGTATATTCTGATAAGCAAGCTGCACATGATCGATACGATGTGGGCCTTGATTTTGCCTCCAGCCGTTAGTGTATGGAACATGATCCTGATGCTCAATTTCTTTCGGACGGTTCCGCTGGAACTGGAGGAGGCGGCTCTTATCGACGGGGCGGGCCATCTGAGGGTGCTATGGAGTGTCTACCTGCCCGTATCAATGCCGTCTATTGCGACACTGTCGCTGTTTACGATGGTGTTCCATTGGAATTCTTGGTTTGACGGCATGATCTACATGTCCAATCCGAACAAGTACCCGCTCGCTACCTATTTGCATTCGATGATTGTGAGTGACAATCTGTCCAGAATCGGTGTAACATTGGAAAGCATAGATAATTTTTCTAATCGCACAGTCAAGTCTGCTCAAATCTTTATTGGAGCCTTGCCCATACTGTTCGTCTATCCCTTCCTGCAAAAGTATTTCGTAAAAGGAATTGTTCTCGGCTCGGTGAAAACCTAAAGCGGGTTTGCAAATAGGCGCTAACGGAATTCACTCGGCATCAATCACGGATCGAACGGGTGAGCTCGAATGGTTATCGTCAGACGAGGAACGGCTGGCAAACTCAACATCTTCACCAAGGTCATGATCGTCATCGTCCTCATGCTCATTCCGATTATCGTGGTATACAATTCCTCCAATAAGACCAGCACGGCGGTGGTGGAGCAGGAATTGCTTCAGATCAACTTGAATCGGCTCCGGTTTTTTGTGGAGCAGGTGGATGTCGAGGCGGACCGGCTGTGGAGAGCCGCCTTCGTCATTGCCACCGATCCGGATGCCCTGCAGCTGCAGCTTCGGCCATCATCCGAACCGGATTATGCCTTGCTGTCGTCCAAGAGGCTTCTGCTGCAAAAGGTAAGCATGCAATCCACCTCCTTCGAATGGGTGAACGATTTTACCATCTATTCGCCGCATTCAGGGGTTGCCGTCTCAACAAACTTGAAGCAAGTATACGATGCCGACTACTTTCGGAATGCGAGCCAGCGGGTTTGGGATTACCGCATGATCGTATCTGACCGGGGACCGGAGAAGGCATTCGTACGGGATTTAACCATGCCCTTCGAGCTGCCTTTGAAAGAGGCGGACCCGAACTTATTTGTGGAAGTCTCGTTCTCCTCTCATAATCTTGAGAAAATGTTGGAGAGGCTCATGAACGGCAGCGTGGGGCAGCCCTTCCTCTATCATCCGGGCGATGAGCCCATCCTGCCGCGGGGGCTCGATTTGGAGCAGGTGCGGGAGATGACGGAGCAATTCGACCTCATCAAGACGCAGGACAAGAGCGAAGGCGCGGTCAAGATCACCTTTCAAAATGAACCGTATCTCGTCAATTATGTGAAGTCCACCTCCCTCGGATGGTACTTGATTGACTTCCAGCCCATGAAAAAGGTGCTGGAGCCGATCGAGCACAGCAAGCGGAAGTTCTATGCTGCCAGCTTGCTGCTGCTGTTGATGGGGATTGCCTCGGCAGGCCTGCTGTACCGCAATGTGCAGAAACCGATCAACGACCTCATCCGGGCGGTAAGGCTGCTGCGGCGAGGCGTGTACGACCATCGGATCAAACGCGGACCGCACAACGAGTTTCATTATTTGATCGAGCAGTTCAACCTGATGTCCGAGGATATCCAAACCTTGATCAACAAGGTCTACGCCGAGCAGCTGCATGCCAAAGAATCCTCGCTCAAGCACTTGCAGGCGCAGATCAACCCGCATTTCCTCTATAACAATTTCGCTTTTATCCAAAGCATGGCGCAGTTGGAGCGGACCGAAGTGATCGTCGCCTTTACCCAGCACTTAAGCTACTACTATCGGTATACAACCCGGACGGAGCAGCAATTGACCTCCTTGTCCGAAGAGATGGAACTGATTCGCAACTACCTGGAGATTCACCGAATGCAATCGGAACGCCTGTCGTTTCGCGAACAGATCGATGACGACCTGATGGCGATGGTTCTGCCGCGGCTGCTGATCCAGCCGCTCGTCGAGAATGCAATCGTCCATGGGATGGAAGGCAAGATGGGCAGGTTTGAAATCGTCATCACCGGCAGGCGGACGGAGGCGGGCTGGGAGCTCTTCATTGATGATAATGGCGTCGGGATGCACGAGGATGAATTAGATGACCTGAGGCATTCCTTGGAGGCGCAGGGCACGGTAAACCGCAGCCTCGGGATGCGAAACGTCCATCAGCGACTTAAGCATTACTTTGGGTCGTCCTCGGGACTTGTCGTGGACCCTTCCGCTTTGGGTGGACTTCGCGTGGGCTTGATCATGGAGATGGAGGCGATGGACGATGTTGGATGTTCTGATCGTGGATGATATCCCCTCCCAGGTGGACAGCTTCGCCGCGACGATTCCGAAGGAGGAGCTCGGGATCGGCCGCATTCATAAAGCCTATTCCGGCAAGGAAGCGTTGCAGCTCTACGAGGAACAGACCATTCACATCGTCATCACAGATATCCGCATGCCCGAGATGAGCGGCATTGAGCTGATTCGAGCCATCCGCGATCTGGGGCGCCAGGTCAAAATCGTCGTCATTTCGGGCTACGCTGATTTTGAATACGCGAAGAGCGTCGTCCCTTACAATACATCCGGCTATTTGATGAAGCCGGTCAACCCGGATCAGATGCGGGAGACATTGGGCAAGCTTGTGGAAGAAATCGCAGCGGAGAAAAAACAGCAGCAACAGCAGCAGCGAGACGGATACGCCTTCCGGGAAAGCCTGCCTGCCCTGCAAGGGGAGCTGCTGAACCGTCTGCTGTACGGGAAAGGAATCTCGAATACGGAGTTGGAGCGCAAGCTGTTTCTGCTCGGCCTGCCATTCTCCCCCCAACAGGAGGTGGGCTTGTTCCTCGTGCGGCTGGAGGGCAAGCTTCAAGACTATGAGAAATTGGATAAAGAGCTGGTCGAATACGCGGTTACGAATATGGCGGAGGAGTGGCTTCGGGACGCTTTTCATGTATGGTTCTGCCGCGATCATAATGAATATCTGGTCTTTCTTGTCTCCTCGAAGGAGGAAGCCGATGAGAACGGGCCGACCCTCCAGAATGCATTGGAAGTCCGCGCAGCGGCGTTAAAGAGGAAGGCAGAGTCCCTATTGAACGGCAAAGTATCCATCGCACTGGCTGAGAACGGGGCGTACTTCCCGGAAGGCGTTCCCGCCTTATATCGATCCGTCATCGACGGTATGAGGGGGATCGAAGAGGCGCAGCAGGGTACCTTTTTGCGGATCGCAGGGAAACCGGAACCGGTTCGGGTTGGGACGCTGACGTCCTTGTACCGGCCGCCGCTCTTGATTCATTTGCTCGATACGGGCAACTGGACGCAAGCGGAGGAGAAGCTGAACGAGATCTTTGCGGAACTGAAAAGCGTAAACTACCCCCCCGAGCATGCGAATGAAGCGTATTTCGCCATAGCGGGTGCCTATCAGTATATGGCGCATAAGAGAGGGAAGCTGCTCAGCGAGTTCGGCGCGCCTTCGTTCGGTCTGATGCCGGCGGCCCCTTGCCTCAAGCAATTGGAGAAGTGGGCCTTCTTCATGCTCCGAAGCCTTCGGGAGCAAACGGAGGAATCCTCCGAGAAGCGTACCGGGTTGGTCGACCGGGTTCAGAAATACATCGAAGCGAACATGAACGACCAGCTGTCGCTGCAGACAATCGCCGCGCATATTGGTTTGCATCCTGCCTACCTGTCGAGGGTATACCGGGCGGGAACAGGAAGCAATCTGAGCGACTACATCCTGCGGTATAAGATGGAGATGGCTTCGTATCTACTCCGCAACAGCGATAAGAGGATCTATGAGATCGCCCAGATTGTCGGTTATCAAGCGGTGCCGCATTTCATCAAGCGATTCAAAGCCTTCTCGAACATGACCCCGCAAGAGTTTCGTGAACGAAGCTAAGGTTTCTTGAATGAGGAGCGGCCCATTATCAAAGCTTTATAACGCATCCTACAGAATTCATGATTATACCCATACTCACCATTGTAAAGGTCAGGCGCTACCTCTACTCTTTAGGAATCAAGAAGTTGGAATGGAGGGGCATTATGATCGAGAAGATGATTCAGCTAGGCAATATGAGGATGAATGTACGCTATTTACTAAACGATAACCCCGTTGTCCTCTTTCTTCACTTTAGTGGAGGAAACATGAAGATGTGGGAGGGCATTTTACCCCAATTCGAGAAGGAATACAGCCTCATTGTTCCGGATCTCAGAGGGCACGGCAAATCGGATAAGCCTTTAACCGGCTATCATATCGACGAGATGGCAAATGATCTTTTCCTATTGTTGAAGCACTTCGACATAAAGGAATGTCATATCGTAGGCAGCTCGATGGGGGCTGAGATTGGGCTAAGTTTAGCAGCCGCTCATCCAGAGCTCGTTGAATCGCTGGTATGTGAAGGAGCTCTCTATAATGAGTTTGGAGAGTACGGCTTATTTAATGGCTCGGAGGAAGAAATCGAGCACAAAAAAGAAGCCATGCGTACGGAGCTGGCAAAGAGAGAAGAACGCATTTACACGAAGAGAGAAGCGTATATCGAAGAAGAACGTGAAAAGTTGACACAATTGGGAATATGGAACGACTCTTTCCATGCCTTCTTTGAAAACAATCTTCAACAGCAGACGGACGGCACGTATACCTACTGCTATTTAAACCGTGTCCGGACGGAATACATTCAGCAATACTGGGATGTGAAATTTGAAGACTATTATAAGAAAATCACCTGTCCCATTCTATTTCTCCCAAGCGAAGAAGAGCGAAACGATGAGAGAGTGAAAACGAGTTTTGCTGCATTCACCCGTCTACTGGATTCCTTTGAAGTAGAGCCGATTCCGAACTCCATCCACGCCTATGTATGGATGCAGCTTCCGCATGCAGCAGGTGAAGCGGTTAAGAAATTTATTAAAAATTCTGTTTCATGGCAATAGCATGGTCTTGCCGAACATGGACTCGGTTGTCTCCTTTCTCCCTTTGAGGGAAAAGATGCAATCGGGTTTTTTTGTGCTATATTCATAATTAGGAATGAAATGGTAGTCAAAGGAGAGTCGTTTCGTGGCCAAAGACCTGAATCTAACAACGCTTCCCTACACCAAGAAAGAGCTAAAGGATTTCTATTACGCCGCCTGGGATGCGGTCGATGAGAAGAAGAAAGATGATTTGGATGAGCTGTTGAAGAAATGCCCCGAGCTATTCAAACTGCCCTATTATTCGAAGCCCAAGTCAGAGAGGGATAAGAATGTAATCGGCAAGCTGGTCGACATTTATGGAGTGAGTCCGGATATGATCGGCTATGCGATTGAGAAGGGCGCGGACTTCAATGACCTGGATGAAACGGTGCAGGTGCCGGCTTTTTGCTATGCGATCCTGAATCCGGGGCGGGAAAACCTGCCGGTGGAAATGGCAAAGCGGATGTCGTATTTCCGGACGGACTCCTTTCTTACCAATCCTTATTTCTATGCCATCCTCACGCTGAATGCGGAGCTGGTTCAGGTTTTGACCGAAAAGGGATTGGATCTGTCTGTTCCGTATGAATCTCCGTTTTTTGAGAAGGTGCAAAATGCTTTGTCATATGCGGAATTGGTTCGCGATTTCTTTACGGGTAGCCCCTGGCAAGAAGAAGCCGATCGGATCTATGCCGAGATTGCGCGAGCAAGCCGTCAACAAGGAATCTCGATTCCCCCTGCATCAGTCTCCGAAGAGGAGAAGAACCGCCCCTTATCGAAAGGCGAATTGTGGTTCTTTAGCAACGTGATCATCCAAGCTCTACGTAAAAAGAACGTGGCGATGGTGACGTATTTCGCGAGCCATGCCCGCTCTGCCCTTCAGGAAAGGCTGTTTGGAAATGGAACGGCTCTTCATTATGCATGTGAAAAAGGATCGGTCGAGATGATCCAAGCGATGATCCGAGCGGGCGCAGACCCCTTGAGGTATGTAAAGACCTCTTACAACGACATGAAACTCCCGGCGGTAGGAATCGCGATTGCGGGTAGCAATGTTGAGGTCGCCGATTATCTATTGAGGCAGTATCCCGAAGCCGTTGTTCGTGATAAAAAAGGGTGCCTGTTGGAGACGGCCATTCGATTCAGCAAAGACGCGATTACCTGTGAGTTGGTAAAAGCATTGGTGAATGCCGGTGCGCGGATCGATGTTTACTACGAGTACCAAGGGTGGAAGACGAGCGTCCATCCCCACTCGCTGGCGGAAAAACAGAATAAGCCGGATGTGGCTGACTATCTGACGAAGGTTGCCGAGCAGCAGGGACTCGACATGAAGGATTACGACCTTCGAGTACCCGATCAAGCCGAAATGGCCACCTACCAAAGGTACTCAGAAGATTATTCGCTACAGAAGGATCAGAAAACGTTGGTGGCAAAACCCGGGAAGAGACAAAAGCTGAAGCCCAAATATGCCGCATTTGCTCTGAATCTTCGGGCAGCGCTGCGCGTGGCCTTGGAATATGCAAGGAAGCATTACGCCAACGAAACCGCCTACCAGTTCACGCTGGCCTTCGAACAGGATGGAGCTTCTTCTTGCTTTTGGACTGTGCTCTCAACCGAAGAGGACTATGCCAAAACCGGAGGGGAAGAAAGCGGGCGATACATCGTGGAGGAATGCGGGATATGGAATCTTGCGGAGGATGCCTTTTCCTTGCTCAATTCCCTCTTGAAAAAGCTGCCGTATGATCAAGATGATTATGGGGATCAAGTCCAGGAGATGGCTTTGCAATGTCTGGAGGATATTCGCGAAGAGGGTCTTTTGGAGGCGAACAACCTGGGGTCGGTTCTTCTCCAATACTATACACGGGACAATGATCAGTTGGAACAGATCCTCCTGGCAGCCGAACGGCTGAATCCCGAGATAGAGGAACTGGCGCTATACAAGAATAGCATGGAGTTGTTCTATTGATAGAATCCTTTGCAGAAAAATGCACAAGATGAAGCGAGAGATTTACGTGCTCTTCCTATAATGGGTTCAGGAGGTGATGAGATGGATTGGCAAAGAGGGATGGAGCAAGCCGTCGAATATATCGAGGCCCATTTGATGGAGTCGATGGATTTTGCTAAGGTGGCGCAGCATGCAGAATGTTCGTCTTGGGAGTTTCAACGAATGTTCTCCTTTCTCACTCACGTTTCACTCGGCGAATATATCCGAAAGCGAAGGCTTTCTTGCGCAGCACACGATCTACTTGCTACTCCCATAAAAGTGATCGACATTGCTATGAAATATGGATATGAATCTCCCGCCGCATTTTCACGTGCCTTCGGCAAACAGTATGGCTTGTCTCCTTCGTCTGCCCGGGAAGCGGGCGTTCCCCTTGCTGTCTACCCGCGAATGACCTTCGAATCCTGGACGAAAGAGGCGTTGAGTCGAATGAGCAAATTCAGTGAACGAGGTTATGTGGTAAGAGAGAACGGTGCGGTCTATTTCACATTGGACATGGACGCGACTGTGCATTGGTTTGAGGAAGTTCTCGGATGGTACGGAGATGTTGTATCCCGAAACGCTGACGGAAGCGGAGATTACGGGTGTGTGTTTGATTATCCCGATGAAGTGGCTGTTGCCCATTTGACCCCATTCCGAGGCTTTCATTTGTTCACGGGCGAACCGCGGCAGGGAGTTGTGGGGTTTATCATGATTGATGGGATCGAGGCGTTTCACGACTATGTCAAAAGTCGCTGGAGTCAAATCTCCAACATCGAGACCCAACATTGGGGAGCCAAGGAATGTCAGGTGATCACGATAGACGGATGTATCCTCCGTTTCTTTGAAGAAGCTCGCTGAGGAATCAACTGTCTGAAACACTTAAAGCCCTTCCTCTCGACAGGAGGGGTTTTCCTCTGCCATGGGCTCTTCGGGTATGCCGCAGAACATAATGTGATAAAATGATGGCAATTACCATGCATCGAGGGAGGGACTCCATGAATTTCGAAGAGGTTATGCAGCAGTTGGAGGCGCTCGGCAAAGAACGGCTGAAGAAGATGTATTTGTCCAACGGGGCGCACGAGCCTCTATTTGGCGTGGCAACCGGGGAGATGAAGCCGATCGCCCGGAAGATCAAGAAGGACCAATCTCTCGCCGAGCAGCTATACAACACCGGAAATTACGATGCGATGTACTTTGCTGGAGTGATCGCGGACCCCAAGGCGATGACAGAGGCCGATTTTGATCGATGGATGGACGCCGCTTATTTCTATATGGTCTCCGATTTTGTTGTCGCCGTAACGTTGGCCGAGACGGATATTGCGCAGGCTGTAGCCGATAAATGGATCGCGAGCGGCGAAGAGCTCAGAATGTCGGCGGGGTGGAGCTGTTATTGCTGGTTGTTGGGAAGCCGCCCGGACATCGAATTTTCCTCGGACAAGCTTACCGGTATGCTGGAGAAGGTCAAGCAGACGATCCACTCTGCTCCGGAACGCGCCAAGATCGCCATGAACCAATTCCTCTACACCGTCGCCATCTCCTATATGCCGCTGCATGAGCAGGCGGTGAGAACGGCGGAGGAGGTAGGGCCGGTGGAAGTCCAGCGGGACAAGCCCAAAGCGAAGCCTCTGCAAGCAAAGGAGACCATTCGTAATGCGGTAGACAAAGGGCGGATCGGCTTTAAGCGCAAGTATGTGCGGTGCTAAAAACGTTGGTTGAGAATGCATAGGTCGGGAGTGTTTCATTTGAATGAATTCCATGCACTTGCCAGCTTCTTATTAGGAAGGGATCGAGAGACTTCCGGATATTCCGAGGAGGACATTGTGATACACGAAAGGAGGCTGGGGGTTTCCTTTCCGCCTTCGCTTAGAAGCTATTATCGATCCTTCGGCCAATGTCCCTACCTTACGCCAGATGGTCGTAATCAATATGAACCGCTCATGCTGGCTGACCTCTTTCTTCCAGATGAAGACTTTGCGGAGGACGAGAAAGAGTATCTTGTCTTTTATCAATGTGCAGAATCTGTGATCTATTGCGGGATTCGTCTGCGTGACCTAACGCAGGAAGATCCGCCTGTCTTTATATGGGTATGGGGGACTCCTGGCTGGCACTTGGAAAACCGCTCGCTTCGCAATTTCCTTCAAAGCAAGGTGTTCATCCAGATTGCACTGGAAGGCAAGCTTCCTTATTGGGCTTTCGTTGAGGAAAGCGATTGGAATCGATCGGACTATAGTCGGGTTTGGAGCCTTCGTGAGGATTTTGAGGAAGTGGTGGAGGAGGCAACCATTCTAGCCTGGAAGATTTACCTGAACCGTGATATTCTGATAGTCTTTGAATTAGCGGATCCCGATTGCGAGGAATCCATCCTTGCGGTGCACCTGGCATCGTTTAGCGAAGAGAGTCTGGAAACACTTTTGTTGAAGATGACGCAAGCGGATAAGTCTCCGCCGTACCAGACCAATCTGAAGAATGGATGGTCAGGAGTGAAATGAAAAACAAATTAGTTCTTCAAAATGGTAGGATTTGTGTCTATAATTGAAAAGGCAATGAAACCCTACTAAAGGAGAGTTCTGGAATGTTGAATCGCAAGAAACTGGTTTCCATGTTAGCGGTAGTGTTGGGGGTATTGGTTGTTCTGTCAGGCTGCGGGGGCAAAGAAAAGAGCGATGAGGAAAAAATCAAAGAAGCTCTTGCCAATTCGATTGCCGAATCCTTGAACCAGGGGACGGATTCCAAGCAGGGAGAGAAAGATTCCGTTGAATCCAAGCTCCACGATATCAGCAATTATGTCACGGGGGAAATTTGGAATGACGGCTTCGTCAATGTCGGCTGGTATGCCGGAAGCGGCAATGACAGCACAGGGGAGAAGCTTGATTTCAATTTCATGATGGAGCGTCTGGGTAAATCGGTAGAGAAAAAAGCCGAGTATACGGCCTATATCGAGGGACTGGATGCCAAGTACGACGATTTGAAGAAGGTTTGGAGCAAGCTCTCAAGCGAAATCGATACTCTGTATAAGCAATTGCAGGATAATCCTCCGAAGGCGGATGACGAGAACTATACCTTTGAAACCGGGGCATTTAAGCAATACCAAGAGGCCTTTAAAGATGATGTTGACGCATTGACTGCAACGTAAGAGAAGATCGTTACGTGAAGAAGCATGACGATTCCTCAATCGAGCATCTCTTTCGAGCGCTTTCCGCTCGGAGGGATGCTCTTTCTTTTGATCGGGTCTATTCGCTATGTTCTACATGCTATAATAGGTCTGATCCTGAAGTTGGTAGTGGAGGAAAATCAATGGCAACCTATGATTGCTTGATCGTGGATGATGAAGAAGCGCTATCACAAAGCACTTGTAAGTATTTTCATATGTTCGGGCTAAAAACCCATTGGGCTGCCGATGAACAAGCTTGCTTCGACTTTCTTGCCCAGAACAAAGCGGATCTGATCCTGCTCGACATCAACCTGGGGCAGCAATCCTCCGGCTTTGAGATCTGCAAACGGCTGAGAAAGACGACCAATATTCCGATCCTGTTTATCAGCGCGCGAACGAGCGACGATGACGTGCTGCTTGCCCTCACTATCGGGGGAGATGACTATATCCAGAAGCCGTACGCCCTTAGCATTCTTTTGGCCAAAGTCAAAGCAGTCTTAAAGCGATATCGAGGCGATGAGGAAGCGCTGCGGTTTGGAAGCTTCAGGCTGGACCTCGTCACGGAGAAGCTGATGAACGACGGCAGCGAAATCAAGCTCAAGGCAATGGAATACAAGCTGCTGGCCTATCTCATCCAAAACAAGAATCGCCCCCTGCCCAAAGAGGAATTGTTCGCCAACGTATGGAAGGATGCCATTACGACGGATGGAACCTTGAATGTCCACATTCGCAAGCTGCGAGAGAAGATTGAAGAACAGCCGAATGAACCGCGCTTTATCAAGACCCTATGGGGAACCGGCTATGTCTTCGAAGCCGACTAAGGAGAGCCGATGAAGATCAAGAAAGGCGCGATTGGGGCGATCGTTCTTCTTTTTCTGGGCATTGGGGTGATCCTCTACGCGTTTCGCGGCACGGAAGAGGCCGGAATGGACTTGGTTGCCGTGAATGATATTACCCAATCGCTGATCAAGCAGTGGGATCATCTCGATCCAGGTCAGCTGCCCGGCGGGCAATATGGGTTGGATTATGTGGTCTTGGACAGCGGGGAGCAATTTCTTGCGGCAACCCGGAAGGGCTTAAACGAGGACATGGATTCCGCTATCCGCAATCGGGATACGATGGTAGACATCACGCTGGACGGGAAGGTTCTTGGAAAGTTGATTCTCTTCAACCATACGCGTGAGCTTTGGGGTCAATACCGCAGCGACTTTCTCCTGTTTTTGGGGGTCAGCCTCATTTCGATTACGATGTTCTGTCTGCTTTATGCGCTCTATATCGACCGCTCCATCTTTCGCCCCTTTCGCAACCTGCAGGCGTTCGCCCGTCATGTTGCAGAGGGGAAGCTGGACATGCCGCTGGAAATGGACAAGGGCAACGGGTTTGGCGCGTTTGCCGAAAGCTTTGACCTCATGAGGGAAGAACTGGCGAAAGCGCGCGAGAGCGAGCGAATGGCCAATCAGAGCAAGAAGGAACTGGTCGCCTCGCTCAGCCACGACATCAAAACACCGATTGCCTCCATCAAAGCCGTCTCAGAGGTGATGATGATCCATGCCGTGGAAGAGGACAAGAACCAGTTGGCGGTGATCAATTCCAAGGCCGATCAAATCAACTCGCTGGTTACCAATCTCTTTACGGCTACCCTGGAAGAGCTGCAGCAATTGACCGTCACCGTAACGGAAGAGTCGAGCGCGGTCGTAGCCCACGTCATCCAGCAAGTGGATTACCAGAACAAGGCCGTGATCGCCCGCATTCCGGAATGCGTGGTACGGATCGATCGGCTGCGTTTTCTCCAGGTTGTGGACAATGTCATCAGCAATTCCTATAAATACGCGGGGACTCCCATTACCGTATCTGCGTGCATCATAGGGCCTTATTTGGAGCTGGCGTTTGAAGATCAGGGGCAGGGGGTCTCCTCGGATGAGCTTCCGCTTCTCTTTCACAAATACTACCGCGCTCAGAACGCTGCGGGGAAGAGCGGGACCGGCCTTGGCCTGCACATCTCCCATTACCTGATGAGCAAAATGGCCGGGGAGATCGACTGCAGGAATGTCGAGGGTGGTTTTGTGGTGACGGTCCGCTTGCTGCTCGCGTAAAGATTTAAGAGTTAGCTAAGAATGGATTAAGGACCCGTTAAGAATCGGTAAGGTACGATAAGACTGTGAAAAGCCTGGTAAGCCTGCAGCACGGCAGGAGGGCAGAGCAGTCTTATTTTTGATTAATGAGGGGGCCTCGTGATGAGGAAAGTGATCATCAAAACCAACAAGCTCAGCAAATCGTTCTCCAGTGGAGGCGTTCAGCAGCATGTTCTCAAAAACCTGGATATGGAGATTGGAGCCGGGGATTTCACCATCATCATGGGTTCGTCCGGTGCGGGAAAATCGACGCTCTTGTACGCCTTGTCCGGCATGGACAAACCGACGCTGGGCTCCATTGCCTTTTTCGAGCAGGAAATCTCCAAGCTGTCCAACGACAAACTGGCGGTCTTTCGCCGATTGAATTGCGGGTTCGTGTTTCAGCAAATGTTCTTGCTCGATAATATGAGCATCCTGGATAACATACTCGCAGCAGGGCTCCTCATCAGCAAGGACCGAAAAGCCATCACGGCACGGGCCAAAGAGCTGCTGACGCAGGTCGGATTAACCGAGGAGATCTGGTCCAAGTTTCCCACCCAGCTATCCGGCGGGGAAGCGCAGCGTGCGGCGATTGTGCGTGCCTTAATCAACCAGCCGAAGGTAGTGTTTGCCGACGAGCCGACAGGTGCTCTTAATTCCGCGGCAGGGAAAGCGGTTCTGGATGTTCTGACCGAGCTGAACAACAAGGGGCAAAGCATCGTCATGGTTACCCACGATTTGAAGTCGGCCAGAAGGGGGAACCGGATTTTGTATATGCGGGACGGTGTCATTCATGGGGTTTGTGAATTGGGTCCCTACGTAAGCGGGGACCGGGAACGGCACGGCAAGCTGCAGGCGTTCCTCATGGAAATGGGGTGGTAAGGATGCGGAAGCTAACCATGCTCAGCTTTGCCAATATCCGAAAAAGCAAAGGGCATACGGTCTCCCTGTTCCTCATGTTTCTCATCGCTGCGCTGCTCTTGAACGCGGGGTCCTTGGTGTTTGCGAACTTTGGAGGCTTTTTTGATAAGATCACCCGAGAGCTTCAAACCTCTGATGCTTACTATATTATTCCGAACCGGATGTACAGCGAAGAGATTGACTCGTACCTGAAGACGAACCCGAACGTGCAGAATGTGCAAAAGGCAGAGGCGCTGTGGGCCAATGGGTCTATGCCCTATCATGAGGAAAAGCGGGAGGCTCGTTTTCTTCTCTACGATGCGGATAGCCCGCGAGAGCATTCGAAATGGAAATGGATCGGAGAACAGCTGCCGCCTGATTCCATGTCGATCTACCTGCCTTATGTAATGAATGTAGATGGCGGCTATAAGCTAAACGATCCCTTTGAGCTGACCATCAAGGATACGCGCTTTACCTTTACGATAAAAGGGTTCACGGAGGATGCCTTCTTCAGCTCGTTGGATACCGGAAATTTGGGGGCTTATCTGCCTCATGAAACCTACGAGAGCTTAAAAAAGCAGCTGGGGGCTTCCTATGGGGCGACCGTCCTTTTCGTCAATCTGGCAAAGTCCGATAACGACGTGGAGGCAGGGATCCGGGAACTCCTTCCGAAGGATGATTCGGCAGCTTCTTCCCAACGAGACGGAACCGGTACCTTGTTCAGCATGGAGTTAAAGCTGGTTCAATTGTCCCGCACGCTTATGTCCAGCATGGTTTCGGTCATGATGATGGCATTTGCTGCGATTATCGCCTTGGTATGCCTGATCGTGGTTCGATTCCGCATCGGGAACAGTATCGAAGAGGACATGACCAAGATCGGGTCCTTAAAGGCCGTTGGTTATACCAGCCGACAAATCATGGGGTCGATTGTTATGCAGTACTCGCTCATTGCTCTTGTCGGAAGTGTAGTCGGCATCTCGATTTCCTATGCCGCTACGCCCATGATCTCCAATGTGTTTGCCCATCAATCCGGCCTGGTGTGGGTACAAGGCTTTGACAGCGGGGTTAGCAGTATCGTTCTGTGCGGCTTGCTGATGGTGGTGATGCTGGTTTCCTTCCTGACGTCCAGGCAGCTTCGCCGGCTGAGCCCCATTGTTGCCTTAAGGGGCGGGATCGTGACCCACAGCTTCAAACGCAATCATATGCCGCTTCATCGCACTCGCGGTCGGCTGCCTTTCGTGCTCGGGTTGAAATCCATGCTGCAGAACAGCAAGCAGAGCCTCATGATCGGGGTTATCGTAGCGGCGGTTTCGTTCGCCAGCACCTTCGGTCTTGTGATGTTTTACAACACGACGGTGGATACGAAGGCATTCGCCGAGACTCCCGGAATCGAGATTTCAAATGCGGTTGCGGTCCTGAAGCCGGATGGAGATCACTCCAGCTTTGTGGAGAGCGTCAGGAGCATGAGCGAGGTTCGCAAGGCGCAGTTTATTGACCAGACCACGATAAAAATCGAGGATACGGATGTCGCGACTTTTGTCATGGATGATTATTCTGCAAAAGAGACCAATACCGTCTACAAGGGACGCTACCCGCTTCATGGCAATGAAGTTGTTCTGGCCGGCGTGCTCGCGGAGAAGCTGGACAAGACGATTGGAGATCGGGTGATGATCCGGATGGGCGACAAGCAAGGTGAGTATCGGGTCACCGGCTTGTCGCAGGGATCGAATATGGGGGGGATGAACGCCTCGCTCCGGACAGACGGCTTGCTCCCGCTCCATGCCGATTACAAACAGCAGAGCCTGCAAATCTATTTGAAGCCGGGAAGCCCTGCGGATCAATTTGTGAGCAAGCTGGAGCATGAGTATGGCAGTTCCCTCGTCCAGGCCGTGGATATGGATAAATCGATGGAGCAGGGCATGGGGATGTATGTCTCGATTGTCTCCAAGGTTGGGACGGCCATGCTGGTTATCACCATCGTGGTGGTCATGCTGGTTCTGTACTTCGTGATCCACTCTTCGATTATTCGCAAGAAACGAGAGCTCGGCATCCAGAAGGCCATCGGGTTTACCACCCTTCAGCTGATGAACCAGCTTTCGCTCGGCTTCCTGCCGCCGATTCTGATCGGGGTCCTGGTCGGCAGCGCGATTGGGATTACCCAGACCAACGCCGTGATGTCTGTTGCACAGCGAGCCATGGGGATCATGAAGGCGAATTACGTCATCCTGCCCTCCTGGGTTGCCTTGTTTGGCGCAGCACTTATTCTTCTATCCTATTTCACCTCGATGCTGATCACGTATCGCATCCGTAAAATATCGGCTTATGCTCTCGTAAGCGAGTGAAACGAGATTCCTTCCACTAAATCCCTGGGACCTACTGGTTCCAGGTTTCTTTTTTATGTAAAGGAGTGAAGAATGTGACGAATTTTATAGGATTTACTCTTATTATGTCTTACGTTTGGGAGAAATTACATAAGGTTGGAGGAGTCAGAAATGAAGAAAAAAGCAATCGGTCTTGTCTTGTTGGCTATCTCGTTATTCGCTGGTTATTCCTTGTACCAAGGCAAAATGGTGCTTGGGATTGTCTTGTTGGCCGCCGTCTTGCTGATCGGCTTGATCGTGCTCGGTATGGCCGAGAAGGACAACGAGCCTAGCAAGAACGTTCTGGAGATAAGAGACAATGCGGTTTACGGCCTTATTACCGAAGATGGGGATCTGAACTTTGAAGAGACCAAGCGGGTGCGCGATGAAATGATGAAGGGGATAAAGCTGGATGATTTCAGTCTGGAGACTCGCAAAGCCATGGATTTGTTCTTAAACAAGGATTTTGAAGGAAGCATTCGCGCCTATGAAGAGATCATGGTGAACTACCCAGAAAACGTAGGCAACTGCTACTGGCATATCGGGGTGTCCGAATTTTTTCTGGGCCATTATGAAACAGCCCTTGAACGGTACACTCAGGCCAAGGAAAACGACGAGGACCACGATATGACAGAGGACAACATCTGGGAAGTGTGCGAGATTCTCTTCAAGAAGGACGGCTCCAAGCAATGGATGGAGAGATATGTGAACCTTTACCCGCAGGGCCGATTTGTTAAAAAAGCGAACAAGCTGGTTTCCTGATCTTGTTGTAGAAGGTGTGCGTTCATGAGCTCAATGGAGTATCAAAGAGAACTCTTGATTATTAATAATTATATCGAGATGGAGCGGTACTCGCATGCGCTTGAGCTTCTGTTCAAAGCGTTAGAGAAGACCCCCTCCGATGCCTACCTGATCTATCTGGCGGCTCTCTGCCACTATGAATTGGATCAGGGCGAAGAGGCACTCGATGCGTGCAAAACCGCCCTGGCTGGCGGTTACCGCCCCGACGAATGTTATTTCCTGCTCGGGCAAATCCAGCTGCAGATGGACCGGTTCGAGGCGGCAGAAGCAGCGCTTCTCGCAGCACTCGATCTCGATCCGCAGAATGCGGAATTCCTGGCCTTTTACGGATATTATCATATGCTTACCGGCAACAACCACCGTGCGCTTGAACTCATCAACCAGGCATTGGTATTCGATCCGGAGAACCTCAACGCCTTGCACTATAAGTTCTATTACTACCTGGGGATGGATGATTCGAACGGGATTCGCTCCAAGGTGGTGGATGCCTATTTCTCCAAATCCAACGATGAGACGGACCGTTTTCTCAAGGCAGGGATGCTGGATTACTACAAGTATGATTACAAAAGCGCGGAGGAGAATCTGAGGCAGGCCTTCCAGCTCGATCCGACCAACAAGTATATCTTGAAGATGCTGGACAGAATCACTCGAAAGCCGCGCTTCTACTATCGTTGGAAGAGGATCATCCGGCGCCAGCTGCAGGTGAGGCTGTTCGGGGTTCGGAGTGCGATTAAGCTGAAATGGGTCTTGTTTAAAGGGGCCGGACTTACAAGGGAAACGAGCGTCCTCTTCACGGTGCCGCTGGCCTTCCTGCTGCTTCTCGCAGCTGTTCTGATCCTCATCCTTTGATTTTAACGAGATGGAGTGCGCTATGGACAAAATCGAAGTCATGCAAGCGATGCTCAAGAATGATCCGGAAAATGGGCTGGCGTGGTACCTGCTCGGAGTGGAATATGTTGAGGCGGGCCGCGACAGCGATGCCCTGTATGCTTTTTCCAACGCCTTGACTCACTGCGGAAGCGATTTTAAAGAGAAGGTGTTTGAACAGCTGTCTCGGCTAACGCAGGGGAAAGGAAGCCCGCCGAACAAGGCGAAGACCGAAGAAGAGCTGCCGGAGAACGAGCTGACGGAAGAAGAGTTGATGGACGAAGAAGAAGAGTACGAAGAAGAAGAGTACGAAGAAGAGTATGAAGAGTGCGAGGAAGATGAGGAGCCGGCAGACGATGAGGACGATGAGGAGAAGGTCGTCCGTCTTCGCGTTGTGCATGGGGGTAAGGGGGGAGCCGATGTTCTGTCCGAGACCCGCGAGCAGCAGACGGTCACCTTCGAGCAGGTTGGCGGCTATGAGGACTTGAAGGATGTCATCCGAATGAAGATCATCAAGCCCTTCAGCAGCCAAAGCTTGTTCAGCAAGTTCAAGAAAAAGACGGGTGGAGGCATCCTCATGTACGGGCCTCCGGGATGCGGTAAAACCTTCATGGCCAAGGCTACGGCAGGCGAGTGCAGGGCGAGGTTTCAGGCCGTTCATATCACCGATATCCTGGACCCTTACCTCGGGGTGAGCTCCCAGAACATCAAGGACATTTTCCAGAATGCCCGAGCCAAGAGCCCCTGTGTGCTTTTTTTCGATGAGATCGACACGATCGGATTTAACCGGGCCAAGCTCGCATCGGAGCATATGCGTCCCATTATCGATCAGTTCTTGACGGAGATTGAAGGCATCGATACCAATACGCAAAACATGCTCATCATCGGGGCGACCAACATGCCGTGGGATGTGGACCCGGCCTTTAAACGCCCGGGGAGATTTGACAAGGTGCTGTTTGTTCCTCCCCCAGACAAAAAGGCTCGTGTTGCCATTCTGCAGTTGAAGATGGCGGGTCGGCCTCAAGAGACCATCGATTACGACACCATTGCCGAAAAGACGGAGCTGTACTCGGGAGCGGATCTGGAGAACCTGATCGAGACCGCTACGGAATACGTGATTACGGAAATCATGAAGACGGAGATCGAGCGGCCGATCAGCACAAAGGACCTGCTTCGCGCCGTCGAAGCCACCCGACCGTCTACGATCGAGTGGTTGAAGACGATCAAGAACTACCTGAAATACTCCAATCAGACCGGCCTCTACGATGACGTAGAGAAGTATCTCTCCAAGAGAAGCCGGTACCTCTAGCGCTTCGGGAAAACGAGAGTGTCCGCATCGTCATCCATAACCGCCAATCCCTCAGACTACGGTCTGGGGGATTTTTTTACGAGTGAACAAGGAAAACGAACGGAAGGGGGGACTATTGCGAACCACGCAACGGTGTGCTATGATCTTACCGACAGACAGTCGGTCTATAACAAAACAAAGGATGACCCCTATGAGAATTGTAAAAGAAGCGGAAGAGCGTCGAAACGAAATTCTGGATGCGGCGGATCAATTGTTCGGCCAAAAGGGCTTTGACGGCACCAGCACCAACGACATTCTGGAGAAGGTCGGGATTGCCCGGGGCACGCTGTACTATCACTTCAAATCGAAGGAAGACATTATGGACGCGCTGATCGAGCGATACAACGTCCGTCTCCTTGGTGCAGCGCAGGAGGTTGCCGCCGATAAGAGCATTCCCGTCTACGAGCGCATCATGCGGGTTGTCATGGCCTTGAACATCAGCGGGGAAGGCTCTCAGGAGGTCATGGATCACATTCACAAGCCGCAGAACGCGCTCATGCATCAGAAGATTCAGAAGGTCATTGTGAGAGGGGTTCCCCCGATCCTGGGAGAAATCATTCGCGAAGGAATCGAGGAGGGACTGTTCCATACCCCGTATCCGTTTGAAGTGATGGAGATGGTGGTGATCTACCTGAATACGATCTTCGATCAGGACATGATCGAGATGACCGAAGAGGGACGCCTATCCCGCTTGCAGGCGTTTGCCTTCAACATCGAAAGGCTGCTCGGCGTCGAAAGCGGGAGCTTGCTCCACCTAATGCAGATGTTTGACGGCGGAAACGGGGAACACCATGAATAAGCCCGGGAATTCCTTCTCGAAATTTATGCTCCTGTGGTCCGGTCAGTTCATCTCCGCCATCGGTAGCGGACTCACCTCGTTTGGACTCGGAATCTATGTGTTTCAACAGACGGGGAAGGCTTCAGCTATGGCGCTCGTCACCCTGCTTGCCTTCATGCCGGGCCTCCTTCTGAGCGCCGTCTCCGGAGTGCTGGCAGACCGCTATGACCGCAGGCTGCTCATGATCCTGGGTGACAGCCTGTCGGCGGTCGGGCTCGTCTTCATCCTGTTCTGCATGCTTCGCGGAGAGGCGCAGCTGTGGCAGATCTGCGCAGGCGTAGCCATCAGCTCGGTGTTCTCGTCGCTCCTGGACCCCGCCTACAAAGCCACGATTACGGATTTGCTGACCGAGGAGCAATATACGAAAGCAAGCGGATTTGTTCAGATCGCCGGGTCCGCCAAATTTTTGATCTCGCCGATTATCGCTGGCTTCCTGCTAACGGTTTCGGATGTGAAGCTGCTCCTGCTGCTCGATATCGGAACGCTGGTGGTAACCCTGGCCTCCACCCTCGCGGTGAGAAAAGGGCTGGCGTCCAAGAAGGTTGAACAGACAAAATCGTTTCACCATGAATTCAAGGAAGGCTGGGCTTCTATTTCGGGGAAACGGGGCGTGCTGGTTCTGGTTATCCTGACATCGGTTCTGACCTTTTTCCTCGGCTTCATTGAGACCTTGTGCACCCCGCTGATCCTCGCCTTTTCGGATAGTGCGGGTTTGGGCATGATTGAAACCATCTCCGCATCGGGGATGCTGGTCACCAGCATGCTGATGGGCATGATCCCCATCAAAAGGGGCTATGTGAAGCTGCTGTCCCTCTCCATGTTCTTCATCGGGATTTTCATGGCGCTGTTCGGACTCCGTGAAAATATGGTCATGATCGCCGCATCGGGCTTCCTGTTCTTCGCCATGCTTCCCATCACCAACACCTGTCTGGATTACCTGATTCGCACCAACATCGACAATTCGGTTCAGGGGAGGGCTTGGGGGCTCATCGGGGTCCTCTCGCAGTTGGGCTTTGTGGCCGCCTATGCCCTATCCGGGGTGCTTGCCGATTACGTCTTTACTCCGTTATTGGTTACGGGCGGGGCCTTCGCGGACAGCGTGGGGCGGATCATCGGCACCGGCAGCGGCAGAGGAACAGGCTTCCTCATCTTCCTCATGGGCCTCATGATCTGCGTGACAGCCGTCGTGCTCTCGATGGCGAAGTCGGTCCGACAGTTGGAAACCAAAGGGGGCGCTTATGCGATATCGAATCATCCGCAATGACATTCGGAAGAGCAAGGCCGTCTCGTTCACCACTCTGTTCTTTGTGGCCGCTGCCGCCCTGCTCCTCTCCCTCGCGGCCCTGCTTATGGTGAACCTGGCGGGCTCGATTGAGACGTTGATGACGAAGGCGAAGGCTCCCCATTTTATGCAGATGCATTCGGGTACGGTGGATCGGGCAAGGCTCGAAGCCTTTGCCCGGCAGCAAGGCGATGTTGAAGCGATGCAAGTGGTGGACTTTTTAAACCTGGATGGGTCGCAGCTCATTATCAACGGAAGGTCGTATGCGGACAGCGTTCAGGACAACGGGTTGAGCACGCAGAATAAGCAATTCGACTTTCTCCTTGATCTGAATGGGCAAGTGATTGAACCGGCTAAGGGGGAACTCTATGTTCCCGTGAGTTATCGAAAGGATGGGCGGGTACAGGTTGGGGACCTGGCGGTGATCGCCGGTAACGAATTCCGAGTGGCCGGATTCCTTCGCGATGCCCAGATGAACTCCCTGCTCGCCTCGTCCAAGAGATTTCTGGTGAACGAGCAAGACTACGCCAAGATGCAGGCATTCGGAAGCACCGAATATCTGATCGAATTCCGATTGAAGGACTTGTCCCGGCTCAGTGCCTTCCAGGCGGCATATACTTCGGCGGGACTGGAAGCGGGCGGCCCCGCCGTCACCTATCCCCTCTTCCGAATGCTTAACGCCATCTCCGATGGGCTCATGATCGCGGTGATCCTGCTCATCAGCGTGCTTGTCGTCTCCATCGCCTTTCTGTGCATCCGCCTGACACTCCTCGCCAGAATCGAAGAAGATTATCGGGAGATCGGCGTGATGAAGGCCATCGGGCTTCGGGTGTCGGATATCAAAGCCTTGTATCTGGCCAAATACGCGGTGCTTGCCGGGGCAGGCAGCCTTGTCGGGTTCGCTCTCTCCTTCGCATTCAGAGGGGCGCTGCTCGAAAACATCCGGCTTTCCATGGGAGAAGGCGAGAACACTTCCTTGGCCCTGCTGGTCGGGGTGCTGGGTGTTCTGCTCGTTTTCCTTATGATGATGGCTTATGTTCGCCATGTGCTGAACCGCTTTCGGAAGATATCTGCGGCGGAGGCCGTCCGGTTTGGAGAGAGACAGGAGAAGTCGGCAGGCGCCAAGCAAGTTCGCCTTAGCCGGAGCAAGTCTATCAACACCAATGTGTTTCTCGGAATCAAGGAGGTTCTCGCAAGGAAGCGACTATATACGACCTTGTTGGCCGTGCTGGTCCTTTCGACATTCATCATGCTGGTTCCGCATAACCTCTCGAACACCATTTCCTCCAAGAGCTTTATCTCTTACATGGGAATAGGAATGAGTGACCTTCGTTTCGATATTCAGCAGACGGATCATATTTCCGAGAAGGCCGCTGTCCTCGCGAAGGCGCTGGAGAGCGACCGCTCGGTCACCCGACATGCCGTGCTTACGACGAAATCATTTTTAACCGTGAAGGAAGATGGCTCCGAGGAGCGCATCAAAATCGAGCTGGGCGATCACTCGGTGTTCCCTGTCGCCTACTCCGGGGGGAGAGCGCCTGCGGCAGGCAACGAAGTGGCCCTTTCCGCGATGAATGCCCAGGAGTTGGAGAAGAAAGTCGGAGATTCCATGACCCTCCTAATCGATGATAAGGAGAGCATCTTCACGGTCTGCGGGATCTATTCCGACATCACCAACGGAGGCAAGACGGCGAAGGCAGCATTCCCTGCTCCTTCCGCGGATACGATGTGGAGCGTGGTTTACGCGGAGCTTGCGGACCCTACGCTTGCGGAGAGCAAGGTTTCCGCTTATGCCGCGACCTATCCATTCGTGAAGGTCTCTCCGGTTGAAGAATACAAGACCCAAACCTTCGGCTCCACCATGAATGCGATCGACTTGGCTTCCCGTGTCGCGCTTGCCGTTGCGCTCGCTGTGATGGCTCTAATTACCGTGTTGTTCATGAATATGCTTGTGGCCAAGGACCGAACCTCTATCGCCGTTATGAAGGCACTCGGGTTTACCAGCTCGGATATTCGGGTTCAGTATGCAAGCCGGTCGATCTTCGTTCTGCTGGTGGGGATTGTGCTGGGGACCCTTCTCGCCAATACGCTCGGAGAGGGACTTGCCGGAGCCATGATCTCCTCCTTTGGAGCGACGTCATTTGCATTCGCCATTCATCCGCTAACGGCGTATGGGCTCTATCCGTTGCTAATGATCGGCACAGTCCTGCTTGCGACCCGAATCGGTACCTCGAACGTGAGTCATACGAAAATAGCAGAAGCGATAAAGGAGTAACCACCCATGGAGAAGATCGTGATCGGTGAAAAGATAATGAAATCCTTCGGGAATGGGAGCGAGCAGGTCAAGGTTCTTGACGGAGTGTCTGTTCAGATCGGTGAGGGCGAATTTGTCGCTATCATGGGACCTTCGGGCTCGGGAAAGTCGACCCTATTGTTTGCTCTGAGCGGAATGGACGGGGTTGACGGCGGGAGAGTTGTCTTTACCGGCAGGAACTTGTCAACGCTCAAGGAGCAGGAGCTGTCCGATCTGCGAAGAACGAGCATGGGCTTTGTCTTCCAACAGCCCACGCTGCTGAAGAATCTGAATCTCCTGGATAACATCATGCTTCCCTCGATGAGAGATAACCGAAAGCATGCCGCGCAAATTGCGGAAAAAGCGAAAGGACTCATGAAGCGGGCGGGCATCGCGGAGCTGGAAAAGCGGGATGTTACACAAGCATCGGGCGGCCAGCTCCAGCGAGTGGGAATCTGCCGCGCTTTAATGTGCGATCCGAAGATCATCTTCGGGGATGAGCCGACGGGAGCCTTGAACTCGAAAGCCGCACAGGAGATTATGGACATGCTGACCGCGATCAACGAAGAAGGGACGGCCATCCTGCTCGTGACTCACGATGCCAAGGTGGCCGCCCGGGCGGAGCGGATTCTGTTCATGCGCGACGGCAACATACGAGACGAGAGGCGGCTTGCTAAATATACAGGAACCGGTATTGAAGACAGGGTTGAACTAGTGGCCGCCACCATGCGAGACTATGAGATTTAGATCGAGACTACTTTTTCAGGGAATCCTTCAAATAGACAAGCGTACTGCTGGAGCGATTGTCCTTGCTCTCCGTATAGACGAGGGCTTTGCTGGAGGGGCTCCAGGCGGTCAGGGCATGATCGAGGCCGACGGCGATTTGAATTGATTTGGCGGTCAGCCTGTCATAGACGTATAAGCCCTTTCCAGAGGTGCCGCCTGAATCGGAACTTCGTGTATAGGCGACCAATCGTTGATCCGGCGACCAGGCGGCTCCGTCCAGCTCGGTGCCTTGGGCAATCTTCTTATGGTTCTGTCCATTCTCGTCCATAAGTGTCAAGGTGGCCTGGGACCCCTCATATTGAAGGACCAGCAGCTGCGTTCCATCCGGCGAGGGGATTGCGTTTCTCACTTGCCCGATGTTCAAGCTGGTCTTTTGCCCTGTAGCCAGGTTAACCCTTCGCAGGGTCTCGTCGGAAGTGGTGTTGTAATAGACGTTCTCCTTCCCCTTGCGAACGATGAACAAACCTTCCTCATTCAGCTCCGGCAACAGGCTGAGCTCGCCTGATGTTTGCGCGAGGTAGGCTCCTTGGCTGTACGCCACGCCGATCACCGTCTTGCTGTCCGCCCAATGTGCACTGATCGCCCCGGCGACCGGCTCGCCTGTGATAGCAAAGGAAGTGAGGTCGTTCAGATTGAGCACGGAATAGATTGGATCTCCTAACGTGTAATCGTGATACAGCAGGTGCTTCTTATCCGGGGATAGAACCGCCCCGCCCAAGAAGGTACCTTTCTTTTCCTTCAGCAGCCTGTATTGCTTGGTCGACAGGTTGTAGGAATACAAGCTTTTTGGGTGGAATTCCGACAATTCGGCCAAGCTGATTTTCTCCAGCGCGTCATTTTCCTTCGAGACTATGACCGTGTCCTCATCCAGCCAATCGGTGATTTCGACCTGATCCAGCCGTTCCATTCTCTCCACCGATAACTCGGGACTGCCTGCCTTCGGGGCAGGACTCTCCACGACCGTTATCGTGCCCCCGGAGTCCTTGATGACGGTTCGGTTTTCCTGCGCCGGATTGCATGCGCTAAGGGAGAGGACGAGCACGGGAATGGCTGCCAGACTCATGGTGCGTTTGACTCTCATTCGAATCGCCTCCTTGGTTTCTTCCCTAACGATAGCAAGGTTTTGTTCCCAAGCTGCAAACTCATGTTTCAAAAATGTAAATTCTTATCTCTCGATAAATCGGCTTGACGGTTGGAAGGGGCGGGGGAGGCAGGCATCGAGATTCGGAAGAGAGAGCCCCAGGCATCGGATTTCACGAGCGATAGGCTTCCTCCTTGCACCTCGATATACTTCCGGGCCAGGGCCAACCCGAGCCCCGTGCCGCCATGTTCCCGAGCCCGATTTTTGTCTCCGGTGTAGAAGGGATCGAAGATGTGCGCTTGAACCTCCTCCGGGATGGGAGTACCGGTATTGGCAACGTCGATCCAGACGCAGTTCTCTTGGATGGAGCAGGTGACGGTGATATGCCCCTGCGGAGTGTTGTATTTGATCGCGTTATCCAATAGATTGACGAAGACTATGGTCAGCGAGTCCTTATCTGCTTCAACATAGGCTTCCATCAGGTCCGTGTTCAGGCGAAGCCCGAACTTCTCCAGCTTTCCTTGCAGACTGGCAAGCACCGGGAGAAGGACTTGCCGGACCTCTACCGTCTCCTTGATGAGCTCAAACTCGTATTTCTCCAGGGCAGACAAGCTCAACACCTTCTCGACCATTTCATAGAGCCGTTGCGTTTCGCTGGCGATCGTCCCTTTTGCCGTCTCCAGCAATGTGTTGTCATCCGGATACATCTCCAGTAAATCCAGATAAGCCCGGATCGAGGTTAACGGTGTTTTAAATTCGTGGGAGACATTGCCGATGAATTCCTTCTGCTGCTGGATCGTTTCTCTGATTTGTTCCCGCATGGCTTCAATTCCTGCACTCAGCTCGCCAAGCTCATCCCTTCGAGAGAGCGGGGCTGTTCTCGCGTAATTCCCTTGTCGAATTCGCTCCGCTGCTTCCTTCAGGCGGATGACCCCGCGAGCGAAGGAATGGAAATAAGCGTAGGCCAGTAGAAAGCTAATCACGAAGATGCCGGCACCTACGGTGAGAAAGCCTTGCTTGATCTGATTATAAAAGGCTTGGTCGGCTGCAAGGGAGGAGTAGAACTGGATGACACCGACCTGCTCGGTTCCGGTTCGCAAGGGGGCCATGTAATACAAGGAATCCTTTTCGGTTAGATAGGCCTCTTGGTTCTGCTGGGCGAAGGGCAGTGTCTTCTTCATGCCGTCCGATACAGTGTAAGAGGCGTCCTTGGTAAGGACGGTTCCCTGCCGATCATACAGAACAATGGATTGGCCGGTAATGAGCTCCAGTTGCTGCGCGAACTCCTTGCCCTTGGACAGGAGAAAACTCTCCGGCACCTTGTTGGGCTCGCTGAGCAGCGTCTGAATAAAGTAGGTATTGGCGGTGGCGGCCTGCTGGGCGAACTCCTGCTCCAGCTGCTCGTCCTGATTCTTCCGAATGCCCTCCAAGACGAGCAAACTCAGGAGATAGACCGTCAAGAGCAGCAGAAGCCCGAGGAAGATACTGAACTTCAGTTTAATACTGATTTTCACGGTAGCCTCCCAGGACCTTGTAGCCGACCCCGTGAACGGTCTGAATGAGCTCGCTGTAGTCATCCCCCAGTTTTTTGCGTACCCGTTGGATGTGGATGTCGACGGTGCGCGTTCCCCCGATGTAATCCATTCCCCACACGAGATTGAGCAGCTGGTCCCGTGTATACACCCGGTCCGGGCTGGACAGCAGTTGGACCAGCAGGTCATATTCTTTGTTGGTCAGCTCCAGCCTTCGGTCCCCGGCATAAGCCGTCCTCCTGCTAACCTGCATGACAAGATCACCGAAAACCAGTTCCTTCGGCTCTTCCTGCTCGCCGGCCGCTTGCATCCTTCGTAGAAGCGACTTTAGGCGCGCCAGCAGCTCCCTCATGTCAAAGGGCTTGGTCATGTAATCATCCGCGCCAAGCTCAAGCCCCAGTACCTTGTTGACGATGTCCTCTTTGGCGGTCAGCATGATGACGCCGGTTCGTTTTTTGTCTTGAAGCCGCTTCAGAATTTCATACCCATCCATGCCGGGAAGCATCACATCCAGAATGATGGCATGGGGAATGAATTCCGCTATTCGCTTGATCGCCGATTCCCCATGTGTGACGACCTCGACCTGGTAGCCTTCTCTCGTTAAGGCATACGCGATGGCTTCGGCAATTTTTCGTTCATCCTCAATGATCATAACTTTGTCGCGCATAGAGGGACCCTTCCATTCCGGGATGATTTCGTTGGGCTTGATATCTTCTTACCCGTATTCTTCCATTAGTTTACCATGTTCACAGAGAAGCTAGAATAAGCCTGAACCGTATGGATAATGTCGAATAATCAGGAAAGTTTCGGCTATATATCGGACAAAAGCCTCTGGAGGAGATGAGAAATAGAAAGATAAGGGACTCTGGAAGCAGGACCTCTGTAATGGGAAAAGCAAGGTTCGAGACCGAAAACGGCCCTTTTAGGGAATTAATTTTCGATAATGTGCAAACATTACTATAATTACAAATTGTTACTCTACGTTTTCCAGTAAATTCTTGCTACACTGCTGGTAATCATTTCGCAAATGCCGAAATGAGGAACAGCAGGATGACGTGGAGGGAGAATGCAGATGCGGCAATCGTATGTGAGAATCTCTGGACTTGGCAATTACCACCCGAAGAACAAGCTGAACAACGATGTGATTTTCGAGCATTTCCGGAAGCATGGCAAGGATGTAGAGAGCTTGTATGCTCATTTGGGCAGAGAAGAGCGCTACTATGCCGATCCGGAAGAGACGGGCATTACCATGGGTGCCATTGCCGCCAAGCGGGCCTTGGAGCACGCGAATCTGGATCCCTTGCAAGTAGGAATGATTGTGTTCGCATCAGACACGCCGGAATATTTGATTCCGACGAACGCTCTCTTGATCAGTCGGGAAGTAGGAACGAACAACGCACACATTGTCTATGATTTTAACGCCAACTGCACCGGCATCATCACGGCGATTGATCAGATCTATCGCTATATGGTACATAAGAAAGTCCGTTACGCCCTGCTGGTGAGCAGCATTCTGATCTCTCCTTGGAGCAACAAGGATGACGAATTGTATTATGGAGCTTGGGGAGATTCCAGCGCAGCCGTTGTTTTGGAGCTGGTCGAGTCCGAAACCCCGGTAGGCGTGCTAGACTCGGAGTATTACTCCGATACCAGCTTCTATCGCATGACGACGATGCCGGACAGCGGCTTATCTCGCATTCATGACGAATCCCTGCCTTTACCGAAGCGAAAAGGCGGCTGGGAACCGGTTGATTTCGGTTTCCTTCCGGAGAAGTGGAACATCCTTATTCGGGAAATGACCCAGCGCAACGGCATCACTCAACATCAGGTCGATCATTTCATCTTCTCCCAGTTCTCCATCACAGCCATTCGTGAAGTAATGGCGAACCTGGGGCTGGAGGACGATCCCCGGTTGTATACGTTTGTCGGCAACAAGTATGGCTATACCGGTCATACCAGCCCGCTCTTTGGTCTCCAGCATGCAATTGCAGACGGCAAAATCAAAGACGGGGACACGGTCGTGTTCTGCTCTGCAGGAGCCGGCTACATCATCTCGACCTTCCTGTATAAGTTCGATGGAAAGCTTCTAGGAAAATAAAAGAGTGAGCGAAAAAGACACCCCTTGGAAATGATAGCAGAGCCCGTATGGGACTCCAGCTCATGACCAGGGGGTGTCATTGCATGAAACATGCGCCGAACAAGGAAAAGCCGCTGTCAGAAAACCGTCAGCGGCCAGTAAAGCTAGAGATTACATTTTTTTGAAATCAGCAATGGCTTCTTCTTCGGAACCGATCGAGATCATGCCGTTCGTCATTTCCCCGCCGACGCGCTTTACTTGATTGGCTTGAATACCGGAATTCAGCTCTACCATGTACTTTGCTTTAAATGGGGTATTGGAGTAAAGCTCCAGCACCTCTTGCATCAACGGAACAACATCAGCCGAAACCGTCTTGGCATCCTTGCCGTTTATGATGAGGGCATACTCGTTCGTGTTCACTTTCTTGAATGCAGCCTTCAGTTGATCGATGATATCCTGGGCGTCCTCCACCTTGATAAAACCGGAAGCATAGGAAATAATCACTTTTTCGGAAGAATTCAGTGTAACTTTGTAATGCTGTGCAGACATCAATGATCTCTCCATTCTGGATAAGTTTGTATATTGCAACTCCTACAATATACCAATTGGTCTACAGAATCAACGAAAAAAGTCGAAAATATGTCAGATATTGGAGAAATATGTTGAAAAATCGTTCTTGCTTGCTATGACGAAAGCTGGATGATACGTTGATATCATCAAAATGGATGCTGGACTCAGCATCCGTCTGAAGCAGAGGGGAACGTATGGCAAGTACGATTTTTTTAGATAAGGTCCAGGCATTGCTTCACTTGCACAAGCAGGGGTACCTTGGGGGAGAAGTCATGCCCGAGGATGCTCTTCGAGGGATTGTCCCGGAGAAGGACCTGTCGAATGTGCTGACGTTGGCTATGGCTTTAAACTATCAAAGAGACGCCTATGCTTTGTGGAGGGCGGTGGCTCAAGCCTATCAGGACGAGGAGATTCGCTGGGTATTCACACCGAGAACGGCATCCGCAGCAGGACTAGAGGAGCTGCGGTCGTCTTTGCTCCGGCATCGGGTTGCGCTGCAGCCCAATCGCCACCCGGATAGTTGGAGAAGGGTCGCCGAGGGGATTGTCCAGGCTTCTGCGGCTGGCGATGTGGCGGGAATGCTGGAAGCGGCGGATGGGGACATTGCCGTTTTGAAGGACCGAATGCAGGGTTCGCAGAAAGCAAGCTTCCCCTATCTATCCGGGCCGAAGATCTTTAACTACTGGCTATATGTCATGGAGACCTATGCCGGGGTGAAGTGGAAGTCGCGCGAGCTGATCACCGTTGCTCCCGATACGCACATTCTGAAAGCCACCGTCCAATTGGGACTCTGCACCGCCGATGTCCTGAATGGCTCGGCAGATGACCGCAGGAGGGCAGCGGAAGCATGGGCGCATGCCCTCAGCGGCACCGGACTTGCTCCAATTGATGTACATACTCCGTTATGGCTGTGGAGCCGAGCCGGGTTTCCGTCCCTGGCCCCAACGCAGGAATGAGAAGGAGGAGACTCATGACCCAGACATTCCCTATTGAATGCAGGCAGGCAGCTCCGAGCGACTACGACGAGATGCTCCAGCTCTGGGAGCGCTCGGTGATCGCGACTCATTCCTTTCTGAGCGCGGAAGCTCGGGAGGCCATCCGCCTCGAAATCCCCTCCTACTTCCCGCAGCTGGAGGTTCAGCTCTGGTATCTCCACGGGGCCATGCTAGGCTTTTCCGCCATACACGAAGGACACCTGGAGATGCTGTTCCTTGACCCCGAATCCATTGGCAAAGGGTACGGCAAGCAGATCATGCAACAGCTCCTGGCTACATTCGGGGTGAAGAGCGTGGATGTGAACAAGGACAATCCGAAGGCGTTGGCCTTTTACCAAAAAAACGGCTTTGCCATCGTCAGGGAATCACCGACCGACGGTGCGGGACGGCCTTATCCAATTCTTCATTTGGCATTAGAACGTTGAAAGGAGAAGAGCGAATGAGCGGGAAAATCATTTTGAATTTGGCGGTCAGCCTGGACGGGTACATCGCAAGCGAGGATGGAAGCTACGAGTGGATCGTCGGCCATGGCGATTCGAGCCTGGACACAGAGAAGCAGCTCGTGTTTGAGCAATTTGTGGACAGCGTGGATGTTGTGGTGATGGGCAAGCGCTGCTATGAGCAGGGAATGCACAAGGAGTACGCGCACAAGAAGGTTTATGTCGCCACTTCGGAAGCATTGGAGAGCAAAGGAAACCTGACGTTCATTCAAGGCGATATCGTCCGTCTCATCCAGGAAGAGAAGCAGCAGGGCCGAACAATCTACCTGTTTGGCGGCGGAGTGGTCATTGATGCATTTGTCAAAGCGAATGCGATCGACGAATACATCATCGGCTTCATTCCCATTGTGCTCGGGCAGGGAAGGCCGTTGTTCCTCGGGGGCAACCCCACGATCCCCTTGCGGACGGAAGAGGTTTTCGTGCAGGATGGAATTGTCATCATGCGATATACCAAGCGCTAAGAGACCCGCTCGATCAACGAGGGGGTCTCGGCTGACTTCCCTGGTTCTCTGATCCGTGGCCCCTTCTTTTCAGAAATGATGCTCTTTTTCTACCAAAGAGAGATGTAATCCCTTGTAAAAAAAGGTAGACACGAGTGATTTTTTCGGGGGGATAATCAACGAGGAAGGGCCTCTTTCCTAAATGAAGAAGGAGCCAGGAAGAAGACAAGGAGGATAACGTGATGGATGCCGCAAGCACATGGATCAACCATTTAAAGGCTTATGTTCCGGATATCGAAGAGTTGCTCCCTCCAGGCGTCGAAGCCAAGGAGCTGGATGAATGGGAGAGACAAGCCGGGGTGAAGCTCCCGGAGGAGTTCCGAACCTTGTATCTGGCGCATAATGGCGAAGGGGATTCACTCTGCGGTGTTATGGCGGGCTTCGGATGGATGACACTCGAATCCATTCATCGCAATTGGAAGGGGCTGCAAAGCTCGGCCTATTCCATCCTATCCAACCAGAAGGATCAGATTCTCGAAGGGCCTTACCGCAGTGGATGGATTCCCTTTGCAGATGATGGTGGAGGATCCTTCCTGGTCATGGATTTGATGCCAGGGCCGGCAGGAAGCTACGGGCAAATCATTACCATTGACCACGACTCCGACATTTCCTATGTCCTTGCTGAAAGTCTTAGCGGGTTCTTGGACTTTGTTGTGAACGGGTTTGCGAAGGGACAGCTCGTGCTGGATGAGGAAGAGGATGCAGAGGAAGGGGAACGGGTAATCAGCTGGAAGAGCGGGCACTTATTCGGTGATGTCCTTGCCTTGACCGGAACAGCTGGTGATGCGTACGCCGATTCTATTGCTCTCCATGGATTCTGGGCGGAATACTTCAAGGATGAGCTGGTAGAGGACCGAATCTCGACCCAAACCTTAGCCAAAACCAGAATGGTCTTCATCAAGGCTAATGAGGGGGAAAAGTTCGATGAGGTTTCCCTTGAGCCGCTGAAGCACATGGGGAATCTCAAGGAACTGATCATTCATGCGAACAATATTGCCAGCTTTGAACCACTGAGGGAAGTCTCCTCCTTGGCTAAGGTCATTATTGGAAGCAAAGCCTTCCAGGAGACGGATCTGCCTTATTTGCAAGAAGCGGGAAGCGTGAAGGAGCTGACACTGGTTGGTCTTTCTCTTCAGGATGTCGAGGCTCTAGAGAAGCTCAAATCATTAAAGAAGCTTCGGTTGTACAAAGGGTCCATACAGAACCTCGACTCCATCGGAAACCTGACGAACTTGACCGAGCTGAGTCTGGACAAAATGGAAGTGGGAACCCTCGATTACCTCTCTCGTCTCACCAAGTTAACCGAGCTGGAGCTTAAAAATGTCCCGATCTCCCATTTGGGGTTCCTGCGCAGCCTGACCAAATTGAGGGTCTTCTCCACGGATCGCAAAGCGGTGGATGAATCCCAGCTTGAGCTGGTTTGCGGCCTGAGCAAGCTGCAGGAGCTTACCTATCCCATGGGCGATATGGCGTTGGTCAAGCGATGTGCTCAGGTGAAGGAAGTAAACATTGATGTCGTCAATTTGACGAACGTGAAGGACCTGGAGAACAGCAGCGTGAAGAGTGTCCACCTAACGAATCCCCGGTCGGAGGAAGAAGCGGAACGGGTTATCGCAGAGATTGAAACGTACTGCAAGCTGAGTTCCTGCGGGTGGTCACAGACCTGGGAGGAATAGCGGCCTCATCCTAATCAAAGACAATCTTGAATAGACCGAAACCCTCTCCTTCAGGAAAGGGTTTTTGTTTTGTTAATGACAATGATCCTATTTGACAGTCGCTTTTTTGCTAAGTAAGCTTTACATTTTTTGCAAAGCATACTATACTAAAATTGCAAAGTTAACTTTGCTTTCGAAGGGGGAGAACGAGTGAATACCCGAATACCCGAGCTGCGAAAAGCCAACAAGCTGTCGCAAGAGGAGTTGGCCCAGGCCGTTGGGGTTACGCGGCAGACCATCACTTCCATTGAGACGGGCAAGTATACGGCCTCGCTTGTGCTAGCTTACCGCATAGCCAAGTATTTTCACCTGACGATTGAAGAGGTGTTTGACTTATCGGAGGAGGCGTTTTAAACATGGAAAGCTTTGAAAAACGGATTCGATTTCGAATGAAGGCTTTTTCGATTTTGCTGGTGGTGTCCGCCCTTCTGACCGTATCTATTGCGCTGTGGCAGCATTCGGTCGGCGAAGTGAGCGGTACAGATGAAATGGGGAGTTTTTTCAAAGGCATGATCAAGGGGATGCAAATCGGTGTCTTTCTCGGTATATTCGCCGCTATGCTCGGTTTCATTGTCCAATATGCCAAAGCATTAAAGAATGAGGCGGCATTAAAGAAGCTCTACATTGAAGAAAATGACGAACGCAGCCGACTGATTTCCTTTCGATCCCTATCCTTCTCTTTTTCCTTGATCCTGGGGATGGTCGGGCTTGCCGGAGGGATCGCCGTCTTTTTCCATGCAGCCGTGGCCTTTACTCTCTTTGCGGTTCTGATCCTGATGGTGCTGACCTACTTCATCTCCTGGGTTATCTATTCGCGGCGGCTCTAGCCTTCGCACCGGGAAACAAACCAAAGCCTCCTACATCCGGCAAGCATGTGCGATCCAACCTGCGGAAAAGTCCGTGCTGGATACACCTATCGGAGAGGAGGCTTTCGTGATCTTTAGGGCTTCAAAAGGGTTAGCTGCGTGTGGGCGATTTCCTGGCCGTTCAGCAGAAGAACGATACGGTGCAGGCCCGGATAGTGCTTGCGGGTCGTCAGATCGGCAAAGCTGTGGGCTCGCTTCCCGGATACATGCGCGTCTCCTGCTGCGGTTCGATCCGAGAGCAGGAAAAGCTTGCGGGAGGGCTTGCCGTTGTGCTTGATAAAGTCGATGCCATACTCCAGCCGCATTTGGACGGCATCGGCCTTATTCAGGTTGAGGAAATAGTGCAGCTCGCAGCGGTCTCCTATGTGCAGCTGCTCCGGTTGCACCGTGAGGGAGGCGTTTCGCACCAGGCTCTCCCCCGGTGTTGTCTCCGTATAGCCGAAGAGAGCCAGCGCTTCCGGGATTGCTTTGCGAATAAGGGAGCGGCAGCCGTGCCGGATGATCCAGTTTGTATGGGGATGCTGGCCCTTCCACTCCTTGGCCACGGACAACACGAGGGCGGGATGATCCTTGGCGATGTCGTTCAGGTTATTGGCGACACTCTTGCGAACATAGAGAGAGGGATCCGCCTTGAGGTGCTCCAGCACGCAGAGAACCGGAGCGGGGTCCTTCTTGAACAACGGCAGGGAGACTCCCCACGGCAGTCGCGGGCGGCAGCCCTCGCTGGCCAAGCGCCGGACGTGCTCATTCGGATGGATCGCCCATTGCTGCATTCGGCTCATGACACGCTCCGGGTCCTGAAGCAAGAAGGGGCGGATGGCGAACTCTGCCGAGGATCGCTGGGTGAATCGCTCCAATGCGTGCATGGAGAGCTCCCAATGCTCCTCGCTTCTGCCGTACGTTGCAACAAAGTCGGGAAAGAACAAATAGGGAAACCCGGTGCAGGCTTCCTCAAGCGAAATCAAAACAGTCAGCGCTTCCTCATACGGACCGGGCAAGTGAGCTTTCAGTTGCTCGGCAATCCGGTGCATGCGGGCACGCAGCGGGAGCTCGTCCCAGGGGGGCGCAAATACATCGGCGGTAAAGGCATCGACAGAGAAGCTGGGGTACGCAGTGTGTACCTGTTTCCCAAAGCCTTGGATAAATGCAGGGGTGTAGATGTCCTTCATGGCGTCGCTCATCGAGCATTCCTCCTTACTCGATCAGCATAAACCAAAGAACCGGACAGCATTCTGTCCGGTTCACGAAACCTTAAGCCCTGGGCGGTGCGCTCAGGGCTTCTTTCCTTGTGCGGCTGCGGGAACGAACGGCTTGTGCCGAGGAGAGGCCACCCGCGTGAGAAAAGGCAGGTGAGACTTTGGCGTGGGGCCATCGAACGCGGCCTGCGGCTTCCGCTTGATGCCGGAGATGACCACTCCGGCCAGAATGAGCGCGGCGCCCAGATAGCCCCTCCCCTGCAGCCTCTCCTGCAGGAAGAACCAGGCGAACAGGGCGGTGAACACCGGCTCCAGCGCAAACAGCAGGCTGGTGCGTTCGGGCGTGGTGTGCTTCTGTGCGACCGGCTGAAGCACGAAGCCGAAGGCGCTGCAGATGATGGCCAGCCCCAGCACAGCCAGCCATTCCTCGCGGCTTGCGGGGAGAGCGGGATGCTCAAAGAGCAGGCTACCGATCCATCCATACAGCGCAGCAAAGCCGAGCTGGAAGATGCCGAGGAGCAGCCCGTCGGCTTTATGAGTCAAGCGGTTGGTGACGATGATTTGCCAGGCGTAAGCGAAGGCGCCGGCCAAGCACAACACAGCGCCGCCTGTAAGCGTCAGGCGTCCATTCAGCGAGAGCAGCCCGATTCCGACGAGAGCCAGGGTGGCTCCCCCCGCAACGGGGAGCTCGGGCTTGCGGCGGGTGATCAGCGTCTGGAGCAGGGGGACAAAGACAACGGTGGCGCTGGTGAGGAAGCCCGCCATGGAGGCGGAGGTCGAACGCAGGCCGAACATCAGGAAGGCGAAGAGGCCGAACAGGAGCAGGCCTAGCAAGGCTCCATAGCGAATCGTCCGCCAATCGGCATGCATGACGCGCCTTCGAAAGAGCAGCGCCGTCAGGAGGAAGGCGATCCCGAAGCGGAGCGCGATGAGGGTGAACGGCCCCATGTGGCCGAGGCCGAGCTTCATGAGGAGATAGGACGAGCCCCAGGCCATGGAGATCAAGGCAAGGAGGATATCAGCTTTCTTCTGAGACATGACAGGCGGCTCCATTCATTCGTCGGTTGCAGGCAGGTCTTGCCAAGTGCACCAGAATAGTAAACAATAAAAGCATCAATTCGAAAAGCGCATGTTTTTCATGATCAACATGATAAATTCTCATGCAGATGGGGTCATGAACGAAAGGGAGTCCATATGTCCAATCCCAAGTATGAAGCCCTGCTGAGAACCGTAGAGCTGGGCAGTCTTACCAAAGCAGCGGCGGCGCTCGGCTATACGCAATCGGGCATCAGCCATATGCTCAATGCGCTGGAGAAGGAGTGGCAGCTGCAGTTGCTCGTTCGCGATCGCTCCGGCATTCGCCTCACCTCGGACGGGATGCAGCTATTGCCTTCTATTCGCCGCGTGTGCAATGCGGAACGCGAACTGGAGGAAGAGATCCGGCGGCTGCATGGGCTGCAGGCCGGACTGATCCGCATCGGCATGTTCACGAGCGTAGCGGTGCACTGGCTGCCGACGCTGATCAAGACGTTCCACGCGGAGTATCCGAACATCGAATTCAAGCTGCTGCACGGAGATTATGACCAGATTGAAAACTGGATCGAGGAGGGGCTGGCGGATTGCGGGTTTCTCCGGCTTCCGGCTAGGCCGGGTTTGGATACCCGCTATCTGAAGCAGGATCGGCTGCTCGTTATCCTGCCGGAGGATCATCCGCTGGCTGACTGCAACTTCTTCCCGGTGGAAAAGCTTGCCGAAGAGCCGTTCATCCTGCTGGATGAGGGAACAACGAACGAGATTACCGATCTGTTCGAGCTGCATCGCATTCAGCCCAAGGTGCGGTTTAGCGCTAAGGACGACTATGCGATCATCTCCATGGTCGAAAGCGGCCTCGGGATCAGCATCCTGCCCGAGCTTCTTCTGCACCGCACGCCTTACCGCGTCATTCGAAAGGAGCTTAGCGTTCCCGCCTACCGAAGACTAGGCATTGCGATGAAGACGGGCAAGCTGCCTTCGCCTGCCCTGAGCCGTTTTTTGGAGCATTTGCAGGAAGGTCTGGAAAGACTCCAGATCTAGCTTGCACAAGTGTGATGGCTGGAGCATGAATTCAACAAGGATTGAGGCGAGGGCGCAGTCGGCCACAATGGTTATAACGATTCCTTACGTTGAGTTTGGAATCGCCTTATGGTATAGTGCTAACAACGAATTTGATGGGAGTTGGAAAGATGAAGAAGTAACGTTCTTGCTGATGTAGGTGCGCGTGTTTTCAAACCCGCGCTCTAGCTTAATAAGACAACAAAAGCGGATGGAGCCGCCTGTTTTATTATGCAAGCAAGAAGGTTATGGATTCTCTTTTCAGCCCAAACGGACAGCCTGGGTCATGCCCTTCACGGGTCTGGCTTCGGCGTATTCAGGAGCTGCGAGAAGAAGTCCTTCTTGCGGCTCCTTCCCTTTTTTAGGAGGGAATTCTCATGGCTATGATAAGCGTAAACAACCTGACCTTCAGCTATGACGGCAGCTACGATCCGATCTTCGAGAACGTCAGCTTTCAGTTGGATACCGATTGGAAGCTGGGCTTCACGGGGAGGAACGGCAGAGGAAAGACGACCTTTCTTCGGCTGCTGCTCGGCCGCTACGAATACAGCGGAACCATCTCCGCCAATGTGGGCTTTGACTATTTTCCATTCCAGGTGGAGGACAAGGACCGGGACACCCTGGCGATCATTCGCGACATTGACCCGGATATTGTGGATTGGGAGCTGGTGCGCGAGCTTTCCTACCTGCGGGTGCCCGAGGAGGTACTGGAGCGGCCCTTCTCGACGCTGTCCAATGGAGAGCAGACGAAGGTGCTGCTGGCCGCCTTGTTTTTGAAGGAAAACCGGTTTCTGCTGATTGACGAGCCGACCAACCACCTCGATATGGAAGCGCGCAAGCTGGTCAGCACCTATCTCCGCTCCAAGAGCGGCTACATTCTCGTGTCGCACGACCGCTCGTTCCTCGACCGCTGCGTGGATCACGTGCTCTCCATCAACAAGACCACGATTGAGGTCACGAAGGGGAATTTCTCCGATTGGTGGGAGAACAAGTCGAGGCAGGACCGCTTCGAGCTGGCAGAGAACGAGAAGCTCAAGAAGGACATCTCTCGCTTGTCTGAATCCGCCAAACGAACAGGCGCCTGGTCGCATGAGGTAGAGAGAACGAAGAACGGTACGACAAACTCGGGAAGCAAGCTCGACAAAGGCTATGTTGGTCACAAGGCAGCGAAAATGATGAAGCGGTCCAAGTCGCTGGAGCGAAGGCAGCAATCGGCGATTGAGGAGAAGAGCAAGCTGCTCAAAAATATCGAGACCTCCGAAAGCCTGAGCCTTTCCCCGCTCCCCTATCACAAAAGCGCTCTCGTGGAGCTCGAAGATGTTGCGATCTCCTATGGGGGCACCACGGTTTGCGAGAAGGTCAGCTTTGCGATTGAGCAGGGGGAACGGGTGGCGCTTCTGGGCCGAAACGGTTCAGGCAAATCCAGCATCCTGAAGCTGATTCTCGGCGAGGAGATCACCTATACGGGCACCTTCCGGAAGGGCAGCCAGCTTCAAATCTCGTACGTATCCCAGGATACCTCGCATTTGCAGGGAAGCCTGACCGAATACGCGGCCGAGTGCGGAATAGACGAAAGCTTGTTCAAAACGATCCTTCGGAAGCTGGATTTCTCCCGAACTCAATTCGAGAAGGATATGGCGGCGTACAGCGGCGGCCAAAAGAAAAAGGTCCTGATCGCCAGAAGCCTCTGCGAGAAGGCCCATCTGTACATCTGGGACGAACCGCTTAATTTCATCGATGTCATTTCCCGCATGCAGATCGAGGAGCTTCTGCTGGAGTATGCGCCGACGATTCTCTTTGTGGAGCATGACAGTGAGTTCAGCGCCAACATTGCCACGAAGGTCTACGAGGTAGAGGGCCGCCGGAGCTGATCATCACCCCTTGGAGTCGGAAGATAATGATCGACAGGCAGCGAGAAAACTCGTACTCTAGGGATAAATCGAGCTGATCCAATCAATGAGTACTGCGAATAAGGGAACGATAGAGGAGCTGACTGCATGAACGGATCGTTTCGACTGGAACAGGTAGGGAAGGAAGAGGACGGATACGCTTCAAACGGCGAAGCCACTTTGGGCTTTGGTCCATTTGCCCCAACGGGGGATCGGGTGCAGTACCATTTCCGCGAGGAAGAAATGACCCTGGAAGAAGCAGAGGCCTATATTGGGTCGGGATTAAACCAATTGCCAGCGGAAGCGATCGACGACTTGTGCGGAAAGCTTTGCACCTGGAAGGACGAGATTGTAAACGAGATTTACCCGGAAATGAGGCGGGCGGAGGGGATCGCCGAAGCGAAGGGAAGAGCAATTCTGCCGTTTCTCTCCATTAGCGATATCTACCTTTATCGGAATCCTTACAACCGACAAGACCCTGTTCTCGGCGCTGCCTTATACGCCGGAATGGACTGGGATTATGAGGATGGGATCGAGATCGTCATCAGAGGCAGTGAGATTTTGGAGACTCGCGAGTTCCTCGGGTATGGAGAGTTTGCCATTTGGGAGGAAGAAGAGGAAACAAGCTCATGAAGATTCTGGTCACCGGATTTGAACCCTTTAACGGAGAAGGCATCAACCCTTCGCTGGAAGCGGTCAAGCGCTTGGATGACTCGATTGCCGGTGCGGAGATCCGAAAGCTGCCCCTCCCCGTCGTGTTTCACAAGTCGGTCGTGAAGCTGATCCAGCATGTGGAAGAGGAACAGCCGGATGTGGTGATCTGCGTCGGGCAAGCGGGCGGCTACAATGGCATTGCGATTGAGAGGGTGGCGATCAACTTGTTGGATGCCTCCATTGCTGACAATGAAGGCAACCGTCCGGAGGATGTTCCGATCTATGAAGACGGCGCAGCGGCTTACTTTTCCAACTTGCCTGTGAAGAAGATGGTTCAGCGCATCAAAGATAACGGCTTGCCGGCGTTCCTCTCGAACAGCGCTGGAACCTACGTCTGCAACAACACGATGTATGGCCTTCTCTATCACATCGAGAAACGGTATCCCGATGTACGGGGCGGGTTCATCCATGTCCCGTTCATCCCGCAGCAGGTGGTGGACAAGCCGGGCAAGGCGAGCATGGCGCTGGACGACATCGCAAGCGGGCTTCGATCGGCCATCGAAGCGATCGTGGAAGGCTAAGAAACAAAACGGTGAGACTTTCCGTCAGTAGACGAGAGTCTCACCTTTTTTTGTTGCTTTGAACATATCGGCCTTCTCCTTTGTATTTAGGGCAGATTGCGATTCTTAGGCGGACAGCTCGCCTAGAGCGGAAGTTCCGGCTGTTGAAAGTCCGATCTTGGGAGCATCCATGCGGGAGATTCTTCTGTCCGTTGAATAGCTTCGTGCGGCAGGGCCGCTTCTACTAACGGGCTGGATTTTCCCGTTGCTCCCTGCGATGTTCGTGCTCCTCTTTCACCCCGTGTTCCAGTAAATACTTCATGCTGATGGTGTAAATGCCGGCCGAGATCGACAGCAGAACTACATAGGAGAGAGGCAGGGAGGGGTCGAGGAAGGCCGCCAGCTTCATGATTTGAAAGGCGAGAAAGCAAACGGTGCTTCCTGCAAAAAACTCCAGCGTGTAGGAGAAGGAGCGCTTCTTTTTCAAGCGGTCAAGAACAATGTCAACGCCTATTGCAACCGATGAGAGCAGGAACGAGATTCGGTAGAACATGAGGTTGTCCTCGTTCCCTGAGAGCGTGTCCTCCAAGCGTGCAACCGATTTCGCCAGCAGCGTTCCAAGGACCAGATAGAGCACGATGGCCAGCAGGTTGATTCCCACGCATTCAACCGGACGATAGGAGACCGACCCTTCCTTTCTCTGGATCAAGGTGGTGACGAAGCTCGCTGCGAACAGTGCGGCAAACCACAGATAGAGATAGGCATCCAGGCGAAGGGAAACAAAGTCGGTGATGAATTGTACGGCGGTCATGATGATTTCTTTCAGAATGAGAAACACCGAGAAGCCCTCCTCAGCAGCCGATATCGTCGGCTGCTTTTTCTATTGTCTGTACCTGGCGGGTTATTCCAGTTCGTCAAAGCTGAGGTTGACAGGGAATTCCGGGAGGTTCACGGTGTCATCCAGATTCGTGGTCGGAACCTTGTCATCCACGACATCGAAGCGAAGGCTGTCCGCCCACACCTGCCCCTTGCCGGCCAGCAGCACCCCGAAGGAGATGGCTTCCCCATGATGCGGCACGTCCAGCACCACCTGGTAGTGACGCCACGGTGTCGTTCCCGAAACCGGGCGATTGCTCATGTTGTCGAACTGCAGAATCTCCTGGTCCTTGCCATCCACCCGCATCCACAGGCCGCACATGTGCTCGACGTCCTCGGTTTTCAGGAAGCCGGAATACTGCAGGCGTTGTCCTCGATAGCGGCTGGCCTGGATGATCTGCATCATGGTGGCAAACCCTCCGGCATGGTCCTTCGTCCCGCGCAAGGTTCCCGAGGCCTTGCCTTGGTGGGTGATCTTCATATCGATGCCCATCTCGTAATCCGATGGATGAGTTCCAGTCAGCATCCAGCCTTTTGGTTCTTTTGTCATCTTGTCCATGTGGCGAGTCAGCTCCCTCTTCTGTATGAGTGTGGTCATGAAGGATCGATAAAGGCCCGGCGTCATGTGGTATTGCTTGCGGAAAGCCCGGGTGAAGGCTTCCTGAGAGTCAAATTGGTGCTCCAACGCGATCTCCAGAATTCTTCGTTCGGTTGTAATCAACTCGCTCGCGGCATTCGCTAATCTCCGATTTCGGATATAGGTCCCGAGCGGTGTTCCAATGGAGGCATGGAACAAACGGTGAAAATGATATTTGGACGTAGAGACGGCGCTTGCAACGGCCTCCACGCTCAACTCCTCATGCAAGTGATCTTCAATATATTGCAGGGCCATATGAATGGTTCGTCCGCGCGGATTCTCCATCAAGGGGTTCCTCACCTCCTGTCACCGCTATTATAGCTCAGTTGGCAGCGTGTCCATTTGATTATTCTTGCTCTTCGGGGTGCACGCCAAGGAAAATGGAGGAAATTGAATATTCTTGTCGAACTTCTTCTTTCGTGGAAAGAAACGACATTTCGCGAAGGAGAGTTCTTGGATTGAAACCTTTTAAGAAAAGTTTATTCGTTTTGACGATTGTGACAGCCCTGGTGATGACTACGGCCTGTCAGAAGAAGAGCGCCGAGTCGGTGTCACCGAAGGAAAGCCCGACGGAAGCTTCTTCCGTAGCCCCGAGCGGGGGACCCTCGACCGATACGGGAGCGGAAGCTTCTCCCAGTCCCTCTCCGAAGGAAGAGAAGAAGCTTTCCTTTGAGGGTGAGCGAGACCGGACCAAGGTCACGCGGGCCGAGAATGCAGGGCTGACCATCACGAACCAGCAGGCAGATTCCTTTGATTTTAAGATATCGTCTTCCTATCATGCGAACTCCGGGACCTTGGAGGGGACGGCTAAGCTCCTGTCCGATAAGGTCGGGGAGTATGTCATCGCGCCATCCGACTCCAACGAGGGGGCAACGGTTCGTTTTCTGCTCCAGGAAGATCAAAGCATTGAGCTGGTGACGGAGGGGGATTCCCATTCTCTTGGGCTTGGAGCGGATGTGACCCTTGCCGGAACCTATGTCACGGGAGATCCCGTGTTCATTGGAGGTCCGTCCAAGGAAGAGGTGCTGGGGTCCAAGGAGCAGGAAGCGAGAATGCTCAGCCTGCTGGGAGAGAGTGTTTACAACGAGATGGGGTTCGTGATCGATATGGGGAAAACCTATGTCGACGGACAGCAAAACTTCTGCGGGTATATGTCAGATACAGGCGCGGAAATCATGCTGCGTACCCAAGGGGAATTCATCTACTTTCTGGATTTGGGGATCACCGGAAACGGGTATACCTTCTACACGAATGATCCCGCTTATCGGCAGGCCATTCCGGAGTCGATGAGCATGGAGCTGCAAGACCAGCCGATTGAGTATGTCTTTAAAGAAACGCTCTAGTCCCTTTCCCCCTTTTTGTTGAAACGAGCCCGTCAAATAGGACATTCAGTTGGCATATTCCTCATGCTATACTGACCTCGCAGAGTTCAGGAGAGGAGATCCCTAGCATGGAGAAGCTCGATTACAAAAAGGTGTTCAAGGACTTGTACCAGCCGAAGGCGGGACCGCATCGAATTCACGTGCCTCCGATGAAGTTTATTCAAATCGACGGACACGGCAATCCCAATGATCCGGATGGGGAGTATTCGAAGGCGGTAGAGCTTTTGTATACCCTGTCCTATTCCATTAAAATGGCTCCCAGGCATGGAACGGCCCCCCTTGGGTACTTTGATTATGTCGTCCCGCCGCTGGAAGGGCTGTGGTGGCTGGAGGATAGCACGAGTTTGGATTTCACGGACAAGTCCAAGTATTGCTGGACCTCCATGATCCGCCAGCCGGACTTCGTGAATGAAGAGGTCTTTGATCGTGCGGTCCAACTGGCGCAGAAGAAGAAGCCGGAGCTGGATGGAGCAAAGGCCAGGTTAGTCACCTTTACCGAGGGCTTGTGTGTCCAATGCCTTCATATCGGCAGCTTCGACGAGGAGCCTGAAACGCAGGAGAAGATGAATCGCTATGCCGAGGAACAGGGACTGCTGTCCGATCTATCGGATACGCGGCGGCATCATGAGCTCTACTTATCGGATCCGCGCAAGGCGGACAGGGCCAAGATGAAGACGATCCTGCGCCATCCTGTTCGCATCGGATAGAGCCCGTACCCCATGACTTCTATGGTCTGGGCGGCTGTGAAAATATCGCAAGGAACGTCAATACAGAGCCTCTCTCGTGAACCTATAATGGGGAAATCACCCATCACGAAAGGGGCTTTTGTATGCAGCAAAATGAGCAGATGGCGACCTATCGACACGCTTCCTTCGCCGGATCGGCCTATGAGGTAGGCCAAAAGCTTGCCCGGTTTGCCGAGACCCATTACTCCGATGAAATCCATATGATCTTTCGCAAAGAGGAGGGGGACCCGGCAGATCGAGAAGCGATTCGAGAGACGATGGCACTTATCGATCGTTACTCCCCGAGTTTGAACGAAGAGCTGCGGGGCTTTGCAGAGTATTTCCGCCGTTCGCCGGAAGAGTTAGGCTATTACCTGCTCTCCCATGCGAAGAACGGCGGCTGCGGGCATTTTGCCGTGCTTCCTTCGCAGACGGCCGATGGTCATCTCTATGTTGGACGCAACTATGAATACGACGTGAAGGAAGAGAAGGACCTCTTCACGGTGAAGGCTGACGGGGCCTACGCTCATACCGGCTTCGGCATGTTTCTCTTCGGCCGGTATGACGGGATGAACGAGAAGGGACTTACCGTGACCATGTCGAACGGCACTCCCCTTGAATGGTCGAAGGCAGACGGACTGAAGTTCTGGATCGTGATTCGGTTCTTGCTGGATCGTTGCCAGTCGGTTCGGGAGGCCGTCGACCTTGTTCGCGAGCTTCCGCTCTCCTCCAATTGCAATCTGATCGTGGCGGACCGGAGCGGGGAGGCGGCTCTCCTGGAGATTTGCAATGAGGCAAAGGGGATTCAGGTGATTTCTTCCGGAACAGGGCGAGGCTTCGTTGCCTCTACCAACCATTACACGCTGCCGGAGATGCAGGCTCATGTGAAGAATCGGATGAAGCAATCGGTGGATCGCCTGAATGCGATCACCCGGCTTCTCAACACCGGCCGTGCCGGGAAGCCGGAGCTGATCCAGCTGTTGGCATCGCCGATGCCCAATGGGTTAACCTGTCATCATTACGAGGACGGACTCGGCACGCTGTGGTCCATTCTGTTCGATGTGACGGACCTCAAGCTGCAGGTTTGCTTTGGTTCCCCGGTCAGGAACGCTTGGTATACCTTTGAGGTGAACGAACCGGAAGGGGAGCGGGAATTCCAGGCATGGCTGCCCAATGAGAACTCGACCTCCGAGACATGGAAAAGGATATAACATAAAGGAAACCCACAAGCATTGGGGCTGTCCCCTGCTTGCGGGTTTTTGCATGAAAGCAACTCGGCCATACATAGGCTTGAAGATATGTTCTAGTGCAGTTCGGCTCGAACTTGCTTGGCGGCTTGCACGAGAACGGTAAGGCTTTGTTCCACCTCTTCCGGATTGCGCGTCTTGAGTCCGCAATCCGGGTTGACCCAGCATTTGTCGGGAGCGATCTTCTCCAGCATGGACTGGAGAGTCGACACGATCTCTTCCTGAGAAGGGATTCGCGGGGAGTGAATGTCGTAGACACCCGGACCGACCGCCGTCCGGAAGCCGTTGTCCTGGATGGCGTCGACAATCGCCAGGTGGGAGCGGGAAGCCTCAAACGAAATCACATCCGCATCCATTGCATCAATGCTCGCCAGCATCTCCTGAAATTCGCTGTAGCACATGTGGGTGTGGATTTGCGTCTCGGGCTTTACCCCGCTGTGCACCAAGCGGAAGGCAGGAATGGCCCAATCGAGGTAATCCTCGTGCCAATCCGACTTGCGCAAGGGGAGCTTCTCCTTGAGTGCGGCTTCGTCCACTTGAATCATCCGAAGCCCGGCGGCCTCCAGATCGAGCACTTCATCGCGGATGGCGAGGGCGATTTGCAGAGCGATCTCCCTGGTGCTGATGTCCTCCCGCGGGAAGGACCAATTCAGGATCGTGACCGGACCGGTAAGCATTCCCTTCACCGGCTTCTCGGTCAGGCTTTGAGCGTAGGCGGAGATGTCGACGGAGATGCGAGCGGTGCGTTCGATATCGGCATAAAGGATAGGCGGCTTAACACAGCGAGTCCCATACGATTGCACCCAGGCTTGCTTCGTGAAGAGAAAGCCGGACAGGTTTTCCCCGAAATACTCCACCATGTCGTTTCGCTCATACTCCCCGTGTACCAATACATCCAGGCCCAATCGCTCCTGCTGACGGATGCAGTCTGCGATCATGGCTCGCAGGTTCGCCTGATACTGCTCTGTGGTGAGCTCGCCTTTTTTCCATCGGGAGCGGTTGAGCTTCACCTCTCTTGTTTGAGGGAAAGAGCCGATGGTTGTAGTCGGCAGCAGAGGGAGCTGCAAGTGCTTCTTCTGAACCTTCGACCGTTCTTCAAACGACGGGGATCGAGTGAAGTCGCCCGGCGACAAGTCGCGAACCCGCGCTTGAACCCGGTCCTTTGTCTTGTTTTTCTTCTCCTGATGAAGACGAACGTTGGCCAAAAGAAGCGGATTTTGCGAATGGTCAGCGTCTTCTCCCAACACACGCAGTTCGGACAGCTCCTGCAGCTTCTCATCCGCAAACGCCAGAAGGCGCCGAGCGTCCTCCTCTAGCTGCGGTTCCGCCTGCACCGTGTAAGGAACGTGGAGCAGAGAGCACGAGGTGCTGATCACGATCTGATCCGCAGCCTCTCGCAGAGAGGACAAGACTTGCAAGGTATGTGAATAATCGTTGCGCCAGATGTTCTTGCCATTCACAACACCAGCGAACAAAACTTTGCTCCTCGGGAATCCGTGCTTTTTGACAAGAGCGGCGGTTTCCTTCCCCTCAACAAAATCCAGCCCGATTCCGTCAAAAGGCAGGGACACCACTTCCGTGTAGCCATCCCGAATGTCGCCAAAATACGTTTGCAGCAGCACCTTTACCGAGCCTTTTCGGCTTAATAGAGAGGAGTACAGCTTCGTAAACAAGGCGAGATCCGACTCAGTCAGGTCGGTCACGAGGGAGGGCTCGTCCAACTGAAGCCACTCTGCGCCGATCTCGCCGAACCGGCTGAGCAACTGAGCGTAGGCTTCGATCAGCTCGGAAGTATAGTCTTCCGGCTTCTTGCTGCCCTTGAACGTCGACAGCTTCAAGAATGTAAACGGACCGATCACAACCGGCTTCGTCAGGACTCCCTCCGCCTGAGCTTCCAGGAAATCGTCGAAGGGCTTGCTTCCGCTTAACGCGAGGGTGAGGTCGTCTGTCAGCTCGGGCACGATGTAATGGTAGTTGGTATTGAACCATTTGCGCATGGACAGCGCCCGAACATCCCCTTGTGCTCCCTGATAGCCTCTTGCCATCGCAAAATAGGTAGCCAGCTCGCCCTGTCCCAGCTCCCGATAACGCGAAGGAACGGCACCGAGAAGCACAGCGGTATCGAGCATGCCGTCGTAGAAAGAAAAGTCATGAGAAGGAATGAGCTCGATGCCGGCTTCTTGCAGCCTTTTCCAGTGTGTGCGCCGAAGAAGACGGGCATTCTCCTTCAGCTCGGGCTCCGTCAGCTGGCCTTTGAAGTAGGCCTCCGTCCAGAACTTCAATTCGCGCGCGGCACCGATTCGGGGATAACCAATTACGGAAGTCTTCATGGATTCCTCCTGAGCAGGTAAGTTTTTCTCACTATAGCACGGCCTCAAATCTATAGAGTAACACTTAATAAATATAGTGAAGTATAGGAAAAAGCTATACTCCTACCGAAGAACCCCCTCACGAATTTCAAATTTGAACCTTTTCTCATAGCAAGGATAATAACATTTCCACTATAATTATCCATAATCAGTTTCCCACTTACAGGGGATTCGTGCTTCCTCTGGCACAAATGGAGGTTCGCCATGCTCGTGATCATCCTATCCCTCATCGGTGATGAGGAGGATCGGCGCTTTATGGCCGACTTGTACCAAGACTATTATCCGTTAATGAAAAAGAAAGCCTATGAAGTGACGCAGGATTATCGGATTGTGGATGACCTGATTCAGGATGCCTGCATGAAGCTGATCCCCAAGATTCCCCTTCTGCGCTCTTTGGATGACGGTAGACGGACGGCCTACGTCGTCTACACCGTGAGGAACACTTGCGTGGATTCCCTCCGCAAACGGATCCGGGACAGACGAAAGCTACCAACCGTTCAGGAGGAGACAGCAGCCGCTCGGCTTGAGACCGCGTGGGCGCTGCCGGAACCGAGTATCTTGAACAAGGAGAACGGAGAGGAGCTCGGGCAGGCGTTGCGCCTCCTGTCGGATCGAGACCGGCAACTGCTGATCTGCAAGTACCATCTGGAATGGAAGGATCGGGAGATTGCCCGGTACCTGGATATTCCGGTCCGGCATGTCCCGTCTTATTTGACGCGGGCCAAACGCCGGGCCTGCGTTCTATTATCGGGGGAGAGGAGAGAACATCGTGAGCAAGCCGCATCATCCCATGGATCCAAAGTCTCTCAAGGAGGAGTATGAGGAGATCCAGTTGAAGCTGGCGTTGTCTTCTTATCTGGAGCAGGAGGGCCGTGCCTTTCGGAAAGAGAACGAGGAACTGCGGGACAATCCGCTGTATCAGCCAACCGAGGAAGAGATGAAACGGTTCCAGCTTCGCCTTCAGCGCCGCATTTGGGGTTATCGGGTGCTGGGATGGATGGGCATGCTGCGGATCAAGCCCCGAAAGGCGGCGCTGGCATTGCCTCTCCTCCTCGTGCTCCTGACCGTATCCGCCGTTAGCGTGGAAGCGGTCCGGGTGCGCATGTATGCCTTTTTTGTACAGATGAAGGAGAGCTATACCGAATTTCGTTTGGAGCAGCAGACGGCAGAACCGCAGACGGCCTCCCTTCAATCGCTTGCGGGGACGGACGCGTATGTCCCGACTGAGGTGCCGACCGGGTACCGAATGGTCCGGGTTACTCATTACCAGACGATGAAGGAGATCGAATATACCCGGGACGACGGGGGCTCCTTGCTGTTCCAGCAGAAACTCGGAACGAGCGGTGTTCACGTTGATTCGGAGGATGCAGATGACGTTGCCGCTATTCTCGTACAGGGGGAGAAGGGCATGTTCGTGCGCAAAGGGGAGAAGCTCACGGTCGTCTGGCAGAAGCGGGACCAGCTGTTTCTGCTTATGGGCGAGGAAACGGGTTTATCGGAGGAAGAGTTCGTCCAACTAGCAGAGAGTGTTGAGAAAATCGAATAATTTTTCCAGAACATGTTGTAAATGGAATGGATCATCGTCTTATACAGTGAGAAAGCCCAAAACGGGAGGAAGGGAGGATTCGGGTTGAGCAAACCGAAGCGGACTTCATGGCTGTTTGTACTTGTGCTTTTATTCACAATATCTGCTGCCTTTCCTGGAATTGGCCATGCAGCTTCGGCTGACAACGGCAAGGTGTCACCTTGCTATCAGTATGTTTCGATTGTAGGGGCATCTCTCTTAGTGGGCAGCGGGGGTCAAACCTATGCGAGCGGGGACGTGTATGTCTCGGGCGCTTATGACTCTCAGATGACCATCGAGCTTCAGCGTTCATCCGGGAAGGGCTGGTCGGCGGTGAAGAGCTGGAGCAAGGATTTCACCGGCAAAGGATCGCACAGCTTCGAGAAGGAGACCTATGTGAGCTCCGGCTACACGTACCGAGTGGTCACAACCGTGGCCGTCAAGAGCGGCGGACGGGTGATCGAAACGGTGACGGCAACATCATCCGAAACGAAGTACTAGGAATCATACCATTTATGGAGAGAGGGATTTTACTATGAAAAAACGTTGGGGTTCGATGTTGAGCGTCGTACTGGTAGCGGCTTTGTTTTCGACTTCCGGTCAAGTACTGGCTGCTGATCCGGTCACGAAGAGCAGTGCGGAGGAGTTGTTCGGCAGCTCTTCCCGGGATTACAATACCGAAGCTTACGGACTGCCCGAAATCACGGTGCCCGAGAAGATCAACTCCCTCGTCCTGTCGCAAAAGGAAGTGGCCCTGGAGCATAACGGCGAATCCGTCTTTGTGGATGCAGTAGGAGAACTCGCGGAGGGCAGTTTCATCAACCTGGGTCAAAAGGCTGTATGGTCGAGCGATAACACTGATGTGGTTTTCGCTGATGCCGGCCGGCTCCTTGCCATAGGCGCAGGTAAGGCGACGGTAACGGTCGAATACGGCGGCATCAAGGAAGTCATTGAGGTGTCGGTAGCGAAGACGCTGGATCTCCAGAAGGAAGTGGAAACGCTGGAAGCAACGAAGGTGGGCACGATCTCCCCGTTCGGCTTCTCCGCAAGCGATCGCACGACGGTCGTCGACAAAGCCAAAGGCATGGTCAACATGACATGGACGCCGACCAAGGACGTGCGCGGGTGGAAAAACAATACCACCTTCAAAGCCAATACGAAATACACCGGGATGCCGTATTCCCAAACCGAGAACCAGAAGGATAAGGACGGCTTCACCAAGGCCATGTCGGCTACGGACTTTTACACGAATTATACCCGCTTCGATATCATCATGCCCCGGTATGGGAATGATTGCTCTGGCTTTGTGAGCTTTGCTTGGGGCATCTCCCGTCAGACCACCTCGGGTTTCGTAAGCGGGATTCAGGATGGTACCTATGCGAAGGTTGGCACCTACAACAGCTCGACCCCGACGAAGGCTGATCTGAAGGCTGCCTACAAGAAGTTGGCTGCCGGCGATGCCGTGGTGAAGAGCGGGCATACCTTCCTGATCGCCTCCAACGACACCACGAACTCGAAGGTATACGCCTATGAGCAAACCCCGAATCTGGCGGTTTACACCACCTGGACCTACGAATCGATGGGGTCGGACGGATACATGCCGTATACGAAGAAATAAGAGGTACGAAGCGAAAGGGACAACAAGGAGGGAACTCGAATGTCGTTAACCGGAAAAAGAGTATTGTTTACGGCGGTTGCTGTGGCGCTCATTGCCATCCTGGTGGTGGTCTTTTATCCGAGAGATAAGGGAGAAACTGCGAAGTTTACCACCAAGGAATCGAAATTTGAGGTCAACGTCCCCGAGGACTGGAAGGCAGTGGAGCAGCCTAGAGTAGCCGCTACTGCGGATCGAGAAGCTACCCCGGATGAGGGGGTTGAGCTGAGATTGAAGGGCAGTGAACAGAACAAGGTGTATGTATTTAATCAATACAGCACACTTTCTCCTCCAGAGGAGACGCTGGAGAAAGAAGCGTTCACGACTGCCCAGGGCATCAAAGGGACGCTCTACAAGGATGCGGCGAACCATACCTGGCAGCTCATCCTGGACCAATCCATCGCTCCCGGCTTCTACGGGGCGACGGTACGCTTCGAGGATGCCGACCTGTTCGAGAAGAACCAGGACACGTTCCGCGACATTCTGAAGAGCATCAAAATCTTTAAGCCGTAATCAGGAAGAAGCAGATGAGGGCGCTGGGCCTTTTGGTCCGGCGCTCTTTTTGTTTTGGGCGGTTGAGGAAGCGGCTTGACGATAACGATATATCGTATTATAGTGATTGTATCGTTAACGATATATCGTAATAAGGAGTGAAGCCAGATGAAGGATTCACAAAATGGTTATTTTCATGAGCCGTGCAGAGGGATTCACGGTCAGCATCGCTTTTTCCACCACATGCATGAAATGCCCCACGGTCATGGAGGCGGTCAGCATGGAGGAGAGGGACATGGAGGAGGAAGACATGGAGGCGGTCGGCAGCGTTTCTTTGGACGGGGAGAGTTTAAGTTTGCCCTGCTGGAGCTGTTGAACGGCTCGTCCATGCATGGCTACCAGTTGATCAAGGCGATGGAGGAGAGTACCGGAGGACTCTATACGCCAAGTCCAGGCTCCGTCTACCCGAACTTGCAGTTTCTCGAAGAAACCAACCTGATCGTCTCGGAAGAGGAAGATGGCAAGAAGCTGTACTCCATTACCGAAGAAGGACGGCGGTATCTCCAGGAGAACCGGAGGCCATTTCCCAGCAGAGGAGAGGGACACGGGGAGCATCGGCACGGCGAGCGCCCTCCGGGCGGTCATGGCGGCAAGCGGGAGCTGCGGGAGCTGATGCACGAATGGCAAGACGTGGTCTTCCTGCTGGCGAAGGCAGCCAAGGTGTCGCAGCAGCAGGCAGATTCGGAGCAAGCAGTGCAGTTCCGCGACCTGATGGACCGTCTCCGCAGCGACCTGCAAGGAATGGTTGACCCGAAGCCCTCAGCGGATGAGCCAGAAGTTTGAGAGGATGAGCTGAGCCGGAAGCCTGAGGCGATGGGGCGACCGGAAGCTTGAAGACAGGCCCTCCCAACGGGTATTATTGGAATGAGAATAGTTATCACACAAAGTTCCGAGTAGGAGGACAATCGCATGATGATTCAAACGAGAACCGTTACTGTAAAGGCCGGCTACGCCGAGAAGGTCATCGAGAGGTTTTCCGGCAGCATGGCCGTCGATGGAATGGAAGGACTGATTGACCGTACGATTCTCGTCAACCGGAAGAAGAAGGACGAAGAAGAAGTGGTGATGATGATCCGCTGGGAATCGATTGAGGCGTGGAAGAATTGGGAGAAGAGCGATGTCCATATCCAGGGGCACCGTGAGAAGAAGGAAAAGCCGGCGGATGATTCCATCCTGAGCGTGAGTGTTCACATGTACGATGCCGTGAAGATTATCCCGGGCAAGGGAAGCGCGGCGGAGTAACAGGACGGGAGCAAGTGTATAGAACCGGGAAACAGGTACGAATCGATAAGGATTCGTGCCTTCTTTCTTTTTCCAAACCGGACAAGCGGTTGTCCCTGATTTGTGGTACAAAGGTACAAAGAGAGCGTACAGCAAATTCGAAAGAGAGGGAACCCATGGCCAGTTATGAGTATTCGTCCAAAAAAGAACTGCTGGAGGCCATTCACGAGCAGTACCGTCTTCTGGATGCCGAGTTTGAGGGGATCGACAATGAGCAGAAGGACCTGCAGGTGCCGGAGGTGGATAAAACCCCGGCTGAGATCATTAGCTACCAGCTCGGCTGGCTTGCCCTTGTTCAGGGCTGGGACGCCGACGAGCAGGCCGGGAGCCCGGTGGTGATGCCCGCTCCCGGCTTCAAGTGGAACCAGCTCGGGGCGCTCACGCAGTCCTTTACCGAACGATACGCTGCATTCTCCCTGGATGAGCTGAGAGCGCAATTTCGCGAGGCAGAGCAACGGTGGTGCGAGTGGATCGACACCTTGAGCGAGGATGAACTGTTCCGGCAAGGCCACCGCCAGTGGACTGGAACGAAGGAGAACTGGCCGATGGCGAGGTGGATTCACATCAACTCCGTCGCCCCGTTCAAGAACTTTCGCGCCAAGCTGAGAAAGTGGAAGAAGGCGATCTCCACAAGGTAGCGGGTGGAGGGAGCCTGTGCGACTCTGTCCCCCATTCCTTTTCTTTAGCTTACCTCTTCGTTCAAATAATAAAGTTGACTAGCCCTTCCAAGTATGCAGGGGGTTGACAAGCATATGATATAGTAGGGAGGAAATATCAATACCTATATATGACATTGAATAGGTAAACCTCATCGAAGGGATGGTCATCAGGATGAAGCTGATCAATCAAAAGGTGGAGCACCCTGCATTTGGGAACGGTCAGATTATAACGGTTGAAGATGCGCGTATGGTCATTGAATTTGCGGCTCCAGTCGGGCAGAAGGCGTTCGTTTATCCCGATGCCTTCGAGCATTATCTTCGCTTGGATGATCCGCTTGCCTCCGAATATGCCAACACTCTCCTTCGTCGGAAACACGAGGAGAAAGAGGTGGAGAAGCTGCGACAACAAGAGCTGCGGAGGGAAGAAGAGCAGAAGCCCCCTGCGGCATCCCGTGGAAAAGGAACCCGCAAAACCGCAGCGAAAAAGACGAATTGAGGAAGCGCAGCTTCTAGGAAGAAAGCAACGCTGCCCAGTCAGTGAAATACGACAGCCCTCTCTCAGAGATTGCATCTCGCCCATAAGCATCCAGGAAGTGATCCCGATAAGCATCGGTGTGCAAATTGTATTGGAGTGTCCAAATCCCCGAGTATAGATCGTAGTGCTGATCTCCAATTCCTCCGTCCCCTACGTCAATGAATCCTTGCAGCGTAAAATGATTCATGAGCAGATTGGGCAAGCAGTAATCTCCATGCAGAACAACCGAATCGACGGGCGTGTAACCAAGCTCCTGCAGGGGAGAAAGGTCCACGCCTTTTTTCATGTCCTCCTGCGCAAGCTCCCGGGATCGATCCGGGTAAGGGCATCCGGCCACCGGGAGCGAATGAAGCCTGCGCAAGCTCTCCCCGAAGGTGCTTGCCAGCTTATGCGGCTCAGCCAAATGGTGAGGAGCGGTGCCGTCTTCTCCCTCGATGGCTTCGGTAACCAGATAATCATGGTCTCCCTCCGACAAATAAGCAAGAACCTGCGGAGCGAGGGTATGTTTATGGAGAAAAGCAGTCATCTTGCTTTCGCGTTCCAGAGACCCTTTGCTTGCGATCTTGAGGAATGCCTTCTCCCGTCCCGCCAGGTAGAGGGTTCGGGCCGCTTCGGAGCAACTGCTGTCATACACGAGGGCCTGATGGAAAAAGGGACGAATTGCCGACGGAACCCTATCGGACGGGAAGGAGATTTCGATTCGCTTCATGGGGGTTCACCTTTCAAATAAGTCTAGAAATCGTTGTGCGGCAGTGGATAAGGGCATTCCGTTCTTCGTGACAAGGCCAAGGTGCCTCACGGGAATGGGGGCTTGAAGGGGAAGCTCGTGGAGTTGTCCACTTTGGAGCTCGCGTTCCACATAGCTCCTAGCCACGCATGCCGCTCCGAGTCCCTGAACCGCTAACTCGACCATGAGATCGAGATGACTCACTTCCAGATGAGGGATGAGCTCTACCTGATGAGAGTGAAAGTAGCGGTCGATGTAGTCTCGGGTGCTCCCTCCTTTTTGCAGGAGGATGAGGGGGTACTGAGTCGTCAATTTCTGTGGTGATAAAGGGGCCTTGATGCTGTCGCGATACCGTTCTCCGACAACGAAGCAATCCTGAAGCGTCAGCTGTCTCCATAAAGTGAAAGAATCTTCGTCGAGCTGATGCAGGTTGACTACGCCGATGTCGCTCTCGCCTACCGCCAGCAGGCGAGCGATCTCGGTGCTCGATTCGTCCTTGATGTTGAGTCGAACGCCGGGGTAGAGCTCCGCATAGCGGCGGATTCCTTCGAGCAGGTCGTACTTGCATACGGCACCGCAGACGGAGATGCGAAGCTGTCCTGCGCTCATCTGCTTCAACTCGGAGAATCGCTGTTCGCCGGTCATCATCAGGCCGTAGCCTTGTTCAATGTATTCATACAGGACTCGTCCTTCCGGAGTTAGCGACACACCGCGTGCCAATCGATAGAACAACTGGCCGCCAAGCTTCTCCTCCAGAAGCTTGATGGAGTGGCTGACCGACGGCTGAGAGGTATAAAGCAGCTTGGCGGCTTTGGACAGGCTGCCCGATTTGGCCGTCAGATAGAAAATCCGATAGAGCTCTAAATGAATGGACATATGAAAATTCAATATACCCCCTATGCCGAATCCTTTGTTTTCTTATAGCTGTCCTTTCATTATGATGAGAAATGGGATTCGGGTCAAAACAAATAACCGGGATGATGAAACGAACAGGAGGAACAACATGAATCGAATTGCTGTATATTCCGGTTCCAATTATGGGAATCGGACCGATTATCAAGAAGGAGCCAACCGGCTTGGACGAGCGCTCGCCACGCGGGGGATCGGGCTGGTCTACGGAGGGTCCCGACTGGGCTTGATGGGGGAAGTTGCGAATGCCGTATTGGATGGAAAGGGAGACGTTATCGGTGTCATGCCGAAAGGGTTGTTTCCAAAGGAAGCAGCACATCCCGGTCTGAGCACGTTCCACGAAACCGAAGACATGCCTTCCCGCAAAAAGCGGATGGCCGAATTGGCAGACGGCTTCATCGCCCTTCCCGGCGGAGTGGGAACCTACGAGGAACTGTTTGAAATGCTGAGCTGGGCCCAGCTCGGCATCCATGCGAAGCCGGTGGGCCTCCTGAACGTGAGCGGCTTCTTTACTCCGCTGATCACGATGCTTACGCATACGGTGCAGGAGGGTTTTATGAAGGAAAGCCATCTGAAGCTCTTCTGTGTAGCGGACAACCCCGACGAACTGATCGCCCAGATGATCCATTACCAGCCCCCCGCATTAGGAGTGAAGTGGAAGCAGCTGACGGACTTGCAGCGGTAGCAGATCGAGCTCGCTCGAATGGGTCTTACAGAGAGCCCGAAGTGGATTCGTGCTCAGCAGACCATTCCGTTTGCAAAATGGCGTATACGAAGGTGTCCTTCCAGATGGGGGTTCCCTCAGCGTCCGTTTTGAAAGATACGTTTTGCAAATGATGTCCTTCTCTCCTCATCTTCAAGCGCTCGAGCAATCTCCAGGAACGTTCATTTAACGGGTCGCACTTCGCGACGATTCGGCGTGCCCCAAATTCGGTGAACACATAGTCGACAAGCATCCTCGCACTTTCGGTTGCATACCCTTTCCCCTGATAGAAGCGATTGAAGACGTAGCCCACTTCCCAAGTGCCAAACTCACCCTTCGCGAAATACAGGTTGCCGATGACCTTGCCGCTTTCCTTGAGGCATACCGCAGGAAAGGTGTCGAGTTGAGAACGGCGAATGGCTTCTTCCTTGGCCTGCTCTTCTGTAAACACTTCATAGGGCTCGTAGAGGAGAACCTCCGGGTCGGATAGATACTCATATAAGTCACGCCAATCGGTTGGTTCGAAGCGGCGGATAACAAGGCGTTCGGATAAAAGAGGATTCATGGTTTTACCACCTTAAGCGGATTGTTGTCGGGCAAGGGAAAAGTTGTTCGGAACCTTCCCTGTTCCTCCTGCAGAATACGCCTTGGAAGCGGAACCGACAAGGGAAAGAATGGTTGAACGGAAACCAGCCCATCGTTCGACTGGGCTCCATCGACTATAATGGTGGGTATTGGAGGGATAAGAGATGCACGCCTATTACGTATTATCTATTGAAATTCCGTATGGAGACAGCATAACGGTTCTTCATCCGGTTTTGCTTAAGGATGAGCGGGATCTGGTGCTCGTGGATTGCGGCTATCCCGGTGATCTGGAGCGAATCGAAGCAGCGATGGCGGTGATCGGCTTCACCGGTGACCAGCTCACGCAGCTCGTCCTTACTCACCACGACTACGATCACATGGGAGCGGCCGCTTCGTTTAAACGGAAATACCCCTCCCTTCTGGTCGTAACAAGCGAGGGAGAGACTCCTTATGTGACGGGCGAGCAGCCTTCGGCGCGCCTCGTTCAGGCTTTGGAGATGCAGCATCGCCTGCCCGCTTCCGAGCAAGAGGGAGGGCTGGCTTTTATTGAGATGCTGAGAGGGATGGAGGCTGTTCCTGTCGATCGGATTCTACGCGGTGGGGAACGATTGTCCTGGGGCGGCGGCTGTGAAGTGATCGCCACTCCCGGCCATACGCCCGGGCATTTCTCTTTGTATTTGACGGAGCAGCGAGTCCTCCTCACGGGAGATGCCGCCGTCATTGAGAACGGCGAGCTTGCCGTAGCGAATCCGCAATTTGCCCTTGATTTGCCGAAGGCCGAGGAATCGCTTGCGAGGCTGTTGGCTTATGACGCAGACACATATGTATGTTATCACGGGGGTTCTATTCGAATGAGGTAACCAACAAAAAGACTCCAACTCATTTGCCCACCAGGCCCACTCTCATTAGTGAAGAAAGCCCGTATGGATCAATAGGTTGGAGTCTGTTATTGGGTCAAGAATGGGACGCCGTTTTCAGGAAGCAAACAGGTTTGCCCGCTTTGTTAAGATTCTTCACCCCAAACCTCTTCAGCGATTTCTTTGACGAGGGCGATCTTCTTCCACTGCTCTTCCTCGGTCAGGATATTCCCTTCCTCCGTAGAGGCGAATCCGCATTGCGGGCTCAAGCAGAGCCGATCTGCCGGAACGTACTGCTCCGCTTCCTTGATGCGGGCGATGATCTGCTCCTTGCTTTCCAGCTCCCCGGTTTTGGAGGAGATGAGACCAAGCACCACCTGCTTGTCCCCGGACACCTTGGCGAGCGGGGTGAAGTCGCCGGCACGATCCGTATCGTACTCGAGGAAGTAGGCGGATACGTTCTCCTTGCCCAGAAGCGTTTCGGCTACCGGCTGATAACCGCCGGAAGTGGCCCAGGTCGAATGGTAATTGCCTCGGCATACGTGGGTGGTCACAACCAGGTCTTCGGGAAGATCGGCGATGGCGTCATTGTTCAGGCGCAGGTACAGCGTTTGAAGCTGCGCGGGATCGTAGCCCTCGCCCGCCATCGCGGACCAGAAGGACTCGTCGCACAGCATCCCCCACGTGCAATCGTCCAACTGGACGTTGCGGCAGCCTGCTTCGTAGAAGGAGAGGATGACGCTGCGATAGGCGGCGGCGATGTCGCGGTACAGCTCCTCGCGGTCGGGATAGAGACGCTCGACTTCCTTGGCATTCACGTCGCGGACGAGCTCGGCGAGCAGTTGGGCTGGCGCAGGAATCGTCTGCTTCGCGAGCACATCGTCTCCCGCCGCCTCCTTCAGGAAGCGGTAGTGAGCGAGGAATGGGTGCTCGCTTCCGACACGAATCTTCCCGGAGAGTCGGGCCGAGTCAGCTCGCGTTTCTTCTCCGTGAAAGAGGTAGCCCCGGTCCATCAGCACATGCTCGATGCCCTCAAAGCCCCAGAAGAAGTCCAGATGCCAGTAGCTGCGGCGGAACTCGCCGTCCGTAATGGCCTTCAGGCCGATTTTCTTTTGCTTCTCGACGAGCTTGCGAATTTCCGTGTCCTCGATCTTCGTCAGCTCATCTTGTGATAAATTCCCGGCGGTAAAAGCCTCCCGTGCTTCCTTGAGGGCTTGCGGGCGAAGGTAGCTTCCGACCACGTCGTAGCGGAAGGGAGCTTTTTTGAATGGTTTTGGGGTGTTGCTTGTTTGCGCTTGGTTGCTCATGGGATGATCCTCCTTCGGTCTCTTTCAGGTAGGATCAGTATAACGTGAGATTTATCATATAGAGTAACACTTATCTCTTATAGAGAGATATAGACTTTGACTATATCGATGGGGAAGGTAAGCTTTCGGCTGCGCTCGCAGGCCTCATTTACAAGCCGTACTCCTGAATAACCGCCTTCAATTCCTCTACGTAGCGGGCCGCTTGCTGGCTGAGCTGGACCTGATGGTTGGCGATCCAACCGACCTCAATGGGCTCGTCTACATCGAGCGGAACGGGAATGATCTGGTCTCCGTTCAGATCGGAGCTCAATATGCCCGTGGAGATCGTGTAGCCGTTCAGCCCGATCAGCAGGTTAAAGAGGGTGGCGCGGTCGCTGACGTGGATGCTCTTTTTGCGAAACACGGTGCTTAATATTTCCTCGGAAAAGTAAAACGAATTGTGCTCCCCCTGCTCGAAGGAAAGGTACGGATAGTCCTCCAAATCCTCCAGTGAAACGGACTTTCGCTTCGCGAGCGGGTTGCTTGCGCTGATGAAGATATGCGGGCTCGCCGTGAAGAGCGGGTGAAAATCCAGGTGATTTTCCCGAAACAGCTTCTCGATCACTTTGCGGTTAAAAGGGTTCAGGTACAGCACACCGATCTCGCTCCGCAGATTGCGGACGTCCTCGATGATCTCGTGTGTACGCGTCTCGCGCAGGGTAAACTCGTATTCCTCCGCACCGCTCTGCTTGATGAGGTTGACGAAGGCATTCACGGCGAAGGCATAGTGCTGGGTGGAGATGGAGCACAGCTGCCGGGAAGGCTTCTTGTTCAGGTAGCGCTGCTCCAGAAGAGCCGCCTGCTCCACGACTTGACGGGCATACCCCAGAAACTCGGCTCCGTCGACGGAGAGGGTGATGCCCTTCGGCGTTCGGAGAAACAGCTCGATGCCGACCTCCTTTTCCAACTCCTTCATGGCATTCGACAGGCTGGGCTGGGTGATGTAGAGGCGCTTCGCGGCCTCATTGATCGAACCGGCGTTCACGACTTCGATGAAATACTTCAACTGCTGCAGCTTCATGGGTTCGGTCTCCTTTCCCGTTGTCGATCTGGGGCAATGGCGAGGGTTACGCTTCGCTACGGTACTTTCCCGGAGAACAGCCGATGGCCTTGGCGAACTCCCGGTTGAAATAGCTGATGTTGTTGAAGCCCACGTTTCGGGCGATGTCGGCAATTTTCCAGTCGGTTTCGATCAGGAGCGAGCAGCTTTGGAGGATGCGGTATCGAATGACATAGGCGATGGGCGTCAGGTTCATGACTTCCTTGAAGGCGTTGCAGAATTGGCCTACGCTCATCGGGAGCAGGTCTGCCAGCGCCTTGAGGGTAATTTCCTCCCGGTAGTTGGCCTGAATGTACGTCAGGACAGGCTGCATTCTCCTCGTTTTGTAAGGCAGGCTGTCCCGCCCCTTCGTGAGAGCGGGGACGGCATGCTGAAAGCTGTGATGCCACAGATCAAACAGCTTGCCGCGGATGAGCAGCTCCACCTCCGATAGAGGCTGATCCCGGAGAGCGTCCAGCTCCAGCAAACGGGCATACACGATGCGCTGCCACTCCTCTTCCCCCGTGATCCGCTTGGGGAGCTCCAACTCGCCCGACAGCACCGGCTGAACAAACCGGGAGAACGCTGTCCCTTGCTTGGGATCGCCGAACAGATTCGGATGAAACACCACAACGCACGCCTCACACGGCAAACCGTCCAGGGAGCGGGCGGCATGTAGCCGATTGGAGGGGATGAATAGGCCTTCGCCGGCGCGCACTGCGATTTCTTCCTCGTCCAAGGTGTAGACGATTCCTCCCTCCAGCACGAAGACGAATTCGAATTCATAATGCCAATGAAGGTAAAAGAACGTATCCACCTGCGAGGGGTAGCTCAGACGGTGGATGGCGACAGGCAGCAGGGCGGTTCCGTGCACGGCTTTTTCTTTCAGGTGATGCTTCGGCTTCATAGCGGTCGCCTCTTGCTCCATAAGGGGAATATTGTGTTAGTCATCGGCAATTTACTTAAAGAAACCAAGGGTTTTAAAAAATATAATACAAGTAGATCCCTTCGATTATACCAATTTTAGACCCTATGGAAAAAGAGGAGGAGCACAAATGAAATTTTCACAAGAAGGCAGCCGCCTGATCGCAAGAGCGGGCGTTGAGACCATCTGGATCGAGCCGTGGGGCGATAACTCCCTGCGTGTCCGCATGACCAAGGAAGCACACATGGATGCAAACGACTGGGCGCTCCAGGATGCACCGCAAGCAACGGAAGCGAAGATCACGATTGAGGATGTCGAGCTGATCGAGCCGTGGATTTCCGAAGCGGAACGCGAGCAATACTTGAAGAAGGCTCAGATCGCATCGATCCAGAACGGGGAGATCATTGCCTCTTTCAACGCAGAGGGCTGGTTATCCTTCAAGAATAGCGACGGAGAGCTGCTTACCGAAGAATATTGGCGCGATCGGAACCGGATCGACCGCTATTGCGTGCCGATTCGCGTAGAAGGGCGCGAAATGAAACCGCTTACCGGTACGAGCGATTATCGCCTCACCCTGCGCTTTGAAGCGTTCGAAGGCGAGCAGATCTTCGGGCTCGGGCAATATCAGGAAGGCATTTTGGACAAGAAGGGCTCCGTGCTGGAACTCGCCCACCGTAACTCGCAGACGAGTGTTCCATTCATGCTGTCGAGCCGCGGATACGGCTTGCTCTGGAACAACCCGGCGATCGGTACGGTCACCTTCGGTACGAACCGCACGGAATGGGTAGCCGAGAGCACGAAGAAGCTCGACTATTTCATCACGGCAGGCAAGACGCCGGCTCAAATTGAAGAGCAATACGCGAATGCTGTCGGCAAAGCGCCGATGATGCCGGAATTCGGTCTCGGCTTCTGGCAGTGCAAGCTCCGCTACCGCACGCAGGAGGAGCTGCTCACGGTGGCGCGCGAATACAAGCGCCGCGGCATTCCGCTGGACGTAATCGTCATCGACTTCTTCCACTGGACGAAGCAAGGCGATTTCAAGTTCGAGCCGCGGGACTGGCCGGACCCCGAAGCCATGATCACCGAGCTCCGCGAGCTGGGCATCGAGGTTATGGTTTCGGTATGGCCGACGATTGACAGCCGCTCCGAGAACTACGGTCCGATGGCCGAGCAAGGCTTCCTCGTCAACGCCGACCGGGGCATGAACATCAACATGAACTGGATGGGCGAGACCGTCTTCTTCGATGCGACGCATCCGGGCGCCCGTGAATACGTTTGGCAGGCTAGCAAGAAGAACTATTACGACAAGGGCGTCCGCATCTTCTGGCTGGACGAAGCCGAGCCGGAATACGGGCCGTACGATTTCGACAACTACCGATACTATCAAGGTCCAGCCCTGCAATGTACGAACATCTACCCGCTTGAATATGCCCGCGGCTACTATGACGGCATGACAGCGGAAGGCCAAGACGGCATCTGTAACCTCGTTCGTGCCGCTTGGGCAGGCAGCCAGCGCTATGGCGCATTGATCTGGTCGGGAGATATCTCCTCGACATTCCGCGGCATGCGCGAGCAGCTCCAGATCGGGCTGAACATGGGCATCGCCGGCATTCCGTGGTGGACGACCGACATCGGCGGCTTCCTCGGCGGTAACGTCCATGATGCGAACTTCCAGGAGCTGCTGGTTCGCTGGTTCGCCTTCGGCGTCTTCACGCCGGTTCTCCGTCTGCACGGCGAACGCGTTCCGCATATCCAACCGGAGCAAGCCGTGATCGATGGCATCACCCAAATGTTCACGGGCAGCGACAACGAAATTTGGAGCTATGGCGAAGAAAACTACGAAGTAATGAAGTCCTTCATCCTCATGCGCGAGCGCTTGCGCCCCTATGTGCGTGCCTGCATGGCAGAAGCCCATGAGAAGGGCACGCCGGTCATGCGGACGATGTTCTACGAATTCCCGCAGGATGCTGCATGCTGGAAAACGGAAACCCAATACATGTTCGGACCCGATATTCTGGTCGCTCCGATCTTCGAGCTCGGTCAACGCAGCCGGGAGGTTTATCTGCCGGCGGGCGAGACCTGGAAGAACGCCAAGACGAACGAAGTGCTGGAGGGTGGACAGACGATTACGGTCGAAGCCCCGCTGCATGAAATCCCGCTGTTCGTAAGAGCGGACAAGAACCTGCCGATCTATTAAGAAGAACGCAAGTCAGGAGGCAACCATGAGCAATCCACGCGAACCTTATCGCTTTCAATCCCTCTCGGTGCCGGGAGGCGGCTTCGTCACCGGCTTCCTGTTTCACCCGTCCGCTCCGGACGTTCTGTACTGCCGGACCGACATCGGAGGAACGTACCGGTATGATTTTGCTGAGGAACGCTGGGTGTCTCTGGTCGATCACGTGACGGACCCGGGGGTATGGGAAACCTACCCCCTGTCCATCGCGCTCGATCCGAATCATCCCAGCTACCTCTATACGATGGTCGGGCTATACCCGGACCATAAGATCGCCTTCTCGGACGATTACGGCAAGACGTATGTTTATTTCGATCCGCCTGTTATCGATGAGTTGGGTTATACGGCTACGATGCACGGCAATGCGGCAGGTCGTTCGACAGGGGAACGTCTGGTGGTGGACCCGTACGATTCGAACACGCTCTACATGGGAACGATGGAGGACGGGCTTTGGAAGACGGAGGATCAATGCCGTACCTGGACCCGATTGACCGTCGCGGCTCCCGGCAAGTCGAACGAGACGAACATCTCCTTCGTCGAGATCGATCCGGCAAGCGGCGGACCGGGACGTCCTGCTCAGCGTATCGTTGTCGCCACGAGCGGCCGCGAAGGCTCTCCAGGCGATGATGTCCGCGGTCCAAGCGTCTACATCAGCCATGATGCCGGTACGACCTTTGCTCCGATTGAAGGCGAGCCGGCTCCGATCATCGGCGGCTCGAAGGATTATCCCGGCTATGTCGGGCAGCGTGCAGCCTTCGTCGGCCGGTACCTGTTCATTTCCTACGCCGCGTACAACATCGGCTGGTCCGGTTGGCACACGTACGGCTGCGACACCGGCCTGTGCTATGATGGAGCGCTCATCCGCTACGAGCTGGACGAGAGCGGTCGTGTGACCGAAGCCCTCGATATCACGCCGCCGAACATCATCAACCCGAGCTTCCATGATGCCGAAGCACCCGGGCGCCGCCTGGGGTATGGCATCAGCGGAATCGGGATCGATCCGCAGGTGCCGGGGACGTTGATCTGTTCGACGATCACGGCCGCGCCGGATACGATCTACCGCTCGACGGACTACGGAGTGACGTGGCAGCCGATTATGTCGGGTCTCTCCATCGGCAACATCGACTGGACCACTGCCTTCCAGAAGCCCGAGTACAACGGCCGGGACTCCCTCATCCACTGGATGTCCGACCTGAAGATCAACCCTTTCAATCGCGATATGGCGATCTTCAACACGGGGGCAGGCATCTTCGTCAGCCGCGACCTCACTCGTGCCGATCAAGGCGAGCCGGTCACCTGGACCAACTTCAATGAGGGAGTCGAGGAGACGGTTCACTTGAACGTCTACTCGCCGCCCGCAGGCGATGTGAAGGTGATCGACATCATCGGCGATTACGGCGGCATCGTCTTCACGGATCTGGATCAGCCGGTGGAAAACAGCTTCGCCAACGAGAGAGGCGACCGCTGGATCACCTGCATGAATGCGGATTATCCGGACAGCGATCCGAATCTGCTCGTCACCACGCCTCGCGGCAACTGGAGAGGCTTCACCAAGGGCGGACTGATCCTGTCCCGGGATCAGGGGCGCACCTGGACGAAGCTCCCGGACCCGACCGGGCTGAGCGCATCCGTCGACGAATGGCTGAAGGAGATGGATCGCCCGAACGTAACGTCTGGCTGGACGGCGGTATCCGCCGACGGCAAGACGATTCTGTGGGTGCTTGGCCTGCCCGTCTATGCATCCCGTGCGGTTTATACGCACGATGAGGGCAAGACGTGGGGACGTTCTCTCCTGCACGACCGAAACGGGGAACGTCTTCCAGAAGACGCGCTCCCGACACTGCCGTTCAAGGTGATGGCGGACCGCGTAAACCCGAACGTGTTTTACGGCTTCAGCGACTATACCGAGGGCCAAGGCTTCTATGTGAGCGTGGACCGGGGCGAAACCTTCCACGCCATCGAGGCGCCGGAGGGCTTCCCGAAGGTTGACCTCGCGGGGATCGACAGCGAGCAGCATTATGAGATTCGCGTCGAGCCGGGCAGGGAAGGCGTCATCTGGTTCGCGATGCAGGAGGGCGGCCTCTGGCGGGTAACGTATGACGTCAGCCAGAATGCGCTGGCAGGCGAACGGGTATCCAAGCCGGGCGACTTCATCAAGCGCGTCGGCCTCGGCAAGCCGCAGGACGGCAGCGACGTGCAGACGCTGTTCACGAGTGGAACGATCCAGGGTGAATACGGCTTCTTCCGCTCGCATGACGGCGGCGTGAACTGGATTCGCATCAACGACGACCAGCACCAGTACGGAGACATCCGCTCTATTTCGGGCGACCCTCGCGTGTTTGGGCGCATTTATGTCGCTACGGGAACACGCGGCCTCGTGTACGGAGACCCGGTAAACGGCTAACGAGAATTGCGGAAGCTTACAAGGATGACAAATCTATAAGGTTCGTAAAAAGGCCTCAACCTTCACGATAATGTGGGGGTTGAGGTCTTCTTTTGTTTTGTAGAAGCCCGCGACGAAAGCTCCTGTTAATGACAGGGAGAGTAACAGATCGGGATGTAAGTGGATAGAAATGCAAACAAATGTTCTTTTAAATAGGTATTCCAAATGGTAAAATAGATCCATGGGTAATTTTATAGAAAGAGGGGCTTACATGGAAGATAGTAAGATCGACTCTCTATTATCATTCGGCGGTTATGATTGGCGTGTGCTTGCCATACAAAACAATACGGCTTTGATTATAACCGAAGAAATTATCGAACAGCGCCCTTATCATGATGCCTATAAAGAGATAACATGGGCCGACTGCGCGTTAAGAAAATATCTTAATGGTGAATTTTACGACAAATTCAACGCAGCGGATCAATCAAGAATCAATCCGGTAGTAAATCAGAATTCGGACAACCCATGGTATGGTTCAAAGGGCGGAGCCGATACGCAGGACCGTGTCTTTTTATTAAGCCTTGAGGAAGTATGCACCTATTTCGGTGACAGCCGTTCAAAACTGCACAACCCAGGAAAAAATCAAAGATATTGGTTTGAACGCAAAGATGAAAACAACAGCAAGCGACTAGCAAAGCTTCTGGGTAAAGAGTGGTGCTGGTGGTGGTGGCTTCGGTCTCCCGGCCGCGTTAATGTAAAAGCCGTGTACATCTTCGGGACGGATGGGAATATCGGCATCCAAGGCAACAATATTTTGAAAGGCAACCTCAGCGATGGCAAATGTACAGGCGGTGTCCGTCCCGCTTTGTGGTTGAGGCTGTAAGGTGCCTGTCATAGGAAAACCGGAGCAGCGTCAGCGGGACGCGCTCCGGTTGTTTTTGTTATTCAACAGCTTGCTGGTCATGACCGCAATGGGTGCAGTAGCGAACGCCTGGGGCAACCGGCTCCCCGCAGGAGGCACAGGGCTCGTCTGCCCTAATCCGTTCTTCCTCAGACGCCAGCTCCGCCTCCAACTCCGGCTCCAGGATCAGCACCTGCTCCTGACTTCCCTCAACTGGGGCTTCGGCTCCCGGTTCGACCGCCGCTGGCGGAGGAGTAAAATCAAACTTGTGTCCGCAGGAGGAGCAGAAGCGGATGTCGGCCGCGACCACGGTCGAGCAGTCGGGACAGGTTTTCTCGTTGCGCAGCTCGCGGATCTTGGCTTCCAGCTCGGTGATCGTGTCCTGATGCTGCCCGATCGCTTGTCCGTGTCGGACGATCTCCGCTTCTGCCAAGGATAAATCTCCTTGGGCATAGGCCTGGTAGACCTGCTCTCCGATCTGGGTATAGAGGGCGTCGATGTCTTTCTTTATGCCATTGATCTGGGATGACAGCTTGGTCACCTCCAGGGTGAGTTGGGCTTTGTCGGCGGTCTTGGCTACTCCGTCCTTCAGCTTGCTGAAAAAGCCTGCCATGCGCACTCCTCCTTTGGGTAGGGACTCTCGTCTTTGGTTCTTTCATTATCTATGGAGAGGAGAACGCTGTCAATTCATGCCTAACGGGGCGTACCGTCTGCCATCCTACAAAAAAGAAGCCGTCAGCCCGATGATCGGGACTGACGGCTTCTCCGTTAAACAGGCGGCTGGATTACGCCTCCATCTTCTGTGCCGAATAGAGGCGGTAATACAGGCCCTTCTGCGCCATGAGCTCGTCATGGGAGCCGCTCTCGGCTACGCCCTTGTTGGAGACGTACATGATGCGGTCGCAGTTTTTCACCGTCGACAGACGGTGAGCGATGATGAACGAGGTACGGCCCTTCAGCAGCTCGTTGAGCCCTTGCTGGAGGAGACGCTCCGTCTTCGCATCAATCGACGAGGTCGCCTCATCGAGAATGAGGATGCGCGGATTGGCGAGCAGAGTCCGGGCGAACGAGATGAGCTGCCGCTGGCCTTGCGACAGCTTGGAGCCGCGTTCGTTGACCTCGGTCAGGTACCCGTCCTCGAATTCCCGGATGAATTCATCGGCGCATACGGTCTTCGCGGCGGCGATGATCTCCTCTTCGGTAGCGTCGAGCTTGCCGTAGCGGATGTTATCCAGAATCGTGCCGGAGAAGATGAAGCTGTCCTGCAGCATGATCCCCATTTGACTGCGCAAGGAACGAAGCGTGACGTCCGAGATGTCGTGGCCGTCGATGGTGATCTGCCCGCCGGTGATGTTGTAGAAGCGGGAGATCAGGTTGACAACGGTCGTCTTCCCGGCGCCGGTCGGGCCGACGAGGGCGATGCTTTCCCCGGCCTTCACGTCGAAGGACAGGTTTTCCAGGATGTTGACACCCGGGTCATAAGCGAAGGTCACGTCGTCAAACTTGACCTTTCCTTCAATGGGCGGCAGCTCCTTGGCATTCGGCTTATCGCTGACCGTGACCGGCTCGTCGAGGGTTTCGAAGATCCGCTCCAGGTACGCGACCGAGTTGATGAAGCTGTTGTACAGGTTCGACAGGTTGAGAATCGGCTGCCAGAACCGCCAGGCATATCCGCTCATCGCGAGGATGACCCCGAAGGTAACGGTCTCCGGCCCGAGAGCGAGGAGACCAACCAGGTAGATGGACGTGGTGACCATCGTTGCCAGGTTGTCGACCGAGAACGGAATGAGCAGGTTGAGGTTGACCGCACGCAGCCACTCTTGGCGGAAATTCGTGGAGAGACGCGTAAAGATCCCTTCATTCCGCTTCTCGCTCGTGAAGATCTGAGTAACCCGGATGCCGCTGATGCTTTCCTGCAGGTAGGCATTCAGGTTCGAGTTCTTGTTCGATACCGCCTGCCAGGCACGGCGCTGCTTGGTCTTAATCAGCAGCATGATGCCGAGGAAGACCGGCAAGCCTGCCAGGATGAGCAAGGAGAGCTTCACATTCAAGGCGAACATGAACGCCGCGATGAAGATCAGGTTGAGAATTTCCAGGATGAAGTTGATGATCCCGTTCGAAAGTACATCCGATACCGAGTTTACGTAGTTGACAACCCGGATGAGGATTTTCCCTTGCGGGCGATCATCGTAATACTGGAACGGCAGCTGTTGCAGATGCTTGAACAGGTCGGTTCGAATTTCAAAGATGATATCCTGCCCGACCCGGGTCATGATTCGCGAGCGGATGGTTGCCAGAATAACACTCACCACGATGGTGACGAGCATGAGTCCAGACCAGAAGACGAGAGATCCTCGATCCTTGGCCGGAATCGTGATGTCCACCACATGCTGCATGATGAGCGGAGCCGTCAGGCCGATGCCCGCCGACAGTGCGCTGAGCACGAAGGCGAGAATCATCGGATTCTTTTGCTTGCGAATGTAAACCAGCGCCCGTCTGAAGTGGGTAATGTCAAACGGCGATTCCAGGTTCTCGTCGACGTCGAATTTATTGCGGGCCATGGGCGCTCACCTGCCTTCCAATGCCTTCATTTTGCAGCATGAAGACGTCATAGTAGTAGCCTCGGCGTGCCAGAAGCTCGGCGTGAGTGCCTTCCTCGATCACCTTGCCGTCCTCCAGAATGAGGATGCGGTCCGCTTGAGCCGTCGTGGAGACGCGCTGGGCGATGATGATCTTCGTGCAAGCGAAGTCGAGCTCGCGCAGGCTCTTCTGAATGTGCTCCTCGGTCTCCAGGTCGACCGCAGAGGTCGTGTCATCGAGAATGAGGATGGGCGGCTGAATTGCCATCGCCCGAGCGAGCGCGATCCGCTGCTTCTGGCCGCCGGACAGGCCGACTCCGCGTTCCCCGACGATGGTGTTGTAGCCTTCCGGCATCTTGCTGATGAAGTCGTGAGCGGCCGCCAGCTCGGCGAATTTAACCGCTTCCTCCTCAGGCATCTCCGGATCGCCGAAGGCGATGTTGCCGTCGATGGTGTCCGAGAAGAGGAGCACGTCCTGGGTCGCGATGCCGATGTTGCCGCGCAGTTCGTCAAGCTCCAGCTTGCGGACATCCTTGCCGTCGACCAGTACGCGGCCCTTGGAGACGTCGTAGAAGCGCGGGATCAGGTTGATCAGCGTCGTCTTGCCAGAGCCGGTCGAGCCCATGATGGCGATCGTTTCACCCGGACGAACCTTGAAGTGAATGTCTTCGAGCACGGTCACGTTGTCGTACTTGAAGCTGACATGATCGAACTCGATTTCACCTTGGTAACGGCGCTTTACGATCGGGTTGTGCTCATTGACGATTTCAGGCTGAGCGTAATAGACTTCCACGATCTTCGTCAGGCTGGCGAAGAAGCGCTGCAGGTCGTTGATGATGATCCCGATGTTCCGCATCGGGTTCGCGAGGCCCCAGATCAAGGCGGAGAAGGCGGAGAACTCCCCGAACGTGATCCGGCCGTCCATCACATAGAAGCCGCCGACGAGCAGGAGAATCACGCCGAACGCCTGAGCAAACGTTTCCAGATAAGGAAAGTAATCAAGCCAGACGAGCGCGGCGGTTTTGTTGGCCTTCGAATAGTTGACATTCTTCTCGCCAAACTTCTCGATTTCGAAATCCTCACGAGCAAAGGCCTTGACCACACGGTTACCGGCGATGTTCTCCTGGGTAATCGTGTTGAGCTGAGACAGCCGCTCCCGCAAGTCGATGTACATCGGGCGGACGCGACGCGCGAAGATGAAAGCGACGATAAAGATCGGCGGCGACAGGATGAGCAGCCACAGCGTCAGCTTCACGTCAATGGTAAAGAAGTAGACCACCGATGCGATGAACACAACAAGCGATTCGATGATCGTCTTGATAATCCACGCAAGCGAGTGGCGGACCATATCCAGGTCCCCGGTCATCTTGGTCATCAAGTCACCGGTACGGTTATGATCGTAATAATGCATGTCTTGCCCTTGAATCTTGTTGTACAAGAATACACGGACACGATAGAGCATGTTTTGCGAGGAAATTTCATATTGCATGGAAGTCAAATAGGACAACCCTGTACGGAAAAGCGAAAAACCGACCATGGCTAAACAAAGCCAGATCAACAGGTTGCGATCGGTGGCCAAGTTGACAGCGGCGTCCTTGCCTGTAATGAACGTATCGACGATGCGTTGGCCGATATAAGGGTTGACGATGGTGAGCGCGGAGCACACCACAGAGAGGACGAGGGCCAGAACATAGCGGAACCGGTCCCCCTTCAGGTTTTGCCAAAGCCATTTAAATTGAAACATGTTGTCACCTGCTTCTTGTTAAGTTGGTACGGGAGTCATCAAACTCTGGAATGAACAGTCTGTCTCGGCGTCGAAGTGCCAGCTCGTTAGATGGTTCGAAGCGGCGGTGTAGGTTCCTTCATTAATAGGGAAGGGGTACTTGCGAAATAGGCATGCCTTCTTCCTAAAGTGAATTGCTACGAGGCATTATACCATAATCCTCATCACATCCAACGGCAAATTTCTGTATATGAATTTATTCTGATGGGCTGTGTCCATTTGATGGAGCAGCATCCTTTTTCATCAAGGTCGGGCATGGAAAATGGAACCAATCATGTGATAGAGTGAGAGAAAAAGAAGAATCGCGCACGTGGGAGAATCAATGAAACGTATGGATCGAGTTCTACAACCGAATAAGCAAGAACACGTACGGACCCGGCGGGTCCCTTCCTTTAAAGGCAAGACGAGTTGGAAAAATCTCATTCTCTTTCTTGTGTTTGCTGGGGCCCTTGCAGGCTTCCGGTTGTTGTGGTTGGACGTCTTTCGGAATCCAAGCCAGCCCTTTGCTGTTCAAGGGACGTTGGATTTGAGAGGAATGGATCTGGCCAAAGGGCGCCCTCTCGTTTTGGACGGTGAATGGGCCGCTTATCCAAGCAAGTGGATTACAGGGCCGAGGGCGGCTGTGTCAGTACCTTCTGCTGAGGTGCTGTTTCAACAGGTGCCGGGGAGCGGGATGAAGGGGCTGGGGGATGGGGAAGGCGTGATGGGATACGGCTCCTACCGACTCAAGGTGCTTGTGGACCCGAAGCAGGAGCTTACCTATTCCATGCGAATCGCGAGTATTCGCAGTTCCTACGAGGTCTATGTCAACGGACGGCTCTTGGCGAAGCTGGGACAGCCCGGTGAGACGAAAGAAACAACCCGGCCCGCTAACCTGCCTCGTACCGTTTCGTTTGCCGCAGATGAGAACGGCGAGATCGACATTATCGTTCAAGCGGCGAACTTTACCGACATTCGGGGTGGAGGAATCATCCGGTCCCTAAAGTTTGGTTCGGAGCAGGCGGTCTATCGAGAGACCCTGCTGTCCAACAATCTTCAGCAATTTATCGCCATCCTGTTTCTCTTACAGGCAATCTATGCGGTCATCTTGTACGCCATCGGCAATCGAGACAAGCGCTTGCTCAACTTTTCCTTGATCGCTCTGACGGCAACCGCTGCGAACCTTATGGGAAGCGATGAGAAGCTGTTGAATGAGTGGATTCCTCTTACGTATACAGCGGGATTTCGCGTTGTCAACCTGTCGCTTGTGGCGGTTACCGTTTCTTTGCTTCAAGTGATTGTCGGACAGACGACCGGCTGGAAAAGGAAGGCGTTCTTGTTCATTCAAGTCGCTTGTTCGGTATTTGGAATCGTATTGATTTTTGTACCGGTGGAATCGGTGATCCGGTTGATGGCAGGGATGGTCCTCCCGCTCATGATCGCTGTGTTTTCCTTAATGGGATCGATGATCCGCACCGTCAGGTCGAACGTGCGTGAAAACCTCCTGCTCGGGTTTGCCTGCATTGCGCTGTTGAACCATTTTATCTGGTGGGCCATTGGGTTGGTGGAAGGATGGAAGACCCCTTATTACCCGTTCGACCTTGTTCTGGCTACGGGCTGTCTCTCCGCCCTCTGGTTCTGGCATTACCTGCAGGTGCATCTGAACAATCGGAGCCTCTTGGAAAAGATGAAGCAGGAAGACCGGAGGAAAGATGAGTTTCTCGCCAACACCTCACACGAGCTGAGGAACCCTCTGCACAGCATGCTCAGCTTGTCGCAAGCGGTCCTTGAACGCGAGCAGGGGCTGACCCATCAGAGCGAGCAGGATATGCAGACGGTATTGGCCATTGGACGCCGGATGACGCTGCTTCTGAATGACCTGCTCGACCTGATGAGCCTCCGGGAGGGAATCCCACGGCTGCAGCGCAGGCCTGTTCGGATCGCACCGATTGCGGCGGGAGTCGTCGACATGCTCCGCTTCCTGGTCGCAGGGAAGCCGGTTCGCATCGTGTTTGACCTGCCGGAGGATTTGCCGGCTGTCTACGCGGATGAAGAACGTCTTACTCAGATTCTCTTCAATCTGGTCCACAATGCGATCAAATTTACCGATGAAGGAACGATCACCCTGCGTGCCAAGCAGGAGGAGGATCGGGTGTGGATCGCGATTGCCGACACCGGGATCGGAATGGAGGAAGAGACACTCCAGCGGGTGTTTGCCCCCTACGAGCAAGGACAGGCAAATGGGTATCGGACCGAAGGGGGGCTTGGCCTCGGGCTGGGCATCTGCGACATGCTGGTGAAGCTGCATGACGGGAAGCTGGAAGCCCGCTCCTCTGTAGGGCAAGGCAGCGAGTTCCGCTTTTCGCTTCCGGTGTCTGTCGTTGCGGAGAGTCCTGTGCAGCCGGAGGCACGTGCGGAGGAGGAGGTGCCTTTCCATGAGAAGGTACCCGGCAGCCTTACGGCAGTGTCCTCAAGGGAACGTGAAGAGGAACCGCCGATAACGGAGGTTCTTAAAGGGACAACGCCCCCTCGTCTCCTGGTGGTAGACGACGACCCTGTGAATTTGTCGGTACTCGAGACTATTCTGGCAGGTGAGGGCTATGAGGTCACGTTGGTGACAAGCGGAGAGCAAGCGCTTGCCGAGCTTGCTGGACACGAGTTTGATCTCCTTCTGAGCGATGTCATGATGCCGCAAATGTCGGGATACGAGCTAACCCGAATCGTACGAGAGCAGTACCCCATGGCGGTGCTTCCCATCCTTCTCTTAACGGCGAGAAGTCGAGCGGAGGACCGCGCAACCGGCTTCCGCGCAGGAGCCAATGATTACGTCACGAAGCCGGTTGAACCTCAGGAGCTGCGTTCCCGGGTTCGAGCGTTGACCGAGGTAAAGCAGTCGGCCCAGGAGCAGCTGCGCCTGGAGGCCGCTTGGTTGCAGGCGCAGATTCAGCCGCACTTCCTCTTCAATACCTTGAGTGCCATCTCCATTCTGAGCGAAGTGGACCCGGAACGCATGCGTCGTCTGCTCGGCTCATTCAGCGACTACTTACACGATCGCTTTCGCTACCAGGGCAAAGACGAGCTGATTCCTCTGGAGGAGGAGCTGAGCATGGTGCGCACCTACCTGGCCATCGAGCAGGAGAGATTCGAGGACCGGCTCCAGGTAGTGTGGGAGCTGGAGGAGGACGGCGGGGTTCTGGTTCCTCTGCTCAGCATTCAGCCGCTCGTTGAAAATGCGGTTCGGCACGGTGCCGCCCAGCGAACCCGGGGCGGGATGGTACGCGTCCGCACCGCCCGTCGAGGAGAGGGGTTGGAGATCACCATCGAAGACAATGGACTCGGCATGGAAGAGGCGGTCATTCAACGCTTGCTCGAGGGCAAGCCGGGCCGAAGCACCGGAGGGGTGGGGCTGTTGAACACAGACCGAAGGCTGAAGAAGCGTTGGGGGAAAGGGCTCCACATCGTCAGCCGGCCGGGGGCAGGGACCGCCATCTCCTTTACCGTGGGGAGCCGCAGCTAGCGGCCGGCCATGACGAAGAAACCGTTCGACATCTGCAGCAATGCTGATTATCCTAGAAATAGAAAGTCAAGAAAGGATTGTGTTCTCCTTGTCGTTTCCCGTAAATGAAAGGCAAGCTTCCCGAGTTGCTCTCGTCTCCTCAACCGATGCCCGCATCGAGACGGTACGAGATGCGCTCGATCTGATCGCAAACGTTCGTTTTCAGGGCTTCAGCAAGCTGCTGCTGCGTAAGGAGCAGCTGACCGAAGACTTCTTTGAGCTCAAGACCGGGATCGCCGGTGAGATTCTGCAGAAGTTCGTCACCTATCACATGCGCGCCGCCGTCGTGGGCGAATATCACCACTACGACAGCAAGAGCCTGCGCGACTTTTTGTATGAATCCAATAAGGGCAAGCAGGTTTTCTTTTACGCCACGGAAGCAGAGGCGCTGGATGCGCTTCACGCGCTAAGCGAATAAAGACGGACGTTGCAGGGCTATTCCCATTTGAAATAACGAAGGGAAATCCCGATTCCAACCGCCGCGATGGCGACGGTGACGATAACCGCAACAAAAACGGAGTCTAATGGCAAGCCGAGCGTGGCTGCTTTCAACAGTTTTATCCCTTGGGTCAGAGGCAGAACATTCGCTGCTTGTTGCAGGGCAACGGGCATGACTTCATAGGGAAGAGTAGCGCCCGAGAATAATAGCATCGGAAAGTACAGCAAGCTGGCCCAGGCACTTGCCATTTTCGTGTTTGGCGCCAGTCCTCCCACCAAGATCCCTATGCTGAACATGGACAGCATGACCAGCAGGTATGCCCCTAAGAAGGAGAACCAGGAGCCCTGCATGTGATAATCAAAAAAGAGGGCAGCTGTCGTGTACACTAACAGAAGGGAAACCAGCGAATACAAGGCGTAGATGACAACCTGTACCGCGAGAATCAAGGCTGGACTGGTAGGGGTTACCTTAAACCGCTTCAGAATTTTTCGGCTACGATAATCGGACACCACCAAGGGGAGTCCCATCACCCCTCCGGCGCAAATGGCGATGGTTGCTATGGCGCCGAAGGACTGGTCCAGGAAGCTGTATTCGGCACCCTCGAAGGCAGGCTTCGTCCCATAAATAGCCCCTACAATGACAATGACCACAATCGGCATGCAGATGGCGAAGATGAACATATCCATGCCGCGAAGTGACAGCTTGCTTTCGGTTTTCAGCAACGTTTTAAAGGCTCGCATGCTCATGCACGTTCTCCTCCTCGGTGTACCAAAGATAGGCATCCTCCAGCTTTTCATAAGGGCTGGCTGCAATCGCGGCTTGTACAGTTCCGCTAAAGATGCTTTTTCCATTCTTCAAGATCATGATGTTGTCACAGAGAACCTCCACCTCGTCCATAAAATGAGAGGTCATCAGGATGGTCTTTCCGTTTGCCTTTAATTCGGAAAGGATTTTCCATACCTCTCGTCTTGCCTTCGCATCCAACCCGGTGGTCAGTTCATCGAGAAAGACAACCTCAGGATCGGGAATCAGAGCCAGCACGATAAAAAGCCGCTGCTTTTGGCCGCCGGACAGCTCGCTGACCAGGCTCTTCCCCTTATCGGAAAGACCAAATTGGTCAAGAAGAGTGCGGGGGTCCAGACACGTTTTGTAGAGCGACGCCGTTGCCTCACAAAGCTCCGCCACCTTGATTTTGTCCTGATAGCTGGCTTCCTGAAATTGAACCCCAACCCGCTCAAAGAGCCTTTTTCGATCTGTCTGGGGGTTCATCCCCAACAGGGACACCGTTCCGCTGTCTTGCCTGGCGGTGCCCAGGATGCATTCGATCGTGGTACTCTTGCCCGCACCGTTTGCGCCCAACAGTCCAAATACTTCCCCGCGGCGAATGGAGAACGTTACATTCTCAACCGCACTCAGGGGGCCATAGGTTTTGCATAGGTTTTCTACCTTAATGGTCGTTTCCACGCAGTGGAGCCCCTCCCTTGTTCAAGTCAAAAAAAGAATAACACCCGCACAAAGTCTGGTGTCATAGTGGAGGGTTCGGAAGGAAATAGGATGACCCATACATCCCCCAAGAGAAAGGAAAGGATGAGTATGAAGAAGCAAAACGAGATAAGCCATGATATGGATTTGGTTATTGACGGAATGGGAATTGTTCTTTATTCCGATGGTGCTGTACAAGACATAGAAGAGGGAGAGGATTATTATAGCAAGGAATTTTCATCACCCGAACAAGTAGCAAAACACATAAAAAAGGGAGATGTAATAGGGTTTAATACGGGATCTAGCGGAAGTTATTCTCTCAAGTTTAGGTCAGGTTATCCAAGTGAAGCTATTGAACGGGAGTATCCCATTTCGATAAGGTTGGCGATTGTTGTTCAGGGAGGCAAGCTATCCGTCATTGATTTATTTTGGCTGATGGAATGGAGTAATGATATTCCGATCGAGCAGCAGCTTTTACTAGAGGATGGCATTTATCATGTAACGATTTCTACGGGTATGCCTGAGTCTGGAACCTGGGGAGATCATCAGCAGATCTATCTTTTCCTGAATCGACTTCTTGAGATGCCAGAGTTAACTTGGACTGGCGTTCCTCAATTGTTTTCGGTGTAACACACAAAAATGAGAGGGAATGAAGGTTATGATGAAGAAGGAACGGGAAGTTATCGAGACGTTAAAGGAAGCAGTTGGCGAAGATCATTTTATTCGTGTTGCGTATGATGTAGTGGATAGGATAAAGGAATCCAAGACTCCCTTTTATTTTGTTGAGCCCATTCTTCAATTGATGGAAGAATGTCCAGAGGCTGATTTTGGACAACCGGGCCCATTAACGCATTTCTTGGAGACGTTTTATAAGAATGGGTATGAGGAACGATTGGTTCAATCCGTTAAAAGAAAGCCAACTTTGCACACCGTTTGGTTGATGAATAGGATAATGAATGACCCCAAGTTAGTGAATAAAGATTCCTATCTTGATTTATTAATGGAGATAAGAACTAGAAATACCATTGATAAAGCAATAAAGGATAGGATAGCCCTTTTTTTGGGCGATCAGTAAAGCGGCATGAAGCAATGAAAGGTGAGCTATGCAGTTCAGTACCCCACCTGAGGGTTCGGGGCAAATTGCTCCACCATGTTCTCCAACTGGACGAGCATGGCCTTCGCATTTTCTTCGGCTTCCCGCAGAGAGGTAAGGAGCTGATCGCAGACGGAAATGATATCGTCGCCTTCTTTTGGCGTGTCGATCACTTGCCGGATGTTCGCGTCAGGGTTGGCAGAGGAAGCAATCAGCATTCGCAAAATGGCGGAAAGGGAGTAATTCGCGCAACGCAGGGAGCGGATGATTTTCAGCCGTTGCATATCGGGATCGGTATAAACCCGGTAGCCGTTTAGCCTTCGTTTCAAGGTGATCAGGCCGTTCATTTCCCAATTTCGTAAAGCATCCATCGTGACCTGTAGAGAATCGGCTGCTTCCTTTCGGGTGAAGACGGCTGCTCCCCCTTCTTGAGGTTCGCCAGCTAGCAGCCTTTCGGCAATGCCGAGGGCTTCTTCGGCGTTTCTCTGCTCCTTTCGAATCTGCTGCAAATAGGATTCGGTCAGGCGGATCGCCTCGTCGAATTTTCCGGCGGCCGCGGTTTTACTGATGGATATTGCATGTTTTCGCAGACCACTCTGCAGAACCTCCACCTTCAACGCCATTCTCACAAGCCGGATTTGCTCCACATGAAAATCGGTAAACACGCGATACCCATTTGCCCTTCGCTCCGGCTTCGGAATAAGCCCAAGCTCCTCATATAGCCGTACCGTGTTCGGATGAACTTGAATCTTCTTCGCCACCTGAGAGGTCCTGTAGGTCCTCATATTTTCACCGCCCATATCGTTCATTTTATCATAGTACCTTCCTATAAAAGGCTGGTGTTCTAGTGGAGGGTTGTCGAGGGAACGAATCGAAGTGTGAAATGTTGGAATGGGAAGAACGGGGAGGAATGGACATAGTAGAAGAATGCGGAAAAGAAGAGCTTCCTCTTGTGCGAATGAACAAAACAATCCGTTACCTCGTCAATAGGAGCAGCTGGGGACGTCCGCTATACTAAGGATGGAAGCGTTATCAAAACCACATCTTGCTCAAACACCCTTAGGAGGATGCACCATGGAAGGACCTGTCATTCACTGGATTGGCGCCGTCATCGGCCTCATCGTCGCGATTGTATTGATCTTTCGTAAAGTCAACCCGGTTTATGCTCTGTTTGGAGGCGCTATCATCGGTGGACTGCTCGGAGGAGCTTCGCTCGATACGACCGTCCAGTATATCATTCAAGGCACGAACAGCGTCATGGGCGCGGTCGTGCGCGTGCTGGCGGCCGGGGTGCTCGCCGGGATCCTGATCGAGTCGGGAGCCGCCGAGCGCATCGCCGAGACCATCGTCAAAAAGCTGGGGGACCGGATGGCGCTCTTCTCCATCGCCCTGGCTACGATGATCATTACGGCGGTCGGCGTGTTTATCACCGTTGCCATCATCATTGTTGCCCCGATCGCGTTGTCGGTCGGGAAGAAGATCGGACTGTCCAAGACCGCGCTCCTGCTCGCGCTGGTTGGCGGCGGCAAAGCGGGGAACGTCATGTCTCCGAACCCCAATACCATTGCGGTAGCCAAGGGCTTTGACGTGGATCTGGCGCAAGTCATGATCGCCGGCTTCCTTCCCGCCATTGTCGGGTTGATCGTAACCGTCATCGTCGCCCGGATGCTCAGCCACCGCGGCGTGAAGATTGAAGAGGGCGATGTCCCTGCAGGCGGAGGGTCGACGAAGGAGAACCCCAGCTTCGCCCGGTCCATGGTGGCCCCGATCGTTGCCGTCGTGCTGTTGGCCATCAACCCAATTGGCAACATTCTGAACATTCCGCTGCTGATGAAATTCAAGATTGACTCGATGATCATCCTGCCGCTTGCCGGGATCGTTGGCTTGATTGCCATGAAGCAGGCGAAGAAGATCATCCCGTATACGACCTCGGGCTTGAACAAGATGACCAGCACGGCCATCATCCTGATCGGAGCAGGCGCCATCGCCGGCATCATCTCCAAGTCGGACCTCAGCACTGCGGTCGTCGACGTCATTCAATCGGCTGGAATATCGGGTACGCTGCTTGCGCCGATTGCCGGGATACTGATGGGGGCGGCTACCGCTTCGACCTCGACGGCTTCTATCGTCGCGGCCGGGTCCTTCGGTCCTGCCATTCTCTCCATGGGCACGGCTCCCTTGAATGCGGCCGTCATGGTCCACACAGGTGCGGTGGTCATCGACCACCTGCCGCACGGTAACTTCTTCCATGTAACGGCGGAATCCGTTAAGATGAACATCAAAAACCGGATGAGCCTCATTCCCTACGAGAGCATCGTCGGCCTGTCGATGGCGATTGCCGCCACGATCTTTTACGGATACCTGTTCTAAAGCCTCAGAAATGATTTATATAAGTTGAACGAAAGAACAACAGAGAAGCACGAAGAGAAAGGTTGAAACTGGAGGAGCGATAGCGTTCACCTTTGTTTTTCAATTTCAACCCTACTAAGAAAAATACAATCCAGAAATTGAAAAACAACAGCGACCGGAGGTTCAAACTCTTCTCGCAGTGCGTTCTCTGTGAGATTCTCTAGTTCAAATGAGATAGCGATACGGAAGGAAGGATTCACATGAACCAGCCACTGACAATCCTGCTCGCGCCGGATTCCTTCAAGGAAAGCATGACGGCCAAAGAAGCATGCAACGCGATGGAGCGGGGAATTCATAAAACCAACGCCGAGATCCGCTGTCTCCATGTCCCCATGGCAGACGGAGGAGAAGGCACCATGCAGTCCATCGTGGACGCAACAGACGGCCAGGTTTATTCCGTCGAGGTTCTCGGCCCGCTTGGCAACACCGTTACCGCCCAATATGGAGTAACGGGAGACGGCCTGACCGGCGTGCTCGAAATGGCGAGTGCCAGCGGCATTCAGCTTGTCAGCCGCGAGGAACGCAACCCGCTCATCACCACGACGTACGGCACCGGCCAGTTGATCGCAGCCTGCCTCGACCGAGGAGTCCAAAAGCTCCTCATCGGCATAGGCGGCAGCGCGACCAACGATGGCGGGGCGGGGATGCTGCAAGCACTCGGCGGAAAGCTGCTCGATGAGAACGGACGTGAGCTCGGCTTCGGCGGCGGCGAGCTGCATCGGCTGGCTAGGCTCGATCTCAGCGGGCTTGATCCGCGGCTTGCGGAGGTGCAAGTGGAGGTCGCCTGCGACGTGACCAATCCGCTCGTCGGTCCCACCGGGGCTTCCTCCGTCTTCGGCCCGCAAAAAGGAGCGACCCCGGAGATGGTCAAGCAGTTGGATGAGAACCTGCGGCATTATGCGGATGTCATTCGCCGTACGCTAGGCCGCGACATTGCGGATTATCCGGGTGCAGGCGCCGCAGGCGGACTCGGTGCGGGCCTTCTGGTTTTCCTGAACGGAACACTCAGCAAGGGGATTGAGCTGGTCATTCGTTATGCCGGCTTGGAGGAAAAGGTGAAGCAGGCGGACCTCGTCTGGACCGGGGAGGGCAGCATCGACTTCCAAACCCAATACGGCAAGACGCCGCTGGGGGTTGCCCAGGTTGCGAAGAAACACGGAAAACCCGTCATCGCCTTTGCCGGCCGGATCGGGGAGCAGACGGATGTGCTGTACCCGCTTGGTATCGATGCCATCTTCGGCATTCTGCAAGGAGCCAGCCCGCTGGAGGATGCACTTAAGAACGGAGCGCTGAACCTGGAGCGCACGGCAGAAAATGCCGTCCGTTATCTGCAAGCGATCCATCGTATGGATAGCGTGAAAGGCTTGGAACGAAGAGTAGAGCAATAGGAAGGAAACCAAACAGGGGCGAGCCGATCCGGCCGCCCTGTTTTGGCTATTCGGATGGAGGAGGCATTGCCATGAAGCTGTCGAGGGCACTGGGAAGACGGATTGCGGAGGAGATGATGAAGGTCATCCCCTTCAATATCAACGTGATGGATGAGCGCGGTGTGATCATCGGCAGCGGGGATTCCGGCCGGATCGGCACCTTGCATCGAGGAGCGCAGAAGGCGATTGAATCGGGAACCCTTTTCGAGGTGGGAGCCGAAGCGGAGGGCATGAAGCCGGGGGTGAATGAGCCGATCCGGTTCGGAGAACGGGTGATCGGGGTAGTCGGCATTACCGGAGACCCTGAGGTGGTACGGCCGTTCAGCAAGCTTGTCCGGGCTGCGGCGGTGCTGCTGATCGAGCAGGAAAAGCAGAACCAGCGGGACCAGGACGAGCGAGCGCAGCGGGCGCTCTTCTTCCAGGAGCTGTCGGCGCGAAGCACCCCATATGACGAAGAGTTCCGCCAACGAGCGCTGCGCTACCACATCGACCTGACACGGACCGTGCAAGTGATTGCGGTGGAAGGGAACCTGGGCGGGAAGGACTTGCAGCGCATCGTCGGTGTGCTATCCCAATGGTGGGTTCTCATGGAACAGAGAGCGTTTCTGTTCCTCACGGACCCCTCGGTCAGTCGTAAACTGGTCGAGCGGCTGATCGAATGCCCCGATGTGCTGCGCTTGGGCATCGGCTCTGAAGAAGAAATGGCCGCCGCATCGCTTCATCACGCCGAGCTGGCCATCGCGACCGGATCGGGGCTTGACCCGGATGCGCGGGTGTATGCCTATGAATCGCTCAAGTTTCTGGTGCACCTCACCTCGAAGAGCCAGGATGCTTCCTCCGGGCTGATCGCACTACTGGAGCAAGCAGGAGAGAAGGCAGGGCTCGTTGACACCCTCCGCGCCTATCTCACAGAGAACGGCGATCACAACCGCACGGTACAGCGGTTGAATATCCATCGCAATACCTTGAATTACCGCTTGAACCGCATCGAGCAGCTTACCGGCAAAAACCCCCGCCATTTTCTCGATCTGTTCGAGCTGCTGTGCGGGTTGATCTGGCGAGAAGAGCGACCGGAACGAGGGTAAAGGAACGTCTCTTCTTTCGAAAGAGTGGGAACGTCTTCCGTTAGCGGGGCGGTTGTTATAATCTAGAAGAATGAAGTGCCGAAAAGGTGAAGGTGAGGTCCCGGATGAAATATCCCCGTTACACAAGCTACGAGGCCCGCTTAGGACTGGAGCGGCTGATCGTGTTTTCTGACATCGCCAACCAGATCGGAGCGGATTGGGAGTATGTCGCCGCAGATGAGAACCGCCTGGATGAGTTCTTACGAGTGTACGAGCAAGAAGAGCTGACCGTCGACGAAAAATTCACCTTGATGATCATCATCGTTTCTTCCTACGAGGAATGGCTGCGGATGAAGAAAACAGATAAAGAAAAGGACGAGTGGCCAAGAATCGTCGCCCATCTGGAGCATGAGTACAAGATCCATCGCAATACGGTGAAATACTGGTCGGTCCTGGAAGAGTCAGACCTGGAGGATGTCTATCGGGTGACGCCACAAATGCGGGAGATTGAGGCCAGATTCCGCGCGGTCCCCAGAAGGAAGTCCCGGTAATGAAGGGGGTCGCGTCCGCATCGCAAAAGATACCCCATAAGCGAAGGAGACATTGCCGATGGATGGCGATGTCTCCTCTTTTTTAGCTGGTTATGCAAGGCTGCTGTTGCGTCCGTTCCTCGCTTCTTCCAACCACCTTTCTTCCCGCTGGCCTTCTTCCCTCCATCCTTCCGCATAGCGGCTGAGTAGAGCGAGCCATTCCTTGAGCGCGGGAGTCGCCCATTTTTTGCGATGATAGACAACTTGGGTCGTCATCCGCTGCGAGCGGTCGTCCCATTGCAGACAACAAAGCTTGCCCTCCGCCAGCTCGCGCTGAACGGAGACAAGGGGGACGAGCGAGAGGCCGAGGCCCAGCATGACGCAGTTTTTGATCGCCTCGATGCTGAAGAACTCCAGGTCGACCTCGGGGCTGACCCCGCAGACGCGAAGCTCCTGCTCAAACTCCTCGCGGTAGGTGCACCCGGTCTCGGTGTATAGCAGCACCTCATTGCGCAGCTCCTCCGGCGTGACCACGCTCGCCTTTACCAACGGGTGCTCCGGGCAGGCGATCAGGGCCATCCGCTCCTCCACCAGATTTTCGATAATGAGGTCGGGGTCCACCAGCTTGGGCTGCAAAAGGATGGAGAGGTCTGTCTCGCCTGTTCGCGCCATTTCCTTCAGCTCGGTGCATTTTCCCGGCTTCAGGATGAGCTTCACCTGCGGAAACCGCCGCTTGTATTCGCGAATCACAGCAGGGAGTCGAAAGGCGGCGAGCGATTCGGGAGCGCCGATGGTCAAGCAGCCGGCTGGTTCTTCCTCCAGCACCACTGTTTCCCGGATCGCCCCGTGCATGCGCACCATATCCTTGGCATGAGGCAGAAGGCGGCGGCCCGCCTCCGTCAATACGATCCGCTTGCCGAGTCGATCGAACAAGGGAACCCCGAGCTCGGCCTCCAACGATTGAATCTGGGCGGTGATGCTCGACTGGGCATAGCCCATCCGAGCGGCAGCTCGGGTAAAGCCGTCCTCCTCCGCGACGACCAGGAAGGTCTGCAAATGGCGAAGCTCCATACTTGTTCCTCCTTCTATCGGATGAGCCGATCGATTGCATCGAAAAGTTCCGTTTTACTGATAGCTCCAGTATCGGCTAGCATGAAGAGAAAAGCAATTGAAATAAGGAGCGAGATCATGGAGAATTCAGTGGAACGTGGAACGATCAAGAGAACCATCGGGCTGCCGCAGGCGGTGGCCCTTTATATCGGCTCCGTGCTCGGCTCGGGGATTCTGATCGTCCCGGGGCTCGCTGCCGAGATTGCGGGTCCCGCCTCTTTGCTTGCCTGGGGCTTGATGGTGCTGCTCATCCTGCCGATGGCCTTGTCAATGGGCTTGCTATCCGCTCGATACCCGGATGCGGGCGGCGTCTCCCATTACGCCGAAATGGCCTTCGGCCCGAAGGCGGGAGCGCTGACCGGCTGGTTCTTCCTCGCTTCGGTTCCGATCGGAGCCCCGGTGGCCGCGCTCACCGGCGCCGGTTACTTGACCGCCTCGCTGGGCCTTAGCGAGCCGTACCGCATCGGCATCGCCGTCTCCATGCTGGCGGCTGCTCTTCTCTTGAACGCGGCGGGGATGAAGCTGGTAGGCGGGGTGCAGCTGGCGGTGGTCATCGGCATCATCGTCGTACTCCTCGCCGCCATCGCTGTCTCGCTGCCGGATCTGTCTGCCGCCTCGTTCACTCCTTTTCTGCCGCATGGCTGGGGGAGCGTAGGGCAAGCGGCAGCGCTCTTGTTCTGGTGCTTCATCGGCTGGGAAGCCGTCTCGCACCTGTCGGGCGAGTTCAAGAACCCCGAGAAGGCCGGGGTTCAAGGGGTAACCCTCGCCGCCCTGCTGCTGGGCGCCTTGTATCTGCTGACCGCTCTGGCGACGGTCGGAACGGCCAGCTACCACGACGGCCATGCCGATGCCTCGCTCAGCCGTATGATCGGCGCGAAGCTTGGCAGCGCCGGCGAGGTGGCGACCGGGATCGTGGCCGTGTTCATCTGTACCGCCACGATCATCGCTTACACATCGGCTGCTTCCCGGCTCGCCTACTCGCTTGCCAAGCGCGGGGAAGCCCCTCGCTTAATGGCGCATCTGACCCGCCGCACCTCAACGCCGATCGGCGGCCTTTCCTTCCTGGCGGTCTGCTTCCTCGTGGTGATGACCGCCTATGGACGGGGATGGGTGACGCTGGAGGAGCTGATCCGGTATCCCAACGCCACCTTTATTCTGACTTACATCAGCGGAACAGCGGCCGGTGTGCGCCTGCTTAAGGGAAAGGCCTGGCAGACCCGCATCTGCGCCCTGTCTTGCTTTTGCTCGCTTGCCGTCTTTCCATTCGTGGGGCGAGCCATTGTTTACCCGCTCATCATCACTGGGGCATTCGCCCTCATTTCCTACCTGCGGAACTCAAAGAATGTGGCAGATGTTCCAAAGGTGCTGCAACAGGAGGAAGAGGAGTACGGGAACAAGCCATACCTGCGTTAAAAGGACGCTATAGATCCTGTAGTTGTCGCCACCTGCAACAAGCTAAGCCTACCCTTATCCTCCTCGCCTATGGCATTCGTTGGCGTTTCGTAATGGAAGCAAGAAAGAAGCTCGCATTGGAGATTCTAACAATGAGACCGCCTGTATGGGGCCGCCGTCAAAGGCCGGTGCTCCTGACAGGCTTTTTTTCTTGCCTGGCAGGCATTCCGCAGGCGTTCTGGATGACTTGTTGGAGCGATATATCCATATTGCGCAAAATTAACATGGACTCAATTAGTTGACGGGTCAAATAAATGAGCGTATGATAACGGGGTAGTGAGGAACACCCCGGCATTTGCCGGCAGGGAGGTGCAATTTGACGGAGCAAGAAGGTCCTCCTGAAGGAAGCGTGCAAGCCCATGACACCATCTTCGAGCTGTTGCAGGAGTTGAATCAGCGACTCAGTCCCAAATTTGAGAAGCACGCGGGCCTCAGCCCGACACGACTTCGTTTGCTTCAACTGCTGTTCAAGCTTGGGCCCATCAGTCAAAATGCTCTGCAGAAGCAGGTGGGCATCGATGCTGCTGCGGTAACCCGCCATCTCAAGGGGCTGGAAGAGAGCGACCTGGTGGCAAGGCGAACCGACCCGTCAGACGGCAGAGTAACCCTCGTCTCATTGACGGAGAAGGGGCGTGCCGGGATGGAGAGCTGCCGCTTGGATAAGAAGAAGTTTCTGAAGGAGCTTCTGTCCGGCTTTTCCGATGAGGAAGCCGCTGCCTTCGCTTTAATGCTGGAGCGCTTATGCGAGAATGTGAAACGAATCTAAATCTAAATCCATAACCCTATCCAAGGAGAGTGTTAGTTCATGAGCACCGTAACCAAGAGCAACAATTTTTCGGAGATTGTAAAAGGCCGCCGTTCCATCCGCAAGTATGACCCGAGCATCAAGATTTCCAAGGAAGAAATGACGGAGATCCTTCAGGAAACCACACTGGCTCCATCTTCGGTGAACATGCAGCCGTGGCGCTTCCTGGTCATTGAAAGCCCGGAAGGCAAGGCGAAGCTGGCTCCGCTGGCCAAGTTCAACCAACTGCAAGTGGAAACCTCGGCCGCTGTGATCGCCATCTTCGGTGATCTGGACAACTTCTCCTACGGGGAGCAAATTTACAGCACCGCAGTAGAACGCGGCTACATGCCGCAAGAAGTGAAGGAGCGCCAAATGGCCGCTTTGACGAATCACTTCGCCAACCTGCCCGCAGCCATCAACCGGGAAACGGTCGTGATCGACGGAGCTCTCGCATCCATGCAGCTCATGCTGGTTGCTCGGGCACACGGGTATGACACGAACCCGATCGGGGGCTACGAAAAGGATCAGATCGCTGAAGCGTTCGGTCTCGACAAGGACCGGTATGTACCGGTTATGCTGCTCTCCATCGGGAAAGCCGCCGAAGAAGGCTACACGTCTGTGCGCCTGCCGATCGAAACGGTCGCAGAGTGGAAATAAGCCTTCCCTTTTGACCAGTGACTGATGGCAGAACTCCTCGTACTTCCGCATTTGCAGCGGTTTGAGCGAGGAGTTTTTTGCGTTTTGCTTTTACCGGAGCCACCGATTTGTAACCGTTCATTCGGCTGTTCATCCCACTTTTCATTTCGTCAACTCTTATCAGGTGATTTCAAAGCGGGGGATCACAGGCAGCTAATCGCTTCGTTGAATCCATGCTTGAGTTGATGAGCAACTGGGTATTCGTTAACATTGTGAAGCTTTGTTGCATATAGAAACGAAAGATGAGCGAAGTGACAATACAGCACTTCCATGAAAATTATATTAATTCCAAAGTGAATCTATTTACAATTATGTAGTGGAGGACTATAATGACATCAAGAGTTGCACATGGCAAACAATTATGCATCTAGAGAACATAGAAGAGAAAGGGGTGGATGGCCATGATGGAACAAACGGCAAGCCGAATCAAAACGGAAGCGGCAGCACAGTCCGTGCTTCGCGGAGAAAGCAAGGGGTGGAAGAAGGTTTTGCCCTTCCTGGGCCCCGCCTTTATTGCTGCTGTAGCTTATCTCGATCCCGGTAATTTTGCGACGAATATTACCGCGGGCTCCAAATACGGCTATCTGCTGCTCTGGGTCATCGCCTTCTCCAACCTGATGGCGGTGCTCATTCAATCGTTATCTGCCAAGCTTGGCATTGCTACCGGCAAGAATCTGCCGGAGGTGGCCCGCGATCGCTTCTCGAAGCGTTCCTCGATCTTGCTGTGGATTCAAAGCGAACTCGTCATCATGGCGACCGACTTGGCTGAATTTATCGGAGCGGCGCTGGGCTTGTACTTGCTGTTCGGTATACCCATGCTGCCCGCCGCGATCATCACGGCGGTTGCTTCCTTCCTTATTCTGGAGCTGCAGCGCCGCGGGTACCGCTCACTCGAAGCGGGAATATCCGCGATGATCCTAATGGTCGTTTTGGCCTTCGCCTTTCAGGTCTTCGTTGCGGCACCCGATGCGGGAGCGGTCGCACGAGGGATCATCACCCCGGCTTTTCAGGGAACCGATAGCGTGCTGCTTGCCGCCGGTATTCTCGGGGCAACGGTAATGCCGCATGCGATCTATCTTCATTCGTCACTTACCCAAAACCGCATCGTCGGCCGAACGCCTGGCGAGAAGAAGCGCATCTTCCGCATGGAGCTAATCGACATCGTCATCGCCATGCTGGTGGCCGGGGCGGTCAACATGTCGATGGTCGTCATCGCTGCGGCGCTGTTCCACAAGAACGGCCTTCTCGTCGAGGACCTGTCGCTCGCTTACACCGAACTTGACCGGCTGGTTGGTCCGATGGGTGCGGTCTCCTTCGGTCTGGCTCTCCTGATCGCAGGCCTCGCCAGCTCGTCTGTGGGCACGATGACCGGGGATGTGGTCATGCAGGGCTTTATCAACAAGCACATCAACCTGTACCTGCGCCGCGCTATCACCGTTCTGCCGCCGCTCGCCATCATCATCTCCGGCGTGGACCCGACGAAAGCGCTCGTGATGAGTCAGGTTGTCCTCTCCTTCGGCATCGCCTTCGCCCTCATCCCGCTCATTCGGTTTACGTCGAGCCGGGCGATCATGGGCGAGCTGGTCAACCGAAGGATCACGACGATCCTCGGCTGGGGAGTTGCGGCTATCGTCGTTTCGCTCAACCTGTTCCTGCTGTTCGATCTCGTCGTGTAAGGGGCAGCATCCCCATTAAGCTTCGCAGGAATGCATCGTATACGACAGGAGGCTCTCGGGTGGAGAGACTCCTGTCTTTTGCTTTGCGGGTGTGCTCCGATTGCAGTGGAAGCTCCGTTGGCTACTGGCGTAACGGAGGACGGATGAAGCGGAGCGGGACCGGGTGTAGAGAAAATGAAGCTCAGTATCACCATTTACTCAAAAGCGATAGTAGACCATGCGGTTTCATCGAATTAGATATACGCCAGATCACTAATTCGCCGAAAAAGGCGGGAGCAGTTCAAATAGCGATCTCCCAGATACCTATTTGCTTGAAATGACACGAAAACGTGCGACCGCAATGAATTAGATATACGCCAGATCACTAATTCGCCGAAAGAGGCGGGCACGGTCCAAATAGCGATCCCCCAGATACCTATTTGCCTGAAATGACACGAAAATGCGCGACCGCAATGAATTAGATAATCGCCAGATCACTAATTCGCCGAAAAAGGTGGGAGCGCCCCAAATAGCGATCTCCCAGATACCTATTTGCTTGAAATTACACGAAAACGTGCGACCGCAATGAATTAGATATACGCCAGATCACTAATTCGCCGAAAGAGGCGGGCACAGTTCAAATAGCGATCCTCCAGATAGCTATTTGGAGCCCTCCCCTTCCCTCGCCCAGTCTATCCTGAGCCCCCCCTGCTCCCGACAATCTCCCCCTCCCGCCGGACCAAGTATTGTCCCGCTTCATTCATCCCGCCTCCCGAAGTCCTTCCCATACCTTGACAGCGCAAATTCAAACGTGTTAAATAAGAATTAGCACTCTACTATTCGGAGTGCTAACAGCACCCGCTTCTTATCCGGGTACAGGAGGCCAAGCATCAGGAGCTGTTGCCGGGAACTCCCGTCTTCGGCGCACCTTTTTTGCACCCGGTTTAATTCCAACTACCTATCACGCAAAGGGGATTTTGGATTCATGGCCAAACAAGAGTTCAAAGCAGAATCGAAACGTCTTCTCGAGATGATGATCAACTCCATCTACACGCAAAAGGAAATTTTCCTGCGGGAGCTCATCTCCAACGCCAGCGATGCCATCGACAAGATGTATTACAAAGCACTGACCGACGAGAAGCTCGTCTTCAACAAAGAGGATTACTTCATCAAGCTGACCGTGGACAAGGACGCCCGGACGCTGACGATCACCGATACCGGGATCGGGATGACGAAGGACGAGCTGGAGGAAAACCTCGGCACGATTGCGAAGAGCGGCTCCCTCGCCTTCAAGAGCGAGAATGAGACGAAGGACGACCACACGATCATCGGTCAATTCGGCGTCGGCTTCTACTCGGCGTTCATGGTGGCGGACAAGGTGACCGTGGCAACCAAGGCATTCGGCTCCGAAGAGGCGTATGTGTGGGAATCCACCGGTGCGGACGGGTACACCATTGAACCAACTGCCAAAGACTCTGCCGGATCCGTGATTACGCTGTATCTCAAGGCCAACACCGAGGACGAAAGCTACGACGAGTACCTGCAGGAATACCGCCTGCGCTCCCTCGTCAAGAAATACTCCGACTTCATTCGCTACCCGATCAAGATGGACGTCACGAAGAGCGTTCCGGTCGAGAGCCAGGATGGAGAAGAACCGACTTACACGGAACTTAGCGAGGAAGAGACCGTCAACAGCATGGTCCCGATCTGGCGCAAGAACAAGAGCGAACTGACGGATGAGGATTACGAAGCCTTTTATGCCGAGAAGCGGTATGGCTTTGACAAGCCGCTCAAGCACCTTCACCTGAAGGTGGACGGCAACATCGTGTACAATGCCATCCTCTACATTCCGGAGAGCACACCGTTTGACTACTACACCAAGGAATATGAAAAAGGGCTTGAGCTCTACTCCAGCGGCGTTCTCATCATGAACAAGTGTGCGGATCTTCTGCCGGACTATTTCAGCTTCGTCAAAGGGATGGTCGACTCTGAGGACCTGTCGCTCAATATCTCCCGCGAGATGCTGCAGCATGACCGCCAGCTCAAGCTGATTGCGAAGAACATTCAGAACAAGATCAAGAGCGCCCTGCAAAGCCTGCTAAAGGACGAGCGCGACAAGTACGAGAAGTTCTTCGAATCGTTCGGCCGTCAGCTCAAATACGGGGTCTACAGCGATTATGGGATGAACAAAGAGACGCTGCAGGATCTGCTGCTGTTCACCTCCTCCAAGGAGAAGAAGCAGGTTACCCTGGACGAGTACGTCTCCCGCATGCCCGAGGACCAAAAATACATCTACTACGCTACCGGCCAATCCGTCGAACGCATCGAGAAGCTGCCGCAGACCGAGCTGGTTGCCGACAAGGGCTTCGAGATTCTGTACCTGACCGACGATATCGATGAATTCGCCCTCAAGATGATTATGAATTACAAGGACAAGGAGTTCCGCAATGTGTCCTCCGGCGACCTCGGCATCGAGTCGGATGAACCGAAGTCGGAGGAAGAGGATCGGGCGAACGCCGGTCTCTTCGAGGAAATGAAGGGACTGCTCGGCGGCAAGATCAAGGAAGTCCGTGCCTCCAAGCGCCTCAAATCGCATCCGGTTTGCCTGACGAGCGAAGGCGAGCTCAGCATCGAGATGGAAAAGGTGCTGCGCGCCATGCCGAACGGCCAGGACATCCAGGCGGACAAGGTGCTGGAAATCAACGTAAACCACGAGGTGTTCCGCTCCTTGAAGGAAGCGGCGGAGAAGGACAAGGAGAAGCTCTCCCTGTACACGAATCTGCTGTACAATCAAGCGCTTCTCATTGAAGGACTCCCGGTCGAGGACCCGGTGGACTTCACCAACGCCATCTGCAAGATCATGGTGTAACCTACTCGAATCATTCAATCGTCTAGGAAAAAGGGATCCCATTCGGGTCCCTTTTTCACGTATCTTACCCAAAGCTTATCTTGTGGAGGATCATTACACAAAAATACACCAATTCACTCCAAATTTATCGACAACGCCAAACATACAAGAACTAAAAAAGCAGGGTCCCAACGGAAAATCAATCTTTGCACCATCTTTTAAAACGTCATAGGCTCTCTTTACAACTTCTTCGTTCCCTTCGCCCAAGTGGAAGCAAAATTGCATCGTATTCCCAATCTTTCTCTCATCAAGTGCTTCTGATATTGCCAACACTTGCCCAAAAGCCTCTAATTCAGCATGAAGGTAGCTTCCATCATCATTCTTACTCTCATTTAATACCTTGGCGTCAAAAGCCTTTTGATACATTTCGACTGCTTCAACACTATTCTTGAGATACATTTGCAGCATGGATCTGATCACTGTTTTTCCTCCCGCTCATCATAGAAATTACCGGTGGTTCGTCTTAGAAAATAATAGTAAACAAAAGTAATGGCAATATCATGCATCACACGTTGCTTCTATTCCTGCACTTGTCATTCTTGAAAAGGGTTTGTCTAGGAAAAAGGGACCATACTCGTGGTCCCTTTTTTCATGTATTCTTAACCCAAAGCCCGAAAATTTGACAAAAGCTTCAAATGATGTGATCGAGTACCTGATGTCCCTAGTCGCAGAGGAGGACCTACCATGAAGGTGGAACAGGAAATCGGAAAACGCATCAAACGAGATATTCACAATGCCCTCGGGGTGGTCGTGCTGGCGGCCGGAACGGTGTTTCGGGAAGAGCATCTCCTCTTGCTCCGAAATCATCGAATATCCATGGGCGAGCTGACCTTTGAAAGCGAACCCGGGGAAAATCCCCCTTCTCCTCGAGAGAGGGTCTCGGTGTTAGTGAACACCTCTCGTTCTTTAATCGAAAACATCCAGACGACCCGCAAGGTTCCGGTGATGGCCTTCCGGCAGGATGTCCTGCCGATGGTTCAAGAGCTGTCCAAGCATCCTGACGTATTCGCTCTGTTCAATACCGTTCGAGCGACGGATGAATATACCTACACGCACAATATCGGGGTCGGCATTCTGTCTACACTGATCGGGCGCTGGATGAATCTGAGCGAGACGGAGCTCGGGCTGCTGTCCATCGCCGCGACCCTGCATGACGTCGGCAAGGTGATGATTCCGGCAGAAATCTTAACCAAGCCCGGTAAGCTGACCGATGAGGAATATGAGCTTATCAAGAAGCATACGATTCACGGGTACCAAATCTTACGGGACACGCCGGGGCTTAGTCATCGTGTTGCGCTGGTCGCTCTCCAGCATCATGAGAGGCTTGACGGCAGGGGGTATCCGTTTGGAATCCGAGAAGACAAGCTGGACCCGCTGAGCAAGATTGTTGCCGTGGCGGATATCTTCCACGCCATGTCCTCGACGCGTCCTTATCACGAGCCGATCGCTTTCCATGAGATCATCAGCCAGATGCGCTCCGGGCTGTTTGGGGAGCTCGATTCGCGCATCACCTCCGTGTTTCTCGAACAGGTGATGCATCGCACGGTGGGGCATCAGGTGCTTCTGACCGATGGACGAAGCGGAGAAGTCGTGCTCATCCACCCGCATCGGCCCGAACTGCCTCTCATCAAGGTGGAGGAAGAGTTCATTGATTTGAACCAGGCTGCGGGACTTCGCATTCAGGAGATTACGGTTTAGAGAATTAGCGCAGCTCTCATCCATTGAGGAGAAATCAGCGCAGCTTCCACCTGCTGAAGAGAATCAGTGGAGGGCGGCTGCGCTTTTTTGTGTGAAGCGCAGTTTGTCCCTCCCCTGATGCAGGTTGGACTGTCTCCAACCAGTCTTTTTGGAGCCGGGCAATATTGTTTCGTTCGCATGAATCTTAAGCGGCCGGATAAAACTGTTTCTGTAGACCCACCCGAACACCGTCGTGTATGCTGGTTACCGAACGAGGAAATGACCGAGGATAGGAGCCGGACACACAATGAAATGGAAAATCAATGAAGCGGACAAAGGGGCCGTCTTGAGCATTGCGGCTTATCTCTTTTTGTCTGCGCTGAAGTTAATTGTAGGGAACCTAAGCGGATCGGAAGCCCTCACGGCCGATGGTCTCAACAATACAACGGATATCGCGGCATCCCTCGCTGTCCTCATCGGGCTGAAGATCTCCCGCAAGCCCCCGGACAGCGATCACCGCTACGGACACAGCCGAGCCGAGACCGTTGCGGCCCTCATCGCTTCGTTGATCATGGTGGCGGTTGGCCTGCAGGTTATGGTGGAAGCCATTGGCAAGCTGCGCGACGGAGTGACGGCTTCCCCCAACTGGATTGCAGCTTGGACGGCTCTTTTCGCCGCCGCTGTTATCTACGCCGTATATCGGTACAACATTGCCCTTGCCCGCAGGTTGAACAGCAATGCGCTTCGGGCGGCGGCGCAGGACAATCGATCCGATGCGCTGGTCAGCATCGGAGCATTCGTCGGTATCGTCGGCTCTCGATTCGGACTGCCCTGGCTGGACCCGGTCGCCGCCATTGTCGTCGCTGTCGTCATCTGCAAGACGGCTTGGGACATTTTCCGAGATGCAACGCACAGCTTGACCGACGGATTTGACGAGCGCGAGCTGTCTCGCATTCGCACCACGATTCAAGAAACGCCCGGTGTCCTCTCCGTCAAGGACTTGAAGGCACGGATTCACGGCAACAGCACGCTGGTGGATGTGACGCTGGAAGTATCCCGGGAGCTGACTGTTGGGGAAAGTCACGACATCACGGAAGTGGTGGAAAGGCGCCTGTACGACACGCATCAGATCGAGCATGTGCATACGCACATTGAGCCGGATGCTTAAGGAGCGGGATGGCGGTACGGTGCCTGAAGTCTGCTGCACAGCATGATACAGGGTGCGTTCCTCACTCCCGCCGTCATAAAGAACAAAACTCCAGTCCCTAAAGAGGGCTGGAGTTTTGTTGTATCAGCGGAGAAGTGCGGCGAAGGCAGCAGCGGAGGCGCGCACATCCGCCGCACCGGCGATGGCGGAGATGACGGACAGGCCGTCGGCGCCGGCCGCCAGGACGCGGGCCCCGTTCTCGTGCGTCAAGCCGCCGATCGCCACGAGGGGCAGGCGGATACCGGCGGCGCGCAGCTCCGCGATCCTTTCGGGTCCGCAAGCTTCCTCGGCGTCGTCCTTGGATGACGTCGGGAAGACCGGCCCGACGCCGATGTAATCCGCGCCGTCCCGGATGGCTTGTCTTGCTTCGGCAAGCGTATGCGCCGATACGCCGATGATTTTGTCCAGGCCGAGGACGGCGCGGATGGCGGCGGCCGGCTCGTCGCTTTGGCCGACATGGACCCCGTCGGCGCCAAGCTCGGCTGCGAGGGGCACATCGTCGTTCACGAGAAAGGGCACGCCCGCTTCACGGCAGATCCCTTGGAGGCGGGCGGCAAGATCGCGCTTGTCGCTTCCCACTAGCGCGCCTGGACCCTTCTCGCGGAATTGAAAGAGCGTGGCCCCTCCTGCGATGGCTTCTCGCAGAACCTCCTCGGGTGACCGGCCGCCGGTGTTGGGGCTCCCCATGATGAAGTAGACACCGAGCAAGCGGCGCATCTTATCGGGATCCACTTTCAATCCGCCCATTTCCCTTCGAAGCCTTCGCTGGTAGGCGAAGTGGTTGGTGGGGCCGTGGCCCCCTCCAATGCCCAAGCCATCCTCAATCGCAGCTTGGATGAACGCTTTCGCCTGCCGAACAGCGGAAGATAACGGCATGCCGCATGCGAGCCCGGAGGTGATGGCAGCGGAGAAGGTACAGCCGGTTCCGTGCGTGTGCGGGGTTAAAATGCGCGGCGCCTCCAGGTAGTCGAAGGAGCGGCCGTCGTAGAGAAGGTCGACGGTCCGATCCCCCGCCTGATCGTGACCGCCCTTGATGACGGCGCAGTGTGCCCCGAGGCCGATCAGTTGCCGAGCAGCCTCCTCTTTGTCGGCCAGAGAACGGATGGGAAGGCCGGTCAAGATCTCGGCTTCCGGCAGGTTCGGCGTGACAACCTCGGCCAGTGGCAGCAGCTCGGACCGGAGAGCGGCGACCGCTTCTTCGAGGAGAAGGGGAGAGCCGCCCTTCGCCACCATCACAGGGTCGATGACGAGATTCGTCCACCCGTAGTGACGGATCTTGGCTGCCACAACACGGATGAGCTCGCTGCTAAAGAGCATGCCGGTTTTGAGGGCATCCGGCGTCAGGTCTTCCCCGATCGAATCGAGCTGCTGGGCGACAGCCCCCGCATCCAGCGGGTAAACCCCCTGAACGCCTAATGTGTTCTGGGCTGTGACCGCCGTGAGGGCGCTCATGCCGTAGACGCCGAGCTCTTGAAAGGTCTTCAAGTCGGCCTGGATGCCGGCGCCGCCCCCGCTGTCTGATCCGGCGATGGTGAGGGCCTTGACCGGCCTCATCGGAGGATCCTCCCCTGCTCTTGCACCTGTTCCGGGGTGACCTGCGCGAGCTGGTTCAGGAATTCGATCTGGAAGCTGCCCGGCGCGTCTTCTGCCAAGCTCGCGTAAGCTTGCTCTGCCGCTACGCCATAATAAGTAACCGCCTCCAGCGCTGCTTCAACGGGGTCGTCCTGTCCGACCGCGAGGAAGGCCCCGACGACGGCGCTGATCAGGCAGCCGGTCCCGGTGACGCGGGTGAGGATCGGATGGCCGTTCACGGCGACGACGATTCGATCTCCATCGGAGACGACATCCTCTGCTCCGGTAATGACCACGACCGTGCCCAACTCCTTGGCAGCGCGTGCCGCCAATGCCCGCACATCCCCGCTGCCTGAGCCGGCATCGACGCCCTTGATCTCCCACGGCTCGCCGATGACATTGGCGATCTCCGCGACATTGCCGCGGATGGCGGCCAGCTTCATGGAGCGCGCCAGCGTGCGGGCGACCTCGGTGCGGTACGGCGTTGCGCCGGCTCCCACCGGGTCGAAGACAACGGGCACGCCATGCTCATTGGCAGAACGTCCGGCGATCTGCATCGCCTCGACGGAGGCTTTGTCCAGCGTGCCCATGTTGAGCACGACGGTCCCTGCGATGCGGGCGACGTCGGCGACCTCCTCGACTGCGCTCGCCATGAACGGCGAGGCCCCAAGCGCGAGCAGACCGTTGGCGGAGAAGTTCGCTACGACGATATTGGTAATGTTGTGAACGAGCGGATGAACCTGGCGGATTTTGGCAAGATAACTCATGGATGATTCCTCCTTGGGATGTGAGTTGGAGCGTGTCTGCAAACACGCTCTGGTTAGAGCTGGGTATAAGCATCCTTCGCTTGCAGGCTGTCGGGGATGAGCTGGTTCTCGCTGAGCCAGCGGTGGACGGCTTCCCAGGAGGCTGGATCCTGGGCGCCGAAGGGGGCGCTTTTCTCCGTCATAAGCGGAAGAAGGAGCTCCAAGCTCTTTTCCTCGATCTCTTTGTCCAGGGGAGAGGATTGGTCTTCGTGCTTCAGCAGGATATCGAGCGCAGCCCCAGGGTTGCTCTCTACTTCCTTCTGGGCTTCCTGCAGCGCGGCGAGAAGGCGAGTGAGGGCATCCTTTTTGCTGGTTACGGTGTTATCGCTCGCCAGAAGCACGAGCTCGCTGTAATCGGGGACCCCGTACTGCGTCGGGTCGATTGCGCTCACCGGGTGGCCTTCCTTTTCCAGAAGAAGCTTCTCGTGATTGACAAAGCCCCCCATGATGGCATCCGTCTGCTTGGTGGCGAGCGCCGGAATGAGGCTGAAGCCGACGTCCGTAAGGGTAACCTTGCCGGGATCGCCCCCATCGGCTTTGACCATCGTCTTCACCATCGCTTCATAGAGTGGGATGGAGGAGAAACCGACGGTCTTGCCTTCCAGCTCCCGAGGGCGGGTGATGCCGCTGTTTTCAAGCACCATCAGGTGGTTCAGCGGATGGCGGACAACGGATGCGATGGCTTTGACGGAGATGCCTTCCGCCCGTGCCAGAAGCACCTGCGGCTGGTAGCTCAGGGCAAGATCGATTTTTCCTGCGGCTGCGAGCTTGAGGGCATCGTTCGTGTCGGAGGGCATCTCCAGTTTGACCTTCAAGTTGTGCTTGGCGAAAATACCCTTCTCCTCTGCTACATAGAGGAAAGAATGCACGGCGTTCGGGTACCAGTCCAGCATGAGCGTGAGTTCATCGGCTTTGGATGCCGCGTCTTTCTTGCTATTGCCCATGGAACAGCCGGTGATGAACACCAGCACAAGGGCGATCACGAGTGCTCTTGGGAAAAAAGGATGAGTGCGACGAATCATTTCAGGTTCCTCCTGTTGACGAATTTGGTTTCCAAGCGGGCAATGAGCGAAAAGCCGAGAATGCCGAGGACGGACAGCAGCAGGACAGCAGCGAACATCTCTGCGGTGTGCAGGTTGGCCGACATGCGGCGGCTGTAATACCCGAGTCCGGCACTGCCCCCGAGCCATTCCCCGATGGTCGCGCCAACTACCGAATAGACGGCGGCTAGCTTCAGTCCGGAGAAGTACGCGGGCAAGGCGAATGGAACGCGGACCTTAAGGAAAATTTCACGGCGAGTCGCCCCCATGGCGCGCAGAAGCTCGACGTAGGCGGAGCAATCCCGCGACAGCCCGTCGTACGCTCCTACGACGATGGGGAAGAAGGCGGTAAGGACCGCAATCGCTACCTTGCCTGCAAGCGAGTAGCCGAACCAGAGGATGAAGACCGGGGCAAGGGTGATGAGCGGCAGCGTCTGGCTGATGACGAGCATCGGGTAGAGCGCACGCTCCAGCGGCCGCCATGCCTTCATGCCGGCTGCAAGCAAGGTTCCGCCGACGGTGGAGAGTGCGAGCCCGATCACCACCTCGTTCACCGTAACCGGAAGGTGGGTGGCGAGCAGCAGGCGGCGGTTCTCAAAGAGTGCTCGAAGAATGGCGGACGGTGAGGGCAGGATGTAAGCGGGCACGGCATTCAGGTGCGCTGCGAGCTCCCACACGGCGGCAAGCAAGGCTGCCAGGATTAGAAAGGGGCCGTATGCTTCAACGCGCATGCGCATGCCGCTTTTCCGAAGGCCGGATGGGTGAGGAGAGCAGGATGTTCGCGCTGGTCGAACAGGTCGAGTCGTCCGTGTGCCTCGTGTCAGTCGAGTTCTCATGGACGCAACCGCCTCTCCAGCTCTTCCCGCAGCTTCACGAATTCCGGTGTGAACCGGTCATCGGGGGAACGGGGACGAGCGAGCGGAACCTCCGTCTCGCTAAGCCCTCCCTCGTTCCCGTTTAGGATCAGGATACGGTCGCTGAGCAGAAGTGCCTCCTCCAGGTCGTGCGTGATGAAGAGCACGGTCACCCCAAGCTCTGACCAGAGGGAGAGCAGCCAGCGGTGCATGTCCTGTTTGGTCAAGGCATCGAGTGCGCCGAATGGCTCGTCGAGGAGGAGCAGAGGCCGACCGGTGGCGACCGTTCGCAGGAAGGCTGCGCGCTGCCGCATCCCGCCGGACAGCTCCTCCGGGTAGGAGTCCCGCTCGGTCCCGAGCCCAAACCGCTCCAGCAGAGCCAGGACGCGGTCGGGAGAGTAAGCGGATGCGTGATTGGCCTCCAGCTCCCCGGGAAGCAGGCAGTTGGCGAGGATGGTTCTCCAAGGCAGCAGCAGATCCTTCTGCGGCATGTAGCCGATATGTCGGAGCCTCTCTTTTGCTGGAACCGGGCCTGCTTCGTACAGGGAAAGCTCACCCGCATCCGGCTCCAACAGTCCGGCAATAAGCTTGAACAAGGTGCTCTTGCCCGCTCCGCTCGGGCCGATCAAGGAGACAAAATCCCCGGCCTGCAGGGAGAAGGATAGCTCCGACAGAACGGGCGGTATTGTTCCGGGTTGAAAGGAATAGGAAATCCGATGGACGTCAAGCATTTGAGACAACAAGATGACTCCTTTCTCCAAAGAGGGGAACAGCCGCGATGAGGATGGAGCTTTGAGCACAAAAAAGACCCGTTCGGTCCCAAGAGGGAAACGAACGGGTCGGGAATTCGCCATAGAATCATAAAAGGTTAGACAGGCGACAGATCCGGTCCACTCACTTCCCTCCGCTGGTATGATCCAGTTCAGGTTCCAAGGGTCCGGAGCTCCATTGCTCCATCTCAGCCTATTGGCCCCCCTAGTGATGTTAGCCCCACTATAACACATCTTTTTCCTTTGTAAAGTTTCCGTTTCCAATTTCCTCTTGGAGAACGAATCCCGAATCAAGCGAGATCATCCCGATTTTTCGTGGTATACCGGGAAAAATGAATAAAATGAGCAAAAAAAATCGTAGAATCAAACATTTTCTCGTTAATGTTTTGTTTTTTGCTTATTTATCTGTATAATAGATGTATAAAACAAAGAGAAGAGGGAGGGATTCTATGGATCACTTGGTGTTTGAAGTAGGAACGGCCCTGCTCCTGGTCGCGCTTGCTTCCTTGCTAGCCAACAAACTGAAATTTTCCATTATTCCATTTTTGATCGTCCTTGGAATGGTGGTTGGGCCGCATGCGCCCAAGATCGGGATCTTTGACTTTCGGTTTATCGAGAGCCAGCCGTTCATCGAATTTCTAGGCCGAATCGGAGTATTGTTCCTGCTGTTTTATTTGGGGCTGGAATTCTCTGTGTCGAAGCTGATAAAATCAGGACGTAACATCGTGTTTGGCGGCAGTGTGTACGTGCTGCTCAACTTTGGTCTCGGCATCGGGTTTGCCTATCTTGCCGGATTCCCGTTTAACGAAATGCTGATCATCGCCGGGATGATGTCAGTCTCGTCCACCGCGATCGTGGCCAAGGTTCTCGTCGATCTTAGGCGTACCGGCAACGCGGAGACGGAATTGATCCTGGGCATGATTTTGTTCGATGATATCTTTCTTGCGGTATTCCTTTCGGTGATGTCCGGGCTTCTGCTCGGGGGAGCGACCTCCGTCGGAGGCGTGCTCGTCTCGGTTGCCATCTCCGTTGGATACATGCTGCTGTTCTTCGTGATCGCCCGCTTTGGGCCGCCGGTGCTAAACCGCCTGCTTAACATCACGTCGAACGAGATCTTCATCATCGTGGTCTTTGCACTCTTGTTCTTCGTCGCTGGTTTTTCCGAGACCCTGCACGTCGCGGAAGCCATCGGGGCGCTCCTCTTCGGGCTGGCGTTATCCGAAACCGAGCACAGCAAGCGGATTGAGCATCTTGTGGTGCCGTTCCGCGACTTCTTCGGAGCTGTCTTCTTCTTCAGCTTCGGGCTCGGCATCGATCCAAGAACATTGGGCAGTGCGGTTGGCCTCGCCCTGATCGCCGTTGTGTTGACGATCATCGGCAACGTGGTTTCCGGCATGCTTTCCGGGCGCAATGCGGGCTTGTCGCATAAGGCGTCGACAAACATCGGCCTCACGGTCATGGCCAGAGGAGAGTTCACGATCATCGTGGCGAACCTCGGCATCTCGGCGGGACTGATGCCCATTCTACGTCCGTTGTCGGCGCTCTACGTGCTGATCCTCGCGATCCTCGGTCCTTTGCTTACGAAGGAATCGAAGCACGTATACCGTTTCCTCGACCGCATCTTCAAATGGACCAAACGGAAATCGCAGGATTCTCCCGCTTCTCAACCGTGAGAGCAGGACGAAGCCAACCCCACTATCTGATAATGGAGGAAAATCACTATGGGAATTATTCGTGAGTCCGAACTGCCGGGCTTGGGGAAAAAATATCAACTCGAAGCCCGCTCCGGTGATAAATTGGTCATCGTCATCCATGACGACGGACGGCGCGAGCTGTTCCATTACGACGACCATGATCCGGAGGAGAGCATCTCGCTCGTCACGCTGGAGGATCAGGAGGCTCGTCAGGTGGCGGCCATCATCGGCGGCATGACCTACAAGCCGAAGGCGCTGGAGAACATTGAAGTGACGCTCGAAGAGCTGGTCATCGATTGGTTCAAGCTGGAGGCCTCCTTCAAAAGCGTAGACAAAACGATTGCCGAGCTCGACGTTCGGGCGAAGACCGGCGCAACGGTGCTGGCCATTATCGGCAAAAACGGGCAAAAGATCAATCCGGGCCCGGAGGATCGCCTCGTTGCGGGCGCGACCATCGTCATCGCGGGAGAGCGCAAGCAGATCCGCCTGCTCAAGGAACTGCTGCAATTCGGATAAACGCGTCGAGCGGAGCAGGTCTCTGTCGACGGGCGGAAGATCGGCGTTTGGCTTCTCCTTGGGGAGGGGCCGAACGGCCGATCTTTTTTCATGCGGCAGGGTTTTGGCATCCGGTTCTCGAACTGCTAGTATCAGAAGCTTTGATACGTGCGTGTCCGTTTGTCAGGATCGCAGAGAAGGAGATGCCCATGAGTCGTCTTAACCGCAAGCCGGGTCGAGCTGTCTTGCTCTCCGGGGTTTGCTTCACCCTCCTGCTGAGTGCAGGCTGCGGGAAAAAGCCGCTGACCGAAGCCACGGCTTCCATTCCGCCCCTGACGTCCCCCGTTGCCACCGCCACGTCCAGCGCCGAACCGACGGTGCTCCTGCCCTTCCGCCAGTCGCTCACCGGACTTCCTGCTGCGGATAAGAGCTTGGCGCGCGCCGTGCTCGTCACAGTAGAGAATTCGCCGGCCGCCCGACCTCAAACCGGCCTCGATCAAGCCGATCTTGTGTACGAGGTGCTGGCGGAGGGCGAGATTACGCGGTTTCTGGCGATCTACCAGAGTGAACACCCGGAGGTCATCGGACCGGTGCGAAGCATGCGTCCTTATTTTGCCGAGATCGGCGTCGGTCTTGGCGCGATGCTCGTACACGCGGGCTGGAGCCAGGACGGCATGAACATGATGGTCAAGCTGAGGGCGGACCACTTGGATGGCGTGTATGCCGACGGCGCAACCTTTTGGCGCTCCAAGGATCGCAAGGCCCCTCACAACCTCTACACCTCTTGGGAAAAGATTCAGCAGGGCGCGGCTCGGCATAACTTCTCCTCCGAGTGGACGGACCCGATTCTGCGTTTTGGTGAACCGGAAGCGGAGCTGACGGGAGGCGCGGAGTGGTTGCCGGCTCCGACGGTTTCCATTCCCTACATAAGCGGCTATAAGGTCAGCTATGAGTATGATGCCAAGCAGGGGCTCTACCTGCGCTCCATGGCGGGTGCCTCTCACTTGGACAAGGAGACGGGGAAGCAGCTCACGGCAGCCAATCTGCTGATCCTCGAGGCGAGCCATAAGATTCTTGACAACGAAGGGCGACGGGCCGTCGATGTGAACAGTGGCGGCAACGGCTATTTGATTCAGCAAGGGAAAGAGCGAGCCATCACTTGGAACCGAGAGGATGGAGTCATCCGCGTCTATGCAGACGGTGCGGAGCTGCCGCTTGTTCCGGGCAAAACCTGGGTGCAGATCGTGCCCATCGGGACAGTGCCCGTGTTCGGCCAGGGGTAGGCTGCGGGGCGTTGGGCTGGAAAAGGTGACATGTGCAGGATTCCTCAACGTCGCCGGGGGGGTTGGGTGGGGCCTGATTGATACCAGTCAACTGGAGCACGATAAGTATTTGCCAGATCGTTATTTTGGCGAAAGAGGCGAGATGAAGAGAAATAACGATCTGCCAGATCGTTATTTGCTCGAAATGGCCCGAAACCAGACAACTGGAGCGCGATAAGTATTTACCAGATCGTTATTTCGCTGAAAGAGACGAGAAGGAGGGAAATAACGATCTGCCAGATCGTTATTTGCTTGAAATGGCCCGAAACCAGACAACTGGAGCGCGATAAGTATCTACCAGATCGTTATTTCTACGAAAGAGACGAGATGGAGGGGAATAACGATCTGCCAGATCGCTATTTGCAATGGCCCGAAACAAGGTGACTGTAAGGTAATAGCGATCTGCCAGATCGTCTTTTTGCCGCGTGGTGTCTGCAGTGCCTTTGCTTGGAAGCTTGATACCCCTTGAATCCGTTGCGCCTGTCACAGGGCTCCATCCCGTTTGACAGGATTACCCCTTCGATTGGCCGTGTGCGGTCTGCGCAACAAAGGATAACCCAAAAGAAGACTTCCCCTGCAAAGGAAATTCGCTAAGGGGAAGTCTTCTTTTCATGTGAGCAGCTTGTGCGAACCTGACGCGTGTTTTCCTTACCCAAGTTTTCGAACGGGGATCATCACGTCACCCCAACAACCTAACGCCCTCCTCAGCGAGGGCTGGCCGAACGGGCGAACACTTCGAGGAATTTGCTGGCGGGGGCAGACAAATAGCGGTCCTTCAGCCAGATGGCGGCGATGCGCGTTTTCAAGCTGTCGCAGGCCACCTCGCGAACGATCAGGTTATCGCTTGCCGCGAGACGAACGGCCGATTCCGGGACAAGTCCAATGCCGAAGCTGGCATTGGCCCACATGAGCGTGGTGCGGGCATCATCGTTGAGGCAGAACACCTCCGGCTCAAACCCGGCCAAGCCGCAGGCTTCCCGAATCAGCGGTTCGAAGCGACGGTAATAGATGAGCGGCCGATTGGCCAGTTCTTCAATCCGAATGGGGCCAGTGTTGTCGTCGATGGTAAACGCGCGGGTCATGACCGCGCTCATCGGCTCGGGCTCCACAAACAGGCATTCGTAAGGGGCCGAGGGGAAGGGGGTGCGCACGATGCCCACCTCGACAATCCCTTTGTGCAGCATGTCCAGGACGGCGAACGTGTTGCCTTCGTGCAGCTCGAACTTTACCCCTGCATAAGCCTGGTGGAATTCGGACAGTCTGACTTCAAGCAGGGCGGCACCCGAGGAGGATACGGTTCCGATGGAGAGCGTTCCCGTTAGGCCTTTGGCATAGTCCTCGATCTCCCTCACAGCAGCGTCGGTGAGGGCGAGAATTTGCTCGGCGCGCTCCCGGAGCAACTCCCCGGCGGGCGTAAGCCGGAGGCTGCGCGCTCCTCGCTCCACAAGCTTAACACCAAGCTCCTCCTCCAGCAGTCGCAATTGCTGGCTGAGGGGAGGCTGCGCCATTTGGAGCCTCTTGGCGGCCGCGGTAATCTGTCCTTCTTCAGCGATCGCGAGAAAATAAGTCAGTTGGCGAATATCCATGCGGGTGAGTGAGCCTCCTTTAGGGGAAAGTATGATATATGAAAAACGTATGGAAGAGATACGATATGAATAGTTTTCATATGATTGTGGGTATGTCATAATCATAACCGGTAGAAGCTTCCCGTCAATCCCGTGGACCCAATGACGGGTGTACCCCATATATTCTACCCCATCGACCAAGCCAATCGGATGGGACACTTGAAGGACATAAGCTTTTTTACTCTTACAGAAGGTGTTGGTTTTGTGCAAAAATCGAAGCTTTCCCCGCATTTGAAGCCGTACCGCAAAGAACTGATTCTGGGTCCCCTTTTCAAGCTGATTGAGGCGATCCTGGAGCTTCTGCTCCCAACGCTCGTGGCCTTGATCATCAATCACGGTGTGGGCAACCAGGACCGTCCCTATGTGCTGAAGCTGGGCGGCATCATGTTGGTGATGACGATATGCGGCTACGCGAGTGCACTGGTTTGCCAATATTATGCCGCGCGAGCATCGCAAGGCTTCGGGACCTCGCTGCGCAATGCTCTGTTCCGCCACATCTCGCGATTTTCCTATGCCGAGCTGGATCGCTTCGGAACCTCGACGCTGACCAATCGGCTGACCAATGACGTCAACCAACTGCAATTCGCAGTTGCGATGCTCATTCGCCTCGTCATTCGAGCTCCCTTTATCTGCATTGGGGCCATCATCATGGCGATGATCCTTGATTTTCGGCTATCACTCGTGCTTCTCGCGGCAACTCCGATCTTCGGGCTGTTGCTCTATTGGATCATTAGCCGGACGTCTCCCTTGTACCGCAGCTATCAGCGGAAGTTGGACCGGCTGGCCGTCATTCTGAGCGAGAACCTGTCCGGTGTGCGGGTCATCCGCGCCTTTGCCAAGTCCCGAGAAGAGAAAGCCCGGTTCCGCGAGGCTTCGGACGATCTGACCGCAACGGCCATTCGCGTCGGGCGGCTGTCCGCGCTGATGAACCCGATCACCACATTGGTGGTGAACGCTGCGATTATCGCAATTCTCTGGGTAGGTGGATGGAGAATCGAAGGCGGCAGCTTGTCGCAAGGGGAAATCATCGCCTTCATCAATTACGTTACGCAGATTCTTCTGGCGCTCATCGTCGTCTCCAATCTCGTCGTTATTTTCACAAAGGCGTTCTCCTCCGCAGCTCGGGTAAACGAGGTGCTGGCGGCAGAATCCTCGATTAAAGACTTTGCAACGACGGAAGACCATAACGCCGTTAAACGGGCAGCAGCAACCGACTCGCAGTCCTCCGCTGTTCCCGCGATCGAATTCGAAAATGTCTCGTTTGGTTACAACACCACCGGGGAACAAGCCTTGTCGAAAATCAATGTGACGATTCAAAAGGGGCAGACCGTCGGCCTCATCGGGGGAACCGGCTCCGGTAAAACCACCTTCATCAATCTGATTCCCCGCTTTTATGAAGCAACGAACGGGACTGTGAAGGTGGAAGGCATCCCGGTGCAGGATTATTCCCTCCTTGAGTTGCGCAAAAAGGTGGGTCTCGTGCCGCAGAGGGCGGTGCTGTTCACCGGAACCATCGCCGAGAACATTCGCTGGGGCAAGGAGGATGCGACGGACGAGGAAGTCCTGCAAGCCGCTCGCATCGCCCAGGCGGATGATTTTGTTCAGACCATGCCGGAAAAGTACAATTCCCCTGTAGCTCGTGGGGGTCTCAGCCTATCGGGCGGGCAAAAGCAGCGGCTGACCATCGCGCGAGCCGTGATCTCACGGCCTGACATCCTCATCCTCGATGATTCGTCGAGCGCGCTCGATTACGCAACCGATGCTGCGCTGCGCAAGGCGATTCGGGAACAAAGCAGCGGAAGCACGGTGCTTCTCGTTTCGCAGCGCGTCAGCTCCATCCAGCATGCGGATCAGATTCTCGTGTTCGAGGAAGGACGGCTTGTCGGGATCGGCAAGCATGAGGAGCTGCTCGCCATGAACGACATTTATCGAGACATTGCGAAATCTCAACTTGACGCAGAGGAGGCGAGCAACCGATGACCGCTTGGCAAGCTTGGAGAAGACTCATCACTTATGCCGAGACCTACCGCCGTCTTGCGATCGGCTCGGTAATCGCCGCTCTCATCAGCGTTGCAGCCAGCGTAGCCGGTCCGCTTCTGATCGGTCGGGCCATCGACCATATGGTAGGCCCGGGGACGGTGGATTTTCACTCGATTGGAGGCATTTTGTTCGGCCTTGCCGTCGTTTATGCAATCGGGAGTTTCTTCGGGTGGCTGCTAACTTATTGGACGAACAAGCTGTCGTATCAGACCGTCAATCGCATGCGGGATGACCTGTTCGACAAGCTGAATGCCCTGCCGCTGAAATTCCATGATCGGACTCCGCATGGAGACACCATCAGCCGCTTCATCAATGACATGGACGCCGTTTCGGACGGCATGCTGCAAGGCTTCTCGACCTTCCTTACCGGAATCTTCACGATTGCAGGCTCCATCGCCTTCATGCTGTTCATCAGTCCGCTCATGACGCTGGTCGTCCTGATCTCGGCTCCGATCTCCTATTACGTGGCTCGCTTCATCACCACTCGCTCGCAGAAGCTGTTCCGCGAGCAAGCCAAATTGCTCGGGAGCCTGAACGGCTATGCCGAAGAGACGATCGGCGGCCAAAAGGTCGTGCAAGCTTTCCACTACGAAGAGCATACGGCTGAGGAGTTCCGCCGCCGCAACGAAGACCTGTACAAGGTTGGGGTGAAATCCCAATTCAACGGCTCGCTCGCGAACCCGACAACGCGGCTCGTCAACAACATCACCTTTACGGTTGTTGCCATCATCGGCAGTTTGGATATCATCTATGGCGGGATTTCCGTCGGGGACCTGTCCAGCTTCCTGATTTACTCCAATCTGTTTGCGAAGCCCTTCAACGAAGTAACCGGGGTGCTCACCCAGATTCAAGCCGCCACCGCATCGCTCAATCGGGTGTTTTCCATCCTCGATCAGCCCTCCGAGAGCACGGATGCGCCCGAAGCGCGTAAGCTCGTTCGCAAGCAGGCGACCATTGAATTTGATCAGGTTGCTTTCCGGTATACCCCGGACCGTCCGCTCATCACCGATTTCAGCCTGACGGTGCCTCCAGGAACGAGGGTGGCGATTGTGGGCCGGACGGGAGCGGGCAAGACCACCCTCGTCAACCTCCTTATGCGGTTCTATGATGTGGAAGAAGGCTCCATCCGTGTGGACGGAACCGACATCCGCAGCATGACGCGAGACAGCCTGCGGCAAGCGTTCGGGATGGTTCTGCAGGAGACGTGGCTCTATGGCGGCACGATCCGCGAGAACATCGCCTACGGCAAGCCGGGAGCCACGGACGAGGAGATCGTTGCCGCCGCCAAAGCCTCGCGGGCGCACAGCTTCATCAAACGGCTGCCCGAGGGCTACGACACACGCTTGTCGACATCGGGAGACAACCTGTCGGGCGGGCAAAAGCAGTTGCTCACCATCGCCCGCGTCATGCTGGCGGACCCGCCCATGTTGATCCTGGACGAAGCGACAAGCAGCATCGATACCCGCACCGAGCAGCTCATTCAGCAGGCATTCCTAAGCCTGATGGAAGGGCGCACGAGCTTCGTGATTGCCCATCGGCTCTCCACCATTCGGGAGTCGGATATGATTCTCTTCATGGAGAACGGAAACATTGTGGAAAAGGGTACACACGATGAACTCCTTCGACTTAATGGCGGGTACGCCAGCCTGTACAACAGTCAGTTTGCCGCCGTCTAACTGCCATGTAACGACCGAGCCCCTGCCACATGTAACGAATAACGATGAGTTGTCGAAAACCCGAAACGATCAAGCCCTGCCGCGCGTATGATGAGGCAGGGCTTGCGGCTGTTTCAGGCTGCAGCAAATCCGTACGGGAGAGGGGCAGACACAATGGATTTCTTGAAGAAAGCGGGGAGCTACGCCGGAAGAATGACCGGGCTTGTCATCGGGGGAAGCGTGCGTGTGATCGGAGAAGTGACGGGCAGCTCGACGATCAAGGAGATCGGAAACAGCGTGGAGAGCGTCACGGCCAAGACTGGAGAAACACTGGGAACGGCTGCGAGCGGCCTTTGGAATACCGGAGCCGGGTTGATCTCCGCCGATGAGGCGAAGCGAGATGCGGGGCTGTCTGATCTCGGCCATGCGACGAATCGGGTCATCCGCGGCACGATTCAGGGAGCAGATTACGTATATCGGAACGGCAAGGATGCCGTGATCGGCGCCAAGGAGTTCGACCGCGAGCGCGTCAAGGGTGCTGCGAAAAACCTGGTCAAAGCAGCGGCTATCGGCGCCCTGGCTGTCGGCGTGGTCGACCTGATCGACGGACCGGAGACCCCGGAGGCGTAATCCTTTGCGCATATCCTTTGTAAGCGACTTATGAAAAGGGTATAATGATCCCGAATTCCAAACTTTGCATTCGGGAGGCGCTGCATCCATGGAACCTGCTTTTTTTGATGTGATTCGAGAACGGCATTCCGTTCGCTACTACGATCCGACTGTCACCATTTCGGAAGCGGAACTCAAGCAGATGCTGGAAGAAGCCGCGCTGGCACCTTCGTCCTCCAATCTTCAGCCTTGGCGCTTCCTGGTCATCACCGACCCGGCAGAGAAAGAACGGCTCAAGCCGATCGCTTACGGGCAGCAGCAGGTGGTCGACGCTTCCGCGGTCATCGCAGTATTGGGCGATCTCGATTCCTACCAGAACACCGAGCGCATCTATTCGAGCGCTGTCGAGATGGGCTACATGAACGAAGAGACGAAGAACCGAATGGTCCCTCGCAACATCGAGACCTACAAAAACTTGCCGATCGAAGCGGCTCGCGGCGTGGTGCTCGTGGACGGCGGGCTTGTCTCCATGCAGCTGATGCTGGTCGCCAAAGCGCACGGCTATGACACCGTGCCGATGGGCGGGTACGATTCCGTGAAGTTCAAGGACGCGTTCCATGTCCCGGAACGGTATGTCCCGGTTATGCTCATTGCCATCGGCAAAGCGGCCCGCGAGGCCCATCCAACCTACCGACTTCCGATCGATGAGATCACAGTCTGGAATCGGTACGAATAACAGACGACGGGAAATGAGGACAATCCGATGAATCAGGGGTTAAAGAAAACGAGGCATTCCCGTGAGGGCGAGGCAGTTCCTCGCACCAAGCGTACGAGGAGATTCCAACGGATCAACTGGTTGATCGGGGCGCTGCCCCTCCTCTTGCTGGCCATCCTCTACCCGAGCATGCCGGATCAGGTACCGGTCCATTTCAATGGTTCGATGGCGGCGGACGGCTATGCCGACAAGGCCAGCATCAGCACGCTGTTGATCGGACTTCTCGGGTTTCTCGGTCCCTTACTGATGAAGCCGATCGGGTATTTCCGGCGTCAGTCTGAGCATAAGGGGCAGTCGGATTCGAGTCCCTCGGCCGACATGACGGCGTTGGATATCGCAACGCTCGGAGTGACGCTCGTGTTCAGCGGCATGGCCATTTATTTCCTCGTGCTTATGGTGGTGTAGAGGCCCCCTTGACATGACTTGCCGTTTCGCTCGTATTTTCCCCACCGCTTGTAGTAAAATAAGGGAAACCACGTCCCACCGGAAGAGGAGAGCCCCCGTCGTGCTCCGAGCTTCCGGTGGGTTGACTTCGTAAGGAGGATTCACATGGACTATCTATCGTATTTTCAGGACCACCGCGAAACCCACTTGGCCGAGCTGAAGGACTGGCTCCGCATTCCCAGCATCTCCGCCCTATCCGAGCACAAACCGGACATGCAGCGGGCGGCATCCTGGCTCGCCGACAAGCTGACCCAGGCAGGCCTGGAGCATGTCGAAATTCATCAGACGGCGGGGCATCCGATCGTATACGCCGATCACCTGCACGCACCGGGTCAACCGACCGTCTTGGTCTACGGCCACTATGACGTACAGCCGGTCGATCCGCTGAACCTGTGGGATTCGGCGCCTTTTGAGCCCGAGATTCGCAACAACAAGCTGTATGCTCGCGGAGCGACGGACGACAAGGGTCAACTCTTCCTGCACGTGAAAGCCGTAGAAGCGATCCTGAAGCAGGAAGGCAAGCTTCCTGTAAACGTCAAGTTCTGCATCGAGGGAGAAGAAGAGGTGACGAGTCCGAACCTGCACCCGTTCCTCGAGAAGAATGCCGAGAAGCTGGCGGCTGACGCAGTGCTCATCTCCGATACGGAATTGCTCGGCCCGGATAAGCCGGCGATCTGCACCGGTCTGCGCGGCCTGTGCTCGCTCGATGTCAAAATCACGACGGCAAACACGGACCTGCACTCGGGGACCTTCGGTGGCGGCGTACCCAATGCCCTCCACGCACTTGTTGAGCTGCTTGCTTCCTTACATACAGCTGACGGCAAGGTCAACGTCGACGGCTTTTATGATGATGCGCCTGAGCTGACGCCGCAAATGCGTCAAGAGCTTGCCCGCAAGGAGTTTGACGACGAAGCGCTGAAGCGCGAGCTCGCATTGGATGACTTGTTCGGAGAAGCTGGCTACACCTATGTGGAGCGGACCGGTGCCCGCCCGACGCTGGAGCTGAACGGTGTATACGGCGGCTTCCAGGGTGAAGGCACGAAGACGGTCATTCCTCGCGAAGCCCATGCGAAGATTACCTGCCGCCTCGTCGGCCGCCAGAACCCACAGGACATCCTCGATAAGATCGAACGCCACCTGAACACGCACAAGCCGACTGGAGCGAAGCTGGCCGTAGTCCAGCGCGAGAAGGGCAATCCGTTTACCATTGATCCCTCGCTCCCCATCCTGCAAAAGGCGGCTGACGCCTTCGAGGAAGTCTACGGAACTCGCCCCGTGTTCACAAAGGATGGAGGCTCGATTCCGATTGTCGAAGCGATGGCTCGTGTCCTGAAAGCACCGGTTGTTCTAATGGGCTTTGGGCTGCCGGATGAAAACCTTCATGCTCCGAACGAGCATTTCCATCTGGAGAACTTTGATAAAGGGCTTCTGACCATCACCCGTTTCCTGCATACGTTGAGCTAGAAAGAGTGGGAGCAACGCCGTTGAGCTTGAAAAGGCAGAGGTCCCGCACCATTGAGCTAGAAAACGGGAACTCGCATCGTTGAGCTAGAAAAGCGTGAGTCCGCATCGTTGAGCTTAAAAGGGCGGGTACCTCGCCCCGCTCGAAATAGGAAAAGGCATTGTTCCGACAGGCGTCGCCTGCTTGGAACAATGCCTTTTTTTGATTGGAGTCCGTTCTAGAGGTTCAAGGCCTTCCGATGCTGAAGGTGGATTCCAATATGCCCGATCCCGAGCAGGGCGACAGCAAGCAGCATCCAGATCACTTTCCCGTAGATCCCTAGCAGGAAGAAGGCGAGGACAGGCAACGTAGCGCCTGCGACCGGCACTCCCCAATAGCTGCTGTAGAACACAGACAGGCTGCGGTTGCCGGTGAAATAGCGAATCCACCACAGCTCGTACAGAATCATCATCAGAAAGGCGAAGACAAGCCAGAAGCTCCAAGGAGACCACGGGCGAAGGTTGAAGTCGGAGAAAAGGAGAGCGATACCGGTGACACCCGCTTGGCCGACCTTCTCCAGAAGCGAGAGCAGCTTGTCCTCACCTGTCGAGGAGTAGCCTTCCGGTTGGAACTTGGTCCAGAGGAGATTGGGAATAAAGAGCATGAGGAGAAATAACAGTCCGATATAGGAAAAGCCGAAGTGGCCCATAGGGTCCCCTTTCCCGTTCACAATTGAATTGATTATAGCATGAATAAATCGAACAGAGGCTCATCCTTTTCACCTGTGGTTGTACGCAAACCTCGCCTCATGACGAAGGAAGCCGGGTGCATTTTTTTACAAGAAGGGCTTCCTTAATCCATTGTTTTAGTGTACTATGTAACTAACACACCGATACAATGGGAGGCAAACAATATGATCGGTTCTAATCAAGGGGTCTCGAAGGCGGGAATAGGACAGACGCCGATTCTCCGGCTCGAGGGCGTTACCAAACGAATCGGAAGCCGGGCGATCGTGGATCATCTGTCTTTTGAGATCGGCGGCGGCGAGGTGGTCGGCCTGCTCGGTCCGAACGGCGCGGGCAAGACGACAACGATCCGGATGATCGTCGGGCTGATCGGCATGAACGAGGGAGATATCTATATCGCCGGACAAAGCGTACGCGCCAATCACGCCGCTGCCATGAAGTGTGTTGGCGGCATCATCGAAAATCCAGAGTTCTATCCGTACATGTCGGGCTACGATAACCTGAAGCAGTACCAGCGCATGACGCCCGGGGTGAGCGAGGAGCGGATGCTCGAAGTCATCCGTCTGGTAGGTCTAACCGATGCGATGGGACGCAAGGTGAAGGGATATTCGCTCGGGATGCGGCAGCGGCTTGGCATCGCACAAGCTCTCCTGCATCGCCCGAAGCTTCTCATCCTTGACGAGCCGACGAACGGGCTCGACCCGGCCGGAATTCGTGAAATGCGCGAATACTTGAAGCGCATCGCCACCGAGGAAGGCATTTCGGTTCTCGTTTCGAGCCACTTGCTCGCCGAGATCGAGCTGATGTGCCACCGTGTCGTGGTGATCCAGGAAGGGAAGCTCGTGACGGTCCAATCCCTCGCCCAAGAGGCGAAGACGACGGTGGGCATTCACCTGGAGCTGCGAGTAGCCGCCGAACATCGAGAGCTTGCTCGAGGGTTGCTCGCCATGCGCAAGGATGTGCAGCTGCTTGAACAGGCGGAAGGCGGAAGCGAGGGTTTGGCATTCTCCTCTCTATCCGGCGTGCAAGTAGGCGCACCGCTGTTCCTGCAAGCCGCAGAGGCTGTCATCCCGGAGCTGATCGCGCAATTGGCGGCGGAGCGGGTTCGTATTCATCGCCTGGAAGAACACAAGGTATCGCTGGAAGACGAATTCTTGAAATGGACAGGGGGCAACCGCATTGCGTAGTTGGGGACTTCTTCTTTGGAACGAATGGATTAAGCTTTGGAAGCGTCCGGGATTCTTCGTCCCGTATCTGCTGCTCGCGATTCTCGCCGGTGGGAGTGCGGTGATCATCCACTCCATCAAGGCAGACCTGTTTGCATCCGGGTTTGACTTCACGACCGGAATGCTCGCTCCGAGCGGCAGCGGGTTGTTAATCCTTATCCTCGCGGTGTCGAGCTCCGTGAAGATCGTCACGCAGGAATATCGCTATGGCACCATTAAGTTCCTCTTGATTCGTTCCCACAGCCGTGCGAGTATTCTGACCGCGAAGCTGGCTGTCTCTCTCTTGTATACGTTGACGTTTACCCTCTTTGCTTTTCTGGCATTCTTCCTGGCGGGAGGCACAACCTTTGGCTTCACGATGGCGGCGGGAGACACCTGGAACCAATTGCTCCTGGCGGGCGTGTACGAATGGATTTTCCTGGTCATCTATGTGCTGATCGCCCTAATGATCGCCGTGTTGACGCGATCCGGCGGCAAAGCCATCGGGATGGGCATCTTTATTGCCATGCTGAACGACCTCAGCATTCCCAAGCCCTTTTTCAAGTATGTTCTGTTTCCCAACACCGATCTTTCGGTCTATGCGGCAGGGCATCCGCCCATGGCGGGAATGACGCTCGGTTTCTCCGCGACCATGTTGGCCATCTATGCAGGACTGGTTATCGGGATTTCTTACTTGCTCTTCTGCAAGAGAGATGTAAGCTGATGAGCTCGCATCCGGAAAGGAGGGTGCACGACGCATGCCCATCGAATTTGACAACAACCTGCCCATTTACCTGCAGATCATGACCCACATCAAGCGGCAGATGGTGACGGGAGCGCTGCAGCCCGGCGACAAGGTTCCAGCGGTTCGGGAGCTGGCATCAGAGCTCCAGATCAATCCCAATACGGTACAGCGTGCTCTCCAGGAGCTGGAGAGAGACGGAACCGTTGAGAGTCGCCGCGGACTAGGCCGATACGTGACAAGCGAGGAAGGGAAGATCATGGCGATCAAGAAGGAAATGGCCGGCGAACTGCTCGACCGGTTTCTGGAAGGAATGAAGGAGCTCGGCTTTGCGGGTGACGACATCACTGCAATCGTAGCCGACGCCATCCAAACGAAACAAGAGGGAAAGGGGGAGGAAGTATGAGCCTTCTGGAGCTAGCAAATGTCACCAAACGGTACAAAGGCACTCGAGGGCTGAACGGAGTCAGCTTGAGCCTTGATCCGGGAAAAATCGTCGGGCTGCTCGGCCCGAACGGAAGCGGTAAAACAACGCTGATGTCGCTCATCGCGGGCCTTGCCCATCCCGATAGCGGAACGATCAAGGTACAAGGAGTTCCGGTGGGCCTTGCAACGCGCTCCCTCGTCTCCTTCCTGCCGGATCAGCCGCTCACGGAGCCGTGGATGAAGGTGGAGGATGCCGTTGCTTATTACGCCGATTTCTTCGCAGATTTTGATCGGGAGAAGGCGCGAGAGCTGCTTTCCTTTATGAAGCTGTTGCCATCCGACCCCGTAACGGCCCTCTCCAAGGGGATGAGCGAACGCCTTCAGTTGACACTTGCGCTATCGCGCCGCGTTCCGCTGTACTTGCTCGACGAGCCGATCGGCGGGGTGGATCCAGTGGCCCGAGGGAAGATTCTGGACGCCATTGTTGAGCAATACTCCGAGGACAGCACCCTGGTCGTGTCCACCCATCTGGTTCGAGACATTGAACGGATCTTTGACGAGGTTATCTTGATCCAGGAGGGCAAAATCGTCCTGCAGCAAGAGGTGGAGGATCTGCGCCTGTCGGGAGTCGGGGTCGAGGAAACGTTTCGGGAGGTGTTTGCGGAATGAGGATGCTCCTCTATTATCAGCTCAAGCAGCGAAGAAATCATTTGCTCGGGGTGCTCGGCATACTGGTCCTGCTCGAGCTGTACCTCCTGTTCTTTCCGCCCGTCCGGCAGATTACCGAAGCAGGTGTGATCATGCTGAGCGGGACGGGCTACATCGGCGCCTTCATCGTATTTTCGGTCGAGAGCATCCGCAGCTTTTTCCAATCGCTGAAGCTGCCCTCCCGCCGATTGCTTCCCTTGCGTCCGGTTTCGCATGTCCTTGCTGCGCTTATCTATGGGTTACTCGGGTTTGCGGTGATAGCCCTTCTTGCTCTTCTTCATGGAATCTTGCTGAAGCAGGCCTTTCCCCGTCATCTACTTGCCAAGCTTGTTGATCCGGTTAGCTTCCAAGATTTTCTGGCTGGCCTTGCCATTGGGACGTGGGCGTTCCTCTTTTCCGTCATTTCGATCTACCTGCTCATTGCCTTCATCTACAGCTTTCACTTTAAATACCGCGTACTGGTTGCGATTGTCGGATACAACCTACTGCTCACGGGGATTTCCCGCTTGGAAGAATACCTGTTCCAAGTCGAGGATGGGGGCAGCGAGATCTTTCGCATGCTGTCGATTCGATGGGGCGAATCGGCCGACATGTCAGGTGTAAACGTGAGCGGGCCTTCTTCCATTACCCATTGGCTGAGCGGGGCATTGCTTTACGAAATCGCCTTCGGCGTGCTGTTCATTGTCGCCACCCTGTGGTTGATGAAAAATAAGGTAGAGCGTATCAAATAACAGGTAAACTCGCTTTTCCTCGGACCAAACCCTTGTGTTATCCACCTAGAACGGATTTGCAAACACGCTCCAGCCCTTTCCCCGTTGATTCCAGCGGCGGAAGGGGTTTTTTTGATTGGATTTGGCTTGTCTTCAGGTGGGATTAAGGCTCATTTAAGGTGAGGTCGTTAGACTGGATGCAAGGATGCGAATTTGTGCAAATTTGTTCGGAGCAACTCAATCGAGGCGGAAGGATGGCGTTCATGCAGGATAAAAGAGCAAACCGTGCCAGAGTCACCATGCTGCTCATTCTGGCGATCACCCTTGCGACGACTGTTTATTCGCTTTGGAGGTACCAGGGGAGTACCTCCTACGAAAATGCGAAGAGCATGAGCACCGCCGGAGGGTTTGGACGCGGCTTCATGGGTGAAGGCGGAGGCTGGGCTTTCGGGAACGACCGATACGGCGGCGACAATGGAACGGGGACGGGCAGGAGCGGGTCGGGTACCAGTCCCGGGAGCGGCACGCCCGTGCAGCCGAATGACGGTGCGGGCAACGACACACCGGATCGCACCTCGACTCGCGAGGGCCTGCCGGGACAAGGCAGAGGCACGGGAGAAACCCGCGGAGAAGGGGCCGGCACGGGCAGCGCGGCTGGAACCGATTCCTCTGATCGAAGCTTCGGACAAGGTCAAGCGGGAGGAGGTCGCGGCAACGGATTCGCCGACGGCGGCATGGGAATGGGCGGACGCGGATTCAGCGGCACCAGCGCGAGTGAATGGCTGAAGACGCCCCTCCTGCTCTATGTTGCTGGCTTCGCCGCAATAGTCGTTGCGGCAGGCATTTGGCTCAAAAAGCGCAAGCTTTCCTTGAGTGCGGAGAACCGCACGTCTTCCATGAATCCAGAGAATCGTACGTGTTCCTTGAATCTGGAGAACCGCAAGCTGTTGCTGGCTACACTCCTTGGAGGAGGCTTCCTTCTTCGCATGGCGATTGCCCCTTGGGTGGGGGCACACAATGATTTGTCGCTGTTCCGCAATTGGGCGCTTACGGCAGCCCAGGGCCTAGCGGACTTTTATCAGAATGGCAACGCGGATTATCCGCCCGTCTACATCTACATCTTGTACCCGATTGGGAAGGCAATCGCCAGTCTGGGTGTAGGCGGCTATTCCGTGCTTTTGCTGAAGCTGCCTGCGCTTCTTGCGGATACCGCGACCGCCTGGCTGCTCTACCGGATCGCCCGCAAGCGGCTGCCGGAAGTAGCGGGGCTCTTGATCGCCGCTTTCTATCTGTTGAATCCGGCGGTGCTTCTCAACTCGACCTTCTGGGGGCAGGTGGATTCGTTCTTTACGCTGCTCATCCTGCTTGCTTTGTCGGCCATTGCTTATCGCAGGCCGACCCTTTCGGCGGTGTTGTTCACCATCGCGATTCTGATGAAGCCGCAAGGGATCATCTTCCTGCCGGTTCTCTTCTTCGAGCTGGTGAGAGGGCGCCGCCTCATGCAATGGGTGAAGGCGGCAGGTGCTGCGCTCGGAACGGCGATCCTCTTGCTCCTCCCCTTTTCCATTGGGAAGGACCCCCTCTGGATCATCGACCTGTACAAGAGCACGGTAGGAGAGTATCCCTATGCTTCGGTAAATGCCTTCAACTTCTTCGGCCTGATCGGCACGAATTACACACCGAGCGAGCAGGTGGGCTTCCTCATCAGCTATCACCTCTGGGGGCTTGTCTTCATCGCCGTAACAACGCTGTTCTCCTGGGTAATCTATCACCGGGCGAAGAGCCCCGACGCGGCTTATCTCGCCGGGTTGATCCAGATCGTCGGCGTGTTTACCTTCTCGACCAGCATGCATGAGCGCTACCTCTATCCGGCGATTGCGCTCGCATTGGCGGCCTTCGCGATGCGGCGGGACGAGAGGCAGCTTGGCTTCGCCGCTGCGTTCACAGCTACCGTCTACGCCAATACGCACGCGATCTATTTCAGCCGCAGTGCTGGCATGAACGGCGCCTCAACGAGCTTTGTCCTGCTGGCGGTGTCTCTCCTGAACGTCATCCTCTGCTTCCTGCTTGCCAAGATCTCCTGGGAGGGAACGAGCAGGGATAAGGATCTTCCCGGAAGCGGGGGCTGGAGTGAGGGGAAGGCGGCCGATGCTTCCAGGCCGGTACCGGGAAGGCCGGCGGATTCCGCGTTGGCTACCCCGCCTGAATTCGCGGCTCTGCCCGCATCAGAGTAATACAGGCAACTGGATTTAGTAAAATCGCGAAAAGCCCGTCTCTCGTGTTTGGCACGAGAAACGGGCTTTTTCATACGTCCAGCGCAAGACTGACGCGCGTTCGCAACGCCAGTCTACGATTCTTGAAGGGATCCCGTCAGCCTAGCTGCAGCGCTGTTCATTGTCTCGCGACTCCCAGCCGGAGGCTTCGGTGCGAATCAGATCGGCCAGAAAATCAAGCCATTCCGGCTGATCGTTCAGGCAAGGGCACAAGGCAAAGCCGGTTTCGGAGCCGCCATGCCGAACATAGTCCTCCCGTGCCTCCATGCCGAGCTCGTACAGAGTCTCCAGGCAATCGGTCACGAGGCCGGGAGAGAAGACGAAGGGACGGCGAACACCCTCTTCGGCCAGCCGGATCAAGGTTTCGGCCGTAGAGGGGCCGAGCCAGGTTTCCGGGCCGAAGCGGGATTGGTAGGTGACCTGCCATTCATCATCCGCCCAGCCCATTTCCAGAGCGAGTAGTCGGGCGGTCTCTCGGCACTCGTCGGCATAAGGATCACCCGTTTCCACGTACCGTTTGGGAATACCATGGAAGGTGAGGATATAGCGATCTGGCCTTTCGGAGAGATGCTCCAGTTGGTCTTCGATTCGCTTGCGCATGGCTTGAAGGTAGCCCCTCCGGCTGTGATAGCTGCCGACCAGCCGCAATTCGGGCACGAAGCGCTTAGGGGCAGGGCCGCTCGCCTTCGTACGTCCCAGTGCGGAAAAGCAAGCATGGTCATAGACAACGGCGGTCGTCGTCGAAGAATATTGCGGGAACATGGGCAGGACGACGATGCGGCGAATCCCCGCTGCTTCGAGCCGCCGCACCGCATCTCCAATGTCTGCTTCGGTATAGGCGAGGCCGAGCTCGACCCGGTACCGACTGCCGAGCCGCTCCTGCAGTCCGTTTCTCTGCTTGGCGGAGAAGACCAGAAGCGGGGAGCCCTCCTTCATCCAGACCTTCTGATAGAGGGCGGCTGAGCGTTTGGGGCGTACACGCAGAATAATCCCCCTGAGCAGCGGCTGCCAGAGATAAGACGGGTAATCGATCACCCTCCGGTCGGAGAGGAATTTTCGCAGATAGGGGCGGACCGCCTTGGCCTCCGGGGCTTTCGGGGTCCCGATCTGGGCGAGAATGACACCAATTTGCTCCGAATTCATAGAGAACCCCCATTCTTAGGTTAAAAAGACAACGGCTTTATCGTACCTTTTGCATTTTCAAGCTGTCAATGGAAGCCATTTTGAAGAGGGAGGCAATCGCTTGTTGTGCAGGAAGAGGATTGGGAAAGGACATGCCTAATTGCATCCATAATCATGCAAATTGTGCAAACATATTTTTCTTGTGCAAATAGATTCGGTTCTGAAATAATGAGAAAAAGGTGCGAAATGAAGAGGAAATGAAAATAAGGATGGATTTATACTGCGAAATCCTTGTGCAAATGATTTGACTTGGATTTCCCTTCCAGTATGCTTGAATTAGCAAGAAAACGCTTACGAATAAGCTTTTTGGTTTCCTTTTTCCTTTCTGAGAGAAGTCAAACGTTTTCCAACGATTGCTGGGAAGGAGGGCTACTGCAAGGAATCAGCCATCTAAGGCTAGGCAAGCTGTTGTTCACTGTGATTTTACGCAAGCGCTTACATATTACAATCCAAAGGAGCTGACTGACTTTGACTGAAACGCGCAAAGCCGTTCATCGACCATCCCGACCGCTGGTATGGCTGCTTCTTCTCGCTTTACTGGCCAACCTGCTGCCGGTCTTTCCGCCTGCTGCACGAGCAGAGGGAAGCATCACGAGCCCCCAGATCGGGACGAGAACGGCGGATGGAGCAGAGGTACTCTTTTCCTATCAGGGAGATGGTTCGGAAAGCAAGGTGATCGTGAAGGGGGAGTTTACCGCTGACGGGTGGGGAACGTTGATTCCGCTTGCCAAAGGAAACGGAGATCTCTGGTCCGTCACCCGAAAGATTCCGGCCGGGTGGTACGAATACGGTCTGGTGGCGGGTGAGCAGGATTGGAAGGCCGACCCGTTGAATCCGGTCCGCAAGAACGGCAACCCCGGCCTTTCGGTTCCCGGGATTTCCTTCAAACAACCGGCCAATATCGCTCGTGGAACCGCAACGGTTCTGGACGCCGTCTATTATACCGGTGTGCTGGGGGAAACGGAGCCGGTCGAATGGTCGGTTGCCCCCGCCAATCAAGGCGTAAAGATCCTGGACAGCAAGCTCACGGTAGCAGAGGACGCGATACTGGGGGATTATGTGGTTTCAGCGACTCACGGCACTTGGACGCTGACGCGTACGGTACCCGTAGCCGCTTCGGCCCTTGTGAGTCCGGCAATCGAAGCGGACGGCAGCATCACGTTCGTGAATGCCAGCCATCCAGGAGACACCCTCTACTTGGTCGGACAGATGAACGGGTGGAATGAACAGACTGCTCTTCCGTTTCAGAAGCAGGACGGTGTGTTTCGCCTGAACCTGAAGCTTGCACCGGGCAAGTACGAGTATAAGTTCCTTCCGACCCTCGGCAGCTGGGCAGGAGACTTCACCGACCCGCTCAACCCGCGGACAGCGGGAGGAAACTCACTGGCGATTGTGCCGGGCTTGCTCTTCGAGTCTGCGACCGATGTAGCGGTCGGCAGCAGTCTGGAGCTGAAGGCGTCCCTCCTGTCCCCCGCCGGCGAGAAGACGGAAGCGGCACCGGTCTGGAGCCTGAAGGAGCCGGTAGAGGGCGTGACGCTGACGGGGAATCGGTTAACGGTATCTTCCGAAGCCGTCGTGAAGACGATTGTGGTCCAGGCGGAATTTGCCGGGTATCGTTTGGAGCGAACGCTTACGGTTGTCTCGACGATGAACCGCTATACCTTGCATTATTACCGGCCGGATGGAAAAGCCGGAGATTGGAACCTGTGGCTTTACCCGCCTGGCAAGGAAGGCAAGGGGTATTCCTTTACCAAGGTTGACGAAGACGGCTTTGCTACCGGAACCTATTCGTTTCCCGACGCCAAGCTGAATGTCATTCCCCGCCTATCCGTGGAGGGAAATGACTGGTCGGCCCAGGACTCCACGCGGCTGGTCGAGAGTAAGAGCGGCCAGGCGACAGAGGCGTGGATCGTGCAAGGAAAGGAAGAGGTGTACTACAGCAAGCCGGATGTGACCAACAGCAAACCCGACCGCTACATCAAGTTTACCTATACGAAGCCGGATGGCGATTTCAAGGGCTGGAATCTCTGGGTCTGGAACACCGGCATCTCGGATGGAGAGGTGTCCTTCACCTCGATCTCCAGGACGAATGCCGTGGCTATTATTCCCATCTCCAAATCGACCGCTAAGATCGGCTTCAAGGTGCGCAAAGGGATCGATTGGCAAGTCGTCGATCAGGACTACGATCGGGAGATCATCACCGGCACGAACCCGGTAACCAAGGTAGGTGTTACCGCAGGTCAAGGAACCATACGGACCTACCCGCCTCTAACGGCTCCTCTGCTTGCGGATGGCGGAGCGACCTTCTATTACCGGGACAACGAGCTGTTTGCCGAGGATCAGATGAACCGGATCAGCGCGGTAACGCTGCAGATTGCCGGTGTCGACTACCCGATGACGTATTCGGCAGAAGAGGAGCGATTCACCTATACGCTGGAGAAGCTGACGCCGGGACGGCATCTGTACTCCTATAGGGTGACGAAGGATGGAGTCACAACCGAGGTCAGCGATCCGATGAATACGGTGAACGGCGAGTCGGTGATCGAGTACGCTTTGCCGAGCTTTGAGCTTACCGCATCCGTAGCGCCCGGAGCGATCAACTCCAACGAGAACGCGGTGCTGGCCTTGCGTTTGGAGGGAGAAGCGGCCGATGTCCGCAGCCTTTCGGCGGACCTTACCGCCCTGGGCGGCAAAGTCGATACGAGCATTGATGCATCCCTTCTTGCCTTAACGCTTGCCGTGAAGGATTCGGTCACCGCCGGGGTCAAGAGCATTCCGCTGACGCTGACAGACCGATTCGGCAACAAGCATCGGTTCGAAACGAGCGTGACGGTGAAGACCCGGCAGCAGGAAAACACGAACGATTTTGACTGGGATGAAGCCCGCATTTACTTTTTGCTAACCGACCGGTTCTTTAATGGCAATCCGGCGAACGACGATCCGAATGGGGAGGGGTACGATAAAACCCATCTCGAGTCTTATCACGGGGGGGATTGGCAGGGGATAACACAGAAGCTCGACTACTTGGTTGACCTCGGCATCAACACGATCTGGATTTCCCCCATTGTCGACAACATCGATTTCAACAAAGGGCTGGATTTTGGCGGAGATCAGTATGCGTACCATGGGTACTGGGCCAAGAATTTCACCGAGACCGAAGAGCATTTTGGCGACATCCGCGACTTTCAGACGCTGCTAGATGGAGCGCACAGCCGAGGAATCAAGGTGATGGTGGACGTGGTGCTCAATCACACGGGGTACGGAATGGACGTCCCCGATTCAAAAGGGATTCGTCATTACCCGACGGATGAGGAACGGAAGGTGTTTGACGGCATGCTGCGTTCGGAGGACGAGGACGGCGTCATTCGCAACCGCCTGGCGGGCTTGCCCGACCTGCGCACGGAAGACCCGGCGGTGCGGGATAAGATCATCCAGTGGCAGACGGATTGGATCGAGAAGACACGCACGGAGCTCGGGAACACCATTGATTATTTCCGCGTGGATACGGTTAAGCATGTGGACAACACGACGTGGATGTCCTTTAAGAACCGGCTTACGGAGCTTGAGCCTTCCTTCAAGCTGATCGGGGAAAACTTCGGAGCGAGCATCGACAACGATGGGGGATACCTGAAGAGCGGGATGATGGATTCGCAGCTGGACTTCCGGTTCAAAGGGGTTGCCAGTGACTTGGTTAACGGCAAAATCTCCAGCGTGGAGAGAGAACTGGCCGCTCGAAACGAGACGCTGGATAACACGGCAACGATGGGGCAATTCCTCAGCAGTCACGATGAGGATAACTTCTTGATCAAGCTTCTCAGCGAATCGGACCGGGTGAAATTCAAGAACGGAACCATGGACGAGGAGACCCTGCACTCGGTTCAAGGCAAGCAAATGCTCGCCGCAGCTCTTCAAATTACGGCAAAGGGGCAGCCGGTCATCTATTACGGGGAAGAAATCGGGCAATCCGGCATGAACGCAGGCGACATGAGCAAGGGCCAGTTCAGCGAGAACCGCTACGACTTCGACTGGAGCCGACTGACCGAGGAAACCTACCTCACCCTCCATGATCATTACAAAAAACTGCTGAACATCCGAAAAGAAAACTCGCTCGTGTTCTCCAAAGGGACGCGCACACAAGTGGTCGGTTCCGATGATGAGGGCTACGATGTGTTTGCGAGGAGCTACAAGGGGCAAACCCTCTACGTGGGCTTGAATATCAAAGAGGCGGAGCAGACCGTATCCGTTCCCACCGGCGGGACTGGTGCGTGGAAGGATTTGTACAGCGGAACGATCTACCAAACAGATGGAGAGGGCCGGCTTACCGTGAAGCTGCCTTCTTCCTTGAAGGGCGGCACCGTGGTTCTGGCAGCCGAGAAGAGCAGTGAGCCGGGAAGCGGCTCCGGCTATGGAGTTTTCGTTCCGCCTACCACCCAGCTTCGGGTTACTCCGATTGTGTCGGAAAGCGGAGGAAAGCAAGTAGAGATTACCGAATCGGAGCTGACGGCAGCTTTTACCCTCGCGGCGAGCAAAGCGGATAAAACCGTGGAGCTTTCCTTGAGCGGGATAGCCGCTGGAGAGAGGGTGAAGGTACTGCTCCCCTCGCAGGCACTCGTATCGGATGCTGCCAGGAAGGGATCGCTTCGCATCGCGGCAGGGGAACTGACAATAACAATTCCGGGCGGAGCATGGCCAACCGCAGGGCAGGCTGGAGGGGGACGCTTCGTTCTGGAGATCGGGACAGCTGTGGATTCCGAAACGACCGCCGTGTCGAACCGCATTCAAGGAGTAGATGCGGGATACCGCTCTGCGGGATCGCTCTTCCATTTGTCCGTTACAACGAGTGACGGCAAACCGGTAGCATTCCGGGAAAAGCTGGAATGGAGTCGAGCGCTTAGCGAAAGGGAGCTTGCGATGTTGAGCGAACCGAGCAAGGCCGGGGCATATGGGATTGGAACAGAAGGGCAACCGTCCTATCTGGGTGGACGCCTATCTGAGGGTCGGTTCCTGTTCAAGTCGCTTGAATTGGGGGATTTCCTGATTCTCCAATACAATAAATCCTTCCGTGACGTGCCGGGAGGCTGGTCCAAGGCCTATATTGAGGTGCTGGCGGCCAAACACATCGCACGTGGAATAGGAGAGGATGTCTTCCGACCGCAAGGGATCGTCACGCGGGCGGAGCTGGCTGCCTTCCTCGGTCGAACGCTAGGGTTCTCGACAGCGGCCGACTTTGACACGACGGAGCCTGGAGAGGGGGGCTTCTTCCCCGATATTCCTGCCGCTTCCTATTACGCCGATTATGCGGCGGCATTGGGGCAAGCGGGGATTCTGACCGGCTATGACGACGGTAGCTTCCGTCCGAATGAAGCCATCACCCGCGAGCAGCTTGCCGTACTTCTGGACCGGGCCTATCGCTACGCGGCGGCGAACTCGGAACAGGACGTCTCCATCAGTCAGGCATCCAGCCCGACAGCCTTCACGGATCTCTCGGAAGCCTCTCCTTACGCTGCGGAATCCATTCGCGCCGTTCAAGCGCTTGGCTTGATGGAGGGGGATGGGCATGGACGCTTCCAGCCGAAGGCGACTGCTACCCGGGAGCAGCTCGCGAAGGTGCTCGTTCTGCTTCTGGAGAAGCTTGAACAGTAGGAGACAAAGCCGCTAAGTGACAGCTCTGGACTCATTGCTTTCCTCATACGGTGAGAGAGGAACGGAATCGGCGCGGTTGATGAACAACCGCGAGTTTCCTTTCCCTCCATGCAAAAAGCTGCCGATGACTCATCGGCAGCTTTTTTTGGTTTCTGAACGCATAAGGGAGAGACATCTCCTTCAAGGCGAGGTTCCGAACCTGTTCTTGCTGCCCTCACTCCACCTTCGCCCCGTAGGAACGGAGGAACAGCACTGCCTGGGTCAAGTCCATGCGCGCTCCCTTCACTTGCAGCGATGGGAAGTCGACGCCGTCCAGCCTGGCTTCACGCAGGTCTGCTCCCACCAGCTTCGCCTTGGCGAGGATGGCGCGGGTGAGATCGGCTTCGCGCAGATCCGCCTTCTCCAGGTTGCACTCCATCAGGTCGGATTCCACGAAGCGAACGCCGCGCAGATCCTGCCGGCTGAGGTTGGCGTGCCGGAGGTTGGTGTAGGACCAATCCCCGCCTTTGATGGTGAAGCCGTTCATCTGACATTCGGTTAGATCGGAGCCGACGAGCTTGCATTCCTCAAAGACTGCGGCGAACAGATTGGCGCCGGTCAACAGGCAGTTGGTGAAGGCACTGTTTCGATGAATCGCTCCGTTCATTAGCACTCCTGTCATATCGCAATCTACAAATTGACAGTGCTCCGTACGGAGGTCCTCCATGCGGGCGCCCCGAAAGCGGCAGCGAACGAAGGTGCACTGCCGAAATTCTGCATCGCGAAGATCTTGACTGGAGAAGTCACGGTCGGCATATTCTTCTTGTTCGTAGTAGAGGGTCATGTCGATCTTCCTTTCTAAACACGCTCTAACGCTTTCTCATTTCGTAGAACTCACAGTCCTGTCGCTGATAATAAGCGACATCGCCTACTCCGGACTGGATAACGACCAGATCGGGGGAGAAGCGGACGATCAGGCCGCCCGCATCCACCAGATGATCGTCTTGAAACACCCGAACGCGCCATTCCTTGGCTTCCGCTTCCTCAAAATCCGCATCGGTGATCAGTTTGCGATTGATGGCCATACAACAACCTCTCTCGTTTCATTCGCTTGCCGCCCATGGAGAGGAGGAAGAGGAAACGGGTGAATTTGACAAAGCAAAGGGGGTTCGCTATATTGATTGTATACAATTAAATTACGAATCAGAAAAGAGGTCCCCTAATGGAAATCGCAGCTAAGGTGCTCGTCGCGCTTGTCGCATTGGAGCACGTGTATATTCTCGTGATGGAAATGTTCCTGTGGAACACCCCGAGGGTACGGAAGACCTTCGGTACCACACCTGCTTTTGCCGAACAGACAAAGGCTCTTGCCGCCAATCAAGGCTTGTACAACGGCTTTCTGGCCGCCGGCCTGCTGTGGGGGCTCTTCCATGGCAATGCGGATTTCGGTCAGCAGTTGCAGCTTTTCTTCGTCGGCTGCGTCTTGGTGGCTGCGATCTACGGCGGACTGACCTCCAGCCGCTCCATTTTGGTGAAGCAGGGACTTCCAGCTTGCTTGGCGTTTCTAGCTCTCCTGGTCGTGGCCCTGTAACCCTCCACGAGTGCGACGGCAGAACAGTCGTTCGAGTTCGCTTCTCCCAACTTATCCTTCCAATAGGCAGGCTGTCAACCGCCCCCTGTGGTTGACTTTTGGCCTCCAATATTGTACAACGGGAGAAGATGAATCGACAGCAACTTCCTTGACGAGACTGCCGTCCCCGGTTCCTTGTATCCCCAGAGAGTTGGCCTTAGCGCTGAAAGCCAACGTTCAAGCCCGGTTGATGATCCTCTCCGAGAAGGTTCGCCGAAGCGAAAGTAAGCGAACCCGGTTCCCCGCCGTTATTCGGGACGCACGCTGTTACGGGCGTGCGGCTGAGGAGCCGTTCTTTTCTGTCGCTGTGCGCACAGGGAAGACGGAAGCAGGGTGGTCACGCGGGTTAAACAGATCCCGTCCCTTAGGGGGCGGGATTTTTTGCATTTTTCACAGAAAGGGATGAGCAAGTTGCAAAAGGTGGATGTCAAAGAAAAGGCTCGCGCACGCGAGCTTCGGGTGCTCGACAAATGGCGGCAGGAGGACACGTTCGCCGCTTCGATCCGGAATCGCGAGGGCAAGCCGAACTTCGTCTTTTATGAAGGACCGCCGACCGCGAACGGCAAGCCGCATATCGGACACGTGCTTGGGCGCGTCATCAAGGACTTCGTCGGGCGCTACAAGACGATGGAGGGCTATCGTGTCGTCCGGAAGGCAGGCTGGGATACGCACGGACTTCCAGTCGAACTGGGCGTGCAAAAGGAGCTTGGCATCTCCGGCAAAGCCGAGATCGAGAAATACGGCGTCGAAGCCTTTATCCAGAAGTGCAAGGGCAGTGTCTTCGAATACGAAAAGCAGTGGCGCGACCTCACCGAAGCGATCGGCTACTGGACCGACATGGACCACCCCTATATCACGCTCGACAACAACTACATCGAATCCGTCTGGCACCTGCTGTCGGACATTCACGGCAAGGGACTGCTCTACAAGGGGCATCGCGTAAGCCCTTATTGTCCCGATTGCCAGACGACGCTCAGCTCGCATGAGGTGGCGCAAGGATATGAGGACGTCAAGGACCTGAGTGCGACGGTCAAGTTCAAGAGCAAGAACGAGGATGCCTACTTCCTCGCCTGGACGACCACGCCGTGGACGCTTCCGGCGAACGTGGCGCTGGCCGTCAACCGGGACCTGGAATACATCAAGGCACGCCAGGACGGTGAGGTGTACATCCTCGCCAAGAACCTCGCTGACAAAGTCCTGAAGGAAGGCTACGAGGTGCTGGCCGTCGTCAAAGGCTCGGAGCTTGTCGGTACGCCGTACACGCCGCCTTTCGGTTATGTTGAGGTATCGAAGGGACATATCGTCGTCGACGCCGAGTATGTCAGCGACACGAGCGGAACCGGTATCGTGCACACCGCTCCGGCACACGGGGAAGACGACTACAAGACGACCCGCCAGCATGGCATCGACTTCGTGAACGTGGTCGATCTTGCCGGCCGCTATACCGACAAGGTGACGGCCTTTGCCGGCCGCTTCGTCAAGGATTGCGACGTCGACATCGTCAAATACCTGGCGGAGCAAGGGCTTCTGTTTAGCAAGGAGCGCTACGAGCACAGCTATCCGTTCTGCTGGCGCTGCAAATCGCCGCTCCTGTATTACGCGATGGAGAGCTGGTTCATCAAGACGACCGCGGTTCAGGAAGAGCTGCTTGCGAACAACCGTGAGATCGCCTGGTACCCGCCTCACCTCCGCGACGGCCGCTTCGGCAAGTTTCTGGAGGAGCTCGTGGACTGGAACATCAGCCGCAACCGCTATTGGGGAACGCCGCTCAATGTCTGGGTGTGCCGAGACTGTGGAGCGGAATACTCGCCGGGCAGCCGTCAGGAGCTGCAGGACAAGGCGATCGAGCCGATCGAAGGGGAGTTGGAGCTGCATAAGCCTTATGTGGATGCTGTCCATGTGCACTGCTCCTGCGGCGGTATCATGGAGCGCACCTCCGAGGTGATCGACGTCTGGTTCGACAGCGGCTCGATGCCGTTTGCTCAATACCATTACCCGTTCGGAGACAAGAAGACGTTCGAGGAACAATTCCCGGCCGATCTCATCTGCGAAGGCATCGACCAGACGCGCGGCTGGTTCTTCAGCCTCCTCGCCGTCTCGACGCTCACCACGGGCAAGGCTCCATACAAGGCTGTCATCTCGACTGGTCACGTGCTGGACGAGAACGGGCAGAAGATGTCCAAGAGCAAGGGCAACGTCATCGATCCTTGGGAGATCATCGAGGAGTTCGGAACCGACGCCTTCCGTTGGGCGCTTCTCTCGGACAGCGCTCCGTGGAACAGCAAGCGGTTCTCGAAGCAGATCGTAGCGGAGGCGAAGTCGAAGGTGGTGGATACGATCCACAACACCCACGCATTCCTCGCGCTCTATGCCAACATCGACGGCTACAACCCGGCGGACCATGCAGTGCTTGATCCGAAGAACCCGCTGGATCGCTGGATTCTGTCTCGCCTGAACACCACGCTGGAGCTCGTGAAGAAGGGCCTTGTCGGCTACGACTTCCTGAACCCGGCTCGGGCAATTGAGACCTTCGTGGATGAGCTGAGCAACTGGTACATCCGCCGTTCCCGCGACCGTTTCTGGGGCGGAGAATGGACCGAGGACAAAGTGACAGCCTATCAGACGCTGACCGAGGTGCTCCGCACCCTCGCCCTGATGCTCGCGCCGTACATGCCGCTCCTCGCGGAAGACCTGTATGCAAACCTGGGCGGAGAAGGCAGCGTACACCTGGCCGACTACCCGAATGTGAACTCCGCGTTGATCGACACCGAGCTGGAAAATGATATGGAGGCGGCTCGTCAAATCGTTGAGTTGGCCCGGAACATCCGCAACGAAACGGGACTCAAGACCCGTCAGCCGCTGTCCGAGCTGATCCTGTCCCTCGACCTGGATCGCGAGTTCCATGTGGACCGTTTCGCGGACATCATCCGCGACGAGGTGAACGTCAAGGAAATCCGCGTCGCCACGAGCGACAGCGGCTTCGTAAACTTCTCCATGAAGCTCAACCTGAAGGTGGCGGGTAAGAAATACGGCAAGTTCGTCGGCCCGATCCAACAGCACCTGAAGGGGCTGACGGCGGAGGAAGCCAAGCAAGTGGTCGACAGCGGAAGCCTCGATCTGACGCTGGACGGTGAAGAGCTGCACATCTCGCTGGAGGAGCTGCTCGTCGAGAAGCAGGCGAAGCCGGGCTTTGCATCGGCCAGCGGATACCGAATGACGGTTGCGCTGAACACCGAGCTGACCGAAGCGCTCCTGCAGGAGGGCCTCGTCCGGGAAGTGGTCCGCGCTGTGCAGGATTACCGCAAAAAGCTGGAGCTGCCGATCGAGAAGCGCATCCGCCTCGTACTCGACGCCGACAGCGAGCTGCAAGAGGCCCTTACCCGCTTCGATTCCGTTCTGCGCGAGAATGTTCTGCTCGAACAAGTGCGCTTTGCTTCGGAGCCTGGCATGGAGCAAGCTTCACTCGGCGAGAAGACCATCGGAATGCTTGTAGAAGATTAAGAGAACAAGACGTACACCCGCATGCCCTAACCCGCAAGCTCCGTCCTGATGAATCGAGTGGAGCTTGCATATATGCGGAGGTATACCCTAGAGAAGTACAACAAGGCATTCAGTCATCGTAGAACAGCGAGGCTGGGTGTCTTTTTTATGGAAAAAACCTGCTTGTAAAAGGGGGAACTGGAGCGATGAAAAAGCTCTCCATGCTTCTGCTTGTTCTTTGCCTAATCCTGATCGTATATAAAATCGAATCCAAGCCAGAGTCGGTTGAAACCGCTCTGTATACGGGGAAAAGCTTATCCATTGGTGTTGTAGGAGATGCTCCAAGCGTAAGAGAACCCAACATTCACTTTAAGAAACTGAGCTTGGATCAAATGAGGGAGCTCACGCCTTCTTCTGACCTTGATGCAGTCTTTATCAGGAAGGGTCATTTTCATGAAGCGGCGGATCAGGAATATGCCAAAGTCTATCAGGAGGCGGGGATCCCTTTTTTCTTTATCGATACGCATAAAACATGCACACCTTTTATAAATGAGGACCTTTCATACGAGGATGTTCCCGATCTTTCCATGGAGTACGCTGCAGGTTACTATCAATCGGGTGAGAAATACCAACGCTGGGGGTTCGGGTTATACAACGATATTGTAAATGAGGCGAATATCAGGGACGTCTATTCCCGGATTTTCATGATGATTGAGTCTGTGCATGAAGGAAGCTCCATTTAATTGACACGGAGCCTCCGCAGTCCTAATAGCGGATCGAAAAAGAACCTTCCACCCGGTTGCGGTCGGGCGGAAGGTTCTTTGGTTTGGAGGTTGAACCGTTAGACGATGGTAATGTTCTTGCTAACTTTTGCGGTGGCTCCCGTGTTGTCCGTTACCGTCAAGGTGACCGTATAGGTTCCCGGTTTCGGGAACTTATGCTTCACCTCGGCGGTGCTGGCGGTGCTGCCGTCACCAAAGTTCCATTCGTATTTGACGATTTTCCCTGCAGGAGCGGTGGAGTTCGCCGCACTGTACGGGATTGCCAAGTCCAGGCTGGCCTTGGTCGGAGCCACGATGACGGCTACCGGAGGCTTCGCAGCCGGTTCTTCCACGTACAGCTTGCCTGCGGCTTGGGCGGTCGCCGTATTGCCTGCGGCATCTCGGGCGGTTACGGTGATGATCCCTCCGGCAAGGCGCAGGGCAGCGGGGGCTGTGAACGTTCCTTCATAATGGCCGGGAGCCGTCTCCTTCAAAGCCGTTTCCGTAGCAACGAAGGTAGTCGGAGAAGCGGGCAGGCTGATCGTGAAGGAAGCCGTGAGTCCCGGGTTGCTGTCATACGCGATCTTCACGCTGCCGCCAGGTGCAAGGTGCACATCAGCAGCCGGCAGGACGCCGGTGATAACCGGCGGCACCGTATGAACGGTCACCGTGCGAATAATGGTGGTCACATTGCCAGCCAGGTCGATCGCTTCCACCGTGATGCGGTTTTCTCCCTCGCTGCCGAGGAGACGTTCCGCAAAGGCTCCGTTTGTCAGAGTAGCAGCTTTGCCGTTGATCTTCACTTCTTTCAGGTGAAGATCCTGGGCAGTGCCATCTACGCGAATGACTTCGGTGTTGGTCACGAGACGATCCGTCGGCGAGGTGACATCCAATACCGGCGCCGTAGAATCAAGCGTGTAGACAAGCGGGAGGCTGCGGTCCGAGACGGCGCCGTTCACCACGACTTCAGCGGTGAGCGAATTGTCGCCTTCGCCAAGCTGCACTTGGGCTTGGAAGCGGCCGTTCTGAACCGTGGTCGTTGCGGCCAAGGCGGTACCGTTGTAGATCCGAATCTCGCCTCCATTGGCAGGGGAGGTGCCGTTTACGGTCACTGCCGGTTGGCTGGTGATGGTGCCGCCTTCCGGTGCGAGAAGCACGGGAACACCGGCATCATACCGTACCGCTGCTCGAATCATGTAGTTTCCTTCGTCAGCAGGCGACTTCGTCCAAACCCCGCTGACGACCTGCCAGCTGCGGCCCGCATTCGGGCCGTTTTCATCGGTTGCAAGGCCTGGCGACAGGGTTCCCACCTGCGGTTGGATGTAAACGATGTAGAAGTCTCCCGTCACCGATACGGCGGAGGGGAACACCACATTCGTCCATTGATCGTTCCGCAGAGCCGTTCCGGCAAAAGGACCGGCGAGCTTGCGTCCCGGAGCTCCGCCCGTTCCGCTCGCATCATAAACGGCATATTGGAAGGCTGTTCCTCCCGGTGAAGGGAATTGCGTGTTCCAGAAACGGAAGGAGGCGCCGGTTACTTGAGCCGAAGCCGATGCCGGGGTAAACCGGACGGCCCAGCCGTTGTTTGCTGCATTGAAGGCCCGGGCATTCTCCGCGGTTCCGTCATCATAAGCAATGTTCGCCGAGTAGCCGACGAACGGCTTCAGTGCGATGTTCTGCTCCAACCCGGCTGCCGTGACGGTAATCGACTGGGTGACGCTGTGATACTCGTCGGCGATCACCGACAGCGTGTACGTGCCTTCCAGCACGTTGAGCGAGTATCGGCCGTCTGCATCGGTCGTTGCCGGTGAGATGGCAGCGTCCTCCAGCACGCTCACTTTCGCTCCTGCAATGGGGGCTCCCGTCCGCTGATCGGTGACGGCTCCTTGCAGGATTCCATGCGGGATCGGCTCCAGGCTGAAGTTGACTTTGGCTTCCGCCCCTTGAGCGATCGTAACCGTCTTGGTTTGGGCTCGGTATCCGTAGGTTTCCGCCTTCAGCGTGTACGTACCGGCGGCATGGCGCAGCGAGTAGCGTCCGGTAGCCGGGTCGGCCTTGACCGAGCGTCCGGTCTCCAGAACGGTCACGGTGGCGCCAACCGGCAGACTCTCCAGCTCAATGTCTCCATGGGCAGCAGCGCTCGACAAGAGGCTGGTCTTCGATTGGAGCTCAGGCAGATAAGAGTCGTTCTTCACCTTTCCATCCGCAAGCTCTACACGGGAAGCGGTGGGGACGGAGGTTGGAGCCGTGTCTTCCGTAATGCGGAAGTCATCGATGTACCAACCGGCTTTGTTGACGCTGGTATCGGTCTTCAGGTGGAAGCGGAATTGAACAGGTCCGCCTACATAAGCACTCAAGTCGTAGACGACCGAAGACCACTTCTTGCCGTCGGTGCTGCTGCTGAAGCGAAGCAGCTCGGTCCATGTGGCGCCGCCATCCTTGGAGGCTTCCACGGTTCCGGCGTCATAGCGGGTTTCGATCTCATACCAATGCGAGAAGTTCAAGGCGGCATGCGGCTGCCCGGTCAAGTCGATGACGGGACTGTACAAGGAGTAGTCCGCACTGTTCTCATAAGTGGAATCCAGATCGGTTGCCCAGACGTTCGGGAGCGATGCAGCGGAAGCAGGGCCGCCGGTTCCACTCGGTATTCCGCGTTCCCATTCATCCTTCACGCCGCTGTGCGTCCATCCGTTGTCCGTCGGACCATCGAAATTGTCCGAATAGAGCACGGTAGCAAAATGAACGGTAACACTGGCCGGATCGGAGGCCGGTCCGGTATTGCCGGAGTAGTCTTGTGCCGCTACCTTATACGTGTAGAGCACATCATTCGGAGAGCCGTAGACGCCAGCCGTTACCGTGTCGGTATAAGATGTAGCAGCCGTCGTGGTAATCGGAGCAAAGTCTCCTGCTTCCTGAGCACGGTAGACGATGAATTGCTTCACGTCTTCATCGGCAGGCGGAGCCCAGTTCAATTGAACATGACCAACCGTATCGGCGACCGCGGTAAGGCCGATCGGGGCTCCGGGCGGTACTTCATCCGGCGCTTCTACCTTGAAATCATCAATGTACCAGCCAGCCTTATTGACGGTGTTATCGCTCGTCAAATTAAAGGCGAGCCATACCCGTTCTCCGGCATAGGCGGTGAGGTCGATGTTTTGGGTCTTCCAGCCGCCGCTTGCTCCAGTGAACGAGGCGAGAGGCAAAGCGTCCTCCTCATCTGCTTTCACCAGGTAAATGGTGCCTTCGTCATAGTTGGTTTCGATGTCATACCAGTGCTTGAACGTGACGAATGCGCCTCGCGGGCTGCTGCTGAGGTCAATGGGAGGGGAGAGCAGGAAGACGTTAGAGCCCGAAGCGTAGGTGCCGGTCAAGTTGGTGGCCACTACGTTCTGTCCCGAATAAGCAGCTCCCGGACCGCTGACAGGCTTGCCCCATTGCCAAGCCGGACCGGTTCCTCCCGTAGAGAAGCCGTAGGTGCTCGTCTCGAAGTCCTCAAAATACCCCGGAACGACGCCGTCTGAAATCTGCACCGTATAGAGCGGGGAATCGTAGCCGTTGTTGCCGTAGTCGTTCACACGAATGCGATATTCAAGTCCCGGTTTCGCAGCGAGCTGTCCGGGAATGACCGCCTGGTACACACCGTCGCGATAATCGCCCGATACGCGGGCCGCCGGAATGCTCGTGAACAGCGAGGTGCCTTTCTTGCGGGCCTGAACTTCAACAGCTGTGATGCTGACATCATCGCGAACGCGTGCGCTGATCGTGATATCGAGGCCGCTAAAGGCTGCGGTGATTGGAGTATGGTCGATGACCGGTTCTTCCAGGTCGTCTCCGCCGGTTACAACCTTCCCGGACACGCTGCCGCTTCCGACAAGCACTTCGTTGACGGCGGCCAAGGCGTTGATGATCCCGTGCCCGTAACCGTTGTTCGGCGTGGTCGGATATTCGGAATCGGTCCTAGGGTCGGCGGTTTGGATGATGATTTCCTCCAATTGGTCGACCGTGAGGGAATGATTGGCCTGGAGCAGCAGGGCGGCGAGAGCCGTCACATGCGGACCGGCCATCGAGGTGCCGTTCCAGCCGCCTTCATACCCGCCGGGTACGGAAGAGCGGATGTTTACGCCAGGTGCCGAAACCTCCGGCTTGATCTCTCCGTAAGGAGATGGACCGCGCAAGGAAAAGTCTGCGATCTGGCCGTTGATGTTGGTGGCGCCGGTGGCGAAGGATTCCGGATAGTTGGCCGGGTTGGCAACCGACCCGGGTCCGCCGGGATTCGTCAGCTTCACGTTACCGGCCGAGAACTCGGGGAAGATCCCCGCTGCTCGCCAGGCTTGTACGGACGGACGGAACCATTCATCCAGACCGGCACCGCCGCCCCAGGAGTTGTTGACGACGTCCGGTGCAAGCTCGGGATGAAGGTTGCCCTGAGCATCCACCGGAGCGAGAATCCATTGGGCTCCAGCGAGAATGACGCTGTCGGTGGTTTCGGGATTGAAGATCCGCACGGCGATCCACTTGGCGCCGGGGGCTACCCCGATCTTATTGGTGCCGTTTGCTTCTGAGCCGACCATTGTGCCCATCGTATGGGTACCATGGCCGTCTCCGTCGGCCGGAAGCCGCGCACCGCTATGAGCATCGAACCAGCTCAGCTCGGGGTTCACGATCTCGCCGTTCGCATTGACGGCCCGCCATTTGCTGTACAGGGCAGGATGTGTATAATCGACGCCGCTGTCGAGGTTGGCAACCACGATGCCGGTTCCGTCGATTCCCTTCTCCCAGACAGCGGGAACTCCGATGGCTGCGATGTTCCATTCCACATTGGGGTCGGCGGTCAGAGCCGCGCCGCTTTTGGCTTCCACCGCCGCTTCCTTCTTCTCCACCGGAACGGCAGCCGAAGCTGCGGGCGGGGAAGACGTCACGACTCCCTTATCCAAATAGCGCTCTTCATCCGGAAGAATCTTGGCCACTTCCGGCAGCTTGGCGATTTCCTCCATGACGGCTCTCGTACTCGTCACCGACAGAGCGTTGACGATAAAGAAGCTTTGGAAGGTTTTGACGTTGCCGTTCTGCTTTTCCTTCTCCAGCAGCTTTTCCACCGATCCTTGGGTTTCGGCGGTTACCTGCCGAAGGGCGCTGACCACGGCGTTGCGCACGGACAGCTTGGCAGCGGATGGAGTGGCTTTGGTCAAGGAAGCCTTTTGCAAGGCCTGGCGAGAAACTTCGGTTGGGTTTACTTGATCCGTCATTTTAACGAGGTAGGAGACATAGTCCGAGCTTTCAAATTCCTTGGACAGCTTCGCGGATATTTTGGCATCCGGCGCAGTCTGGGCCGATTGAAGCTTCTGTGAGCCAAGCTCCAGCTTGTCCCCGGCAGAACCGGAAGGTGAAGCAAAGGCTGGAACCGCGAGGGTGAGCGAAAGCAGCAGTTTGGCTCCGATCAGGAGAGATCGTTTTCCTCTATTGCCAATACTCAAACTAAACCACTCCCTATACTTGGATTAATAATGCCATTCAACGAAGCTAGGCCCGTTGTCACCGGAAGGGGCGACCACCGAGCTGTCTGATCCGTGTTCGACGAGTAACCGGAATGCGGTTCATCCCGTCAGCCGCGCGAATGCGGCAAGTCTCGCCAGAGAGCAAATCGTTTCGATGGGCGAGGGCGCCTTTCGTCAAGCTCCCGCACCTTCGATCCTCCTTTCGTCATTGTCTTCCTGCTGTTGCTCGCATTCTGGCTGAATACCGCTCTATGTTCGTTTATAGCACGAACAAGCAAGATTGGGTATAGAACCCAATTACTGGATTTACAATCAGTTAAAGGGATTTTCGGTTACAGGTTTCTCTCCTATCTCGCCTAATGACGACAGTGAAAACCCTCTCAATCTTGAATTGTGAGAATTTTCCGCCTACTAACTGGACAAAAGAATTCGAATTTTGTTGAGAGGCATGCATCTTTCGACCTAGAGCGTGTTTGCAAACCCGACCTTCGGTCGCAAACAGGATATTAGTCAAAATGACTTCTGTATTCCTCTTGCTTGGTTTCTCAACGGGATCTGCTTCTATCCAACAGCGTCTATTGTCGAGTCTTCCATCTCGTAGATCTACCGATTTTATCCAGGTGTGGTACACTGAATAACAGCGTGTCGAACGAGGAAAATAGGGGTCATACCGCTTTCATTGGACCAACTGAAAGATAGACGACAACGGTTAGAGGAGTGGTTGGCATGAAGACTAGCAAGGAGACGGCCGTTCACTACGGATGGGGAGAAGGCTGCGACGGCTGGAGGCTTGTCCAGCGAGAAGAACTGAGTGTCATCCACGAGCGGATGCCGGCGGGAACGCGGGAAGTTAAGCATTATCATCGTGCCGCGCGGCAATTCTTCTTCGTGCTTGCGGGTAAGGCTGTGCTTTGGATTGATGGGACCTCGCATGAGCTCGGCCCTCACGAAGGGGTGGAAGTGGCTCCTGACACGGCCCATTATATCTGCAACGACTTCGAAGAGTCTGTGGAGTTCCTGGTCATTTCTCATCCGGCGACCCGAGGGGATCGGGTCTTGGTCGAAGGCGCGGAGGGGGAATGAGTTGTGGGAGCAGGTGAGCTGCAGTTGCAGTTTCGACCAGAGGAAGCGGAGCAGATTGCCAAACGCTTTGGACAAGACTTCTTGGCGACGGTCGAGCAGAGGGGAAAGACGTTGTCGAAGGACTGGGGCTTGAGCGAGGTCGAGCTTATTCCGTCTTATTCGGCAAATCTCGTCCTTCGTTGTCAGGCGGAGCGATACGGGCCGTCGGTGTTGAAGCTGGCCCCGAGCCGCTCAGCCGAGCTTCGGACAGAGCTTCAAGCGCTTCGCTCTTACGAGGGCACTCGGTTTTGTCGGTTGTATGAAGCCGATCTGGAAAATGGAGCCTTGTTGATCGAGGCTATTCAGCCGGGTACTCCCCTGCGCGAAGTGGGACGGTTGGAGGAGCGTATTCAGGCATTTTGCTCGGTCTATGAGGGGCTGCATCGCCCTCCCGTGTCGGATGAAGTCTATCCCACTTATTTGGATTGGGTGACTCGTATCGCTGCCTATATGACCCGTGAAGCAGCCGGTTCTCCGCTTCAGCAAGCCATTTGTCGTGCGGAGGAGCTCTGCCGAGAGCTCTCTCTTCGCTATTCTCGTCCATTGCTGCTGCACGGAGACCTGCATCACGACAATCTGCTGCTGGATCGAGCAGGTGAGTATCGCATTATTGATCCCAAAGGGGTCGTTGGGGACCCGATCTGGGACCTTCCGCGCTTTCTCTTGAACGAGTTAGAGGATGAACCGTCTGATGAGGTGTATGTGAGGATGAACCGAGCCATCTCCCTCTTGGAAAATAGGCTTGGCGTACCGGAACCCGTTTTACGGAAGTGCCTGTATGTGGAGACAGCGATGGGCTTTTCCTGGTGCGTGGAAGACGGGGCGGATGCGGATGAGCAGAGGAGGCTGGCGGAGATGATGGCGTTTTGCGAGGCCATCTGTTTCCCGGGAGCTGCTTCGAATCCATGAGTTGGAACTTGCAAAAAGGAGGACACTTACATGATCAACATCCATTCCGGCTTGCGGTTGCGTCCCTTTCGTTACCCGGAGGATTGCAGCACGGCGCTGCCCTGGTATCAGGACAAAGAAGTGCTCTATTACTCGGAGGGAAAGACCGACGGTACCTACGATCTGGAAGTATTGGAGCGCATGTACGCTTACCTGCTCACGATCGGGGAGGTTTGCCTCATCGAAGTGCGGGAAGGGGAGAACTGGCGCGCGATTGGGGATGCCACTTTGTCGGAGGAGGATCTCCCCATTGTCATTGGCGTACCCGATTATCGCTCCAAAGGGATCGGCGCACAGGTCGTTCGGGCCTTCATCGAGCGAGCAAAGGAACTTGGCTTGCCGAAGCTGAACGTCCGGCAAATCTACTCGTACAATGAGCGTTCCCGGAAGCTTTTTGTGAGCCTCGGGTTTCGTGCGGTTGACCAGGGCGTCGATGGAAACGGGATCCGCTATGAACGCTTCGAATTGGAGTTGTCAGGACATACCCGATGGAATGCAGATGCGGAGAAGGACTCCTTCGTGGAAACCCCCGATCCCGATGCTCACGATATTCGGCGGTGGATCGCCGACATGGAGCGGACGCCGGAGCTGATCCGTCGCTGTGTGGAGGGAATGACTGATGCACAGCTTGATATGTCCTACCGGGAAGGCGGCTGGAGCGTCCGCCAGCTGGTTCACCACTTGGCGGACAATGACCTGCACGCCTATGTTCGGTTCAAGCGGGCTATGACAGAAGAAACGCCCGTCATGCCCTCCTATGAACAGGAGAAGTGGGCGGAGCTGGCCGACTACCGGGAACCGGTGGAGGTGTCGCTTCGGCTGATGGAGGCCGTCATCGCGAGACTCGCGGCGCTGGTGAAGACCATGACGCCTGACCAATTCCAGCGGACGTTGACCAGCAGTTCCTTCGGGACCATGACCTTGGCAGTCGCCCTCCAGCGGCTTCGCTGGCACGACCGCCATCATTTGGCGCAGATTGAGAAGGCTCGAGGTCGAGGATGCCACTGATGTTGAAATCTTTCAAATCTTAACTTTCTCCGGATAGGATTGCCTTCCACTGGGGATTCTCGGTAAGCTGAAAGCATGTTCCCGCTGGCCTGTAGTAGGTTGGTGGAGAACATGCTTTTTCAATCCCCGTCGGTTTCTTGGAAGACCGCACTTGAAGGAGGCCATTCCCTTGACGCAGCCCTACTCGTTCACCCGTATTGGGTATGCTTATGTGCCCACTACGAACCTCGATTCATCCATTGATTGGTACACCCGGAACCTCAGCTTTGCTCTGATGAGCAAATTTGAGGATCGGGGGTCGAACTTGGCCGTGCTGCATCATCCGCATGTGCACGCCATCGCCCTGCTTCTGATCGAGACAACGGACAAGCAGAGCCTGGAGATCGCGCGGAATGGGAAGCCCTTCCCGATCCTGGCTTTGAACTGCCCGGACATCGAGCATACGCATGCGCAGCTTCAGGCCAACGGCGTGGATGTCGGAGAGCTTCAGCAGTTGGGAAATGGCGAAGCGAAATCGTTCTTCTTCCGCGATGATCAAGGACATTTCCTGGAGGCGGCCTGGTCGATCTGGGACCCGAAGGACGAGTTGAAATCGCCTTTCCCTCCTGTAGAGGAAGGATGAGCGACGGCCTCCTCACTCGCAGAATGGTGTTTGCCTTAAGCAGCAATTGGGTACTCTACCGATAAGAGCGTGTTTGCACACACGCGCTAGCCGAAAGGTGACCCATTCAAGCGAAAGAGGTGATGCATCATGGCAACACAAACAGCAAATTCTCACCAGGAAGCCGTTGAGACGGTTCGCGACCTCATGAAGGGCATCGATATCGCCATGCTCACGACGGTGACGGACGAAGGATTGGTGTCTCGCCCCATGAAGACCCAGGAAGTGGAGTTTGACGGGGACCTGTGGTTTCTCACCAAGAAGGATACCGGCAAATACGAGGACCTCGTCCGCAATCCTCATGTGAACGTGGCGTTCGTCGGCAAATCGTACCTGTCCGTTCGCGGTACGGCAGAGCTTATTCAAAGCCCGGCGAAGGTAAGGGAATATTGGAGTGCGGCTTATGAGAAATTTCTGCAGACGTCGAGCGACGATCCCAACCTGATCCTGATCAAGGTGAAGGCGGAGGCGGCGGAATACTGGGAGACGGGCAGCATGACCAAGATGATCCGGCGCTTCTTCCAGAAAGTGACCGGCCACGGCGACGAGGATTCCGGCTTGAACGGAACCGTCGAGCTGTAGAGCGGCCTGCAGGAATGCGAAGAGACGTTGAATTCGAATGAATTCAAATGAAAAAAGGGTTGGCCTCCAGCAGAGCATGGACTCTGCAGGGGCCGACCCTTTTTGAGGTTGCTGGCTGCTGTGATTTCGCTTGCGGGATCAGGCAACCTCATGCTTGCGGAAGCCTCGGTACGCGAAGGGAAGCAGGATGATCGTGATGACGAGGGCCGCCGCTCCGATTGCATAAGGCAGGGGGAAGTTCAACCCGAATGCGTGGACAAGCTCATATCCGCGGAAGGCGCTGTATACCTCCGTCTGCCTGCCAGGCAGGAGAGCCAGCAAATCCTGGAGCAGGCGACTCTTGCCCGACGGGATAAAGAGGGGAGCCATAAAGAACACCGTGCTCCATATGATGACGGAAAAGGAAGTGCGCATGCGGGAAGAGAGCAGCAGGGTGATGCTTACCATGGCGAGACAGGTAAGCCAGCCGAATAGGGTGGTCAAGAGAAAAGCGCCAAGTACCGTAAGGGGATAGGGCGAGAAAAAGAAACGGGCGGTTACCATCTGCAAGGGGAGGTCCCATCCGGAAGCCCCATAGACGATCATGGATACCGTGAAGGTAAAGAGCCACCCCGCCAGGAACATACCGCTTGCGAACAGGAACGAAGCCTTCAGCTTGGCGGAGATGAGCTTGCTCCTGCCATGCCGGGTGGAGAGCACGATGGAATCGGCTCCAGTCTCGTATTCACTCGCGAATACCGGAGCGGTGCATATGCTGAGAACGAAGCAGGTGACGATTATAAACAAGTAGGAGAACTCGAGAACCACATCCCACCCTCTGGCGTAATCCAGCTTCATAGGGATGGCAATTTTCTCGTTCATGTGCCGAAAGGTTTCCATATCCGACTCGGAGTAGGAGGTTACACCAAGAGGATCTTCCAGGTGTTTTTCAATGATGGCGGTCCGTACGTCATAGAGGGCAGCCGCTTTCTCCGGCGTGAGGGATGCGCCTGTATATTGCTCGTGTTCCCCCATGAAGGAAAAGCTTTGCCAGAGGAAGTCGATGATAGGCGAATAGGGATAAGCCGCATAAGTGCCATCATTGGACAAAATGTCGGTCATTCCCTCTATTCCCGCCTTACTCGGATAGCTCGGACCCTGCACGATCTTTAAATAACTCGTTACCGTATCCGATAAGACGGCAGGGGTCAGTTCTCCCCGAAAAGTCTGGGTATAACGCTTCTGTAGGGTGATCGCGGCAAACCCTTTTACTTTATGGCTTGTATCGTAGGATTGTTCTAAGAAGGCCGTGGTCAACGTAACAAATGAGGTTACGATGATGATGCCGAGCAGTCCGAGGAGAGCGGACTTCCGACGAATGAGCTTGCGGAGCTCGAACCGGGTTAAAGTGCTCATGGCAGCACTTCCTTTCTTTTCGAGGAGCATGATCTTGGATTCCTCTTCGTTGTTGGATCAAGCGACCTCATGCTTGCGGAAGCCCCGGTACGCGAAGGGAAGAAGGAGAATCGCGACGAGCAGGGAGGCTACTCCCATTGCATAGGGTTGGTAGAGGTTCCATCCGAACAGGTGGTACACCTCATAATTGCGGAAAGTCTCGAATACCTCTGTCTGCTTGCCGGGCATGAGATCGAGGATATGATTGAAGAGGCGGCTCTGCTTGCTGTACGAGACAAAAAGCGGACTGATCAGAAGCAGGATACTCCATACGATGACCGGAAAAGGAGACCTCAGCCGGGAGGAGAGCAGCAGGGTGAAGCTGACCACCAGGAGACAAGCCAGCAGCCCGATCAGAGTTGCCAGAAGAAATGCACCCAGAACGGATACGGGGAACGGCGAAAACAGGAGGCGAGTGTCGAGGGTCTGCAAGGGGGAGTCCCACCCGGAGGGCCCATAGATCGCCAAGGCTAATCCGAGTGAAGCAAACCAGCCCAGAAGGAACATGCCGCTTGAGAACAGGAGAGAAGCGCGCAGCTTGGCATGAATGACCTTGCCTCGGCCGTGTCGCGTGGAGAGGACGATGGAATCCGCACCCGTCTGGTATTCGCTCGAAAATACAGGGGCTGCGCATACACTGAGGACAAATGCCGCTACGAGAAAGTAGCTGCCGCTCCCTTGGAGAATCGCGTTCCAGCCATTGGTGTACTCCAGCTTCATTGGAGTGGAGATGCGCGCGTTCATGGCTTTGAAGAACGCCTTGTCCTTCTCCGAGTAATTCCCGTAGGTGTAATCCATAGTCAAGTAGCTTTCGACGCGAGCATCTCGGCGCTCATAAAAGTGTTCGGCATCACTTGGAGCTAACTGATCGATGATGTAATAATCGTATCCGGTTGCCGGGGAATAGCCGGAACGGATGAAATCCATCACAAAGTCATCAGGATAAGTGGCGTAAAAGCCCTCGTTGGTTAGGGACTTCTTGCCAGCATCCCCGTCAAATACCCCGATATAGGCAGGGTTGTTTCGTATTTCCTGATAGCGGGTGATGACTTCTTTTAACAATGCCGGTGTCAATTCCCCCGAATGAGCCTGCGCATAGTGCTTGTCGAGAGAGATCGCGGCAAACCCTTTCACTTCGCCGTTCGAATCGTAGGATTCTTCCATGAAGGCGGGAACCAAGATGCTCAAAAATCCTACAAGCAGAAGGCCGAGCAGTCCGATGAGCGCGGTTTTGCGGCGAATGAGCTTGCGAAGCTCAAAGCGGGTCAAGGCGTTCATGGGCGGGCTCCCTCTCTAGTCGAGGAGTGGGATTCGGATTCCTCGCGAAAATGGTACAGGTACAGGTCTTCCAGAGTCGGGGTTGCTTGTACCGCATCTGCAACAGGAGGGACGGCGGAGATGATACGGAGTTCTACCTCGTTCCCTTCATGTCGAAGGTTGCTGATCAGAAATCCTCTGCCCAGCTGCTCGGTCTCCCGTTCCGACAAGCGGCAAGCCCATACCAATCCCTCCATACTGCGGGTGAGCTCCTGAGCGGTTCCACTCATGAGAATGCGCCCTTTTTTCATGATGAGGATCTGGTGAGCAATGGACTCCACATCAGGCACGATGTGTGTCGACAGGATGACGATCTTGTCCTTCGCGAGATCGGCGATCATGTTGCGGAAGCGGACCCGCTCCTTGGGATCGAGGCCGGCGGTGGGCTCGTCCAGCACGAGAATTCGGGGATCGTTCAACAGTGCTTGGGCAATGCCCAGTCGCTGTTTCATCCCTCCCGAGTAGGTGCGAATTTTTTTGTGCTGCACGTCGAGAAGAGAGACCTTCTCCAATAGCTCGGCGGTTCGATGCTTGGCAGCAGAGGGCGTTAGGCCCTTTAAGGCCGCTACATAATGCATGAATTCCCGGGCGGTAAAATCGGGGTAATAGCCGAATTCCTGCGGCAAATACCCGAGCAGGTCACGATAGGCTTCCCCAAGAGAGGTGATGTCCTGCTCATCCAGAGCGATGCGGCCGGACGTGGGGGAGAGAACACTGCAGATCATGCGCATGAGGGTGGTTTTGCCTGCGCCGTTTGCGCCAAGCAGGCCGTAGATGCCGGGATGAAGCCGGGCCGATATCCCGTCTACGACGGTTGTTTTTCCATAGCGTTTGCTGATGGCTTCGATAGCGAGTTCCATGAGGGAGGTATGTCCCCTTTCTTCAATTTGCGGGTCACAAGAAGTCTCCGCTCTCCAGTCTGCGGAAGGAATGGAGCAGCTTTTGCAGCTGAGAGGCGGCGGTGAGAATGGACAGGACGAGGACAGCCAGCCAGACCCCGGAGGCTGTTCCTCCGTAGAGAAGCTCGTTCAAACCGCCGCCATTTTCCAGGCGGAAGGAGCTGACGACTTGAAACACGAGCAGGATGGCGATGAAGCCGGAGCAAGCAGAAGCCTTGTCCCGAATGCGGGCTTGGTTGAAGAGCCATAAGCAGCCTGCTGCCGATACAGTAAACGGCGTGAAGAGGTAAAGAAGCAGATGCCCGAGCTGCTGCTCCCACTCCACGCTGAACCAGCCGGCCAAGCAGGTGAGCCCGACGAAATCCGTGAGGGCAAAGAGGCAGAGCCGGGAGAGAAAGAGCCGTTCGATGGAATAAAAGGTGCTCATCTCCAGCTCGACCATGTGGAAGGCGTACGAGCGGGCAAGCATCCGCATCCCGATCAGGGCCAGCAGCGGGGAGACGGTGGAGAGAAGGGCCAGCAGCTGCCAGCGTTCGGCGGAGGCGTCCGCCGGCATTCGGGCAGCGAACAAGAGGGCAGCAAGCAGCAGAGCCCCATGGCGAAGCCAAACCCTCCAGCCGACATAGCTCAGCTGCTGAAGGAAGAAGGCTCGGAAGCGGGTGCGCTGCAGGAGCTCCTGCTTCCTCGTAACCTGGAGAATGTGGCGCGCGGTCTCGAAGGTTTGTCTTTTTCGCTCCTCGTCAGGAGCGGGAACAGGGGGCAGCGGAAGTTCCTTTAGGTGCTCGTGCAGGTTCTTTTTCATCGAAATCCTCCTCCCTCCACATTTTTTTTAGAGCGGCGAGTCCTCGTTCCACTCGAATTCGAGCTTTATAGAGTGGAACGTCGGTTACCTCTGCGATCTCCCGATAGCGCAAGCCGTAGGTGTAGCGAAGAATGACGGCCTCCTGTTGCTCCGGCGGCAATCCTTGCAAGAGTCGCAGCAGCTCCTCTGATTGAAAATGCGCACTGGCTTCCTCTTCGGCGGAGAGGGCAGCTCCGATCTCGGCCTCGGCAACCTGATCGATCGGCTCGGGCTGCTTGTCCCGAAGGGCATCGATACACAGCCTGCGGGCGATGGTGTACAGGTATGCGCGGCACTTTCCCTTGTGTGTGTAGCGGGAAAGGGACCGGCAGAAGCGATAGAAGGTTTCCTGCGTCAGATCCTCTGCCAGGGCAGACTGCCGGGTCTTCCAATAGCAATAGCGGCGAATGCTGTCATAGTGGTGCTCGATCAACTCGTTCAGCGCATCTTCATCGCCTGCGCGAATGCGGTCGAACCGTTCGGCGTCGTCCAAAGCTCCCTCTCCTTTCATATGGATTAACTGGACAGGGTCCTGTTTTTTATGTCAGAATGATGGCGAATTTGTGAACTTGTCATAGAATGAGGGGATGAGCCCCATCGACCTTTTATTGTGCATGACCCTGATCGAAAGGGGTAGGATTTGAATCACAGTGAAACATTTTCCTTTTGAAATTTGGCAAATTTGCGCAACCATTGCGGACGAGCATGGTATAAACCCCTTAGAGCGTGTTTTGCACGCCTCTCGGGAACATCGGTTCCTGCCGCAAGCAGCAAGCTGCTTCAAGAATGGACAGAAAGGAAGTACCGTTTCATGATGGAAGAACAGGACCTCGCCGTGCAAGCGACGGGTAGGTCGAAGAGCAGGACCGAGCGGAAGAGAATGCCGCGATGGGTGGTATTGGTTCTCTTTTTGGCGGTATGGATCGGAATCGGGTACGGGGGCTATACACTGGCCAAAACCTACATCGGCGGGATTCAGCAGCAGCTGGATGACATCGCCCGGACCAACGAGACCGAGATTGCCCAGATGCAGGAGAAGCTTACCGCGCTGAAGAGCGCGATGGATGAACAGAAGACGCAGGCAGCCACCCTCCAGGACAAGCTCGGCACCGTGGAAAAGGAATTGACCGCGGTGAAGGAGGAAATGTCGCTCGCAGGCGATTCGCTTAGCAGTACCGCAGAAACCAAGAAGGCGCTGAGCAACCGGATCACGGACCTCAGCAAGCAGCTCACCGAGCTGCGCAAGCTGGTCCAGCGCCTGGAGGAGGCGGCCCGTGTCTACTAAATGGCTGCTTCCCTCGACGCTCGTTGTGGCTCTGGTCGGCGGGCTGGTTGCCGGCTTTGCCGCGGACAACCCGAAGCTGGAGCCTGCCTATGCGAGCGCCGGCTTGAAGCTCGACGCTGCCAAAACGGCAGCTGATGAGGTGCAAAGCCCGCTCAGCCTCTTGTCGGAGACTTACCTGACAATGCAGACTTCCGTAAGCCAGTCATCAGAGCAGCTTTCGGGCATTCAGTCCGTGTTAACGGAGCTGGATAAGGAAGCGAAGCGCGAAAGCGCGGAGGACGCCGCTCACAAAACGGCAGTTGACGCAGCGGTGAAGGACAGCGCGCAGCAGGCCAAGGCGGCGAGCGACGCGCTCGACTCTGTGCTGGCGGGAATACTCGGCAAGCCGATCGGGCAAACCTACGGCGACCGTGCAACCGTCAAGGTCTTTTCCTTGAAGGAGGCGGGGTACCGCGGTTATATGGCCAAGGTGAAGCTGCATGACCCGAATGCCCTGCGCCTGGTGCTGTCCGGTGACCAGGTAGGAGACAAGGGAGAGACCACCCTCGCCGCCGCGAAGCGGACGGGAGCTACGCTCGCCATCAACGGCGGCGGGTTTGCCCGGGCGGGGGGGCTGCTGTACCCGATGGGCATTACGGTCGTCGACGGTGTCATCAAAACCTTTTCCCAGATCGACCTCAGCTTCATCGGCTTGAATGACAAGGGCCATCTGGTCGGGGGAGAAGTGACCACCAAACAGCAGATCCAGGACATGAACATCCGCCAAGGAGCGACCTTCGTTCCTACGCTGCTGCAGGGTGGCAAGAAGCTGACCATTCCGGCCAAATGGCAAAACCGCAAGGAGCCGCGGACGCTGATTGGTCACTTCTCAAATGGAGACCTGCTCCTGATCGTCATCGACGGAAGGCAGCGGGACAGCGCAGGGATTACGCTGGAGGAAGCCCAGACAAAGCTTTTGGAATGGAAGGTCGTGGACGCTTACAACCTGGACGGCGGCGGCTCCAGTACCTTTGTGTACAAGGGAGAGGTCTTGAACAGTCCGTCGGACGGAAGGCTGCGGACTGTCGTATCGAGTTTTGTCCTGATTCCTTAAAGGTGAATAGATTATGAATAGTAGAGGATTGCGCTTCAGGCGCGATCCTCTTTTTTGTGGTGAGCTTGACATTCTCAATAGTTGTGTTAAATTATATTGTATACAATACAATAACGAAATCGAACAGGAGCGATAAACAATGATGACGATTCAGCAAAAGATGTACGAAACGACGGTAAAGGCAGTTGGCGGACGGGAAGGCTACGTGGAATCCGAATCTCCAGCGTTCTACAGTGAAATCTCCATTCCCCGGGAAATGGGCGGTGCCGGCGGCGAGGGGACAAACCCGGAGCAGCTGTTCGCGGCAGGCTATGCGGCATGCTTCGACAGCGCGCTGAACATGGTTGCTCGTATGAAGCAAGTCAAGCATGAAGGGACGGAAGTCGTCGCCACGGTCAGCTTCGGGAAAGTGGAAGACGGCGGTTTCGGCATCGCGGCGAAGCTGGATGTACTCGTGAAGGGCGTCGATCGGGAGACCGCCGCTGCTCTCGTTGAAGGAGCTCACCAAGCTTGCCCGTACTCCCGTGCGACCCGCGGCAACATCGAGGTAGAGCTGAATATTCTTTAAGCTCCCTCTATCGATGTGAGCTAGAAGTGCGTATATCCAGCATAATTTGGATACAACCAATACGAAGCGAATAGACGTCGTTCCCTCCTTTCAAGGAGAGAATGGCGTTTATTCGCGTTTCATGGAAAGGATTATTCAAGTAGGAACGAATTAATCCGCTTACAAAATCTCCTAGATCCACTACACTGAATCCATACCAAGAAGAGAGGATGAGGAGGATGACGGTTCACTATCGAGCTTTTTTCAGCGAGTCCCGGTTTTCGGGGGATCAACGACGGGTGCATGACTTTCTGATTGCCTTAAATCAGGAGGAGGTCCGGGAGCCGGGATTTCTCTGGGGCCGCTGGGAGTGGATGTTCTCGCATCCCATGCTGGATCGGGAGCACTTGGGACATATCGGCATCTGGGAGGATGACGGCGACATTGTGGCCGTAGCCACTTACGAATCGGGACTTGGCGATGCTTGGTTCTTCGTCCACCCGGCTTACTCCAGACTCAAGGGTGACATGATCGCTCATGCGCTGCAGAAACTTTCGCGGGAAGGAACTCTCCGCCTTCGTATTCCGGATTCGGATCAAGCGCTCCAGGAACTGGCGGCTCGCGCCGGTTTTGTTCCGACACAGGACCGGGAGGAGACGGCAATCCTGCCTATCGCCTCCACTTCACTGGGATACACCCTGCCGGAGGGGTATCGGATCGCTACGCTTGCGGAAGACCCCGAGCTGATTCGCTACAACCGAGTGATGTGGCGCGGTTTTAACCATGAAGGAGAGCCCCCTGTTACTCCAGATGAACTGGCCGGAAGGAAGCAGGAGGTCTCTGGGCCTCATGTTCAGCTTGATCTGAAGGTGGCGGTTCAGGCGCCCAATGGAAAATTCGTCTCGTATTGCGGCATGTGGTACTTGCCTGGAACGGACTACGCCTTGGTGGAACCGGTGGCCACCGATCCCGATTACCGGAGAATGGGCCTCGGACGAGCTGCTGTGCTGGAAGGGGTAAGGCGCTGTGCCGCACTTGGGGCGAAGTTCGCGTATGTCGGGTCGTCGCAAACCTTTTATTATAGGATCGGATTCCGCCCAAGCGCGACGGATACATGGTGGACCTTGGTTCGCTGAAGCCCTTGATTCGGTCGGGATTGGGCGAGTAAAAAAATGTGAAACCGGCCAGCCTGTCGTTCGTAGAAGGTATCGGGTGACTCTGAGCATGGACGGCTTGTTCGTTTGGGACGAGTGTCGTTGCCCCCAGCCCCCCATCTAAGCCTGGCGGGGAATACAACCATCAGGAGGAACGAATGAAGGATTGGATTACCGGATTCATGGAAGAGTACGGCTACTTGGGCGTTATGCTGATGCTGGCGGTGGAGAACATTTTCCCGCCGATTCCCTCTGAGGTCATCTTGCCGTTCGGCGGCTTTATGACGACCAACTCTGAGCTGACGATTCCCGGAGTGGTGATTGCGGCAACGATCGGTTCGTTGGTCGGGGCACTCGTGTTGTATGGCATCGGACGGGTTCTCGATGTCGAACGATTGGAATCGCTGGTGGACAAATACGGGCGCTTCCTCCGCGTAACCCGGGCGGACATCCGCAAGGCGGATGCCTGGTTTGACCGATACGGGGTCTGGACGGTGCTTTTCTGTCGGATGATCCCGCTCGTGCGCAGCCTGATATCCATCCCGGCCGGTATGTCGGGTATGAAGCTGGGCACGTTTATGATCTTCACGACCATCGGAACGCTCGGCTGGAACATCCTGCTTGTGTCCATGGGCGCGGCTCTCGGCGCAAACTGGGAATCCATCACAGGGTACATGGATGTCTACTCCGATGTGGCTTATGCCTTCATTGCGGTAGGCGTTGTGGCTTTTGCCTACTTGTACTTCCGCAAGCGAAAGAAAACACAGCAAAAATAGAAACACGGTCATGTAAACCTTGGGCAGCGGCTTTCCGCTTGCGAGCCCAAGGTTTTTTCGTGCAAAGGCACAGTGGCCGAATGATGAAAATACAGTTCTAGCGATACTTTCCGTGGGAATGAAATTCCCTTTTCCCTACAATGAGGGGGTGGGCACACTGGCAGTGGGGGAATCGGAAAGACTCCCTCTTCTTAGCGAAGGCAGGTGAGACGATTGGCTATATCGTTCGGTGTCGTACTGAATTCTCTCCATGCAAAGTCCAAGGGATAACCCTGCGGCGAAGCTTGCATGGAGAGGTACCTATTCGCCAATCGAGTGTATTTGCAAACACGCTCTCGTTGATGGGTTTGTCTATGGGCTTTGCATCCTTTCGAAAAGAACATCATTCGAAGGAGCGAGGAACCATGAGGTCAGACCGTCCCCCCTATGGGAAAACGTATCACAAGGAAGCAGCCTATTCGTATACACTCGGCGCTTATGCGACGATGGAGCTGCTCCATTCGCGTCCAGAACAGGCACGCCTCATCTACATCCACCCCAAATGCCGCGACCATTCGCAGATCGAAGCCTTGGCCGCTCGCTGGAAGGTGCAGGTTGTGCAAGACGACAAAACAATTGAACGATTAAGCCCGAAGGAGAACTGCTACGTCATCGGTGTCTTTGCCAAATAGGAGGACAATTTGGATGAGGAGAAGCCGCATCTCGTCCTCGTCCACCCCGGTGATCGAGGCAACCTCGGCACGATCGTCCGCATGGCGGCAGGCTTTCAAATCCGCGATGTGGCGATCATCCTACCCGCAGTGGATCGCTATCACCCGATTGTGGTACGAGCTTCGATGGGGGCGTTGTTTCAAATCCGCTGCGAGGCCTTTCATTCCTTCGAGGAGTACCGCAGCCGATTCCACGGGCATAAGCTGTTCCCGTTTCTGTTGAACGGGGATTTGCGGCTGACGCCGGAGAACTGCCCGAAGGAAGAGAAATTTGCGCTCATCTTCGGCAACGAGGCAACGGGACTTGAGGAAGAGAGCTTCCGGTCCATCGGCACTTCCGTTACCCTGCCTCAATCGGACCGAATCGATTCGCTTAATCTTGCAATCGCCGCCGGCATCGGGACGTTCCTCTTTGCTTCGAAGAACGGACTGATCGGATAGTGCAACAGAAAAACCGATCCCTACAGGACATGAAGGACGTTACGGTCCGCTGCCCGAGGGGTCGGTTTTTGCTGTTACAGGAAAGGATAAACCTCGTCCCAGACGGCGTCCAAAATCTCCTTCAGCTGCTCCTCCTTGCTGTTCACGGCGATGACTGCCTCTTGCTCCGGGATGACGATGCAGAACTGGCCGTAAGCGCCATCGGCGCGATAAGCACCATGGGTGCACATCCAGAACTGATAGCCGTACCCCACGCCCCAATCTCCCGTACCGTCTCCATTCGCGATCTGAGACCGGGTGGCTTCCCGAATCCACTCTCTCGGAAGAAGCGGCTTTCCCTCCCACATGCCTTCCTGGAGCAAGAGCTGACCGAAACGGCTTAGTTCCTCGGTGGTCAGCTGCAAGCCGGCACAGCCGAGGGTGATGCCGCGCGGAGTGGTCTCCCACTCGATCGGGCTTATGCCGAGAGGATCAAACAAACGGGGAGTCAAGTAGTCAGCTACCGTGACCCCTACCGCCTTTTGCACGACGGCAGAGAGGATGAACGTATCTCCGCTGCTATAGGTAAACCGTTCCCCCGGCGGGCGATCGAGCGGCAGGGAAAGGTAATGCTGCACCCAATCCTTGTCGTGAAGGGCGGCTCGCTCCTCGGCCCAAAAAGGCGGGGAGTCATGCCCCGATGTCATCCGCAGAAGGTCTGAAAGCCTGAGATCCCCGGGCGGATAACCGCAGCCTCCTGCCGGCACTTGGGCGGCATACTCTGGAAAAATGTCTTTCAATCGGTCCGTGAGGGCAAGCTTGCCTTCTTCAAGCGCCAGGCCCACTGCCATCGAGGTAAAGGATTTGCTGACCGAATGCTGCAGCCTTCGCTCGTCCTTCGACCGATCCCAGCTTCCAATAAGCTGACCGCGCTGCAGAACGCGAAGCGAAAGCACGTTCAGGCGATCCTGTTGGATGCGCTCCGCGAAACGTTTCCCCAACTCATTCATTTTTCATCCCTCACTTCAAAATGGTGAATGCAAATCCTTAAAAGTCCTTGTTGGACCTTATTTTGACCGCTTTTGTCCATCATAGCTTCATGGAATCGGCCTGTAAACGGGTATTGGTTCAGCAGATCAAGCACTGGGTAAGGGAAAAAAGGAGTGTTGACACAAAGCAAAGACCGTATTATGATGTTATCGAAACGATTCGATTAAACCGCTTACAAAATTGGTTTTCATGATTAAATGGCTAAGAAAGCGTTTATTTATCATTGAAACGATTCGAATTGTTGGCGTTTTTTGATGAGTAAAGGGAGAGAATCGTGGTTTGCTTGTCGGTTGAGGGGGAGGAGGTCATGGTTGCCGTCTCACGCAGGTTGTCTCTGTTATCGGGTTCTTGTGCATCCGCAAGAAAGCGAATACAAACGGATCCGACGAACGAAATGCGAGGAGAAGCTCCACGGGACCTTCATTGCATGGGAAGCCCGGATGCTGAGAACTTCAGGTTAAGGAAACAATACCTTGAAGACGCCGGCTTCGAAATGCAGAGAGGATTGATCAAGAGAGAGGTGAATGCATGTGAAACCAGCTGCCTTAGGACCTGAAGAGAAACCAAAAACAAAGAACAGGTCCCTGTTTACGGAAATTTGGAAAAACCGCATGGTGTATACGCTTCTTATTCCCGGCCTTATCTGGCTGTTCATCTTCGCGTACATGCCGATGGGCGGGTTGTCGCTTGCGTTCAAGCACTATCGCGCGAACGACGGAATCTGGGGGAGCGAGTGGGTAGCCTTTGAAAACTTCCGCTACGTGTTCCGAGATCCGAATTTCACCGCCGCCGTTTGGCGGACCCTGTACGTGAACATAATCAAACTCGTCGTCCAGTTTCCGTTTCCGGTCATCATCGCGCTCCTGCTCAATGAGCTGAGGATGCGGCGGATGAGCAAGCTTTTCCAGACCGTCCTGACGTTCCCGCAGTTCTTGTCCTGGATCATCGTTTCGGGGATTGTCATCAACGTTCTGTCTTATGACGGACTCGTGAATAGCTTCCTCTCTCTCGTAGGATTGCCTGCGATCAACTTCCTCGGCTCGGAAAAAATGTTCCTTCCGATGCTGCTCTTGACCGACATCTGGAAATCGACCGGCTGGGGCGCCATCATTTATCTCGCTGCGATCTCGGGGATCGACCAGGACCAGTACGAATCTTCCCAGATCGACGGAGCGACCCGGATGCAGCAGATGTTCCGAATTACGCTCCCGAACATCCTGCCAACCATCGTTGTCATGTTTATACTCGCCGTTGGCGGCTTGATGTCATCCGGCTTTGACCAAATCTTCAACCTGGCGAATGCAGCCACGAAGAACGTCTCGGAAGTACTCGACGTCTACATTTATCGCATCACCTTCCAGTCCTCTACGGACTTCTCCTTCTCGAGTGCCGTCAGCTTGTTCCGCTCACTCGTTAATATGGCTCTGCTGCTTCTTGCAGACCGGGGCGCTAAACTGCTAGGCGGAGATGGATTGTTCAAGTAATCACTCGATGAAGAAAGGAGAAGGTACCCATGAGTAAAGCCAAACCAGCCAAATGGGGAGTCGGCAGGCTCTCTCTGATGGATATGATCATCTTTGTCATCATGCTGATCGCAGCTCTCCTGATCCTCATTCCGTTCTGGAATGTCATCATGATCTCGATCTCGACGCCAAAGGAATATGCGGACAATCCGCTCATGCTGTTCCCCAAAAAACCGACATTCGATTCCTATCGAGCCCTGTTCGCGAACGGGACCATCCTGACCGGTTACTGGAACACGATCAAGCTGCTCGCTGCGGGCTTGCCCATCAGCCTGTTCCTTACTGCGAGTATGGCTTATGGATTGAGTCGGCCGCCCTTCCCGGGTAAGAAACTGATCTTCTTCCTGGTTCTGTTCACGATGATCTTCAATGGCGGGATTGTTCCTCTGTACCTCGTCATGAGAGATCTTCACCTGACCGGCTCGCTCTGGGCGGTCATCCTGGCCGGGAGCTTCAGCTCCTTTAACATGATCCTGATGATGAACTACTTCTACAGCTTGCCCGAATCGCTGATGGAGTCGGCCCGCCTCGACGGTGCAGGCGAATGGAGAATTCTTCTCCAAGTCGTCCTCCCGCTCTCCGCACCGATTCTTGCCACGATTGCTCTCTTCTACGGAGTAGGCTTCTGGAACAGCTGGTATGATGCGATGATCTTCCTGCGCAAAGCCAACCAGCTGCCGCTGCAAAATGTGCTCCGGTCGATCATCGTGGAGTCGACCACCAATGCATCGAACTCGTCCAGTGTCGACCAGATGGGCAAAGGTTCCTTCTCAATGGGAATGAAGATGGCTGCCGTCTTCGTGACGATGGTGCCGATTATGTGCTTCTTCCCGCTCTTGCAAAAGCACTTCGCAAAAGGGGTATTGACAGGGGCTATCAAGACCTGATCCATACAAGCAACACAAAGCAACACCACACCACTATGAAAGCATGGGGGATAAACATGAAAACGAAATGGCAGATCTCCGGCAAGGCGCTTCTGGCAGTTTCGATGAGCATGGTGCTTGCACTGAGCGCTTGCTCAAAGGGCGATTCGGGAAGTTCCGCTTCCGACCAAAAGGACGAAAACGGCAACTACAAAACCCAGCTTACCATCTCGGCAGCCAACCTGACCAATGTGAAAGACGGCGACCTGAACAACGACTTTCACAAGTTCTGGACGGACAAATTCAATATCAAATGGGAGTACAACTATATCGAGTGGGATTCCTGGGCGGAAAAGCTTCGTCTGTGGATCAACTCGGGTGACCTTCCGGACGTAGCCGTTTGGAACTATGTCCATGGCGATGCCATGAACTACATCGACCAAGGCCTGCTTTACAAGTTCCCGGATGATTGGAAAACCCGCTGGCCGAACGTAGCGGCAGCTTACAAGCTGACCGGTCTTGGCGACAAGCTCGAAGAGCTTGCAGGCGGAACCTACATTCTTCCGCGTCCGATCTACAACGAGAACAAGCCGGCTGACCCGCTTACGAACCAAATCGGCGTTATCGCCATTCGCAAGGATTGGGCGAAGGATGTGGGCTTCGAGCTGAAGGATGTCTACACCACGAGCGAACTGAACGATTACGCTCGCCTCGTCAAAGAGAAAGACCCGGGCAAAGTGGGCAACAAGCTCGTTCCGCTCGCTTACAACTCGGCTGATGCTCTGACCACCTTCGTGATGGCCAACAGTGAGCACTCCCGTGTGGAATCCGCCTTCTACAAAGGCGAAGACGGCAAGTACCATTGGGGACCGGCCGATCCGGAAACGCTGACGGGCCTCAAGGTGATGCAACAAGCTTACAAGGAAAAGCTGCTTGACCCGGAATTCTACACCTGGAAAAACAGCGAAGGCACCGACAAATTCCGTGTTAACGGTGTTGCTGCGGTCATGAGCTTGGGCGGCCTGGCTTCCTACCGTCAAGACCTCAACACCAACATGAAGAAGAACCTTGGCGTAGAAAGCGACGATCTCGTGCACACGGCAATCGTCACGGGCGACGACGGCAAATACCGCAACCTGGAGCAAGCCAACTATTGGTCTGCTTTGATCTTCAACCCGAAGATCAGCAAAGAGAAGTTTGAACGCATCATGGACCTGATCGATTACTCGGTCAGCAAGGACGGCCAACTGCTCCTGAACATGGGCTTCAAGGACAAGGATTGGAAGTACGACGAGAACAATGAGCTCGTAAGCCTGCTTCCGGAAGGTACTTCCCTGGAAGACAAGTATCCGAGCCGTTTCGAAGGCTTGTACCTGCTGGGCGACGACTTCAGCGTAGTCAACCCGTTGATCAAGAAAGAATACCGTGACCGTGCGGTAGAGCTCTTCAAGGAAAAAGCGAAGCTGAGCACCGAAGGCGGCAAGATGGCCGAATACGATTGGGACGTTCAATTGTATGACTCCAAAGCCAAAAACCAAGCCGGCTTCGACTATGCAACCGAGTACACCAACCTCATCCTGCAACCGGGCGATCTGGAAGCAAACTGGAAGAAGTGGGTCGAAAGCAAGCAATCCTTGGTTCAACCGGTTCTGGACGAACTGAACAACATGAAGAAATAAGAATCGATATAGTGCGGTAATGGAGGCGGGGGGAGGCTCTCTTCGTCTCCGGTCGGAACCCGGTATGCGATGGATATTCCGCGCGATAGCCGGGTTCTTGGCCTTCACCCGCGAGAAAGCCGGCTGCAACCGTTCGGAGCTGGCTGCATGAACAACAGGGAGCATGGAGGACACGGGATGAATGATCAGCAATTGCTTGACCTGGTCAAGCAAATGACGAGAGAAGAAAAGATTGCTCAGTTGCTCCAGCTTACAGGTGCTTTCTATGAAGGGTTCCATGACAAGGAGCTGCTTACGGGTCCGAGAGCAGAGCTCGGGGTGAGCGAAGAAACGGTGAATGCGAGCGGATCGGCGTTGAACCTGTCCGGTGCCAAAACCGCCATCCAGGTCCAGGAAACCTACCTGAAGAAAAATCGGCTTGGCATTCCGCTTCTCATCATGGCGGACGTCGTTCATGGCTACAAGACGATCTTCCCGATCCCGCTTGCGATCGGCTGCTCCTGGGATCTTCCGCTTGCGGAGCAGAGCGCTGAAATTGCCGCGCGGGAGTCTGCCGTATCCGGAATTCATGTCACCTTCTCCCCGATGGTCGACCTCGTGCGCGATCCCCGTTGGGGCCGCGTGATGGAATCGACCGGGGAAGACCCCTTCCTGAACAGCTTGTACGCGCGCGCCTTCGTGCGCGGCTACCAAGGACAAGATTTGAAGGGCGACAAGGAGCGTCTTGCCGCCTGCGTGAAACACTTTGCGGCATATGGAGCTCCGGAAGGCGGCCGGGAGTACAACACCGTCGACATGTCTGAGCGAAACCTTCGCGAGTCTTACTTGCCCGGCTATAAGGCCGCCGTGGAAGAAGGAGCCACCATGGTGATGGCTTCCTTCAATACGGTGGACGGGATTCCGGCCAGCGGGAACGAGAAGCTCATGCGCGGCATCCTGCGCGGGGAATGGGGCTTTGACGGAGTGATCATCTCCGACTGGGCTTCCATCCGCGAGATGATTGCACACGGAGCGAGCGAGGACGATCGAGAGGCTGCTCTGCGGGCCATTCGAGCAGGAATCGACATCGAGATGATGACGCCCTGCTACGTGCATCACCTGGATGATCTCGTAAACGAGGGTGAAATCGAGGAGAACCAGATCGACGAAGCCGTGCTTCGCATCCTTCAATTAAAAGAAAAGCTCGGCTTGTTCGAGCAGCCTCATCGCGCGGCTGATCCGGAGCGGGAGAACGAAGTGATCCTGTCCGCCGATCACCGCAAGGCGGCGTATGAGCTGGCTGTTAAATCCAGCGTGCTTCTGAAGAACGATGGAACGCTGCCGCTCCGCGCGCATAGCAAGGTGGCTCTCGTCGGCCCGTATGCAGAGACCAACAGCATTCTGGGCTGGTGGTCCTGCGAGGGCAATCCGCAGGATGCCACACCTCTCGCCCCCGCGCTTCGCGAGCGGATGCAGGAAGGCAAGCTCAGCGTCGCCAGCTGCGGCATCGAGACCATCACCGGCGGGGAGCTTGCCGACATGCTGGAGGCGACAGAGAGCGCGGATGTGCTCGTCGTCGCCCTGGGCGAAGCAGCGGAGATGAGCGGCGAAGGCGCTGCCCGCACCAACATTCAGCTGCCCAAGGCTCAGCTGGAGCTGGTACGCCGCTTGAAGGCGACGGGCAAGCCGCTCGCAGCCGTGCTCTTCAATGGCCGCCCGCTTGATCTGGCGGGCTTGTTCGAGGAAGCCGACGCGGTGCTGGAGGCTTGGTTCCCGGGCACCGAAGGCGGAGCGGCGATCGCCGATCTGCTGCTCGGCCGCGTGAACCCATCCGGGCGCCTGTCGATGTCCTTCCCGCAATCGGTCGGCCAGGTGCCGGTTTATTACAACCACTACAGCACCGGTCGGCCGCTCAAGGCGGGAAGCGACGAGCGGTATGTTTCGAAGTACATCGACAGTCCAAATGAGCCGCTGCTGCCCTTCGGCTTCGGGCTCTCGTACACCTCGTTCGAATACGGAGAACTCCTCGTGTCGAGCGACCGGATGACGAAGGAGGAACCGCTCACGGTGCAAGTGACCGTGACGAATACCGGCCAACGAGCCGGCATCGAGACGGTCCAGTTGTACGTCCGCGATCTATCGGGCGAGGTTGTACGTCCCGTTCGCGAGCTCAAGGCATTTACTCGTCTTTCCTTGCAGCCGGGAGAAAGCGGGACAGCAGTCTTCACGCTCCACGAGGAGCAGCTTCGCTATCATCATTCCGATCTCAGCTTCACGAGCGATCCCGGGGCATTCCGCCTGTATGCAGGTCCGAACAGCCGAGATACCCAGGAAGTCGCGTTTCAGCTCATCACGTAAGTTCCATTAGCCCATAGAAGCAGCTGGAGCTGCCCAGGGCCTGTGTTCCGCTTCTCTGGATACCCTCTACCTAAGCCTATCGCTTGGGCAAGCGGGTTGCCGGGAAGCGGGCCCGGGTTCCGGATAGGAGGTAGGACTCATACTCATGACAACCCTTGCAAATTCCAAAACGACCATTCAAGCCGGCAATCTGGCTTTTACCTTCTGGAACAGCGGCGATCTGTATTTGGCCGAGAGCGGCCGGACCATGCTCAACCAGATGCTCACGAATCCGATTGACGGTTCGCTGAACAACCTGTACCTTCGTGTTCATCAAGCTTCTGGCATCTCCTACCATCCGCTCGTAGGCATCCGTTCCGGTAGCAGCTTTACCCTCTTGGATCGGCAAGCGGTCTGGGAAGGGCAAGCCGCAGGATTGGAGTACCGCGTTGTCTTTGCTCCAACCGAGCAGGATGTTTGGTTCTGGGATGTGACCGTCAAGGGAGACGGCGCGACCATCGATCTCGTCTACGGTCAGGACGTCGGCCTTGCCGACAAAGGGGCGGTGCGCAGCAATGAAGCTTACTTGTCCCAGTATATCGATCATACGGTCTTTGAAGATGCCGAGAAGGGGTACGTCGTCTGCTCCCGCCAAAATATGCCGCAAGGAGGGGCATTCCCCTACCTGCAGCAAGGGTCGCTGACGCGTTCGGTGGGGTATTCCACCGACGGGTTCCAATTCTTCGGCCTTTCGTACAAAGAGACCGATACGCCGGCAAGCCTCTTGCAGGAGCAGTTGGCGAATGAGGTGTACCAGTACGAATTCGCCTACACGGCTCTTCAATCGGCAAAGGTCGAGTTGAAGGGTGAAGCTAGCTTCGTCTTCTACGGCCTTGTCGAAGCCAATCACCCCACGGCGATCACGAGCCTCGAATTCGGGGATCGCTTGGCGGAAGCCTGGAAGGCCTATGAAGCAGAGAAGGCCTTCCTCGACGAGAAGCTTTCCTCGGCAACCCCTGTGAAGAAGCTCGCCCTGCGGCCGACGATCGGGCAGCCCGTTCGGACTCGGTCCATCACCGAGGATAAGCTGGAGGAGCTGTTTCCTGCAGCGAGCCGCCATCAGGCGGAATATGCAGACGGCAAGCTTGCGGCCTTTTTCACCGAAACCTATGAGCACGTCGTTCTGAAGGAAAAGGAACTGCGTGTGGAACGTCCGCACGGCCACATTCTGATGAGCGGCAACAATGTCGTCCTAGGCAACCCCGCGATCACCACGACTTCGTATATGTTCGGGGTGTTCAACTCCCACCTCGTGATCGGCAACACGAACTTCAATAAGCTGATGAGCAACGTGCGCGGAGCGCTTAACGTTCCCAAGACGTCCGGTCAGCGGATTTATATCGAACAAAATGGTGAATATTGCCTCCTGACGATGCCTTCCCTTTGGGAAATCGGTTTCAACTACGTCCGTTGGTACTATATAATGGAACAAGACACGCTGGTCATTACGAACTATGCGGCGGCAGACTCAACAGAAGTCAAGCTGCACGTACGTTCCGAGAGCGGCAAGGCTTACCGTTATCTGGTAACGACACAAATTATCATGGACGTGAATGAGTACGAATACCCGATCCACCAAAGCGAAGAAGGGGAAGAATGGGTGTTCCGCGCGGATAAGTCTGCACTCAGCCAGTCCCAATATCCAGGCCTTCACTATACGATGCGGGTGGAAGGAGCGGAATCCACGCTCACGGACGAAACGATTCTTGCCGACGGCATCGCAGCTGGCGACGCTTCTCTTGTCGTAGTGGAACTGGAAGCCGCTGCGGATTGGAGCATGACCCTTCGCGGGGTTCTCGATGGGGAAGAAACAACGACCTCCATTCGAACCGCAGTGGAGGAGATTGCCGCTTACCGGGAGTTCCTCTCCGGCGTCATGAACGGCTTCCGCTTGTCCATGCCGAATGAGAAGGACGACAGCTTGTACAAGGTGAATGCGCTGGCTTGGTGGTACACCCACAACATGCTCGTTCACTATTCGGTACCGCACGGCCTGGAGCAATACGGCGGGGCAGCGTGGGGCACGCGCGATGTCTGCCAGGGGCCGGTGGAATACTTCATGGCGACCGGCAAATTCGAGCAGGTCCAGGATATTCTCAAGATGGTGTATTCCCATCAGTATGAGGATGACGGCAGTTGGCCGCAATGGTTCATGTTCGACCGCTACGGCGCGATTCAACAGGACGAAAGCCACGGCGACATCATCGTATGGCCGCTCAAGGTGCTGGCCGATTACATTGCCATAACAGGGGACCGCTCCATCCTGGACGTGGAAGCACCGTATACCGTGAAGCACAGCTTCGGCTTCACCTCGTACCAGGCAAGCTTGCTTGACCATGCCAAGAAAGAGCTGGAGTACATCCGCACCCACTTCCTGCATGACACCCATCTGTCCTCTTATGGCGACGGAGACTGGGACGACACGCTTCAACCGGCTAACGCTCAATTGAAGAAGTACATGGTCAGCAGTTGGACCGTTGCCTTGACCTATCAGACGGTCACCCGGTTGGCCGAAGTGTTGAAGGACACGGATGCTGCCCTGTCGGCAGAGCTTCACGACATGTCGTCCGCGATTCGCGCCGACTATAACCGCTACATGCTGGAGTCCTCGGTCATTCCGGGCTTCCTGTACCTGGAGGACCCGCAAGCTCCGAAGAAGATGCTGCACCCGACGGACACGGAGACGGGCATTCACTACCGGCTGCTGCCGATGACCCGCAGCATCATCGCTGAGCTGCTCACCGACGAGCAAGCTGCTTCCCATTACGAGCTCATTCAGGAGAAATTCCTGTGCCCGGACGGCGTGCGTCTCATGAATCGTCCGGCTCAATATGCCGGCGGCGTAAGCACCCACTTCAAGCGAGCCGAGCAAGCCTCCAACTTCGGACGCGAAGTTGGACTCCAATACGTTCATGCGCACATCCGCTATGTGGAAGCCATGGCCAAGCTGGGCAACCCGGAGGATGTGTGGAAGGGACTGGAGACGATCAATCCGGTCGGCATCCAGGAGGTGGTTCCGAATGCGGAGCTTCGGCAAAGCAATGCATACTTCAGCAGCTCGGACGGCAAGTTCAACACCCGCTACGAAGCTCAGGATCGCTTCGATGAGCTGAGAACCGGCGCTGTCCCGGTGAAGGGCGGATGGAGAATCTACTCCAGCGGCCCGGGAATCTACATGAACCAGCTGATCTCGGCTGCCCTCGGCATTCGCCAGCTGGAAGGAGATCTGGTTCTGGATCCGGTACTTCCGGAGAAGCTGAATGGAATGGAGTTCCGTTTCGCCCTGAACGGACGCGAAACCGTGTTCCGCTACAGCGCCGTAGGCGGTCCGATCCGCAAGGTCTTCATCAACGGGCAGGAAGCTTCCGGTGTCCGGTTGGCTAATCCGTACCGGAACGGCGGGCTGCGCATCGCGCGAGAAGAATTTGAGAAGCTTGCAGGGCAAGGTCAAGCTGTCGTCGAGCTGTTCGCTTAAGACAGACCAACAGTTGCTTTTGCATAAGGTTAGGAGAGAGTGAAAGTGGTCAGTATTAAAGACATCGCCAAAAAAGCCAATGTCTCCATCTCGACGGTTTCCTACGCGCTGAATGGCAGCGACAAGGTGACGGACGAAACCAGCGCACGGATTTTAACCATTGCACGCGAGCTGAATTATGTCCCGAACGCGTCCGCTCGAAACCTAAAGAAGCGCGAAACGAAAATCATCGGTGTGTTTCTGACGGATTTCCGAGGCGATGTCTATGGGGACCTGCAGCACGGCATGAAGGAGATCAGCAATTCGCTTGGGTATGACCTCGTGGTATGCAGCGGCAAGCAGTCGCATCGCATGCTGCCGGAGCGCATGATCGATGGAGCGGTTATCCTCGATCAAGCCTTCCAGAGTGAAGAGCTGCTTCAATATGCCGATCTCGGCCACAAGATCGTGGTGCTGGACCGGGAGCTGGAGCATCCGAACATCAGTCAGGTGCTGCTCGACAACAAGGCGGGCGCCACCCTGGCGATGGATTACCTTCTCGACAACGGCCATCGCAAGATCTATGTCGTCACGGGGCCGGAAGGCTCCTTCGACTCGATCCAACGGATGAAGGGCGTTCGTATGACCGCCGAACGCGCAGGCGTGGAGATCATCGAGATCGCCGGTGATTTCAAGAAGAGCGGCGGCATCCACGCAGCCGAACGAATCATAGCTGAGTACGACGAACCGGCTGCGGTCTTTTGCCTGAATGATGAAATGGCGATCGGCATGTACAACCGCCTGCAAGGGACGGGGCTGTGCATTGGGGAAGATCTCCATATCATCGGCTTCGATAATATTGAAGTCTCGCAATACCTCAGCCCGCGCCTCGCTACGATTGAATATTCCAAGCTGCGCTGGGGAGAACTCGCTTCGCAGCAGCTCGTGAAGCTCATCTCCGGGGAGCCGGTGGAGCAGGAGCGGGTCTATGTGAAGCTGATCGAAGGCAAGTCCGTAGGCAAGGCTCGTCCTTGATTCTAGTAACAATGCGTTTCTAGTGAAAGAAGCTTACTGCTGATAGAAGAAGAGGCTGTTCCACATGCGGGGGTTCCCGTCGGGAACAGCCTCTCCCTCTTGGTGGGAGAAGCCGAGGAGAACCGTAGGAAGCGAGAGGAGACGATACAATTGGCATCATGGAGTGTAATGACATTCAACCTGCGGGTCATGGTGGAGTCGGATGGCGAGAATGCATGGAACAAACGATATCCGGCAGCCGCTCGTGCCATGGAGGAGCATGGAGCCGATTTTATCGGCACGCAGGAAGCCCGCCTCTTTATGCTGGAGGAGCTGGCTGCGCTGCTTCCCGGCTATGCTTGGATGGGGCAAGGCCGCAGAGGCGGTCATGAAGACGAGCACTGTGCGATTTTTTATCGCACGGATAGATGGGAGCTGCTTGAATCGGGCGATTTCGGCTTGTCCGAAAGCCCGGACCAATTGGGTATCTTAAGCTGGAAGACCGATTACCCCCGGATGTGTACCTGGGCGAAGTTCCGCTCCCTTCAGGACGGAACGGAAACGGCCGTCTTCAACACCCACCTCGATCACATCAGTGAGGAGGCTCAGGTGAAGGGTATGGAGCTGATCCGCGAGCGGATGGAGGAACTGAGCCGAAGCAGCGCGGGGCTTCCGTTTGTACTCACAGGCGATTTCAACGTGGAGCCGGACAATATCGTGATTCGCGGCTTGGAGGCAGCGGGCTACCGCAACGCTTACTCCATCCTGCCTGCCGGTGATACCGATCAAGTTCCCGGGATGACCTTCCATGACTTCCAAGGCGGGGAACGAGGCCGTCCGATCGACTATATTTTCTCCTCGCCGGACTTGACCGTGGAGGCGGTCCAGGTTGACCGCAGCTACTATGACGGACGATATCCGTCCGATCACTATCCGGTCTGCGCTCAGCTCAAGACGATCCGCTAAAACGGGGCTTCTCGGAACACATCGATGATCCATGATAAACTTGACCAAACGGAAAAAGGGGATGTCCTCACCGGCACAGGAGTGACGTGATATGCTCCCCATATAGTAGACAGGTGAAAAAACAAAGACCTGTTACTGTATGGGGAGTATTTTTATGGAGAAAAAGAAATTTACGGCATTTGAGAAATTAACGATCCTTGAAGAAATAAAGCAAGGATTGATCGGGATAAAAGCTGCAGCTCGAAAGTTTGGTGTAACCAAAAACTCAATCGGGAAATGGCGGCGACGGTATGAAATATACGGGTACGAGGGCTTAGAAACCCGATCCCACTATCAAAGCTATCCGGCAGCGTTGAAACTCCAAGCGGT